>NZ_LWBS01000001.1 GCF_001652265.1 Rhizobium leguminosarum
CGGAGCGGCAATCAGAAGACGATGAAACTCTTGCCAGCGACAATCAACATGATAACTTCGCTCCAACCGCGACATAAGAATCTCATCCAGATTGTCGCTCGCGTCTCATCCTGATCGTCGCGCTATACTCCGACCTTATCTCCACAAAGTCGATGTAGTGCGACCCGCGTTTGAGGGAATGGCTCCCTCCGCATGCGCGGAGTGGGCGGCATCCCGCCAATCACACATTTTATCCATAGCCGCAGATTCGTGTTCGGCTGACGGTCGACGCATCCGCGTCACCTCGGTAGAAGGTGGCTATGAACGATTCGAAAAACCAAAACAGAGACGAAGACGAGCGGCCGATCAAGCCCCCGCTGCCCAAAGGCGAAAAATTCTTTGATCCTTGGGACGCAGAGTTTCGCCGCGCTTACAGGCCTGACACGTTCGAGTTCTAGAGTTGCAGGCGGCCCGAAGGCCGCCCTGCACCGTTAAACAATCTTCGCAAGGAAGCCGTCGGCAATTAGGCCTGCTAGCGCATTTACGCCAGCGGTCGTGAGATGTCCGTCTCCGATGTTGTAAGCCGCTATCAGAGTGTCGTTGAACCCGGTCGAAACTCTAAGCTGCCCCATCGCCGCCCACGCGGGAATCAAGAACGCGCCATTGTTGTCGCACCAGGTGGCGTACCGGGCATTCCAGTCACGGATCGTCGCGGCCTGCGCGTCAGTGCCTGGATACGGGATCATTTCGCAGAGGAATAACCTGGTTCCAGCGTCGAGTGTCGCCAGATAGGTGTTCATGTCCGCCTCGACTTGAGCCCACGTTCTCCCGTTCACAATATCGTTGACTCCGCACATGATGACCACGGAGTGAGACTTTGCTCGAGTGACCCAAGTCGTTTGGCGAGACACCAGATTCGCCCACGTCGACCCGCCAACCGCGACGTTTTCATAATTTACGCCAGGAAGTGACGGAAGCGCCTTGTAGAACGGATCAGCGTTTCGATTGCCCGTAGGCCCAACATCAGCCGGCGAATGCCACATGTTGCCGGTGCCGAGATTATGGCCTTCCATCAGGCTGTCGCCGTCGGTCGTTACAAAGGCAGGCGCCCCAAGCGCTTCAAAGCATGGGTCTGCGTTTGCTTCCGTTGTGTATACCTCGCCACCAACTGCATCACCGATGATATATTTGATCGAGTTTGCCGCGTTAGTGCCAATGGTCCACGACTTTGTAGAAGTCCCGCCGGTCATAAAAAACCCGACGAAGTCACCCATGTTAAACGGGCCAAAAGCCGCAATATTGATCGTCTTCAGGCCAGTTCCCGCCCCAACTGGGATAAGGGGGCTGGTCGCGATGACATCGTAGCTTGAGCCATTGGCCCGCAGAATCTTCAACTTTATGCCGTTACCGGCATCACCACCATTCGCCGGCACATGGACCTTGACCTGTCTGATGTATCCGTCCTGCCAGGAGGCGCGAGCCACGGCACCGTGCACGAACGTTCGGCCAGCGCCGTTTACGCTATAACCACCTGAAATACTGTTCGAGTTGTCATAGGCGTTGCTGTGGCCGCCCATATGGACGCGATTACGAACGGAAGTGATCTTCCATGCGCGAATGATCTGATCGAGGCTGGTGGGAACGGATACCGCAACCCACCATGCGCCGTCGGCGCTTTGGAACCTATTGCCAGTGCCCGGATCAGAGGTTTCACGGCTAAAATAGAGCACGCCAGAGTCGGTTTCGACGATGGCAATGTACGCGGCGGTGTTTGGTATCGTCGCAGCCTCGGCTTCGGCGACCGTAGCATACAGCCGGAACAACAGTGCCGCTGCAGCCGCCTCGGCATCGTCGCGCGCAGCCTCGGCCGCAGCTTGCGCGGCTTCAGCAGCTGCCACGATCGCACCGGAAACCTGATCAGACACAAGGCGAAAAGTAGACCCGTCCAGCCGCCCCATGACAAGCATGCCAGACGGCAAGCCGCCGACCGCAATATCATTGCCACTGTTCGACTTGATCGTCAAAACGGCGCCGCCATTGAAGGCAACCGTCACTGGCGAAACCGTGTTGGTCGCCACGATGTTCAGAAGAACCAGCGCAGAATCCGAAACCGGAATGGACGAATCGGCTTGGATGGCATTGGCCGTGCCGGCGCCGCTATTGTTCGCCTCAATGAACGAATACGGCAGGTCGGCAACGCGCGTCCAGTTTCCTGAGCCGATCGATCCGACTTTTCGATAAACACCATTGTAGGCGATTGTTGGGTCTTGGATCACCCAGGCCATATCGTTTGCGGGATGACTGAGGTCGGCAAACAGCGAAGCGCGCGTAAGATAAATCGAGCCTCCAGATGCGCCGATACCGGTAATGAAGGATTCCAGCCAAGCGCCCCAGGCGCGGGCTTCTGCCTTCTTGGGCCACTTGTTTCCGGACGAAGGGACGCCGGGGATATTGTAGTCGCCCCAGACGACTGCAGCAGTTGGTGCGGGCATTGTTGCTCCAGAAAAGAAGAGGCCCGCTCGATGGCGGGCCGTTAAGGGTTATTGTTCCCAGGTGGAGCCATCGCTCCACGTTGTGCCGTCGTCGAAGGGCTCGGCGGGATCTTCCGGTGCCTCTGAAGGCGGCTGGTCGGCTTCGTCTTGTTCGTCGGGCGCAGGTGTTGGATCGCCGGCGAGGGCGGGATTTTTGTTCATGTTTTTTCCTTGTTCAAAGCCAACCCTTGGCTTGAGGGTGTTCTCGGTCTTGCGAAGATTAGAATGAGCGCGCATGATTAATGCGATCTCTGGGGTGGGGCTGATGATTAAAGACGCGATGTCGGCAATTCTTGAAACGCCAGAAGGCAGGCGTTACTTTCGGTTCGCGATATTAGTTACTCTGAGTCTACTTGTATTATGCTTAGTATCGCTACTGTGGATTACGGTTCAACGAGGATATAATAATGCCCCGATTAATGTATGGGGGCTAGACATCGGCGCGATACCTAGCGGCGGTAGCGGGAAAACGGAGGAGCGGACGACCGACGCCGCAAATCCCGATCTGCATAACGTCTATTTCGAATGGAGAACTCCCGATCGAGTTTGGGAAACGGACGGAAGTTGTGAGATTGACCTCATAGAAGCGCTAAAGCCCGTGCAGTTATCTAGCTTCAAAAAGAGCGGGGAACTGTTCTCAGGGGAGAAGGATGGAGCGCTTATCTTGGCGAGTTGTTATGGTGAAAAAGCCGGTCGGGGCTCGATGGCAAGTGTTGTAGCTTTCGGTAAAAAGGAAGGTGCGAAAGAATCGATAGATACCTTCTTGGCAATGACGGAGCGTCGCTAATTAGCGCCTCCGCAGCCGCCGCCGAACGGCTGGCTGCCCGAACTCACGAAGCGCCCAAGGCTTTGAGTGCTTGTCAGTCCAATTATCCATGTATTCCTCGCCCAGCCGCTGCCAGGCCTCCGCAACTGCTGCGTCGTCAGCTCGGCCGTATTCATCCACCTCAATGCCGGCGTCTTTCGCATCGTCGAAATAGTCGCGACCGGTCTGAAAGATCATTTCCCACGCCATCAGGTCAACGGGGTGGGCTTTTGATTTCCGTCTTTTGCGGGGCAAGATTATCTCCGGTTGGATCGAAGGGCGGGCGGCCTAGCGCTGTCGCCTCCGCCATCGAAGTCGAGATCGAGCTCTCGGATAAGCCGCGCAAACGCTAGGCGGCTGTTGTGCATGATCGAGACTTCGGGGCGCTCCTTGGGCTGCCCAAATCTGTCGGTGAAGGTCTGGCCGTCCCGCTCGATGGTCTCACGGCATGCTTCAGTCTGGTCCAGCGCTTCACATGCTAGGGTGAGCAAATGATGGTGATGCGCGTCCAAATCCCACTCCTCAACGACGGTTCGGAACCACTTCCGGGTCGCTGGGCGCAGGTGTTTAGGGGCTCTTGGCGGGCCGGAAGCCTTGGTTTCTGGCACGTTTGTACCTCCGAATATTTTCTTGAACGGGGGACTCGGTCATGCGCGCGAATGGGGACGCGCGGTACGGGAGAACGGGTGGTTTTGGAAATCGATCCGCCCCTCCCGGTCAGGCGACAGCGCCCTGCGCGCTCATGCGTGTAAGCGCGCCCAACGTCGTGACATGCGCGCCGCTACGGCTAAGCCAGATGCAAATGTTTTTTTATACAGGTTTAGCGCAAGTTAACCCCGGAGCCGGTACCCAGGGCGAGCGAACGCCAAAGGCGACCCACCCCGGCTAGACCGGGATGCCTCGCGCCTTCATCGCCGCCTCGGCCTTCGCCTTGACCGATTTCGCGTCCCGCTTACTGAGACGGCGCTCTCGGAGGATTAGTGCGATCTTGATCGGATCGTTAGGCAAGTCTGGATCAAGCTTGCCGTTCACGCGGATTTCGTTCTTGACGCGCGGATAGCCGCCTCGTTTAGGTTGGCTGGCTCGTTCCATTAGACTTTGAGCTCCTGCGGAATGTCAGATTGTTTGATGAAGCCTGCAGCACCAGCGTCCTTCAGCCAGATGGCAAGCTTGCCGCCCTCGGGCCCGAAAATGCCGTGAGCTTGGAGCGGCGCCAGGTGGCCAGTCCAGGCAACGTCCTGGGCCGACAGTTCATTCGTCATAGACAGTAGAGCCGCGTGTGCCGCGTGCGCGGCCAGCAAGGCGTCGGCAAGGGCTTTAACGAGTTCCGCGTAGGTCGGCGCCACTTCTGCGCAGATAACTCTGCTGGCCCCAAAGCGAGCCTGTGACAGGCGCTGCTGCGCGATCTCGATCGCGGCACGCAGATCGACCCGCTCGCCTGCAATTGTCTTAAGGCGAGCACGCACGCCGTCCGGCGCTTCGTCTTCTTCCGGGGTTGCGTCGCCAAGGAGGGCAGCCACGCGGCCGGTCTTCTCAGCCGACGGCGGGCGGTTGGCGAGCCGGTGCATGAGCTCGCTTTCTTCGGTGTCAAGCTTCGCGCTCGAAGCTTTGAGGCGGGTGACAAGATCCTTGGCGGCCGCATAGTTTTGATCGGCCTCCGCCAGGCTCCGAACCCGGATTGCCGGTTTTGCCGGCGCTGATTTTTGCATGCTTATGTCCTTGTGTATCGGTCGCGCAGCCGCGGGCGGCCAGCGCGCACTTCCGGTGCATTGGCAATAGCCGCGGCGAGTTTGATGAAGACTTCGGGCCCAATCCTCACTTCACGGTCAAAGGCCGGCCTCGGCTTAGGCGCTGGGGGGTAGAAGCTGATTGCCTGGACGCCGCGGTCTGGGCCACGGAAGGTCACTGAAGCGCCAGGAGCCAACGTCTCGATCTGCAGCTCGAGCAAATCAAATGGCTTCTCGACGAGGCCGGCGAGGACCTTGCCGAAGGTTGGCCCGCCGGTGCCTGGCTTTAGATTGAGGTAATCATCGACGAGGGGCGACCCTACAGTAATCGCAACCAGGATCGCGGCGATGTGTTCGCTGCTGATCTGGCCGGGGTAGCCCTGCGACGCTGGCAGCACGCCCGCCAGCCTCAGCCGCTGGGCGTGCCCTCGTGCTGAAGAAGGTGGCAGGCGCAAAACCTCGTCCAGCGCCGCGCACGTTTGGCGGAGCGTCGCCATATTATGCGGCCTGCCACATGAACTTGTCGCCGGGCTCCGGATAGACGTCCACGTCCGTGTTAGCCGGGATGGGTACGCGGATGGTGCCGGCGGAGTTGGCGGACTTCCCATACGACAGCCAGGAGTCCGCCGTTGCTCGGGCGCGGAAAATGGCGGCGCCAGAGGCGTCATTAATGTCAGGCGCAGAGTTGGTGGATGCAACGCCAGTCGATGGCGCCTCCTGCCAGACAAGCCTGCCGAGGAGGGAGTGAGAGGCATATCGCGCGGCGCTGGATCCTGCGTAGCCGCAGGTCACGGTGAAGGCTGGGAGGGCCATATTTATTTCCTTTTATGTGTGAGGTTTTGTGAAAGCGGAAACGCCCGCAGGGCGGTGGCTCTGCGGGCGCTCGATCAACCGCGCCAATATCGGGGCAGCCGACGGCGCAGGATTTTCGAAGAAAAGGCCGATCGCGTGAACTGCAACGCGACCGGCAAAATTAAAGGCCGCCGAAGCAAACCTCTCATAAGTTAGATTCGGTATGGCCACTTTGGGTGCACCTAGTCTGCGGTGTCCCAGTCGATGAGCAAGCGAGCCGCTTGCCGAAGGCCACACAACAAGCGGTCTTTGCCCACGGCCTCGGCCTGCTTTCCCGAAAAGCCGCCTGAGGTGCCTATATGTAGGAAGCCCATGCCGGCCGTGGCGTCATAGACGGCTTCGTAGTGCTCTGGCGCCATCCGCGTTTTGATCCATGCTAAGCAACTACGAGCGTCGAAATTGTCGTTCGCTGGCGTGACGATATCTGTTGCCGCCGTCTTTCCGGGCTTCTGGCCTCTGGGGTCTCGCGCCTTGCGATCGCGCGGCGTGGAAACATTATCGGGGTGCTTCGGATGGGACGGCTTGACCCACGTATCCTGGTCACTCCCGTGGTACTCGCGGTTCAGCCGATAGCCGCAAATGACACCAACATCGTTGAAGCGGAAACGACCGTGTTCCCGCAACTCCGCGACTTCTCGCTCCGGAGCGCACGGCAAACTCAAGGGATGCGGATCGAAACACCGGACCGTGCCGTTGGTGAAGTCTTCTAGGATTTTACCGGCTGATCGGCCTGAAACCTCAACAATGGCCGGGCCGCCGATGTAGTCCCCTTCATCAGCGGCAGACGGACGGGAGTATTGGCCTTCTTCTGCCCTAGCATAGCCGACGTCGGATTCCGCCGAGGCAAGAATTGCATCGATCCGGTTGAGTGTTTGGACGGCTAGAAGATTTTCTTCTGGCGATGGAAACAATCTGCCGGATTTTGCGCGAGCCATCACGGGCGCGCGCTGGGTGTGCTGAAAGTTGTCGTTTGCCGCGATATAGGCGAACGACTGCGCCGGCTCGATGAGCCGCGTTGAAGATTTCATCGATACAGTTCCTATGAAGTTTGCGTTGCCGTCCGCTTGGCGCGGATCTCGTCATTGGGGCGGAGGGTGGCTGCAACCATCTGAAACATTGACCTAAACATACAAATTTGTCAACGCGCTTCACAGTTTCACCGAAAAGTCAACTGCAAATCTTGTGATGTCCGTGACTCAGAAACTCGGAATATCTAGGGGTCCACCAACGAAAGGATGGACCATGACCCTTCTCCAGGTCGCCTACGTCATGATCGCCGTGTCTTATGTCGTCGCCCTAATCGCGCTGGCGGGCGGGCATTGACGCTTGCCATGGCGCCATCTCCAAATTGCGAATTTTGCGGACGTGAACAATTTGTTGCCAGACCGGTCCAATGGAGACTGGCCGGCGAACCGTGATCCGCCCCTCCGGCACGCCAAAAAGTTCAATGTTTTCTCGCGCGCGCGTTACGCACGCGTGGGAATTTCTGTAATTGCATTAGTGATGAGGGAGGCGGCCGGTACGCTGTGGCGGCCGTGGAGGGATCGGAGGTACCCCGGTGGAGGGGGCGAGCTTTCTACTGCTCGTAAGTGCCGCAGATCGGGTCTTCACGGCGGTTGTAGGATGGCTCCCAGCTTACCTTGATTGTGCAATGGTACTTGTAGGTGACCTTACCTTTCCAGTCTTTGTCACTTTCCTCATGGGACGTTACAGTTTCCCAAGTATTCTGCGGGCCGATCGACCTAGAACTAATGAAAGATGCGGCGACCTGGTTGCACCACCACGGTTGATCGTGCCCACCACCAAGCCGCCCGGATGAGTCAGAATAATTTTCCGTTCGACGCCATCCAATCTGCCCAAACTCGGGGCGCTCGCAAGCGACAAACTTCACTTTCTTTCGAATATCAATAATCTTCATCAGTTCGATCTTGCACATACTGACAGTAGGTATGTTCGATGGAAGTTTATCGAAGGGAATTCCGTTATACATTTCTTTAACTTGACCCCCGCTCACGTTTGCCGACCCCGACAGTATTTTAGCCAGCAGGCCAGCATTCACCTCCACTTTTCCAGATATGGAAGTTTTTGAATATTGACCAGAAGGGATGTCTCCACAAATACTTTGCGAGAAGTCGCTTATCGCCTTATAGTCTTGAGAATATGCAATATTTACAGATGCTACAAAGGCAGCAAGAGTAATGGCAACGGTTTTCATAATCGCCTCCCTCTATTGTAGCTAAATAATACAACAAAAATGGTGAAGCGCAACCATCTCTAGAAAATCCGCTCACTACTCACTCAAGCTACCATACGGTTCGAGCCCTAACTTCCATGGTTGCTGACCGCCCAAAAACAACATGTAGTGCTAGAATCCGAAAAAAATGGCTTCTATTGTGATTCCCTAATGTTCTGTCATCATCTTTTCCGGAGGGTTTGATTCGAACCATCGGAGCTTAAAATGAGCACTGGCATCTTCGGACTTCTCGCGGCACCATCGCACGATCAATTCCATCATTGGCAAGGGCACTCGGGCCAATGGTGGATTACTACGGTCTTTCCCTTATTTTCCTCACACATCACAGGCCCATCTGTCTACGTGATGGTTCGCAGGGATGACGCCGGCCGAGCCTACCCGCTGTACATTGGACAAACGTCCGACACAGCCCGGCGGATGGAAGAACACCTGCATGATAAGGTGCTGCAGGCCATTCGCCTTGGCGGCAACGAACTCCATGTTCACCTGCTGGCGAAACCCGAGGCTGAGCGCTTCGCAATAGAAACCGACCTACGGAATGGGCACAACGCTCCGCTCAATCGTCAGCACAGTGCCGCCGTCTTTGGCGGCTTGTTTGGCCTTGGCGCAGCGCAGATTGAAAAACGCAATCAAACTCTCGCAGGGTTGCTGGCCGGTTGATGCTGACCACCCTGCGCTGTGGCACCATGAAACACGGTGCCACAGCCGTATTACGTGCGGTTGGGTTGACCAGCGCCCCGGCTAACTGAGCGCGGCGATCGGCGTTATCGTATGGTTGCATTTCAATCTGGTACATCAAAAAGTTTCCACACCACCACTTTGCTAAATTTCTTCCACACCACCACCCCACCCCACCATAAAGGCGGGGGTGTGGGTGGTGTGGAATGGGGAATCTCCACACCTTCCACACCTTTCCACACCTCAGTTTTGCATGGTGTGGAAAACAGGAACCAAGCAGGGCCGCTCAATTCCCTTGTAGTCGGGCCGCTGCTCGATCGTGAAATGGCCAGCCTCTTTCCAGGCCTCAAGCATTCTCCTTACGCGCTTCTTTTCGGCTGGGTCAGTCAGGTTGATGCGAAGAGCCTCGGCCACCTTGTAACCTGCCCAATCGCTGGCTTGAACGCTGTCCCGGCAATCACCGCCGTCTATTTTGCGCTTGATGGCTTCCAGTTCTTCGGCGGACACAAACGCGGTTGCTTCCGACTTAGCCGGCCAGCGCCAGGGAGCGACAACGCCAATTTCGTCGCCCGACTTGATCAAACCCTTGCCGTTCATAAGTGGCACGGTAACGAACCGGCGCCACTGACTGCTCGATGATGCCGCGGTCATGTTGGTCTTGCCGAAGTCTACGCGGAAGAACCCGCGGTGATCGTCGAGGCCGGCTTTCTCGCCCTCCTCCTTCGTCATCGCATTGATGGTGCGCACAGACCGCGCAGCATCTTTCAGGGCGCCACCGCCACGAGCAGAGTCGGCCGTCACTTCGAAGTTGCCCTTGGTGACATGGTGGATGAGCTCAACGCTGCAGTTGCCCTCATCGGCTACTCGACGCCACGCCTTAGCAACACGCTGCATGAGGTTGTTGTCATTCTCAGGAACCTCATGGGTCGAGACGAATGGGTCGACGACAACAATGTCGATCGCGTTTTCACGGATGGTGGCAAGCATATCATTTACCATCGGCTCGCAGACTTTGAAGTCGCGCCCTTCCTGTCGCATGATTACAAACTCCTGATCACGTCCGGAGTCGGTGAAAAGGCGATCGGCGATGCTTTCTTCCGTTACGTTGAAGTGCTTTGCAGCAGCGACAAAACGGCGGTCGATTTCATCCTGTGGATCCTCAGCATTCACGTACCAAACACGAAGAGGAGCGCTTAGGCCCGCCTGTCCATCAAGCAGCGGACGGCCCGTTACCATCGATAAAGCTTCCGATACGGCGTGCGCCGACTTACCGCCACCGCCGGCGCCCACGGTGATCGAGAGATAACGACGGATGTAGTGTCTGGCATGAAGCCATTCGCGTTCCGGAATCGAGGCAGGGTCTTTGAGTCGAAACGGACTGGCGACGAGCCGCTTTGGTTTTACTGGCAGTTCAACGAACTTGCTGCCCAACCGACTCGTGAACAAGGCCCGACCATCTGCGAGAATCTGGATTTTGCCAGTGAGACCACCGACGACGGCGCCGAACAATGTGCTGCCGCTTATGAAGGCATCCTTGGCGGCGAAGGCGGCCAGGTAAGGGACTAGCCGCTCGTCATGCTGTGGCACGTTGTCGTTGGCGGCCAGTGGTTCGCCCTTTGGCTCATCGCTAGCTGCAGGATCAACATCACGCTCTGCGAGATTGGCGCGCGCCATCCGCTCAAGCCACTTCGGGCGATGGCCGGCCACGAAGCCTTTGCGGTACGCCAGGATCTCAATCTCCGCTTCAAGCGGCGGCAGGCCGTGCCATTTCTCCTGAAGGGGCCTCAGGCCGGTAATGGCATCCGTTACTAGCTCTACGGCCGCTTCACACGGCTCGCCATCAATCTGCTGGATGAGCGGTGTGCCACTGCGCCATAGCGTTAGGACGGTCGCATCCTGACCTTCGTCGATAAATCGAAAGAAGCTGTCGGTGACGATACCGAGCCGCGGGATGTCTTCATCGGTCATGTCTGACCAGTGAGATATCTTCGTTAGTGCATCCCGTGTCAGGCCCTCGAGGTTATCAGGGTCCGGCACCAGTACAACGTCGCCTGACAGCTGCCAGAGGGCGGCCTTGTTGACCTCGTAAAATGCATCGCGGTGTGGTCGCGGGTCTGGTTTAGGCTGCTTTAGTGCGGTCATTGGCGATCTCGTGCCCCTCGAAAAACATGGAAGCTGCGGCGGTTATCTGGCGGGAAAGCGATGTAGACGCGGTGATAGACCGTCCGCCGCCGGACACGGATGGAAAGAAGGTCCGGCGCCCTTTCGGTGTGTCGACAAGCTTTAAGCCGCACAGACGGAGGTCGTCAGTAACTTGCACGCTGAAGCGAGCAAGCACGTGGGCGCTTTCTCCGGCGAAGCCGCCGGACGTTTCGAAGTCAATGATTCTCATCGTTCCCTTTCTCGCGCACAACGGCGCGCCTGCCGACGTTGTCGGCGGGTTAAGTCTGTGATTTGAACTTATCGGGCTAGGCGGGGATTTTTCGCGTCACATAACGGGTTTGAACGGATCGGCGCGCGAGGTCATGCGCTCACCCTCGCGGCAAGTTTCGCTTCGATCCAGGCCTGGACCTCGATGCGGGAGAAAGCGATTCGTTTCTCGCCCAGAGCGACAGCGGCAGGAAATGTTCCTTCGATCCGAAGGCGGTGAATCATGGTCTTGGACATGCTCGTCAAAGCGCAGGTGTCCCGGAGAGAAATCAGGGCAAAGTTGTCGTTGCTTGCGGTCGGCATGGTGTCTCCTCTTCAAAGCCGCGGACGGAATCCGGGCGCGAGATTGATCGTTAAGATTTGAGAAGGTTCGGTGACCGGCGCGCCATGGCCGGGTTGAGGTTAATCGACGCTCTCATGAGAGCCACCCTCTTCGGTCGGGCAGTCCGGCAGCGATGCTGCGGCTAGCGGGTGCGGGTCTTATGGATTCTCACCAGCCGCACCTCAGCGGGCACCACCCCGCGCATTAGCGAAAATCCACCACAAATCTCGCTAATGATTTGAAAGGTAACGTAAACATACAAATGTTCCAAGTGTACCAAGACGAAATAAATCACTTGACGCGTTTGTTTACAAAATCGGGTGCGGCAGCGAGATAGTTGGACCAGTCGATCATGAGTGCCCGGCGCTTCTCGAGGGCGTCCGATCGGCGATAAGCTTGCTCGATCGCATTCCCAATGGCATGTGCCAGCGCCTGCTCGGCGACTTCGCGAGGGTGGTCGGTCTCGTCTCCGCACCAGTCGCGAAACATCGATCTGAGACCGTGCAAGGTCGAGGCCTTGTCGGGCGACGCAACACGAAGAGCTTTGGTCATTGCCGTGTCAGATACAGCCTTATCTCCACCAAAGAGAAACGGCCCGGTCGCCACTGCCCGCATGGCATTGACGATTTCAATTGCGCGATCAGATAACGGCACGGTGTGCTCTTTCCCCATTTTCATGCGAGTCGCCGGGACGGTCCAAGTTTTGGCTTTCATGTCGAATTCAGCAAACTCGGCCAGCCGTGCTTCGCGTGTTCGGGTAGCGGTAAGCGCCAGGAGTTCTACCGCCCGTGCGGCGATGCCTGAAGACGCTCTGAGGTTCGCCGCAAGAACCGGCGCGGCTGCGTAGGCGAGGGCGGCGTGATGCCCGCGCTGCAGTTTTTGGCGGCGCGGCATGACTTTATCCAATAGACCCTTCCAGCGAGCCGGGTTGCCAGCCGTGCGCCACTCATGAGCAATGGCGTAATCGATCGTCGCCTGGATGCGCGATCGCAGGCGGTCGGCAGTTTCGGGCCGCTCGTGCCAATGGGGGAGAAGGCAGTCCTTCACATCGCCCATAACGACATCCGCAACCGGCATTTGGTGGAGCGGCTTCGCATACTCTCTCAGGGTCATCCGCCACTGATCGGCGTGCTTAGGATTCGTCCACTCCGATTCCTTGGCCGCGATCAGGGCTTCCATACAATCATGGAAGGTCTTGGGGCGATTGGCCTTCTTGTCTGCGCGAGGATCTTCACCGCGAGCAAGCTGTTGCCGGATCGCATCGGCCTTTTCACGTGCCAGGACTAGACTGACCGGCGCCGTGCCCGCTCCATATCCACCGAGGCCGATCTCGTTCCGATCTTCTCCCCGGCGCCATATGAAGACCCAATTTCGGCTCCCGCCCTTCTGGACGCGTATATAAAGACCATCGCCATCCCCGTAGACGCCCGGGTTTGTCAGGCTCTTAATCTTCGTCTCAGACAGCTTGTTACGCGCCATAAAACCCTCCGCCACACCGCAATCTTGTAACGGTTATCATAACGTACAAATGGAACATATGGAATATGTAAGGGAAATCAGGCGTTTGTAGCCCGTATGTTCCGTAAAAACGGCGGAGGGGCGGACATCTTCTCCGCCATTCTGATTTCCTGAGCGTGTGTCGATCGTTGGTTTCTGGCAGGGAATCATATTCGCTTAGTCGGCTAGGCTGGCGACGAAAAATCTCTCTGCCTTTGAGCGAGAGAATCGCCTGCGGGAATCACCTCCTGCGCGCAAACCACCGGCAGGTGGCGAAAGCGGATCGGTGCATGTCCGGTTACGCTTCCGGCAATCATGAATCCCCACAAGAGCCGTTTTTTGTCAAAAAAGTGTCACGAATGTGTCGCAAATTGCATGTCCAATTCTTCGTTGATCTGACCTAAGCCTCCGCAAAATCAGGATTTTCTTAACAAAACATAAAGGAAATCGAGGCTGGCTGCCCGACTTGTGTCCTTTCAGCAACAGAATGTCGGGAAGGCTCCCTCAAATCCCCCATCCGAGCAAGTTGGTGATTGCGTGACGGCTTCCGTCTTGTATTTTCAACCTCGGAAGCAAGGGCGACTGATCGTCCACTTCTTGAAACACGGGGATGGGGCAGGGAACGCTGCTCAGCGAAAGATCCCAAACCCGATCGAAACTTTGAATTGGAGGTCATTTATGAACATCAAGAGCCTTCTTCTCGGCTCCGCTGCTGCTCTCGCAGTAGTTTCCGGTGCTCAGGCTGCTGACGCTATTGTTGCTGCTGAGCCGGAACCGGTTGAATATGTTCGCGTCTGCGACGCTTACGGCACCGGCTACTTCTACATCCCGGGCACCGAAACCTGCCTCAAGATCAACGGCTACATCCGTTTCCAGGTCAACGTTGGCGAAGATGTCGGCGGCGATTCGGACTGGGATGCCGTCACACGCGGTCAGGTTCAGTTCACGGCCAAGAGCGACACCGAGTATGGTCCGCTGACCGGCGTCATCGTCATGCAGTTCAATGCTGACAATGCCACCGATCAGGCTTCCAAGCTCGACTCCGCTTACCTCGACGTCGCCGGCTTCCGCGCCGGTCTGTTCTACAGCTGGTGGGACGATGGTCTCTCTGGCGAAACCGACGACATCGGCTCGGTCGTGACGCTCCACAACTCGATCCGCTATCAGTATGAAACTAACGATTTCTACGCTGGTCTTAGCGTCGATGAACTGGAAGACGGCGTTTACCAGGGTACCTTTACTCCCGGCGTCATTCCCGGCACCACCGACTTTACTCCGGACGATGGTCCGAACAATGTCGGCGTTGCCTTCGGCGTTGGCGGCAAGGCTGGTGCGTTCAGCTACCAGGTCACTGGCGGCTGGGACTTCGACAACGAAGACGGCGCTATCCGTGCAATGGGTACGGTTGACATCGGTCCCGGCACGTTCGGCCTCGCCGGCGTTTACTCTTCCGGCCCGAACTCCTACTACTCCTCAGCTGAATGGGCTATCGCTGCCGAATACGCTATCAAGGCAACCGACAAGCTCAAGATCACCCCGGGCGTTCAGTACTACGGCAACTACTTC
>NZ_LWBS01000002.1 GCF_001652265.1 Rhizobium leguminosarum
GCGGCTGGCACAGCTTGCGTCGCCGGCGTGGAAAGAGCGCGAAGCCATCCTGCGGCCGCTGCTGGAGAAGATCTATCGTGACCCGGATGCGGCGCTGTCAGCGCTGAACGCGCTTTCATCGGATATGGGCATCGAACCTCGCAGGCTTGCCGACGATCTTGCCGCAGCACCGGATCGGCTCGGCCGGCTGCGTGGTTCAGATCTGATCGTCGACGGTCGTGCGGCCCGCGACGAACGAAATGCCGCGATCACCGCCTTGACGGACCTACTGCCACTCGCCCGCGCCCATGCGACCGAGTTCCGAAGAAACGCCGAGCGGTTCGAAAGCCGCGAGCAACAGCGCCGCACCCATATGTCTCTGCCGATCCCGGCGCTCTCGAAGACGGCGATGGCACGTCTCGTCGAGATCGAGGCGGTGCGCAGGCAAGGTGGTGACGATGCCTACAAGACCGCCTTTGCGCTTGCCGCCGAAGATCGCTCGCTCGTGCAGGAGGTCAAAGCGGTCAGCGAGGCGCTGAGCGCCCGCTTCGGCTGGAGCGCCTTTACCTCGAAGGCCGATGCGGTTGCCGAACGCAACAGGATCGAGCGCATGCCGGAAGACCTCGCGAGTATCAGAGGCGAGAAGCTGATCCGGCTGTTTGAGGCCGTGAAGCGCTTTGCCGACGAGCAGCATCTGGTCGAGCGGCGGGATCGTTCGAAGATCGTTGCGGCGGCCAGTGCCGATCAGGGGATCGAGGCAGACAAGGAGAATGCCGCCGTGCTGCCCATGCTTGCCGCCGTCACCGAGTTCAAGACCCCGATCGACGAGGAGGCGCGCTCGCGGGTGCTCTCAGATCCTCTCTATCGCCAACAGCGTGCCGCTCTGGCGGCCGTGGCAAGCACGATCTGGCGCGATCCGGCCGGCGCCGTCGCCAGGATCGAAGACCTGCTTGCCAAAGGTTTTGCCGCCGACCGCATCGCCGCCGCGGTGACCAATGACCCCGCCGCCTATGGTGCGTTGCGCGGTTCCGATCGCCTGATGGACCGGATGCTGGCTTCCGGCCGCGAGCGGAAAGAGGCGACACAGGCCGTGCCAGAAGCCGGAGCCCGCCTGCGCGCGCTCGGTTCAGCCTACGTCAATGGGCTCGATACCGAACGCCAGGCTATTGCCGAAGAGCGACGGCGCATGGCGGTCGCCATTCCCGGCCTGTCGAAGGCGGCCGAAGAGGTGCTCATGCGGCTAACTGCTGAGGTGAAGAACAACGGTCGCAAGCGGAATGCATCGGCCGCTTCTCTCGATCCTGACATTCATCGGGAATTCGCCGCCGTCAGCAGGTCGCTCGATGAGCGCTTCGGTCGCAACGCCATCATTCGCGGCGAAAAGGATCTCACCAACCGCGTCCCACAGATGCAGCGCAATGCCTTCGAGGCGATGCAGGAAAGGTTGAAGGTTCTGCAGCAGGCGGTCCGCAGGGAAAGCAGCGAGAAGGTCATCTCGGAACGGCGTCAGCGGGCTGTCAGGCGTGGCCGGGAAATTTGAAGTCCATCGAACGATAGACTTTGCGGTCACCTGGAGCTTTGCCGCGAAGCACGGGCTCGCAGGCTATCGAAATAGGCGGCATCCACCGGCTCGGTCGTGTCGGATGAAGCGCCTTCAAGCAGGAGGTCACACAAGTGCTGCCGATCTTTGTCGTGACGGATCAACTCGCGGCCGTATTCCCTGCTCGTACCATAGCTTCGCCCGGCGACCTGCTGCTCGACGAACTTCTTCAGGTTATCCAGCACGAAATAATTCATAGCGGTCACGCTCATTTCAAAGCTTTCTCGATCTCATCAGCGCCCAGAAGTTTGAAAACGTGCATCCAAAAGGTGAAATCACCTGAGCGGCCGTCGTAGCGCGCGCATAGTGCGCACCAGGCAGCCGCTGTTTTCGCATGCTGTCCGTAAAGCGATCGGGTAGCAGTACTGATGTCCCCAACATCTGCATCACTCCAAAAATCCGGTGTCGCCGCAGCGCTGCCGGTTGAGAACTTTTTGAACATTTCGCGCATTAAAAGCCCCGTTACCGTCCGGAAACAGGCCATCAAATTATGCCGGACGTCGATCCCACCGAGTGGGCCACGATCACGTGCCGTCCCTGGCAAATATGCGCTACGGCGCGAGATTCTCGCGCTCTCAACATTATGTTGTAACAAAAAAGAAAGGCAAGTTATAAAAATAACCGTAGCGATAGCGCTTTGCGATTCTGTTGCGCATATTTTACCAGCCGTTGCGTGAGGTTCCAATCAAATGAGGCAGTTCTCTGGCAGTTTTGTCGTATCAAAAGCAATCGCGCTAAGGTCAGCAACTGGCGGAGCGAGACAATGAGCGAACTTCTGGCGATCGTATCCCAAGACGCTGACTATTATTTGATGCTGTCATACATCTTGAAAGGAGCCGGATACAGGACGATGCTCGTCGATGTTCCGAGCGAGGCAGTGGCGACTGCCGAGGAGCGTAACGCTGCAGCCATCATCGTCGACTGCCAGCCGGGTTCACAAATTCTGGCTGACATCGCGTCCGGTCTGAAGGAAAGGGGACTTACCAGCGACGTCACGCTGATAGCGCTCGTTGCCGAAAGGGCCGCCTATCTCGACATCCTGAAAGCCGACGTCGATGAGAGCTTCACAAGGCCGATGCCCCCGGAACGGCTCCTCTCTTACCTCCATGGTACGATAGGCAATACCTCTGGAGAAGCGACCAGCCGCCTTGCTCCGATATTTGACGATATGAAGCTGGATGTTAGCGGCCGACGTGTCCTCGTAAGGGGTATGCCAGTCAATCTCAGCCCGATCGAGTTTCGCCTGCTTAGAGCTCTCATGGGTGACGCGGGGCGCGTTCTCAGCCGCGCTGAACTGATCGCAGTCGCTTGGCCGAAATCAGCATTCGTCGAGCCGCGGACGGTCGATGTTCATATCGGACGACTCCGGCGTGCATTAAGGCGGGCGCTTGGTCGCGATGTGATCCGCACCGTGCCAAAGGAAGGATATGCAATAGACATTGTCCAAAGCATGTGACTTCGCCACGTTCACATGTTCACCGAAACGTCCCGAAAACTTGCTGTCGCTGTCGTTGCATAAACATCGACTACGCGTATAGCGTGAACTCCGTTAAACATTTGGGAGCACAACATGCAAGAGGCAGCTTCGGGCGCCGGATCGGCGAAAACATCCCACAGAAACACCGCGGGCCTGATCAGCCATGCGAGTCCCCACTTTGCCGCTGCCCAGCTCGACGGCTTGATGGCCCTCTATGTCCATCCGTCTGACGGACGAGCGGTGGAGCTGCCGGTTTCGGAGCGTCGATCGGAGCGCGTCGTCGACTTCGTCCGCTGCTCGTATCTCGGCCTCGATAATCACCCCTCAATCATCGAAGGCGCAATCGAGACTGTTCGGCGCTACGGAACGCTACACTGGTCCTGCGCCCGTACGCGGCTCAATTTTGCCGTCCTCGGAGACCTCGAGGATGCTCTTTCTGAACTCTTCGGCGCGAGGGTTATCACCTATACTACAGTGCTTGCCGCTAATTTGAGCGCGCTTCCGCTGATTGCGTCCGGAGTCCTGACCGGCGGCACAAAACCACTCATGGTATTCGACCGGCTTGCACATGCAACGCTTGCCTTCAACAAGCCCGTCGTTGCCGAAGAATGCGAGGTCCGCACCATAGGCCACAACGATCTTCAGGCGCTCGAAGAACTTTGCCGTCAGAACGGGACGGTCGCCTATGTTTGCGACGGTGTGTATTCCATGGGTGGCTGTGCCCCGATCAAGGAATTGCGCGAGCTTCAGGAGCGATACGGCCTCTTCCTCTACATCGATGATGCTCACGGCATATCGATCTTCGGAGAAAGAGGCGAGGGCTTTGCGCGTTCGCAAATGCCCGAGGGTCTCGGTGAACGGACAATCATCGCAGCGTCACTCGGGAAAGGCTTTGGAGCCTCAGGCGGCATGCTGATGCTCGCAACGGCGTTCCAGGAAGAAGTCTTTCGCCGGTTTGCTCTCGCGCATGCCTTTTCGGCTTCGATCAATGTTGCGGCGATCGGTGCAGCTCTCGCCTCTCAGGCGATCCATCGCACACCGGAACTAGGCGTGCGGCAAAAGGTGCTCGCAGAACACATTTCTCTTTTCGACGAACTAGTGCCGACCGCACAGGCGGGATCCCGACTGCCGATCAGAACTATCCTGATCGGTGACGAGCTTGCGGCAATCGGCGCTGCGAGACTGGTGCTTGATTCCGGCTACTATACATCGGCCATTTTCTTCCCGACCGTGGCCAAGGGAAGGGCAGGGCTGCGAATATGCCCGACTGCCGGCCACACGGCTGCCGAAGTGCGCGACGTCGCAGTTGCCATCAACCGTGCTCTCAAGGGGTAAAGATCCGTCTCCGCCCCGGACGGCAGCGCCGGCCCGGGGGCGGATCGTCATCGGATCCAGGCATTCCAACGCTCGAGCATCATCGAGGCGTTGTCGTTGATCCATTTGGCGTCCGGGATGACGATGTAATCCCGGATATCATTCTCGCTGGGAAGTGCCGCGCGTGCAGCCGGAGACATCAAGTCGATCGCCTTCCGGCTCGGTGGCGTGCAAAGGAGTTCCTCGCATACCCTGGCCTGCGCCTCGGGATGATCAAGCCAGTAGGCGATCAGCTTCAAGGCGTTCGCGCGATTCGGCGCATCCTTGATAATCGTCAATCGATCGCCGACGAGGAACGAGGCCTGCTTGGACCAGGCGATCTGGCGTCCTTCCGCCTTCAGAGTATTTGCGCGCGTCAGCCAAATCTGCCCAATGCTGTAATCGCCGTTTCGAAAGCCCTGAACGCTCTGGTCGCCGGTCTTCCACCACAGCGATATCGCCGGGCGAATCTCGTCGAGCTTGTTGAGGGCGCGATCGATGTCGAGCGGGAAGAGTTTATCGCGCGGAACACCATCGGCTAGGAGCGCTGCAGCCATCACCCGCCACGGATCGTCGAAATTTGGAAACGAGCGACCACCGGGAAATTTTGTCTGGTTCCACATATCGGCCCAGCTCAACGGATTCCCATCCTTGAAGGCAGTCGGATCGTAGGCCATCAGCGTTGCGGTCGAAAAAAGCCTGGCCCCGGCACTGACGCAGGCATCCTCGACCAGATCTGGCCGGCCCTTGAAAGACGTGCAAAACTCGGTCAGGTCTTCAGATGTCAGCTGATGCGCTTCAGCGCTCGCCTGGATTTCGCCGTCCGGGTAAAGGTCCCAGGTCACGTTGCCGGTCTTGACCATGGCCACAGCTTTCGCCCGCATCTCGGCATTCGTTGCGGCGACTGAAATAACCTTGATGCCAGTCTTTTCGGTGAACGGCTCGAACCAGAATTTTCTAAGTGCGGTATCGTAGGCGCCGCCGGTGGTCGCAATGATGACCTGCTCCTCGGCTTGCGCCGCCCCCACACCAGCAAGCATGAGGCAAGCCGCAAGCAGTGGCTTGATCTTCGTTCGCTTTTTCATCGCGTATTCCTTTGTCCCGATGAATGTGGCCACGTTAATTCTCCCCGCGGCCGGTAAGGAGATGAATGGTCCCCATGAGCAGCAGCGATACTGCGACGAGCAGCGTCGAAACCGCGGCTATGACTGGCGTGAGATTGAAATCGATGTCCTCGAACATCTTGCGGCTGATCGTTTTTCCTCCGGTATCGGAAATGAAGAAGGCAACTGTCGCCTCATCGAACGACGCTAGAAACGCAAAGACTGAAGCCGCAGCCACCGCCGGCGCGATGTTGGGAAGCACAATGCTGAAAAAGGCGCGGCTCCGGCTTGCCCCGCAATTCAGTGCGGCAAGCTCGAGTGACGTGTCGAAGCGCTCGAGTGCTGCCGATACGGTGATGATCACGTAGGGAACCGCAAGCACGGTGTGGGCGATCAGGAAGCCGAGGAAGTTGCCGGTCAGGCTGAGCGGTGAAAAAACCAGATAAAGGGCAACGCCAAAGACAACATGGGGAACGATCATTGGCCCCAGCGACAATGCCTGCAGAAGAGTCTTGCCCGGCAGGTTGCCGCGAACGAGCCCGATGGCGGCCAGTGTCCCGATAACCGTCGAAGCGACCGTCGTCGCCAGCGCAATCTGCAGACTGAAGATCGTTGCCGCGCGCCAGTCCGGATCAGATAGAAAGTCGATATACCAGCGAAGCGTCAGGCCCTTCGGCGGAAGCTCGATATAGCTGCTGTCGTTCAGCGAAAGCGGTATGACGAGCAATGTCGGCAGGACCAGGAAGAACAGGATTGCTCCGATCAGGAAACCCCCAAGGAGCCGCAATGCCGCTTTGCCATAAGGTCGATGGGCATTGTTGACGGAAGAGGGGGCGAATGAGGCGGTGACTGTGGGCTCAATTGACACTGTTCATTCCTTTGCTGACGGAAAGCGCCTTGCGGAACACAAGAACAAAGATCAGCGTCGTGGTCAGAAGAACGGTCGCAAGCGCTGCGGCAAACGGCCAGTCAAGCAGGACGGTGGTTTGCTGGCCGATCAGCGTTGCCATCATCAATGCTCCAGGCCCGCCGACGAGTGCCGGTGTGATATAAAAGCCGATCGCCAGGATGAAGCACATGACGCACCCGGCAAAGATTCCAGGCAAGCTGAGCGGCAAGGTCACGCGCAGGAAAGCGCCGATCGGCCCGGCGCCGAGATTGCGGGCGGCTTGGGCGTACTCGGCAGGAATAGTGCGAAGTGCGTTATAGATCGGCAGGATCATGAAGGGCATGAGGACATGCGTCATCGCAAGGATTACCGCGCCTTCGGTATAAATAAGCTTCAACGGACTGCTAATGAGGCCGCTCTCGATCAGCAGGCCGTTAACGATGCCGTTTCGCTGCAGCAGCACAATCCAGGCGTAGGAACGCACCAGCACTGAGGTCCATAGCGGCACGAATACCGCGGCAGATACGATCACCGCAATCTTGTCTTTGGCACGCGCCATGAGAAAGGCAACCGGATAACCGAGCAGCAGGCTCGCCACTGTGACGATCGCACCGGTCTGCAACGTGCGAAGTAGGACTTCCATGTAGAGTGGCTCGGCGACGATCCGCTCGTAATGCTCCAGCGTGAATTCCGGCGTCATTAGGCTCAAAGAGACGAGCCGCCCGATTGGGTAGATGAAGCCGACAGCCAGTAAGAGCATCAACGGCGCAATCAGCAGGAACGTCAGTGCGTGCGAATACTGCCGCGCCGAGTGTGAGAAAAACCAGCTTGCTGGGCGGGTTGGCGCAAGTGGTAAATTGTCGACCGTCATTGTCGTTTCATGCCTCCGCGACCGCAAAGAGCCGTAGGCCGTCGCTTTCGGCAATGACATCCACGAGGGCCCCCATTGCAAAAGGCACCCTCTTTCCATCAGCAGGGATCTGGACCTGAATGATCTCTCCGCTTCCGAAGTCGGAGCGAACGAGATGAAGGTCGAAGGAGCCGGCAAAGACCGACGTTTCGATCCGGCCGGGGAGGGCGTTCTTTCCCCCTGCACCACGCGGTGCAAGACCAAGGCGCTCCGGCCGTAGCGCGAGCCGAACGCGATCACCTATCTTTGCCGAACCCTTGAATCCATGGGCAGCACCGGGCGTATCAATGACCACGTTGTCACCCAGTCTGATCGTATGGCGGCCAGCGGCCTCGCCCAGGAATTCTCCAGTCAGGAAGTTCATCTTGCCGATGAAATCGGCGACAAAGGCACTCTGCGGATTACAGTAGAGGTCCGCCGGGGTTCCGAGCTGCGCCAGTTGCCCCTTAGCCATGACAGCGATCCGGTCGGACATGGACAACGCCTCCTCCTGATCGTGCGTCACGTAAATGACCGTGGCACCGAGGCGTCGCTGAAGCTGCTTGATCTCGATTTGCATGGATTCGCGCAGCTTCTTGTCCAGTGCCCCGAGTGGCTCGTCCATCAAGAGAACAGGCGGTTCGAACACGATTGCTCGCGCGACCGCCACCCGCTGCTGCTGGCCGCCGGAAAGTTCATGGGGATAGCGCTTGGCATAGTCCGAGAGTTGGACGAGGTCGAGCGCACGGCCAACCCGCTCTGCTCTGAGGTCCTTGCGGATGCCGCGCATCTTCAGGGGAAAGGCAATATTTTCGGCGACGGTCAAATGCGGGAACAAGGCATACCGCTGGAAGACCATCCCGATATTGCGACGATCGGGTGATACGGCGGTGACATCGCGCCCGTCGATGATGATGCGTCCGGCAGACGGGCTTTCGAAACCGGCGATCATTGTCAGAAGCGTCGTCTTGCCCGATCCGGACGGACCGAGGATCGACAGGAATTCGCCTGCCGGAACATCCAGGGTCACTGCGCCAACGGCAGTCTGGCTGCCGTAGACCTTGCCTATGCGATCGATAAAAACAGGCGCACCAATCAAAATGAAATCTCCTCATTTGCGTGCTTTGCCACGCATTGAACCCTCCCGGCTCCGCTCGTGCGGCGCCAGGTGCTTTGAGTGTCATGCCGGCAAGACCGGCAGGTGTTCGGGCATGGCCTTCTCGGCCAAGGCGTTGCTAATATTCGCGATGACGATATGCTGTCACATCACGTCACTGGTTTTTATGCAATTCATTTTTGTTGCAACAAAAATGTGAAGATGTCAACGCTCGGAGGTCAGTTTTGAACGAAAATACAACTGAAAAGGAATCGGCGGCGCCGGATTTGCAGTCTGGGCGCCTCAGCGACTACGCTTATTCATCCATCAAGGAGCAACTCACACGCGGTGTTTACAAGCCCGGTCACAAGCTCCCGATCCGTTCGGTTGCCGAAATGCTGAGCGTTGGTGCTACGCCGGCACGCGAGGCGATCAACCGCCTGGTCTTCGAAGGTGCGCTCGTCATGGTAGGCCCTAAAACCGTCATCGTTCCGCATCTCGATCTTGCGGCGCTCTACGAAGTCACGCAGATGCGGCTTGCGCTTGAAGGCTTGGCGACGGAAAAAGGCGCGCTTCGCGCGACGAATGATGTAATCGATAAGCTATTGGCGTTGCAGGAGAAAATCACGTTGTCGCTCGGCGAAAAGCGCTACTCCGACGCGCTTCACGATAATAAGGAGTTCCACTTTACGATTTATCGGTTGTGCGAGATGCCACACCTCCTTTCGACCATCGAGGCGCTGTGGTTAAGGGTAGGCGCCTCGTTCCACGACCTCTATCCCGAGTTTGCTGAAGCAAAATACGGTGTCCACAACCATTTGGCCGCAATAGAGGGTCTGGTGGACAAAGACCCATCTGCGGTCCGCGCCGCAATGGAAAACGACATTCGAGACGGCTACCGGCGCCTGAAGAAGGCCGCGCAGGAGCGGTTCAAGCGACAATAGCGGCAGGGCTAGATTTTTTTGTTGCAACTTCTTCGAGTTCATGATTTTTGTGATAACAAAATTATGAAGGGTTGCACCGCGACCCGCGTTGGCCGGAGAAGATCGAATGTTTCACCCTAATGTCCTTCGCACCGGCCGGGGATTTTCCCGGTCGAGGTCCGAACACTTCTTTAGAAAGGGTCGCCGCGTGTTTCCAACCGGGATCACGCGCGTCACCGTCGATCACGAGCCCAGCCCGCTCTACATTTCGCGCGGGGAGGGAGCCCATCTCATCGACGTCGACGGCAACCGCCTACTCGACCTAAACAATAATTTCACGACGCTGATACACGGCCACGGCTTCCTTCCAGTAGCTGACGCGGTTGCAGATTTGCTTCATCGCGGAACGTGTTTTTCCAATCCGACAGAGCATGAGATCACGCTGGCAGAGCTATTGATCGAGCGCATTCCGGCGATCGAACATATTCGTTTCGTCAACAGCGGGACCGAGGCGGTGATGTTTGCGATCAAAGCCGCCCGCGCCTTCACCTGCCGACCGGGCATCGCACGGATAGAAGGCGCCTATCACGGCGCTTACGACTGGGCGGAAACGGGGCAGGCGGTGTCGCCGGCAATATGGAACGACCCACTGCGGTCGCCCGCCGTACCCGCCTATCGCGGCATGCCGTCTTCGGTAGGAGAGGAGGTGACCGTTATCCGATTCAATGACATCGCGGATCTGGAGCGCCGGATTGCTTCGGCTGCCCCTTCGCTGGCCTGTATCTTAATCGATCCGATGCCGAGCCGAGCCGGGCTGATAGCTCCCGAACCGAGCTTTTTTGCCGCTGTCGAGGCGATTGCGAAGCAATACGGGATTCTCATCGTTGCCGATGAGGTTCTCAATCTGCGGCAGTCGTATACGGGGGCTTCGGCCCGCTATGGCCTGCAGCCTGATCTGATTGCCGCCGGCAAGATTATCGGCGGAGGTTTTCCTGTTGGGGCAATCGGTGGGCGCAAGGAGGTGATGCGTGTCTTCGCAAGTGACAGCGGTAAGCCGCTGCTGCCGCAAGGCGGCACGTTTTCCGCAAATCCTGTATCGATGGTCGCTGGCCGGGTCGCTATGGAAGCGATGACGGATGGCGCTTTCGCTTCACTCGAGAGCCTTGGCGATCGCATCCGAGCCGGGCTTAGAAAAGAAATCGAGCGCCATGGTGCAAGCTTCAGCGTGACAGGGGCGGCATCCCTGTTTCGCATCCATCCGAAAGGAAAGCAGCCAACGGACTTCCGCGAGGCGTATCTGGCCCCGGAAGAGGCCGAGTTGATGGGCCGGCTCTCCAGGCACTTCCTGAATTGTGGCATCCTGCTTCCCAATGGTGCTGCGGCGTGCCTTTCGACGGCAATGACGACTGCTGACGGTGACGCGGTCATATCAGCCTTTGCAGACTTCCTTTCAATCCTCGAAGCAAATCCAACCGAAGCAGGCATGTGACCATGGCAACCGACAATTTAACCGCCGCCGAGCGTATCGCCCTTTCCCTCAAGAGGCACGACGTCACCCACATCTTTGCTCAGAGCCTGCCTTCGGCGGTTATCCTTGCGGCCGAAGCAATCGGCATCCGGCAAATCGCCTACCGACAGGAAAATATGGGAGGGACCATGGCAGACGGGTATGCGCGGTTGTCCGGCAAGGTCGGCGTGGTAGCATCGCAGAACGGACCTGCCGCAACGCTTCTCGTTCCGCCGCTGGCCGAAGCGCTGAAGGCTAGCGTTCCGGTTGTTGCTCTCGTCCAGGATGTCGAACGAGACCAGGCTGATCGCAATGCATTCCAGGAACTCGATCATCTCATCCTATTTCAATCCTGCACGAAGTGGGTGCGGAAGGTCCTCGTTGCTGAGCGCATCGACGACTATGTCGATGCGGCCTTCACGGCAGCCGCCTCGGGTCGGCCAGGACCGACAGCTCTCCTGCTCCCCGCCGACCTCTTGCGGGAGCCGATAGCCCCTTCGCCCTTTCGTCGTGAGGCCGTGCTTGGCCACTGGCCACTCGATCGGTTGCGCCCGCGCGATAGCGACATCGAACGCGCGGCCTCGATGATCGCTGCAGCCCAGGCACCCATCGTCATCGCCGGAGGAGGCGTCCATGCGAGCCATGCCGCCGGCGAGCTTTCGGAACTACAGGTCGAAGCCTCGCTTCCCGTGCTGACGACCAATATGGGAAAAGGCGCAGTCGACGAATACCACCCGCTGTCAGCTGGCGTTCTCGGTGCACTCGTGGGGCCGCGATCGCTCGGACGGCACACGCTTGCCCTTGTCGAAGAGGCCGATCTCGTCATTTTGATCGGGACGCGAACCAATCAGAACGGAACTGACAGTTGGCGCCAAATCCCTCGGTCCGCATCAGTCATCCACATCGATGTCGATCCCACCGAAATTGGTCGCACATATGAGGCGCTCAGGTTGACAGGCGACGCGGCCGAGACCATCAGGGCGCTTCGAGGCGCACTTGCCCGACGCGATCTCTCGTACCGCGCATCGCAGCGCGATAAGTTGACAGCCCGGATCGCTGGATTCTGGCGCGCGTTTGACACGGAGCGACGATCTGTCGCTCGCTCGGAGAACAGTCCGATCCGTCCCGAGCGAGTCATGTCCGAGCTGCAGCGGGTGCTAACGGCAGACACCACCGTTGTTGCTGATGCGAGCTATTCCTCGATGTGGGTCACCGGCCAGTTGCGGGCGCTCTCGCCCGGTATGCGCTTCCTCTCGCCGCGGGGCCTTGCTGGACTTGGGTGGGGCCTGCCACTTGCGCTCGGTGCGAAGGCGGCAAAGCCCGACAAACCAGTTGTCGTCATTGTAGGGGACGGCGGTTTCGCGCATAGCTGGGCGGAGCTCGAGACCATGGTGCGAAGCAAGCTTCCGGTACTGATTATCGTGTTGAACAACGGGATCCTTGGCTTCCAACGTGATGCGGAAACTGTCAAGTTCGGCAGCTTCACGACTGCGTGTAGCTTCGCGGACGTCGATCATCGGCGGATTGCGGAAGCCTGCGGCTGCCCTGCAGTCCGCATCTCCGATCCCGCCGATCTTCCTGAATACCTTGAGCGCGGTCTCTGTGGAGAAGGACCCTTGCTGATTGAGGTAATAACAGAGGCGGGCGCCCATCCACCCCTTTCGCTGTTTGCTGTTATGGATCACGCGGCATGAGCGATGACCGCAGCCCACATGTTGCGGTTATCAGCGGTGGCACCACCGGGATCGGTCTTGCCACCGCGTTTCGCCTGCTGAAGGCGGGTCATCGGGTTGCCGTCTTTAGCCATGGTAAGGCAAGCGTCATGGCGGCAGGCGCCGCGCTTGCTGAGGCTTTTGGGCCAGAGCGCTTCCTCGCGAGAAGGGTTGATCTCCGCGAACCGCCGGCAATCAGTTCCTTTTTCGGCGAAGTCGCCCGTGACCTGGGCGTGCCTGGAATCCTCGTCTGCAACGCGGGGATATCACCGAAAGGCCCCGAAGGCCCTCGTCACGTCGGCGACCTTCCCATTGAAGAATGGAACGACGTGCTCGCCGTCAACCTGACGGGGACGATGCTGTGTTGCCAGGCGGTTCTGCCAGCCATGAAGGAAATGAGTTATGGACGCGTTATATTTGTCGGTTCTCTTGCCGGCCGGACGAGACCACGGGTCGCCGGCGCGGGTTATGCGACGTCTAAAGCAGCACTTTCAGGATTGTCCCGCGTGCTGGTCTCTCAATATGGTCCCTATGGCATAACATCGAATGTCGTGGCGCCAGGTCGCATCCTGACGCCACTGACAGGCTCCCCGCAAAGCAAGATCAACATCGACGCGCTCGCTCGTATTCCGGCCGGTCGGCTAGGAGCTCCGGACGACGTCGCCGCAGTGATCGCGTTCCTGGCATCGGAGGATGCCGGGTTCGTCAATGGAGCCATTATAGATGTCAACGGTGGCGAGTTCGCGCCGAGCTGAGCTCGGTTCATCAGGCGAGAAAAAAGGCAATCGACATGGCTCCCGTCATTCTGGTTTGCTCGCAGAACGCCGAGCTTTATCTACTCCTCGCGCACATTCTGCGTAGTGAAGGTTTTGAAGCTCGTCTAGCAGCAAGTGACGACGATGTGGCGGACGCCCGTACTTCAGCAGAGCTTTCCGCCGTGATCCTGGATTGTGCAGGCTGGCCGAGCGATGTTGCGCCTCTATGCGTGCTCCTGAAGAGCGCAGGGCTGCCCGTGGGTGCACTCATCGGCGGCGATATGCGTGCAGAGCACCTGCAGTTAATCAAGGCGGGCCTCGAAGGCATCATCACGCGTCCTTTGTCGCCTTCAAAGCTTCTCGCGTTTCTGCACGGCATAAAACCCCTGCCGCAGGCTGGAACCCTACCAAACTTCGCTGCCGCCGCCGAGATTGTCTTTGGGTCGCACGCCGTCGTGGTTTCAGGCAAGAGAATAGCGCTTGCGCCTATGGAGATGAGAATCCTCAGGTTTCTATTAGAAAGGCAGGGGCAGATCAGTACCCGCGAGCAACTCATTGAGGCCGTTTGGCGCAATCCGCACGCTGTAGAAAGTCGGACGGTTGACGTGCATATCGGCCGGCTGCGAAAAGCGTTTGCAGGACTGCGTAATCTGGGGATTCGCACCGTGTACGGCGCAGGTTACGCTCTCGAATACCATGATCATTGATGTCCGCATATCCTAGCCTCTAACGGGTTCACGGCGACGTAGGCGCCCGGATCTCTCCGGGGCGAAACAGGCGCTCTCCTAAAAGGGTCAGCGATAGAGGAAGTGCCGCCGGTGGCGTCCACATGGATGATCGGCACCAATCTCCATACTTGGCAGGTTGTCGTGCAGGAAAAAAACCGGCCGCGCACAAGGCCACGACGCTTGAGAAGTGGTGGCTCTGACGTGTGGTTCACGTTACCGCCTCGGAGTTGCAAACCCGAGAAAGTTACGAAACAGACGTCGGCTTAGCCCGCTTTTCTCAGTGCGCCCCGACGGCGCGTAACACCAGTGGAGGAAGGTTCCACCCAGATAATTGTCGATAGGTCTGGTAGCTGACGAGCGGCTTGGCAGGGTAACCGGCCGGGCCGAAGCCTCGTGACAAAG
>NZ_LWBS01000003.1 GCF_001652265.1 Rhizobium leguminosarum
CGGAGCGGCAATCAGAAGACGATGAAACTCTTGCCAGCGACAATCAACATGATAACTTCGCTCCAACCGCGACATAAGAATCTCATCCAGATTGTCGCTCGCGTCTCATCCTGATCGTCGCGCTATATGGGAACACGTCGTTCCCTTCTTCGCCTTCCCGGAAGGTGTCCGCCGCATCATTTACACCACGAACGCCATAGAGGCCTTGAACTCGAAACTTCGCCGGGCCGTGCGCTCGCGTGGGCATTTCCCTGGTGACGAAGCCGCCATGAAGCTGCTATATCTGGTGCTCAACAACGCCGCAGAGCAATGGAAGCGCGCGCCGCGGGAATGGGTCGAAGCAAAGACACAGTTCGCCGTCATCTTCGGCGAGCGGTTCTTCAACTAATGAACCGGCCCCCCGCACAGAATTCCTGACAGTCCCCTTTCGCCAGCTGCGCCGGGACTTTACGCCGTGTTTTTCTTCCAGCCATTGGCCCGCGCCATAGACCTTCAATCCCGTGCTATCGATCAAGACGTGAACCGGCCCGTCCGCCACAGGTTGGCGGTCATTGCTTTTGCTCAATGGCTTCCAGGTTCTGGCCCTCCGGCTCAACGTGGTGTGATCGGGCACAGGCAGATCCAATCCCATCATGTCGAGCACCGAACTCAAAAGCCCTTCGCTCTGGCGCAAACGCAGCCCAAACACCATGCCCAGCATCAGAGTAGTTTCGATCGCCAGATCCGAATAGAGAGGCTGGCCACCACGCGTCCTGCGACGTGGGGCAGCCCAACCCATCAAAGCTTCCGGCGTTATCCAAACGGTCAAACTGCCACGGCGGCGAAGCGCCGCCTCATACTCCGCCCAGTTCGTCACTTTGAACTTCATTTTTCCGATGTGATGGCGGCGGGCGGCGTTATGTTTGTGCGGCATGCTGGATCAATCAACCTATTTTCGATCCGGCCGCATAGATGAAAAATGTTGAAATTTGATCCCTGCACCAATTCCGATCGACGGGCGAAGTGCGTCTTGAGGGAAATCAATAAGCCGATATGTCCAGAAAACCTGTCTCAACCAGACAAAAATCCCGCCGAACGACTGCCGGTCTGTAAAAAAATCAGACCCACAGCAGGCAACTCGCCAACCCAGAGTGAATTTCAGCAGCCTGCCTCAGGCTCTCTGGCAGTCTAAATTCAACGGCCTAACGGCGCGGTCCGGCGGAAACAAGGGTCAAATTTGGGCGTCGACCCTCGGCGGTTGGCGGGGAGAGGACCTTGTGCAAGAATTCGAAGGCGGAGAGATCGAAATGTTCGTCGCTGCCCACTACCGCGACCGTCCAGAACTCGGAGGCTGCGCCGAAAACGGTCGAGATCTGGACAACCTCGATCTCACTGGGGCCGGGGATCGATGCACCCTTTGCCGGCAGGCGGCGAGCCCAGTAGAAGCGGTTGGATTCTAGGTGGTCGGTGCCGATCGTGTCCATGCCCTTTCTCCCCTCAGACGTTAATGGAAGGTTAGCTTATAATTTCGCAAGAGTCCCGGGAGGCAGGGGGAATTCACAGGAATTGGTTACTGCCGAAGCTGTATCGAGGCTTCGTAAACTTAGCGGCACGAGCCAGTCGTAGCCCGTTAAGTTGCGCTAGTAGCGCTTCTGTAATGGGCCTTTGTTCGTCAAGTCCCTCAGTACCAAAATCTCGTCACCAGGATCATTGAACCCAGTGCCAAGCTCTCTTAGAGTCTATTCAAGAAAGGGGATATCGAGCGAGCCTTCTGGTCATGAGCTTGATCATTGCGGTTTGGATGAAGGCGAGGCTTGTGGCTGAGAAGCGCTCGAAATCCTTTGCCATTCGGCGGTTTATGCCGAGCCAAGCCAGCGTTCGTTCGACGATCCATCGCTTCGCCAGCACCTGGAAACCGGCTTGATTGCGTTTGATAATCTCCATCGGTCGCGGGCTTGTCTCTTCGACCGTTGGGCCCTGATAGCCGCCATCGCCGCAGATTTTTTCGATGAATGGAAAGCGGTTGGCCAGCTTGTCGAAGACAAGTGCCGCTCCGTCGCGATCCTGAATGCCCGCCGAGTGGACCTCTGCTTTCAGAAGCATGCCCAGGGTATCGACCAGAATGTGGCCTTTCTTGAATAGACTCTAAGTTTACGCTGCCTCCATGAACGCTCCATCCAGCCTCCACGGGACTTGAACCTACTCTGTACATTATAGACGCCAACAAGGAGACGCACAATGATGACGAGACCATGCGCCGTTCGCAATCTCTTCGTTCCAGATCACACAGAACCTTCTGCCAACCAAATTCGCAATCACCGACTGCCGCAGAAGCCATTCAGAAGACGAGATCACCAGCGTGTATTGTCCGACAGATGGAACACGCGCCGCGTTTTGAAATCGAAGCAACTCGAGCTGATCCTTAACACGCTCATTCCTGGCGCACGAAGCGGGGGAAAACACTGTGGAGAAGAAGAGCATGACCTCTAGTTTGAAGTGCGGCTCTCCAGCCCCGGTGATCGACGTGCAGGACTGGCTGCGTGACCCTAGCGAAAATCAGCTCCGCTTAGCGCTGTGACCAAGCTATAAATACATTTTAGAATAGCATTAGCTTATGCTGACTAAAGATTGTTTTTATAAAAAGATAGGAGACAAGGTCGCTACGCAAGTCGAATGCCCACGAAAGAAGCAAGCGACGGATCAACGACACAAAGTGTCGCTTTGGTCAGTGTTTTGCCAGTTCTCCAGGGCTGCGCGCCTTTCATTCCTGATCGGAGGATTTTGATTGCAAAATCAAGTACGTCTATTCACACCCGGACCGCTTTGCCTGTCGCCCTTCGTCAAGGAGGGAATGCTGTTCGATATCGGGTCGAGAGATGCGGCCTTCAAGCGTATTACTCAGGAGATTCGCGATCAGATCCTCACCATCGCGCAGGCTCACGGCAGTCATACGGTTATTCCGATACAGGGGAGTGGTACCTTTGCCGTTGAGGCGGCGCTCACCACATTCATCGGTCGCGGGGACAAAGCCCTCGTCTGCATCAACGGCCAGTATGGTGAGCGTATACTCACCATGCTGCGGCGTAATGGTCTGGCCTTCGAAACGCTGGTGACGCCTGTAACGGAGGTGCCTGACGTCGCACTGGTGGCGGATCGGCTGGCAACCGATCCAGAAATTACCCACTTGTGCTTCGTGCATTGTGAAACGACCACGGGCATTCTGAACCCATTCAGCGCCTTGATCAATGTTGCCAGAGCAAATGGCGTCGTCACGATCGTCGATTCCATGAGTGCATTCGGCGGTATCGCGGTAAATGCGCAAACAGACAGGTTCGACGTCCTGATTTCCTCAGGAAACAAGTGTCTGGAGGCGCCGCCGGGACTGGCATTTGCAATCGTTGCAAACACGCTTCTCAACCGTAAGTCGACTCACGCAACCACCTACTCCCTGGATCTCTATGATCAGTGGTTGTCGTTCGAGAGATCGGGGGAGTGGCGTACCACTCCTCCGACGCACATAGCGCAAGCGCTCCACCGTGCGCTTTCGGAGCATTCGATGGAAGGCACAGAGGCTCGATGGGCACGCTATGATCGCGTCAGAGAGCGCCTAACAAAAGGCCTTAGGCCATTCGGCATCACGCCCATTCTCAGACAAGAGCTCCAATCGCCGATTTGCCTCGCTCTTCAAGCCAAGCATTGGATATCCGATCAAGAAAGCTTTGAATATTTCTATAACTTTCTCGCCGCAGATCAGATCTACATCTATGCGAAACTGCACGCGCCATCCCAGACCTTTCGTATTGGCTGCATCGGGCAGATCCAAGATGACTGGCCAGATCGTCTGATCGACCGAGTTGAGCGTTTTGCGCCGACGGTCGCCCGCCGGGATTTTTCCAGAAAATTCGCGTGTAGCAGCCTCTCCAGGGAGCAAATCAATGCTTGATTTCATACCAAATCCCCAAGCGTCCAAATGGGAAAATCCGGAAACTGCAGTTCTCCATGCTGGCTTCAGGCACGATCCGGCGACAAGGGCGGTAAGCGTTCCCATTTACCAGAATACAGCATATGAGCTCGACGGAAATCTCTCCAAGATCGCTGACATCTACAACGTCAAGGCAGATGGATATACGTACACGCGGATTATTAACCCGACGACGCGTGCCTTGGAACGACGTTTCGCGGCGGTTGATAGGGGCCTCGATTCTCTTGCTGTCGCATCTGGGCAGGCAGCCACGTTTCTCGCCCTAGTGAATTTGTGCAGCGGTTACCCTGGCGGAAATATTGTGGCTTCAAAGTTTCTCTATGGCAACTCTTGGAACCTATTGCACAATACTTTTCGACGTTTGGGTATCGAGGCGCGGAGCGCCGATCCCAACGACCCTTCAAGCTTCGAAGCTCAAATCGACGACCGGACGCTTGGTCTTTTCGGCGAGTGCGTCTCGAACCCGAGTCTGGTGCCGCTTCCAATACGCGAGCTGGCGGAAATTGGCCGCCGGCACGGAATTCCGTTAATCGTGGACAATACAACGACACCTCTCGTTTGCAGTCCGGCAAGGTTGGGCGCAGCATTCTCCACCTATTCCGCAACGAAATATATTTGCGGCCACGGGACGACTCTTGGAGGATTGATCGTCGATCATGGCAATTTCGCTTTCGACGAATTTCCTGATCGATTCCCCCTGATGAACGGGCCCGACGATGCGCATGGCGACATCTTGTGGCATGAGGCGATTACAAATCTGGACGATCTGGGTAGCAGCCCGTTTCTTCTTAAGGCCCGCATGACTTGGTTGCGCGATACCGGCGCATGCTCGAGCCCCTTCAATAGCTTTCAGCTCATTCAGGGACTCGAAACTCTTCCCTTGCGTATGCGTCGCCATAGCGAAAATGCTTTGGCCGTAGCCTACATGCTGCGCAGTCACCCCAAGGTCAGGGCAGTCATCTACCCGGCTTTTTTCGAAGGGCGTCAAAGAGAGGTCGCCGCCGAGCTTTTCGATCCCCAGTACGGCCATGGCGCGATGCTGACCTTTGACGTTGGCGATGCCGCAGCCGGACGCAAACTCATCGAAAGCGTCAGCCTCGCCTATCATGTTTCCAATGTCGGGGACGCCAGAACACTTATCACCCATCCCGTTTCCACCACCCATACGACCGTGCCGCGCGAGAAGCGCTTGGCAGCTGGAATCGATGACGGCACCATCCGCCTCTGCGTTGGTATCGAGCATTCTGACGATATCATCCGTGACCTGGCGGGTGCATTGGCCGCGCTGTAAATGAGCTAAAAGGGAAAACACATGGTATCTGATCAGACTTGGCAACTCACGAATGCCCGCTACGAAAGCTTCCGCTTTTCGGCGGAGGTGAAAAAAGCGTTGGCTGAATTGCGTCCAGACAACATCACCGGTGCTCTCTACATCGCAAAAGATTATGCGGTCATTGTTCTTTTCGCCCTTCTTTGCGTCAAGCTTTCCTGGTGGTTCTATCCCCTAGCTTTGCTTTTCATCGGCGCGCACCAGCGGGGCCTGACCACGATAGCCCATGATGCAGCCCATCGAACGCTGGCAAGGAACGGCACGCTTAACTACGCGCTCGGAATTCTATTCGCCGCTTATCCATTGTTTCAGAAGCACTGGGCCTACAGGGTATCTCACGTCTATCTCCACCATCCGCACCTCGGCGATCCAGACAAGGATCCGGACCTGAAATTCTTTCTTGAAAGCGGTGTCTACAAAGTCCGCCATCCCGTTCGATACATAACGGATATCATCCTATTGCCGCTCTTTGGGGCCGCCACGATTGGATACTTGCGATATCTGTTCACTCACCGTTTCAAGGTCACCGGAGTTGAGAAATCCAAGTTGGATAGCAAGGCTCTCTTTATAGACAAGGTCGGCTTCTACGCATTTTGGACCACTATCCTCGTCGGTTCCTATTGGTTGAATTTACTGGATGACGTCGCACTGTTCTGGATCGTGCCGTATCTCACGACATTTCAGGCGCTTGGCTGGTTCATCGAGATCGCGGAACACTCGCCCATGTGTGAGACGGAAAAGACCAATCTTTTCCTGACGCGTAACAGAAAGGGTAATTGCATCGAGCGACTTCTGCTTGGCGTCAATCTCGATGAATACCATCTCGAACATCATCTTTCTCCCGGCATCCCTTTCTGGCTTCTTAAAAAAGCCCAGAAAATACGCATGCGGGACCCGAATTACGCCGAAGTTGCAGCGACCTGGGGAGGCTTGTTCGTTCGAGGACCTCAAGGGCAGCGAAGCGTCATGAGCCAGCTGATGGAGCGAAATGAAAGGCTCTATTGGCAGCATAAATATGGAACCGATGCAGCCAAGATTCCGCTATCCGTGGGCCTAGCCTGATGGACGCACCTTGCCTGAAGGAGTGAACGATGCCCACCGTTGGAATCACGGCAAACCGCATTATCGACGACAATGTCCACCGGGACTGGATACGTCGCCGCTATATTGATGCACTGGTTGGATATGCGGATGTTGAAGTCGTCGTTCTGCCTACCTTAGCGCGAGGTCACAATAGTGACGAATTCGCGTTGGCTCGACTGGACGGACTTGTACTGACCGGTGATGAATCCAATGTGGATTCGTGTGTGCTGCGTAATGGAAGCGAGCCGGCCGATGTGACCGATTTTGTTTTTGCGCAAAGGGATCGCTACCGGGACCGGCTGTCTGGAGCATCCATTGCCACGGCATTGTCGCTGGGGATGCCCATTCTGGCAATATGCCGAGGGTTACAAGAATTAAATGTCTATTTCGACGGCACGTTATACGACAACCTCCGGACCATACCCTCCAACATCAGACACGAGGAAGATCTACGTCTGGAACGGGACCGTCAATACGACCCTGTTCATCGCTTGAACCTGTGGCGAGATGGTGTGCTTCACCGATTGGCGGATCGGACGGAGGTCTGGGTCAATTCTCTCCATGGGCAGGGTATAGATCGGCTCGGCAACAATCTGGTTATCGAAGGCGTCGCCGATGACGGACTTATCGAGGCTATACGGATCAAGGATTCGCCGACCTTCCAGATAGGCGTTCAGTGGCATCCCGAATGGCATATTGCGACCGATACCTTCAGCCAGTCGCTTTTCTCTTCATTTGGCGAGTCTTGTCGCTCTTACGGCAAAAGATCCTGCAGAGGAAGAGCATGCCCCGCATTGTCGGTCCCGCGACGTTCCGACACACTCTTGGACACAGAGTGAGCCAACACTTTTGGTCACGGGATTCTTATCCGGTACCAGGAATGGTTTCAGAAAAAGGGAAGATTATGGATACGGCACTCTGGACGATGTTCTGCATCATGTTTTTCACGACCTTGGCGGTGCCTGGACCGAATGTCGCATTCTCCGTCGCGCAATCGCTACATTATGGCTCCCGCAAAGCTAGCGCCGCTGCAATCGGATTTGCATTGGGAACTGGTCTACATGCGGTCATCGTCTTATCCGGGGTGGGGCTGCTAGCCCAGAAGTATGAGATCATTCTGCATATCATTAAGTGGGGAGGCATTACGCTTATCCTTTATCAGGCGCTCAAGGCTTTCAGCGTCAAGCCAACTGAACTCGTCACAAAACGTGTCACTGCTGCAACCACCAAAGAGCTTATTCTTGGGGCCATTGCTGTATCCTGTACGAATCCCAAGGGTATTATTGCCAGTCTGCTGATCTATCCGGCATTTGTGAGCCCCAAACTGCCTTATCTCCCGCAAGCGATCCTGCTCGGCATCACCGCCATGACAATCTCGCTGCTTGTGTATGGGAGCTATATTCAGATCGCCGGTCAGGCAAAGCGACTCTTCGACAATCAGGTTGCTATCAGTCGAATTGTAGGGGTGGTCTACGTCTGCGTCGCCATCGCCCTAGCCATTTCCATCTGATCGCAAAACCGTTTTCCAAAGGAGACAGGGGCGTGCCGAACTTTAATGACGACCTCACGTTCGACTATGTTATCGTCGGTGGCGGCAGTGCGGGAGCCGTTATAGCCAGACGTCTTGCGGACGCTGGTATTGGCACCATCGCTCTCATAGAGGCTGGTCCGCTGGACGAAGGTGTGCCTTGCTTGATGGATGTTTCGCGTCTATCCGAGCAACCCACAAGTTTGGATTGGGGCTTCCTCGCATCGACCACTGATGCCAAGCCAGCTCGGCTAAACTACTCACGCGCCAAGGTCCTCGGTGGATGTGGTACGCATAATGATTGCGCATGGCTCATTCCGCCGGAATCTGATTTTGCGGAATGGGAGAGGCTTGGTGCGAAAGGATGGGGCCCTCAGGAGATTCGTTCCCATATCAATCGTCTACTCTCCCAGGTAGGAGTCGAAACCCGGCCAGATACTAATCCTGTATCGGCGGCTCTCTTGCGGGCGGGCCAGGAGCTTGGCCTTCGTCGCACAGAATTCCGTCAGGAGATCTCGCCAGGAATTGGCATGTTGCCGCTCAATGCCATTGGCAAGCATCGACAATCTTCCTCCGTGTCGTATCTTCATCCTTTGTCGAAACTGCCCGAGATGCTGGAAGTCTTTAGTGAAACATTCGTGACGCGTGTCATTATTCAGGATGGCCGCGCCATCGGTGTCGAAACCTCGCTTGGCCCTGTTCATGCCCGAAACGAGGTAATCATTACCGCGGGCAGCATCCAATCGCCGCAGCTCTTGATGGTGTCAGGCATTGGCGAGGCCCAGCACCTAGGAGCAATGGGTATACCCGTCGTGGCCGATGTCCCGGGAGTCGGTCGCAGCCTAGCGGATCATTATTCCTCCGCAGTGGTTTTCGAACTGAAAGAGTCGGTACCTGCATGGGATGTGACGCCCTACGAATCCATTATGCTACTCAAAGTCGATGCTGATGCTCCGGCACCTGATTGCTTGTGCCAATTTGGGTTGAGGCCAGGCAACCCCAGCGGTCGGCACGGCGAGAAATCGACCTCGTCGTTCAATTCCGAGGGAAGGCTTATCGACATAGCCTCGAACGCGACTCGTCCCCGCAGTCGGGGCGATATCCGCTTGGTCACGTCCGACATGCGCGACAAACCTAGGATCCGCCTCAATTATCTCTCGGATCCGGAGGATTATGATCTGCGCATTATCGGCGAAGGTATGCGATTTGCTCGGCGCTTCATCGAGACCCATTCCTTCGGCGAGATCGCGGTTCGCGAAGTCGCTCCTGGGCCAAGCGTCGTGAAGGATGACGACATTACCGACTATATCCGGTCAAACCTGGAAACCGTCTATCATGCCGCAGGAACATGCCGCATGGGGTCCGACGACGATCCCACCGCAGTCGTCGATACTGCGCTGAGGGTGAGAAACATCGCCAGCTTGCGCGTATGCGATGCTTCGATTTTTCCGTCAATGGTGACCGTGAATATAAACTGTGCCGTCATGACAGTTGCCGAAAAAGCGGCTGCGACAATTATAGCCGCGGCCAAGACGCCCGGGAGCCGTGCGGCGAACGAAGCTTTACTGGCGATTGGATCATGAACGATACTTCCAACACCGTCGCGAAGGACGGCATCAACACCCGGCTGGCCCATTGTGGAAACAATCCGCGGGAATATTTTGGCTTTATAGACCCGCCCCTCGTACGTGCGTCAACAGTGCTTTTCCCTGATGCCGATACCATGGTGATGCATAATCAGCCATACACCTATGGTACACGTGGAACCCCCACGACGAAGGCGCTTTGCGACGCAATCAATGAGCTCGAAGGGTCGTTCGGGACGCTTCCTCTTCCATCCGGCCTGACGGCCGTCACGGTCCCCCTCATGGTATTTCTGTCACCAGGCGATCATCTACTCATCGTCGACAGCGTCTTTGGCAATACAAGGCAATTCGCTGATACCGCCCTCACACGCTTGGGGGGCGATGTCGAATATTATGACCCGTTCATAGGCGGTGGCATCGAGCGGCTTCTGCGATCGAATACCCGGGTTGTGTTCACGGAGTCCCCAGGTTCGAACACGTTCGAGATTCAGGATGTTCCCGCTATCGCTGAGAAGGCGCATGCAGTGGGCGCCACTGTCATGATGGAAAATACCTGGGCAACGCCTCTTTATCTGAAGCCATTGGAGTTGGGGGTGGACATTTCGTTGCATGCCACGACCAAATATCCCTCCGGCCACTCCGACATCTTGATGGGAACCGTTTCGTCGAACGAAAGTTGTTTCGCAACCTTAAATGAATTTTACGGGGCTTTGGGCATCTGTGGGAACAATGATGATGCCTATCATATATTGCGCGGGCTTCGTACAATGGGTTTGCGACTTGAGCGTCATGCAAGCAGCGCCCTGCGAATTGCCCGATGGCTTGAGCAACAGCAGGAAGTCCTGGAAGTCCTTCATCCAGCATTGGAGAGTCACGCCGGACATGAGTTGTGGAAGCGCGACTTCTCGGGATCGGCTGGCATATTCTCCTTCGTGCTCGACCCTGACATCCCAGTTCGCGCTTTTCTAAACGGCCTCACGATTTTCGGGCTTGGCTATTCATGGGGTGGTTATGCCAGACTCGCATTGCAGGTCAATCTGGCCGACCGCACTTTGACGGGAAAGAATTATGCGGGCCCTCTTGTGCGCCTGCAGATAGGCTTGGAGGAAGCCGATGACCTAATCGACGATATCAAGGCTGCATTTAAATCGGTTTTGTCTTTGAAGAGTCGATGAGGATCGGACCACTCCACAATTCGAAACGGTCCCGTCGAGAAGATCGACGGTCGGCTGTCCCATTGGCGCTACCTGAAACAATCTCCGCACCTGTTCGCGACGAACACAGACGATAGATCCATAAGAGAAACGTTCATGGAATTCCCGGAAATCGGCCTCGACCTCAAGCAGTTCCTTCGTGACGACGCTTATAAGCACGTCAAAATTGGCGCCTTCGATTTGGATGGTGTGCTGCGTGGCAAATACATGGCGCGCGAGAAATTTATTTCCTCACTGGAGGATGGTTTTGGCTTTTGCGATGTCATCTTTGGTTGGGATTCAAATGATCAGCTTTACGATAACACCGATCGCATTGGCTGGAATAGCGGATATGGCGACGCTCAGGTCAGATTGCTGCCCGAAACAGCGCGTAAGCTTCCGTTGGAAAGCGACACGCTTTTCGTCCTTGGCGAATTTGTGGGGCAGCTCGAGGAGCTATGCCCGCGGGGAGTGTTGAAACGAGTTTTACGCAAGGCGATGGCGATGGGTCTTCGGCCAAAAGCAGCCTGTGAGTTCGAGTTTCTCGTCGTGGAGGAAAACGCCAGGACACTCGCCGATAAGAACTATAGGAATCTCCGACCGCTCGGTTTCGGCGGTTTCGGCTATTCCGTTATCAGGAATTCGGTGAACAGCGAGTTCTATCATGGCATCCTCGATCTCTTCGAAGCCATGCGTATTCCACTGGAGGGCCTTCACGAAGAAACCGGCCCGGGAGCCATGGAGGCCGCGATTGGCGTGGACGATGCCTTGGCGGCGGCCGACAAGGGAGCGTTGTTCAAAACCTTCGCGAAGGTATTCGCTCAGAAAAATGGGCTCATGGCGAGCTTCATGGCAAAATGGGATAGCTCTCTGCCGGGCCAAGGTGGCCACGTTCACGTCTCATTAGTCGATGAAAATGGCGTTGGGGTGTTTCACGATCACAGCACCGAGCACGGCATTAGTCGGACGATGCGCAATTTCATTGGCGGTCTTCAGAAACTTGCTCCTTCCATTGCGGTTCTCACCGCACCAACGGTTAACTCCTATCGCCGGCTGGTCCCGGGTCATTGGGCCCCAACCGCAGCAACGTGGGGAATCGATAACCGTACCGTTGCTATACGCGCCATCACGGGTAGCTTGAAGTCTCAACGCGTGGAATTTCGCATTCCAGGCGCGGATGCCAATCCATATCTGACATTGGCGGCCACGCTCGGGGCGGGCCTTTGGGGAATTGAAAACAAGGTCGAGCCCGAGGCTGCTTTGTCCGGCAACGCTTATCAGATCACCGCGCCGACACGGCAACAGCTACCCCGTACGCTCTCAGAAGCCGCCGACAACTTTAGAAACAGCGCCATTGCCCACGAAATCTTCGGGAGCGCTTTCGTCGAACATTATGCGGCGACACGTGACTGGGAGCATCGCCAGTTCCAGCACCATGTCTCCGACTGGGAATTGTCCCGCTATTTCGAGATCATTTGAGGCAAACAATGACTGACCTTCAACGCACTATTTCGCCTATCGATGGCAGCATCGTTGCTGAACGAAGCTATGCGTCGGCGCAACAAGTCGATGCTATTTTGGAGCGAGCAGTCGCCGCTCAAAAACTCTGGCGTAAATTCCCATTGAAAGAGCGGCTCCAAATTTGTGAGAAGTTTGCCCAGTATCTTCTAGATAATCAGGAAGATATCGCTCTGGAGATCACGCAACAGATGGGCCGACCGATTTCGCAAACGCCAAGCGAAGTGCGAACCTGTGCCGATCGCGCACTTACGATGGTCGCTTTAGCCCCAGAGGCTCTGGAGGACATTCGTCCAGAACCACGGGTCGGTTTCAAACGGTTTATTCGGAGATCCCCGCTCGGCGTCGTATACGTTATTGCGCCGTGGAACTACCCTTTGCTCGCAGCAGTCAATACGGTTGTCCCAGCGATCATCGCCGGCAACAGTGTGATCTTGAAACATGCCCCACAGACTCCTCTGTCGGGAGAACGATTCGCAAAAGCGTTTGAAACAATCCGACTTCCCAGTGACGTCTTTCAAGTGATCACGGTGACTAACAGCGATGCCGAAAGGATCATTGCCGATCAACGCATTGACTATGTGGCGTTTACCGGTTCAGTGCGAACAGGTCGTCTTGTGCAAAAGGCAGCGGCAAATCGGTTTATTGGGGTCGGCCTTGAACTCGGCGGCAAAGATCCTGCCTACATTAGGGCTGATGCGGATGTAGCCTTTTCTGTCGAGAACATTGTCGACGGCGCTTTCTTCAACAGCGGCCAGTCTTGTTGTGGGATCGAACGGATCTATGCACATTCGGACGTATACGATGAATTCATTGAACGCGCGGCGAAGCTCGCCACCACGTATCATCTTGGCAATCCGCTCGATATCGACGTCAATCTCGGTCCTGTCGTCAATAAATACGCCGCGTCTGTGATAAGGGAACATCTGGATGAGGCGATCAGGAAGGGTGCAAGGAATTTAGTCCCTCTGTCCAAGGTTGAGTTGGACAGGCCGGGCGACGCCTACGTGTCACCACGTCTACTGGTCGACGTCGACCATAGCATGCGCCTTATGAGAGAAGAGACATTTGGTCCGGTCGTGGGCGTTATGCGCGTTGAATCCGATCAACAAGCGCTAGAATTGATGAATGACAGCACTTACGGCCTCACTGCGTCTATTTGGACGAAGGATGTCGCTGCGGCGAATGCGCTTGCCGAGGATTTGGAGACCGGTACGGTTCTTTTAAATCGGTGCGACCATTTGGATCCCACGCTGGCCTGGACTGGTGTCAAGAACAGTGGACGAGGTGCTACATTGAGCGTGCTGGGTTATGAGCACGTCACCCGGCCAAAGTCATATCACTTCAGGCTATGTGATAATTAGGAGCAATGCTTCGGGATAGCCCCACGAAATGCATGAGGTCTGGAAGACCAGCCCATTCGTCCTCTCGATGGCACTTTAAAGCGGGCTGGCGACGTGCCAAGCACGCCATTCGGGCCTGATGAGGTGGACGGCCTGGCACCGTAAAGTTAACCGACGGCTGATGAAGATGTGCGTACATGGGCCATGTCAGAAGTTGCTCGTGATCCGCTTTATCGTCGCCACCGCTATCCCGCTGAGATCATTGCGCACGCGGTATGGCTCTACTTTCGCTTTCCGCTCAGCCTGCGCATGGTTGCGGACATGCTGGCGGCCCGCGGCATCATCGTCACGCATCAGACCATTCGAAGCTGGGCGGAGAAATTCGGACGGCATTTCGCCCGGGAGATCAAGCGACGGTCAGCCGGCTGCCTGGGCGACAAATGTTGGGGTGGACGGCCCCCGAACGGCATCGAAATGTGCCAGAGTGAGCTGTTAACGATCTCAAACGAAGGAGCCGTCCGTGGATCAGATTATCCGTATTGGCATGGATACGTCAAAGCACGTCTTTCAATTGCATGGTGTGAACGCCGCCGAGCGGCCGATCCTGCGCAAGAAGATGCGTACGCATCCGAGTTGGGCCGCATTGTGGAGTGAGTGAGAGTGTGGATGCTCTGTCTATATAGACGGCAATATAGACGGTGCTTCACACATGGACTTGATGAATGATCTCACCGGGCATTTTAGCC
>NZ_LWBS01000004.1 GCF_001652265.1 Rhizobium leguminosarum
ATCTACAACGCTTCGTCTCCATCCATGATCCGATCCCAACCTATTTCAAATCCCGCGCCACGACATCTCCTCCGGCCACCATCGCGAACTGCGCACGGCGCCGATGAGCCTGTGGGCGAAAATTGCCGAGCATGAGAGATATCTGCGGATGGCGTCTTTCGCTGGCCTTTCATCCGTTAAGTTTACGATGCCGGATCTTGACCGCGACCGTCAGGCCGAGCTCCCCGAGTCAGTCCTCGGCTGCAATCGCCGCGTCCATTACGGGAATTTGCTCCATGCCGTCAAGATTGATGATCGAGCGGCTTACGCCGATCGATTGGGTGCAAGTGAAAGATAGCGCTTTGGTGGAAGGATGTGCGCGCGCATTCCCGTTTGCCTACGATCCAAAACGCCTGCTCCTATCCAAAACTGGACGGCGCTTCGACGATTACTGCCGAGATGCAACCAGCCATCGAGACCCCTTCGAAGGGCGATAGGTATCGTTGTCGGAGCGAAAAGGATAGTGCCACGTTCAACGTTGTCAATTTCCAAATACGCCTGGTGCTGACACACCGATCTCGTCAGGACGCGCATTCGATCTTCCAAATCCATCGGGAGCGCGCCAAAACAGTTGCGCTCGGCGGCCCCCAGGAAGCGTGCTTTTTCATCCGAGAACAGATTCGAGAACCACCTGCTTTCCAACGCCTTGCCAAGCTCTCGAATCCTCCGCGAGAGACCGTCAATGTCGTAGTCATCCCGTAGGAGGCTCTGCTTCAGCTTTAGATTCCGATGTTGCCCGGCAGCGACGACACTCAAGATATGGTCAAACCTGCTTCTGTATCGATTGAGCACGACTTCATCGGCACCCATGAATAAGGGGACAACGGCTTCATCCGATGAGAACTCGATGACCACCCCTGGCGCGTGAATGCGGCAGATTGGCGAAACGAGCTCGCACATACCGGCAATGGCAAAAACCTCAGCCCAAGATGCCTCCGGATACTCTCGGGAGGCCGGGCTTTTATAGCCACCAAACGGGATGAACAGGCGCAATGGCACGTCTTCTCGAACCGCATGAGATACGACGCCTAAGACGCGTTGCGCTACAAGGCTATCAAGGGAAGAGCCACGAAAATTCTTGCTGAGAAGTCGTTGCGCAACCAGTTGCTCGACGGTCGATCCAGCGCGGAGGCCGCTGATACCACAGATTGATCAGCTGCCCATCGTCTGACCTGATCAACCATCGAAGGTGTTCATCGACGGCGCCTGTGTTCGTCGACGTATTCTGTTCGATTGCAGTCACTGCAGCCTTGATCCTCACTGTTTGCGTGCCGCGTCGGCACCTTGTGCCTCACCTGCTCCGGAGCCCCGCCAACGGCAGGAAACGATCGCGACAACGGAGAGCGATGCCAGGAGTGCAGCGAAAAGGAGGACGAAAGAAAGCGAGCGCGTTGCAATGGATCCTGCGACCGCAGTTGCAGCTGCCGAGCCGAGCCATGATCCGGCCTGCAGCCATCCGAATGCCTTCCCCTGCTGAAAAGCGGGGGTAACCCGGGCGACTTCCGAAGTCAGAAGCGCTGTCGTCGGCGCCACTGCAAAACCACTCAGAACAAGAACGAGCGAAAATAAGCCCAGATTGCTGGTCGTGAAGGTCGCCATGATAGCGCATGCTGCAACTGGAACAGGCAGGAGCGCGAAGCGAAGGCGATCAGCGTTCTTAAGACGGCTGAAGCACAACCCGCCAACAAACGAGGTTGCCGCCCATGCGGACAATACCAACGCCGTTCCTGTTCCGTCATCGACCCTCGCAACAGTCGCGACCTCGACGCAGGCAAGCATCCCGTAAGCTGTCGTTCCCGAAAAGATTAATGCGAGAGTTCGCCAGCCCATTCTTGCGTCGTCTTCGCGTTTCGAAAGTTCGCTATTCTCTTTCGATCCACGCTCAATCCCGCGACCCACATACCCAAAGGCGAGCGAAACCGCGCCTAGTAGGATTGCGCAGCCAACTGTCGGCCCCACTTTCCCGGCCAGGCTGGAAACAGCCACGATCAAGGGAGCGATGACAAATGCGGAACTGGCCAAAGCAGCCTCTGCATCGAAGGCGGCTCGGAGACGACTGCTACCAAGGATGTGCGCCAAGAGCGCGCGTGCCTGTGCTGTGACGGGTGGAAGTGATGCACCAGCAACGGTAGACAAAACCACCGCAGCAAGTGCGCCGTCGACGACACCGATCCCAGCATGGCTCGCAAAGCTCACCGAGCCCAACGCCAACAGCGTTCGCTGCAGACCGGCCCTGTTGGCAACCGAAATCCAAAGGGGTTGACTGAGAGCGCCAGCCAAAGTCCATCCGGTGAGCGCAAGCGATGCAATCGAAAGCGACAGCTTCTCGGTGAGCGTGAGAAGGATCGCCAACGGCCCCATGCTCGTCGCGACGCGATAGAACAGCGTCACGCCAAGAATCGCAAGCGCATGTGTTGGCAATCTTTCCTTGATAGTTGAGTTCATTCGTCTCTCAGAGATGTTAGGCTAACCCTGCCGCGGCACGCAAGGCGGAGACCTGATTTGTTCTCTCCCATGGTAGGTCGAGATCCGACCTTCCGAAATGCCCATATGCCGCAACGGGCCGGTACCTAATCTTCCGCAAACCAAGCTTTTCTATTATCGCGCCCGGGCGAAGATCGAAAACGTCGAGAATAGCCTGCCGGATGCGCTCGGGAGCCACCTCGTGGGTCCCAAAGGTCTCGAATGAGACGGACAACGGCCCGCGCCATCGCCACGGCGTACGAGACTTGCAGTTCGAACCTTTTTGCAAGGCCGGCTGCGACGACGTTTTTGGCCACCCAACGTGCGGCGTAAGCGCCAGACCTGTCCACCTTTGTCGCGTCCTTACCACTGAACGCTCCGCCTCCATGCCGCGCAAAGCCGCCATAGGTGTCGACCTGAAGCTTGCGCCCCGTCAAGCCGGAATCGGCTGCGGGTCCGCCATGCACGAAGCGCCCCGTGGGATTTGAATAGAACTTGGTATACTCATCGAGAAGCTCATGAGGAACGACTGCGTCAACCACATGAATGCGTAGGTCACGTTCCAACTGGAGCGCATCAATCGATTCATCGTGGTGAGCTAACACCAGGATCGTATCGACGCGCAACGGCTGGCCATGGGCATACTCGACGGTCACCTGGTTTTTGCCGTCCGGTCGCAAATACGGCAGGGTTCCATTCTTGCGCACTTCTGCCAATCGCCGCGTCAACCCGTGTGCCAACGTAATAGGCAGCGGCATTAGTTCCGGCGTTTCGTCTGAGGCAAATCCCGTCATGATACCTTGATCGCCGGCGCCGATCGGCTCGATATCCGGTGAGCCGCTGCTTTCAAAGTCGACTGCATGATCAATTTTGCCGAGGTAGTCGGGAGATTGGTGGACCAGAGATGTCAGGACAAAGCATTTCCGCGGTGTCGTCTTCGGTCGTGTTGTCCGCTACGAGATTGCCAGCCTGGGGGCGCTCAATTTCGTCTTGTCAGATGCGCTTGCGGGCGGTGTCGTCTCGTCACTTGCCGTTGATGTACACGGGAAGTCGCTTGGATCGGCAATTCTGTCGCTGGAGATCCCCGAGCCGTCGCGGACAGCGGCGAAGATCGGTGACCTTAGCGACGTGCGCTTGCACAATTCGGGACATCTGTTTCAGATTTGCGGCGAGCAGGGGGGCAAAGGCGAGGAGCAACCAATGTTGCCTCCGGCTATCTCCGAGCGTTATTTGATCGCGCTTGCCGATCTGGCGTAGACCGCATCGCGGGTCATGCTTACGTCTGACAAGCTTAGATGCGTCACCGTGTCATGGGCAACCATGCTTATCGCAGTCGAACGGCATGTCGGAAGCTCTCGTCAAGACGATCAAACGCCACTGCATCCACATCGCACGGCTGAACTTCCGTCTTTTATCAATTCAATCAATCGAAAATCGCCACCGCGCGGCACCAGCCCGCGGAGGCTCGCTCGATCTTCACCGGGAAACAGGCAATGCGAAAGCCCGTCGCAGGCAGAGCCTCGAGATTGTGCAGCTTTTCGATATGGCAGTAACCGGTGTGGCGCCCTGCCTTGTGTCCTTCCCAGATCAGCGCGGCATCTCCGGTTGCGGCAAACTTCTTTGCTGTATGGAGAAATGGCGCGTCCCAGGACCAGCCGTCGGTGCCGGTCACCCTGACCCCGTGGTCCAGCAGAAACATGGTTGCCTCGTATCCCATGCCGCAGCCGCTGGCGACGTAATCAGGTTGTCCGAACTTCATACCGGCTGCGGTGTTCACCACCACGATTTCCATCGGACTGAGCGTATGGTTGATGCGCGCCAGTTCGGCTTCAACCTCTTGCGCGCTGACGACATGCCCATCGGGAAGGTGGCGGAAGTCCAGTTTGACACCGGGCTGAAAACACCAGTCCAGCGGGATTTCATCTATCCGCATCGAGGGTTTACCGTGATCCTGGGTGGGGTGAAAGTGCCACGGTGCGTCGAGATGAGTGCCATTATGTGTGGACAAATCGACGCGTTCGACCGCCCACCCCTCGCCATCGGGCAGTTGATCGGCAGTCAGGCCGGGAAAAAAGGCCAGTATTCCGTTAAGGCTTTGCTGGTGGTCAGTATATTGAATTTTGGGTTCATTGCCTGGCGGATCGGCAGCTACGCCGTTGGCGATTGGCACCGACAGATCTACAATCCGGGTCATGTGACTCTCCCTCAGTTAAATATTGCGCGTGGAAATGGTGGTGCGCAAGACGCCGCGCCGCCCGCTGAGTATCGTCCAACCGTGACTTGGGCCTAGGAGCCTTACCGTTGATCGGCCCGTCAGGGCCATACGCATTGAACCGCAAGACCCAATCCCGCACGATCTGAAACGTGACATTGCCCAGCCGCGCCGCATCCTTGGTCTGGCGCGCCCGACGCCGCAAACGCTCTGCGTCGAAATCCTCTCGTGACGAAATCGCTGAACCCATCCCACACCTCCGATTTGCACCAGAGATTCAGATTCATCGCGTTTTGGGAAGTCCGTGAGTCGAATTCAGCAAGATGCCGTATTAGAGCACGTCCGACACGCATGGTTCCTTACGTGTAACCAACGTATTAAAAACTGCCTTCTTACAACGAGATGGCCAATTCTCTAACTAAGGTCTCAGGATTTGTGGGGGTTCATCCCGGCGATCCGACACAGCTGAGGAGAGCTGCATTTCGATAGTCAACTGAATTGGAGAACCTATGTCTTTGAAGAACTTCATGCGCGCTGGCGTATTTGCGGCTGTCGCCATCATAAGCCTTGCAGGCGCTGCACATGCGGGTCCTGCAAAAAACAGGGAACTGGTCATCAGGGCTGTTGTCGGCCTCTTCATCGATCACGATCCGGCGGTCGTCGACAAATACTGGAGCCAGAAATATATCCAACACAATCCCATGTTTCCCAACGGCAGGGACGTCATCAAGGGATTTGTATCCAACACTCCGCCGGGCTTCAAATATGAAATGGGTGCCGTTGTCGCCGACGGCAACATTGTCATGGTGCGCGGTCGGTACACAGGTTTTGGTCCCAAACCGATGATCGCGGTCGATATGTTCCGCGTTGAAAAAGGCAAGATCATCGAACACTGGGACGTGCTTCAGGAGGAGGTTCCAGCCAGCCAAACCAAAAGCGGCAACCCGATGTTCGTTCCGGGGATGTAAAATGAACGAGGGTCCGGTGGAATCTACCTGACCTTCTCGTTTTTGTCGTCAGGAGCGATGGTGTCGGCTTTTTGCGTTGATCAGCCACCCATGCTCTTTCGGGTTGCGACTTATCCCGTTCGCTCCGGGAGATATGCTCCGATGATCGAGAAGCGGCTGCGCCAGTTTCGGCGCCCGCATTGTGGTTCGGTCAGGATCGACGAGACCTACGTCAAGATCCGCGGCAAGTGGCGTTACCTGTACCGTGCCATCGACAAGCACGGAAACCCAATCGACTTCCTTCTGACTGCAAAGCGCGGTCTCGATGGCGCCAAGCGCTTCTTCCGCAAGATGCTGAAGGACGAGCCTTTGTTGTCACCGGCAAAGATCGGCACGGACGGCGCCAACACCTTTCCGTCGGCGATCAAGACGTCAGTCGACGATGGGCACCTGCATCCGGATCCGGTTCATTATGTCACCAAACATCTCCAACAAGGCATTGAGAGTGACCATTTCCGCGTGAAGAAGAACATGCCGGAGATCGGCGGATTCCAATCCTTCAAAACCGCGCGTCGAACTGTCGCAGGGTTCGAAGCGATGCTGTGGCTGCGAAAAGGGTTTGGTTTCTCCGGAGAGTGGACCGTCAATGATCAGAACGTATTTCAGCTCAACGCGTTCGGCCGACCGCTTTGCGACACGCCCGGTTCAAGTCGGCAGGGCATGCCCGCGCTTCATCTCCATGCATGGCCCGATCGCAAACCTGTTCCATCTTCAACGCAAGAAGACGACCACTGCCGAATATCGAAAACTGCAAAACGCCGCCATGAGCACGTGGCGGGAAATCACCCTGTCGACTGCGGCATAACCCAGGCCCATCGTGGCCAATCCGGCGTTGGTGCGCGGATATGAAATCGAGGGCATTTCGATCTTTTGATGTAGTTGGTTATGCCTGCGTGACTTGACGCCGGATAGACTCCGGGCGTCCACATGCCGGCATGCGGTTGAGAACGATGCAACCGATGGCAACGTCGGTCTGTTGAGCCGGAAAGGAGCGGGCCCGCAGGCGCAATCCGATCAGCCCCTTGTATCGTCCGATGGCGGTTTCGATCAGCGCACGCTTGCCGTAGCCGGCGGCTGGCCCTGTATCACCATTGCTTTCCACCGCCGTCGAACGCGGTGGAATGACGACGTTCGCGGTTGCGCTGTGCTGCAGGACCGTCTGATAGGTTGGCTTCCCATCATAGGCTCCGTCGGCTGTGAACTGGTCAATCTCGCCGTCGATCTGGCTGAGCAACGGCTCCACCTGGGAAGGATCATCCGTGCCCTGATCGGTCAGCCTATGGGCAATGATCTCGCCACTATTGGCATCCACTGCCAGATGGAATTTGCGCCAGTTGCGGCGTGATCTGGCGCCATGTTTCTCCTCAAGCCATTGCCCGGCACCGTACACCTTTAACCCCGTGCTGTCGACCAGCACATGCAGCGGGCCGTCCGGCAGAGGCGGGTTTCGTTGGGCCGGCAGCTTCCACGTTTGTGCCCGACGGCTCAGCGTCGTATGATCGGGGACGGGTATCTCAAGTCCCATAAGATCGAACACCGAATTCATGAGCCCTTCGGTCTGGCGCAGCCGCATTCCGAACACACAGCCCAGGGTCAGGGCCGTTTCGATGGCAAGATCGGAATAGCGGGGTTGACCACCTCGCGTTTTTCGCCGTGGTGCATGCCATCCGGCCAATGCTTCCGGCGTCATCCACAGTGTAAGACTGCCACGCCGACGCAGGCCTGCCTCGTACTCCGGCCAATTCGTCACCCTGAAGTTCATCTTTGCGATGTGATGACGACGATCGGCGTTGTGTTTGTACGGCATGGCACTCGGATCAAGCTGATTGCGATCCTGTTTGCCTATCGCCGAACCGTTCAGAAACTATTCATGCACCAAAGCCCATCGAGGTGCCACTTATTGCCGAGCCTGCCGGCCGATCGCTTGCGGATATTGTTGGCGAAATGTCTACCGAATTTCTCCCCCCACAGCCTCACGGTCTGGTGAGAGACGTTGATGCCACGCGCCGCCAGCAAATCCTCGACCATGCGTAGGCTGAGCGGAAACCGGAAATAAAGCCACACGGCATGGGCAATCACGTCCGCTGGAAATCGGTGACGACGATAAAGAGGGGATCTGGCGAATGAGGTCATGCCGCCAGATCCCACATGTTGATCGACGTTCCGTTTACTTGACGGTGCCGCCCGGCATGCAAGGGGGGCCGAGCGCGCCGCCGATGCGTCATGATCCAAGTTGAAACGTAACGGAATGGGCGAAAGGCTGATAGCTGCGAAGCGTTAGGGTTACCGCAAACACTCTCGTCCTCCAATTTCTATACGTATAGCAAAAGTCGTGTAATGCCATTCAAATACAATCATGGCGGGCGTCGAGGAAGAGCTAACCGATGATTTGGCGCGTCCGGCGGGTGGGCAGGGCGCGATCACTAGTTTCCACTTCACCACGACCGGCATTGCGTCCCCCTTCGATGCATGGCGTTCCCTCCTGGATATCCTGTTCGACAGCTTTCCTCCCAAAAAGCCTCCCTCGAGTATCTTTCAAGCGAATCTCATAGTTCATCACTTCGGCACCTTCCTGCTATGCCGGAGCGGCGCGGTAGGCGGCCGGTATCGGCGCACCAAAACGCGCCTCGCTTGGAACGATCTCGATCACATCGTTATCTCATGCCTCCTGCGTGGTGGCATCGCAGTGGCCGGTGCCGCCACGCGGCGATTGCGGCCGGGCGACGTTGCGGTGCTCGATCTATCCGCACCGATGGCTTTTGCAATGACGGCCGCCGAGGGCATGCACCTTATCGTGCCGCGCACGTTGCTGCCAGCCTCGATGGCGCCGGTGCATCCGGTTACCGGTCGCATCCTGGCCCAGGATACCGCCATGGCAATCTTTGTCCGAGGGGTAATCGGGGCCCTCGCCGAAGCGGCGCTGCGCCTGAGCCCGGGCGAGATGATGGCTCTCGGAGCATCGGTGCCCGAGCTGCTCGCCTCCTGCCTGGGACCGGCCGCTGCGGCGACTTCAACGGAGGCCAAGGGCGATCTCGGACGACGCCTGCGTCGCCACATCGAGGAGAACCTGCATCGCAGCGACCTGACCCCTTCTCGCCTGACGCATGACCTTCATGTCTCGCGCAGTCAGCTCTACCGGCAATTCGCGACGAGCGGCGGTGTTGAAGCCTATATCCGCCGGCGCCGTCTCCGACGCTGCCTGCTCACCCTCTGCGATTCCCGTTATGCCGACCGGCGGATCGGCGATATCGCCTATGAGATGGGTTTCGCCGACGAGGCCCATTTCAGCCGGCTATTCCGACGCGCCTTCGGACTGTCCCCCCGGGGCGCCCGCTCCGCCGCCCGACAAGATGACCCCGGTCTGGGTGGCCTGTTCCGTCCACCCGCCGACGGTGCTTCCTTTGGGGACTGGCTTGCCATGCTCGGGACCAGTTGAGGTTGCGCATGCGTTTCTTGGAACGGTCGTCCAAGTTTTAGGAACGCTCATCCAGGGACAACTGCAAGGGGCAACGATATCGTCAATACAAATAAAGAGAGAAAAGCGCACTACAGCTCAGCCCACCGAAAGGAAACATGCTGATGTCGACGACGAAGGCAAAGACAAGTTCCGGTCCTGCGACAAGCAGCACGCCATCGGCCGCCGCGGTTCCTTTCGAGCTGACCGCCACCAATGGGTCGAGCGTGCCGGGATTTCAGTATTTCAGCGTCTTTCCGCCTGCATTGAAAAACCCTCCGCCAAAATCGCAGGTCCTCACCGCCTTGGTGTCGGATGCGACAGATCAGGCAGGCACAACGACTTTGACGTGGAACGGTGGAAGCGGCGCGCTGGCCCTGTTTGCGCTCCTTGAAGGCACAAGCCCCAACAATGCCCACAGGACTCCGGTCGCGCTGGGGGATACGGTTGCGGTGGCTTTGGTCGATGGTGCGTTTACTCTTACCGCCACCGCTGGCGGCCCTGCCAACGCGATCGAGGTGACATTCGCTCCCGGTGTCCCACCGGGCGGTCAGATCGGCTTGGTTGTCGGTCCCGCGCCGATCCTTGTTGCGATCCCTGCCGGCCTGTCGTCGTTGACCCTCGAGCCCGACCTGTCACCGACCGTCACGGTGGTCTTCGGCACCGCCTTCCAGTTTCCCGAAGCCAATGAATCGGACGTCAGCCAGTCAGCGACCACCACTTTCAAACAGGATGCCACGACCGAGGCCAGCCCCACGGCCATCGCACATATCGAAGTCGATCTGGACAATAAGATCACCCAAGTCGGCTGATCGCTCAACGAGCTTGCCCGGCATCCGCCTTCCCAGGCCGGGCATTTCCCCCGCCGCTCTAATTCCTCCCACCGGGCGGCGAGGGCGGGCCGGCACCGCTTCAGCCCCGGAGGCGGTGCCGGCTACCACCCTGCAATTCCGGGCTCCAACAAAAGGCAAAGCAAATGACGAATTACTCTCTGACATGCCTCAATAACTCACAGCTGCACGGCAGCTTCGCCGTGTTCCAGAAGGCTCCGCCTATGACGGTCCCCGGGAACGTGTTTTCACTGGCCTGGTTTACCCGCCCGGCCGCTCCGGGTAGCAGTGTGAAATTCACCTGGAGCCTCGACTATAGCTTCGTATGGTCGGAAACAGGACTGCTTCAGCCTGGCATCAACTTCTCAGCGACCCAGGTGATCTCTGCTGATCCGAACGGCCAGAACCTGGTTCAGCTCACGCAGGACAACTGGGGTGCGACGACCTTTGCCAATCCCACCGTCAGCGGCGCCCTGGGCTCGCTGACTATCCAGCAGCTGTCCAACGTCGTGCCAAGCCGGACCTCTGTCGGCATAGGCATGGCCGGCTCGGGCACCTTCGCCGTCCAGGCTGCTCCGAACATGACGGCAGTCTTCACCCCGCATCCCAACTACTGGGTGATGTTCGGCAATTTCGAGACAGGTGACGTCATCGACATCGAGGACGTGACCGGAGCCGTCGAGGTTACCTACGGCGGAGCACTGACCTCGCGGACCGCGGCACTCGGTCTGGATAACCTAATCACGGTTTCCTGACGCCCTTCGACGGCGGCTGCTCCAGCCGCCGTCCCCTTCTCCCCAACACCACAGGAGACGGCAATGCCGGAGTACAGACTCACCTGCATCAACAACTCAAATCTGCATGGCAGTTTCGCGCTTTACCAGGTGCCGCCCCAGACGCCTGCGCCGTCGCGGCTAACCAGCCTGGCATGGCTTGCGCGGCCGGCGGCGCCCGGCACCCAGGTGCGCTTCTCCTGGTCCACGGAAGTCGGTTTCATCTGGGGTGAACGCGGCACCTTTGGGGGCCGAACGGCCTTTACCTCCTACCAGTATATCGCCGCAGACCCCGATCGCGAAAACGTCATCGACTTCACCTCGGACTCGTTCGGAGCGCCGACGTTCCAGAATCTGCGCACCGGCGGTGCTCAAGGGACGATGAGCATCCGCCAGCTCAGCGGGTCGTTCGATTTCCCGATCCACCTCGGCATCGCAGTCGGCAAATCGCCCATCTACACCGTTGATTTCAATGCGAATGTCCTGAGCGCATTCACTCCGCATCGTCATCGCTGCTGGGTTGTCTTCGGCAGTTACTCCGCCGGTGAGACGATCGACGTGGAAGCGCTCACCAACATCCAGATCGTTGATTTCAGTCAGACCTCGCCCTCGCAGCGCGTCATGCTGACACCGGAGAACATTCTGCAGCAGGCAGCAGCGCCGAACGCCGATCCGCCTTTCGGCTGAACCCCGGAAGCGAGCCGGGCCCGTTTAACCCACCCAAAAGAATAGGCGGACGGCGCGACTTCGCCCACCGTCATACCAGGTCCGGCGGCATGCGCCTCCGGTCAGCGCTCCCGGCATGCCGCGGGGAACGTTCGCCCCTCCCTATCGTGAAGAGGAAGACGTCATGCTCATTAGCAAACTACGGTCCCGCATCCTGGCGGTGACATTTACCGTCCTGGTTTCGCTCGGCGCGATAAGCCCCGCCCACGCTTATTCCGTCTATCGCCGGGTAACGGCCGATGCCATGACGGGGATTGTCGTATGGACGGCGGCAAACTTCGGCGTCAGCGGTAACCCGCCCACCCTGTCGTTCTTCTACTATCCGGACGATGGTGCGGCGCGCGCCGCAATGCAGCAGGCTCAATGCTTCGTCAAGGTCGATCTCGGTGACCTCATCAATCCGCAAGAGGGTGCCCAGGCGGCTGTCGGCAACGCGGACATTCCGGTCAACGCCGCCCCAGCCGATCAGCCGAGGCCTTTTCCCTGGATGATCGGGTTCGACAACAATCCGCCCGGCCATTGGAGCATCGCAAGACCTCAAATTACAAACGCAGTCACCAATGCCGCGGCTAGCAGGGTGGCCGCCGCCGGCTTCCGGAGCCTCGCAACCACAGACAACTCCGGCGTTACCGTCATCAACGGAACACTGCTTAATTGCCGCGCCCAATAGACGGTTCTTCGACAAGGTCTTAGAGTCAACGGACGCAATAGCTTTCACCGCCGGGCCTTCATGTCCGGCGGCTTTTCACGGGAGAATTCGACATGGCAGTGCTTCATCACGCCTTTCGCTGTGCTGTCACGCCAGCCTTGGAACGAGAGATTGCGAACCTGTTGGCGGCATGGGAGACCGGTGACCGCGAAAGGCTTTCAGACATGGCGCTTGCCCGGTATACGGCGCTGGCGGAGCGCAAAGACATTCATGCCGCCTTTTATCTCGGCCCCGACGGCGCCGCGCCGTCCTGGCTGCAGCCGCAATTCATCAGCCCCGGGCTCGCCGCTTTGGTGGTGCTCGCCAAGGGCTTCGTTCCCCTGCCGACTTTGAGCGCCAGCAGCGATACGAACCACTACCAGCTAGCGACCCAACTTCCGGCGCTCGGCTGGGCGACCGACGAGATCGACTGTCTGATCCGCGGGCAGCCGATCGAGGCAATGCTGCAGGGCTCCGCCGGCTGTGCCTTTCGGCTCGAGCAAGGAGGGTTCCGGCACACCGGCGGCTGGACCCCTGGGCGGATGGCGCGAACGCTGTGCACGCGCCTCGACAGGCTTGCCTTCGGCCCGCCTTCGCAAGCCAACGAAGCGGCGCTGGTAGCGTGGAGCAAACTCAACGAAAGCAATGCCTTGCAAGATGCGCGCGCGATGCTTACCCCGCTCACCGACGACGACTGGCTGGTGATGGCCCTCACTCACTGAGGATGCCGCTTAGAAGGTGGAAAGGTGTTGTCACGTTAAGTTTCTCTGGCTGGAAAGGTCAGCGGCTCGTGGATATTCAGGCGACACAGGCCGCAATTTTCCATGCATCGACAGCTTCGAGCCGATGGTAGCGAATTGTTTGCGCGGCGCGGCGACGGGACGGAACTGAAAAGCAATTGCGGGTCGCTGAGTGCATGGAGACGAACCGTTGCAACGTGCCTGGTGACCGGTGGCCTTGCATGGTTCGTTCCCGTTTTCGAAACGGCAGATGGCTGTTCTCGGCCCGATTATTGAGACCCTTGTGCGACCAATGGTCAAGGCCGGGTGCCACTTCCGCCTTTGCTGCACCGTAGGAGCGGAGCTTATCGGTGATGATCCGTTTGGGAGCAAAGCCATAGCGCTTCATTAACGCCACCAGCACGCGCTTCGCTG
>NZ_LWBS01000005.1 GCF_001652265.1 Rhizobium leguminosarum
CGCGCCTGGCGGCATCATAGGACCGGAGCTTGTCGGTGATCATGACCCGTGGTGTCCGCCCTTGAGCCTTCAGCAACTTACGCATCAGACGCTTTGCCGCCTTGGCATTTCGGCGGCTTTGCACCAGTACTTCGAGGACGAAGCCGTCCTGATCGACCGCACGCCAGAGCCACTGCTTCTTGCCATTGATGGCCACCACGCATTCGTCGAGATGCCATATGTGGACGGCCCCTCCTTGCAAGAACTCTTTGATGATTTGATCGGATCTCTTGCGTTCATATGTCCGGCCTTTTGTTGCGTTCACACATGAACGCTGGCCAAGATGGGTTCCGCGACGTGGGTTCCAAACACTTGATCGGCCTCGTTGGGCCACTGGCATCTACGGAGTGTACCGCAGCTGATGCGTGAACTTGCAGGAAACGATTAGATGGTGTGATCGATCGATCCGAGACGAGACGTGCTTTGACGTATCCATGCCAATACGGATAATCTGATCCACGGACGGCTCCTTCGTTTGAGATCGTTAACAGCTCACTCTGGCACATTTCGATGCCGTTCGGGGGCCGTCCACCCCAACACTTGTCGCCCAGGCAGCCGGCTGACCGTCGCTTGATCTCCCGGGCGAAATGCCGTCCGAATTTCTCCGCCCAGCTCGAATGGTCTGGTGCGAGACGATGATGCCGCGGGCCGCCAGCATGTCCGCAACCATGCGCAGGCTGAGCGGAAAGCGAAAGTAGAGCCATACCGCGTGCGCAATGATCTCAGCGGGAAAGCGGTGGCGACGATAAAGCGGATCACGAGCAACTTCTGACATGGCCCATGTACGCACATCTTCATCAGCCGTCGGTTAACTTTACGGTGCCCATTGAATGCCTATCCGATAAGATTCGAGCGTCGCGCGCTAGTCGTGTAGTAATATTAGCTAAATTATAGGTTGCATTAACAGCGAAACCGTTGCATACTCTGCGAGACAGTATGTAGGGTTGCATAACTCGACATGGTGTTGTTTTTCCATCAGCAAACGGGAGGATGTCATGAGGGACATCGCAGAAGGTGTAGAAAAGTACATTGCCGATCTCGGGCTTAAGATCCCCGAGGCGGAACAGAAAAAATTCGCGCTCGAACTGACGTCGGAAATCGCCAGCGAAGCTCAATCCGAAGCCAATTCGGAAGTTGCCGGCGAAGCGAATAGCGAGTCCGCGAGCGAAGCCCATCAGGAAGCTGCGGCGGAAGCCGCGATGGAAGCGGCTGGGGAAGCCGCCGTGGTGGGGGTCCGCCGGCCCTACTAACAGGCCGGCCCGACGTCAAATTTAACTTCAGGTCATACAAGCAAAGTTTGGCAAGGTGCGAAGCCGGGTGCATCGCGCTTGATGGGTGGGGTATGCTCAATTCTCTCGAAATCGAACCTCGTGATCACACCGACCTTCGCACCTTCGCCGAAGAACTGACCGGACGATTGAACGCGGTTGCGGAAATCGATCCTGCGGCCCTAATGGATCTGTTTCGCGCATCCGAAGGGTTTCACGACGCTAACCGTCTGATTCTTTTCGCCCTTCAAAAATTCCTGCTGAAATGGACCGTGGGCCACGCCTACAAGCACACGAAATTTTACGGCAAAAATCCAGCCTATGCATCGCTTCCATCGAATGAAGTCGACGCTGCGCCTGACCTGTCGGCATGGCCAATCATATCCCGAACAGTGATTTCCGAAAATTTCGAAGAGTTCATAGCCGACGACGTTCAATTGCGCTCGACCTGCCATACATCGGGCACAACGGGCCAACCAATGGACGTTTATAAGTCATTCGAGGAAGTGCGTTTCATCAATGACTATTTCTCCCACATGTTCCGCTCGTTTTTGAAGTCGGGACGACCCAAACCGCTCAGCCTGTCTTTCCCTAATTTTTATCATGGAGTCGCAGTGCCGATGCCGAGCATCGGCATGAGTTTCGTCAGCGGTGTAACGGACGACACTTTGATCCAGGATGCGCGTCGTGTTCTGGATACGACCTATCATTTTAAGGGCTACGACAGCCGCATTCGTATATTAGGTGGTCTTGGGCACCATATCCTATTTTTCACCAGCTACCTACTGGAGCAGGGCGTGGACCTTAGCACGTATCGTATGGAATGCATCAACCTGACCGGTGGGTTCCTGTCCGTGCAGATGTTCGAGTTCCTACGCGACGCGTGGAAATGCCCCATCAACATCCGCTTTTCGATGACCGAAACCATCGGTGGTGCCACCTGCATCGAACCCACAAGCCGATTTGTTCTGGATCCCCACCTGATTGGCGAGGTTGTCGATGTCGACACCGGGGGCTCACTCCAAGAGGGGGTCGGCGCATTGGTGTTGACCAATCTTTACCCGTTCGTGCAGATGCAACCGTTGATCCGCTATCAAAACGGCGATCTGGTGCGACGTATTCCCTCGGCGAATGGCCGGGTCGTTTTTGACTTCCTGGGGCGCGTCAAGAATGCCTTGACCCGCATGAAGGATGGCAAGCGGGAATGGCTGCTGTTTTCGGCACCGCTCAATAATACGCTCGCCGCCATCCCCGATATTCGTGTTTATGACTGGTTCGCCAATGTTCGGACCGCCAAGGATCGCACTGTAGGATCACTTCCGATCATGTCCGTCCGAGCCGAAGAGAGCGGCGGCGTAGTGACCATTAAGCTTTCGCTGGAACTTCGCTACGCGCCGCATCTCCATCGGAAGCGCTGCGATCAACTCCGCAGGGAAATTATCGCCGCCATGCGCGCCGTTCCTGACACGGTGTTGAGTACGGCTATGGATGCAAACGAAGTCGTTTTCGACATCCTCTTTTGCGGACCCGAACAACTCAACGAGCCGATCGTGATAAAGATATGAGCGACGAACGCACCACCGGAAATGGACAGTCGCGGTCAAACCATGCGGCTTTTCGCGTGACGGCGGAGGTTATTATCTCCCCTCCCGAGCGTTCACTCTTGGCGACGGGCGATGTTCGCGAATTGCGGGAGTTTCCGAAACCAGCGGCTGCCGAACGAATTGGTCGGGTGAGCGGACTTCTGGAAACGAATGGTTTCAACATACATCACGTCGGTCCCTTTTCGATCACCATCGAAGGGACGCCGCAGCAATTTATACAAGCGTTCGGGTGTCGATTCGCGGATGCGCCGCATAGCCGCGCACGTCTTGCATTTGCCAATGCGGATCCCTCCTTGCACGTGCCCATCGACAAACGGTGGCAAGAGATCGAAGGCGTCGTCCTGATCCCCATCGAGAGCTACAGCGCCTCCTCGGATAGTGGCCCCTCGGACAGCGACGAAAATCATCCCGATCACCTGCCAAAACCCCAGGTCGACTACTATCACTTGAACGCCCCGAGAGACCTCGTTACCAATCTATGTGCCAACGAAGCACACGCCAAAAACATCTGTGGGCAAGATATCGACGTAGTCGTCGTCGACAGCGGCTGGTGGAACCATCCCTGGTTTCAAGACCGTGGCTTGCATGTGGATGTTGTTCTCGCGCCCGGCGCCTCAGCACCGGAATTGGACGAAGTCGGCCACGGGACAATGGTGTGCGCAAGCCTGATGTCCTTGGCGCCGAACGCCAAGGTCACGATGATAAAGCAATCCGGCGAGGACGCGTTCACCGCATTCAAAATGGCGATTGATCGAGCCCCTGCCATTATCCAAAACACCTGGGGTATGCCCGCCTCTCATGGTCCCTTGGACGCAGCGCAGAAACTTGTGGCCCTTACCGTGCTTTACGCCATCAATAACGGGATAATTGTCGTGTTTGCCGGGGGAAACGAAAAGAAGCTATTTCCTCAGCAGATGCATGAAACAATCGCCGTGGGCGGTTCATTCGTTCATCGCGACGGGTCACTGGAGGCCGCCAGCTACGCCAGCGGCTACGAGAGCCGCCTCTTCCCCGGCCGCATCGTGCCTGATTTTTGCGGGCTCGTCGGTATGAAACCGGAAGGCGTCTATCTCATGATGCCGACCATGCCTGGATCGGAAATCGACGTCGCCTTCGCCGAGAAACCCTATGCTTACGGTGACGGTACGGACCGACCCGATGACGGCTGGGTCGTCATCAGCGGGACTTCCTCCGGATCTGCGCAGGTTTCCGGGGTCATCTCAATGTTGAAACAAGTTCAACCGAGCCTGGATCAGAAAGCGGCGAAGGAACTTATCGCCCGATGCACGAGACCCGTGCTGTATGGCGTTTCGGCGGAAGGCAACCCCGCCGGGCTGCCGCTACCGAACCTGGCGACGGGATACGGCTTGGTCGATGCGGAAAAGGCGCTGCGGGAACTTGGTGCAGCGCTTTGATTTTTCTCCGTACAAATGAAGGTGATATCATGGACACCATTGCCCCTAAGATAGACATATTTCAACGCGACGTAACCCGAGAACAGGTGGAGGACGCCATCCGGACCCTGTTGGTATGGGTTGGCGAAGACCCGGCCCGCGAAGGATTATCGGATACGCCGAAACGCGTCGCTACCGCATTTAAGGAGTATTGTGCCGGTTATGAGGAAGACCCGCGCGATGTTCTGGATCGCACCTTCGAGGAAATCACCGGGTATCGCGATATGGTCGTCTTGCGGCACGTTCCGTTCGAGTCCATGTGCGAACATCATCTGGCTCCCATCATCGGCAATGCGCATGTCGCCTATCTGCCGGTTGGACGGGTGGTCGGCATCAGCAAACTTGCTCGTGTGGTTGACGGCTATTCGCGCCGCCTGCAAATCCAGGAACGCCTCACCGTCGAGATAGCGGAAGCGGTTGACAACGTCTTGAAACCGCGAGGTGCGGCCTGTGTCATCGACGCCGAGCATTTTTGCATGAAATGCCGCGGCGTCCGGAAGAAGGGCAGCTGGATGACGACAAGCCATCTCACCGGCGCGTTCCTGACGGACGATCGCACGCGGCAAGAATTTTATCAGCGCATTCGCTGCGACGGATTCGGCTCGAGGGGACTATAATGACCTGTTCCATCGTGGTCGGCGGACAGTGGGGTGACGAGGCGAAAGGCAAGATTTGCAGCTATCTGGCGGTTGCCGATAAAATCTCGGTCGCCTGCCGGGCCGGTTTGGGCCCGGGCGCCGGCCACACCGTGGTTTACGAGGGGCGCGACTACAAACTGCGCCAATCGCCCAGCGCCTTTATCAACCCGAATACGCGCCTTTTTCTGGGCGCCGGGGTCCTGATCAATAGCGACATTCTGATCGAAGAGATCACGCGGCTGGGTATCGAAAAGCGTGTCGGTATCGACCCGCGCGCGACCTTGGTCGAGCCACATCACCGCGCAGCTGAAGTCAGAGACGCCAATTTGACGAAGACGATCGGCTCCACCGGCAGCGGCCATGGCCCCAGCCTTGCCGATCGCGCCATGCGTCGGGCGCGACGTTCCGCCGATGAGCCTCAACTGCAAGATTTCCTGGTTGATGTTTCGAAGGAGACGAATGCCTGTCTTGACCGTGGCGAACACGTGTTGATCGAAGGGACCAACGGATATCTTTTGTCTGTCTTATACGGCACCTATCCCTATGCCGTCGGAAAGGACTCCTGCGCCAGCACCGCTGCCGCCGATATCGGGATTGGGCCGACCCGCGTTGACCATGTCATCGTGACCTTCAAGGCCTTTCCAACCCGCGTGGGTGCCGGCCCATTCCCAACCGAAATGTCGGCGGATGAGGCAAAAAGGCGGGGGTTTATCCAGTGCGGGACTGTCACCGGAAGACCCCGCCGTGTCGGCGAGTTCGATTTCGAGCTGGCGGCCGATGCCGCCCGCGTCAATGGTGCAACGCAATTGGCCGTGACACATCTGGATTGGCTGGATCCTGGCTGCAACCACCTTCCGATGGATCGCTGGAATTCGGATCTGCGCCGCTTCGTCGATCGCCTGGAGCAAGCGTGCAACGTCCCCGCGACGCTGCTTGGGACAGGGCCGGATACCCATCACATCGTCGACCGCCGGCATACCCTATGATCCCGCGCTACAGCCGTATGGAAATGACGCAGCTTTGGTCGCGGGAGCATAGCTATTCCTTGTGGTTAAAAGTCGAATTGCTGGCCTTGGAGGGGATGGAGGCGATCGGCAAGATCCCATCAGGCACCACCGAAATCGTTCGCTCCCGCGCGACGGTCGACGTGGAGCGGATTGCGGTTCTTGAGGCGCAAGTCCATCATGAGGTTATTGCATTCCTGACATCCGTCTCCGAACAGGTCGGCATAGAGGGGCGCTTTATTCACTACGGAATGACGTCTTCGGACATGCTCGATACGGCGCTTGCCGTGCAGACGTGCCAAGCGATAGATCTCCTTCTTGCCGAGATCGACGATCTCACGAACACGCTCCGCCAACTGGCGGAAGAACATCGTGGGACCCTATGCCTTGCCCGCACCCATGGAAGGGGCGCCGAGCCGACGACTTTTGGGCTAAAACTTGCCGGTTTCTTTGCCGAATTCCGACGCAGTGCGCGTCGCCTTGCCGAAGCCAGACGGGAAATGGCGGTCTGCAAACTGGCGGGCGCCGTCGGCACCTATGCCACCATCGACCCTCGCGTCGAAAACTTCGTCGCCGCCGCGTTGAGCCTTACGCCGGAAACCGTGGCAACCCAGGCAGTCGCGCGCGACAGGCATGCCTCGGTAATGACCGGCCTGGCGATCCTGGCGGGCGCGATAGAACGTCTTGCGACCGAATTGCGCCATCTGCAGCGGCAGGAAGTCGAAGAGGTTGCGGAAGGTTTTTCAGCGACGCAAAAGGGCTCCTCGGCCATGCCCCATAAACGCAACCCGATTTTCTCTGAAAATCTGACCGGCCTCGCGAGACTTATCCGCGCGTCGGCGATGCCCGTCTTGGAGAATATCGCGCTGTGGCACGAACGGGATATGTCCCACTCGTCAGTTGAGCGCGTGGCCCTGCCCGATGCATTCAGCCTGTGCGATTTCGCACTTGCGCGCCTGAGCGGGATTATGCGCGGGCTAGAGGTTCGACCCGATAGAATGCGCGCAAACCTGGACGCCATGCGGGGTGGTTTCGCCTCGCAGCGAGTTTTGCTGTCCCTGATCGATGCAGGCCTCAGCCGCGAACGCGCCTATGCAATGGTTCAACAGGCCGCGGCCCGCGCGGTAGATCAGGGCATGACTTTCAGGGACGCGGCTCTCCTGGAGCCAGAATTGACGACCCACATATCCGTGGAGGAGATTGACGTGGCCACCGATCCCGCCTGCTATTTGGCGAATGTCGATTTCATTTTTGCGCGCGCTTTTGCCGAGCTGTGAGGCTCATCCCCGAGCGTCTTTCAGCAACTCAAGGAACCGAGCGAAAGCCATGGTTCCTACCGTAAAGCTAACATCTTATGTGTCTGAAGGCACAGCGTATAGCCGTGGCGCATCGCGATATCAGCACAAAGGGCGCGATTGCGTTCATTCAAATTCTCGTCGCCATCGTCGCGCGGCATGACATAGATCGGCGCCACCGCTTTTTTCTGGCGAAATAGCCGCATGACATAGTTTTCCTTTTGCGTGGATCGTGCCGGCAATCCATCCTCCGCATCGACCTCGTCGACAGACAGAACGTATTTATAAGCGGAGATGCGGGGCACGATATCCGGATGCAACCCACGGGTTTTCGGGCTGCACACAATGGTCAAGCGTTCGCTTTCCGGCAGTTCGATCCATAAGGTTCCATTGGTCTCGATTTGAACACGCAACCCTCGCCCTAACAAGGTTTCGACCAGCGGAGCGATATTTTGCCGGAAAGGTTCACCGCCCGTGATGACGATCAAATCGCAAAACGACGGACGAATGTTCTCGATTGTCTCAAGCAACTCGTCCAGGCTCGGTCGCCATGTGGAGGATTCGAAATCGGTATCGCACCAGAAACACTTGAGATTGCAGCCGCAGGTGCGCACGAAAACGCTGGGCTGTCCGCTGAACGGCCCCTCGCCTTGCAGCGTATAAAATACCTCCTGGATCCAAAGTTCGCGACCGTCGGTCAATTCCTGACGTCTGAGTTTATTCTTGCCCTTCATGGCGAAAACTCCACCGTTTGCGTCGATTTTATTGCCCGGGCAGCCGCAGCCTCCCGAAGAAATTGCTCGCGATAATTGGGCTGAATTTGCTGAACCAGGCCGATTGCATGCGGTTTACTTTCAGCAATGCCGGCTCCAGTGATCTGGACGAAACGCGCCTTTTCATGCATTTCGGCGATATCCATGCTGCCGCAGTATGAAATCCCGGATCGCAAACCATTGGAAAGGGACCGCACCACCTGCATAAGCGGGCCGCGGTATTCAAAGGTCGCTTCGACACCTTCTGGTTCGTAATCGGCAATTTCATCGTCGAAAACCAAATCACCTTCTGTCCAGCGTATGGTCAGGTTCACGCCGAGGGAAACAAAGCCGGTCGAAATCTTGTAGCGTCGGCCGTCGCGCTCAACCGTGAAGGCCGCGCTTTCCTCTGCGCCGGCCAGGATGCTTCCCAGCATTACCGTTGACGCGCCGGCCGCCAAGGCCTTCGTTATTTCCCCTGATCCCCGTATACCCCCGTCGGCGATCACAGGAACATCGTGTGCGCGCGCCACCGCCACGCAATCGCGCACCGCTGTCAGCTGAGGCACACCCGCCCCTGCCACCAATCGCGTCGTGCATATGCCGCCAGGCCCGATACCAACCTTGATGGCATCGGCACCCGCTTCAATCAAATCATGGGTTCCCTCCGCCGTCGCGACATTCCCGGCGATCACTTCGACGGCGGGATACCGGTCCTTGAGGCGCGCAACCGTTTCTATCGCGTAGTCTGCGTGTCCATGAGCGATATCCAAGACGAGGATTTCGGCCCCTGCCTCGACCAGAGCGGCAGCACGCTCCAACGCTTCCGCCTTTGCGCCGATAGCCGCAGCCGCCAACAAGCGACCATCGACCGACTGCGTTGCCGTGTGTGCCGTCGCCGGGTCGATCATGGCGCTTTTGACATTCAGTATCGCGGTCACCTGGTCTTTGATCGGCATCATTCTATGGAGAACGCCAAGCCCTCCAAGCCGCCCCATGGCAATGGCCATCCGGGCATCCGTGCACCAGGGCACATTGGCGGATAAAATCGGCACCGCAAGTCTTCTTCGGTGCGTTACCCGACTGGAAATATCGATGTCCTTGCGGCTCCGGGCGCGCGTACGTTGCGGGACCAGCAAAACATCGTCGAAAGACAGTCCTAGGGGAATGATGTCTGACGTCATGATCTATTCCGCTCTTCGAGGTTGGGGTCATGGATGTGCTCGCAGTCGTGGGCAGGGGGACATTCATGGAATGGATCCCCTGTCGGAGCGTCTCTCACCAGCATTCTGCCCTCCAGCCGATGATCGGTATGCCATTTGGCGTCGCCGCCGAACGGACGGGAATGCCAGCTGGTTTCTGCCCCTGCGATACCGGTTCCGATCAAACTGTCCAAAGTGACCAAAAGGGCCATTTCCTCCAAGCCCAGCTTCTCGAAACCTTCGGGCAAAAGGGGCAGGACCAGGTAACGATGACGGAACGTCGAATCATAAACTCGGATTTCGGTCTCGTCGGGAATATTCAATCCGAACTGCTGGGACAAAAATCCTCGGGGATCCGTTTCCATTCGTCGCCGATATTCGGCGCTGCGATACCAATAAGGTGCCGGACCCAACAAGCTCGTGGGATAACAGGAGCACAATGTGCATACGACGGCATGGTGTACTCGTGGTTCGTTCTTCAGAACCGTCAGGATCGTACCATCCTCCAGCGCAACCCCGTATTCCGTCAGGACATCTCCAGAGTTGGTCAAAAGTCGATGTTCGAACAATGGATCCCGCCAGGCGCGTGCCACCAACATCGCGCCGACGGGTAAAAGCACCTCCGAGGATGGCCCATCTGCGTCTCGCATCAGGCGGCACCGCGTTGGGCGTAACGCGCCGGATCCTTCAAACCAGCCTCGCTGAACCCTTTCAGCCGGAGCAGGCAGGAATCGCATTCCCCACAGGACAGCCCCTCTACCGTTGGGTCGTAGCAACTGTGGGTCAGTCCGTACTTAACCCCCAGTTCCGTGCCGCGCCGAATGATCTGTGCCTTCGTCATCTGAATGAGCGGTGTATGAATCTTCAAGGTCGTTTCGCCGGTTACGCCTGTTTTCGTCGCCAGATTGGCCATGCGGACGTAAGCGTCGATATATTCCGGCCGGCAATCCGGATAACCGGAATAGTCCAACGCGTTGACGCCGATGAAGATGTCGGGGGCCTTCAGCACCTCTGCCCAAGCCAATGCGAACGACAGGAAGATCGTGTTGCGTGCGGGCACATAGGTGACCGGAATTCCCTCGCTCATTTCGGAGGTCGCCCGACCCTTGGGAACGTCAATATCCTGCGTCAGTGCCGACCCGCCAAATTGGCGCAAATCGATCGATGCGATCATATGATCCCTGACGCCTGCTTCGGCGGCAACTTGCTTGGCCGCCTCAAGCTCGGCGACATGGCGCTGACCATACCGGAAGCTCAATGCATACAGGTCGAAGCCCTGCTGCTTTGCAATGGCCAAAGTCGTCGCGGAATCCAATCCTCCACTCAACAAAACGACGGCTTTCGATTTTGACATGGCACTACCCTCCTCATGTTGCCTCTGAAAATCCCGTTGGCAAACTTGCCGTCCACCAAACCCCGATCGCCAGATCAAGTTAGATGTTCACTCGCCCTCAATTCCGCGACGCTCGCCACGACGTGATCTGGCGCCAGCGCCTCCAAGTGATTGCCCAAGAACCTGAAATTGCCTGTCCGAACAGCAATTGTTCGCATGGCGAGCGCCTTACCTGCCTGTATATCGATCGGCGCGTCGCCCACGATGGCAACTTCCCGCGGATCCATTTCCAGCTCTTTGAGGATTCGCTGCACAAGCGCGAGTTTCACCTCCAGGCTGCTGGGTGTGCCCGCGATCGCTTCCGCCCCAAGGTCGTCACGTGTCAGAACCGATTCAAAGCAATCGGCAACCTGCTCCCGCACCAGCAGACATTTCGTCTGGTCGGTGGCGACCCAGGCGCTGGCGATGGCAAGTCGCATTCCGCCATTGCTCAAGGTGCGGATAACGTCGGATGTGCCGGGAAAAAACTGTGCCTGCTCCATATATGACCGAGGGATACGATCCAGATGATCCATCACCAGAATGTCGCCGATCGTCCGCCCTTTCTCAATGCTGTGCCAATAGTCCAGACTCAACACATGATCGCGGTCGCTGGGTACGGATAAACATTGCCGGACATGCAGATCGTCAACGAATGCCAGGAACATCCCCGAGAAATCCAGCAAAGTCCCGTCCCGATCGAAAATCACAGCCCTAATCATCTGCGCACCGGAGCCTCGTCAGCGCTTCGCTGGCCCAAGCTCGACTGCGAGGCGACAACAAGCGGCTCGACGGGTCCATCCATCACTGCTTTCTGGCTTTCCCACGGGAAAACAACCCAATCGTCGGATTCTATCGCCCAATAATCGGGACGATTTTGACAGTTGACGTTGCAAACAACAGTTGCGGATCGGATGGATTTCGCGCCCATCTCGCGGAGTTGCCCAAGGATGGCGGTCAAGGTACCGCCATCGCCGGCGATGTCGTCGCAAATCAGCAAATGGCGAGCGGACCAGTCGTCTTTCGCCGGCCCCACCCAAGCTATCTTGGGCGCTCCACGCTCGGCATAGCGTTCGTCGCCGGCGTTTCGGGTGACGGAAATCACCCGGATGTCGTGCAGTTCCAGCCTATGCGCCAACGCGGTTGCCAGCGGCAGCCCGCCTCGCGCCAACGCGACCACCGCGTCCGGCTTCACCGCGTCCTGGCATATCCGTTCGTAGAGAATATCGACGGAGTTGCCGAATTCCTCCCAGCTCAATTGCAGAAGCCGCTTTCCCAGCCAAAGATCCATGGGGCCCCTCCTACCTGTGCCAACGCATGAATATAATTGTGCGCTTGCTCCGATAGCGCCTGAAAAAAATACAGGCTAAACGATTATTGTCAATGGTTGCATATTTAAAATTGCAATGCGAGAATGGTCTCGAAGATGTCGTGAATCCTAGCGCAGTGGGGAAACCATGCAGGAATATCATTTGATCACGCGTGAAATCGGTATCGATGCGGCCCACCGTATCCCGCACCACGAGTCGAAATGCCATAACTTGCACGGTCATCGATATAAGATTGCCGCGACTTGCGTGGGCCCCCTGTGTGGCGACGGGGAGCAGACTGGCATGGTCCTCGATTTCGGTTTCTTGAAGGACGAAATGATGGCCGAGATCGATGCCTGCTGCGATCATGGCATGATGATTTGGGTAGACGATCCCTGGATCGGCTCCTTTCTCCCCGAAAACGCATCTGAAGCCAAGGCCGCCGCGGTTCTGCGGAAATACCGTGACGAGGTGACCCATGCCGGTCAAAAGCTGATCGAAGGTCCATTCGGCAAGACACTTTTGCTGGCGAGCGTGCCAACTGCGGAGAACCTCGCGAAGCATTGGTTCGATAGGCTGGCACCCCGCGTTAGGTTCCGAAGCCATAACCGCGCACATCTCCTGCGAGTAGAGGTTTGGGAAACGCCAAACTGTATGGCGACATACAACACCCAGGATCCAGACTGGTTCGCGTTCGATGCGGTGCCGAAACTGCCCTCCGGCAGATTGAGTCATTTGGCAGGTTACGACTCCGGATTGAGCTGATATCCATGGACGGTGATGTCAGGTTAACTCGATCAAGTAAGCTTTCGGCATGCTGGTTGGATCAGGCCGCTGTCGCGGTGACCGCCTTCCTGCGCGAAAACATAAGGGTCAGCTAACCGCTTAGTGACGCCGCCATCTCGACAAGATTCCTCACCTGCGCTAGGGCTATCGCTTCTGGAACGGAAGAGGAACCATTATGATCCCTAAGCCCCGGCGCCTCACACCCTACCCCGACCATGACCTCGATTGTCAGGCCGCCCTGGAAGCCACATTCCAACACGTGGTCGATCTTGCGGTAACCAGCGGGTGGAACAAGGTCGAAGCCATCACGGCCTTCCAAGAGCTCGCCTACGCGCATCTCTCCACCGAGGACGAGAACATGCACGCCACCCTCGCCGTTCTCCACGCCGGTCTCACCAACCACTGAATTCAACACCGCCGCCGTGGTAATAGGACGCCACACCGATGATCGGGACCGCGATGAACGGTATTAGTCGGGCACTGTAAAGTTATCAGCGGATTGATGCAGCGATAGCTGGCCGGGACGGCTGTCAGGCTGCGGCGACACACGCGATTTTGTTCCAGATTTGCATGGCGGCGTTACGCAGGTCTCGATGTTGAGCC
>NZ_LWBS01000006.1 GCF_001652265.1 Rhizobium leguminosarum
AGACGCCGAAAAATTGCGCCGCGGCGGGGGTGTAACTCCGGTCGGGCTACGCCCTCCCTTCGTCACACCCCCGCCGCCGAGTCTCATCCTGATTGACGCTGAGTCTCACCTTGTTTGTCGCCGCGCAGCCTGCCTTGCCCCGACCGATCCAGTGCTCGCCAGCGATGTGCAGGTCGGGCCACCGCAGACAGGAGAGGAGGACGAGGTCCGTTTTGCCCTCACCTCCGAAGCGGGGCTTAACGACGGCTTGAGCTTCCCGTTCGTCCACCTTGCCATCGCCCTGGCGCTTGCCGTGAAGGAGGGCGTCTCCCTTTTGCAACATTGGGCATTTCTGGATGTGTTCTGGAGACTGGCCGCCGGCGGCTTTATGGGATGGGCGCTGGGGAAGGCTTTCGGTTTTTTGTCGTTCAGGATGATGGGAAGCAGCCTCGCAAAAACGCAGGACGGCTTCGTCGCTCTTGGAATGACCTTCACCACGTATGGGTTGACTCAGCTGATCGGTGGCTACGGCTTTGTCGCCGTGTTTCTCGCGGCGATCGCGTTCAGAGCGAGTGAACGAGACCACGATTTTCACGAGCAGCTTCATGATTTCGCCGAGCAGATAGAACGCTTGCTGATGATGGTCCTCCTTGTCTGCCTCGGTTCAATCGCGGCAAGCGGTCAGCTCCTCGGGGGAATTGATTGGCGGGTCGCGGTCGTCGCCCTCCTGGCGATCGCATTTGTCCGGCCGATCATTGGCTGGCTGAGTCTGATCGGCTCCGGACATCCGCCGGGCGAAAGCCTCATCATCGCTGTGTTTGGCATCAGGGGCCTGGGATCGATCTACTACCTGGCATACGCAACGGGCCAAGCGGAGTTCGAGCATGTCGAGACCGTCTGGGCAACGGTCCTCCTTATCGTTCTCACGTCAATCGTTGTCCACGGTATCGCAGTCACCCCGGCGATGAGATGGATCGACGGCCGAAGGTCCCGCGCCCGTCGAAAGCAAACGGCGCACGCTGTCCATTAAACGACCAGCGCAGAGTGGAAACCGCAGAGCGGTGAACGCTCCACAACCGGGCACGCTATGGTCAGTTCCGACGCAGGTCAATTCGGCTTGTGACCACTGATTTGCCAGTTGTGGGATCGGTATCGACGGTCGTCAGCCGCATTCCCGACGCTCCGACTTTTTCGATCGTCATCTGGGCGCGTCGATCGCCGTTTACGTTTCTTGCCCAGTTTATACCGAGGTTGATGGCGTCACCCTCGCGCTTGCCCCCAAGGCGGGCAGTGCCAGTGCCGGCGCCGACATAGGATCCAGTATAGGAATCACCTGTCGCCTTGAGATCGGCGCTAATGACCCGGGAAAAAACGACGAGGCTAGTGCAGCGCCCATCAAGTGCAAGCGAACTTGCAGTCGTGTCCGACTTGAAGCTGCAGGTGACATTGATCGTTGGTGCATTAATGCGCACCTTTACTGTACCCTTACCGCTCCAACTGCCGGCAAGGGGCTGCAGGAAAGCGGACGCATCAGCATGAACGATGCCCACACTGACGCATACCATCGAGGCGATCGCGATGGATGTTGTAATGGCCTTATTCATATTCATAACTTTCAGATCACTGAACCCAAAGTAGCGGTATTCGGCAGATCGAGGAGGAGGGGCGGTGATACAACCTCCCGGCGATAACTTGGTTCCGGTTCCGATAAAATAAGCAGCATTTAGTAAGGGATCATGTTTAACGTTCGCCTGCTTGGCGAGCCGCCGGCCTGATGGTTCTCGCTTGGATCGATAGCAGGCAACCTCATCTGAAGGCCACCTTGTTGAGCTGTTTTCCTCCCATAGAGATGAACCGATGATCCTCGAGTTGCAGAATTTCATCCATGAGATGATCGCCACCGGCGAACCGCTGGCGGCCACTATCGATCGGCTTTACCTCGAGGTCGAGGCCGGCGTTCCGATGGTGATGGAAGACAATCTCGTTAAGGTCGTGCTCCGGAATGGCTAGACGACTCAAATCCTCATAGGGCTGCTGCGAAGCTCACGCGGACACCTCGACCTCCACGTCCATCGATATGAATGCATCGGACGCACCGACGAAGCTGCCTGCGACGGGAACGGATTGCGCGATATCGCGGGTGACGGCGACAGGGATGAGATTGGCCCCGCCCATGCTGCGGTTGGTCGGATCGAACGTGATCCATCCGGCGCCAGGAACGAATACCTCGACCCAGGCATGGGTCGAGCCCTGATTCTGCGAACCGAGCAATATTTGATCGGGATTGAACAGGTATCCCGACACGATACGGGCTCCAAAGCCCAGACAACGGACAGTTTCAGCAAACAGCACCGCGAAGTCACGGCATGATCCCCAACGGCGGTCCAGCGTTTGGGTCGGCGTCTGTGTGCCTTCCGCCTCGCGGCTTTGATAGGAGATCGATGACGACACCCCAGCGCTTATGTCCTTCAGAAGCGAGAGCGTGTCTGTCGAATTGCTTGCGACAAATCCCTGTGCCCACCGCTGAAGTTGCTGGGACGGGTCGGTATACTGCCGAGCCGTCAGCGCGCCGAGATCCGTCCATTCCTCGGCCGAATAGCGGAATGGAAAGGTGAGGGCGGAGCCTGCAATAGCAAAGACCGGCCATGCTGCGGCGATAAGGTCGACCAGCGCGACGCTATCAACGGACAGGACATCGGTCATTTCGCCGAAAACCGCGGTGGCAACCGCGTTGCCGAATACATCGATCGCCCAACTGACCTGGGCCTGTGGTGTTATCGAGACCTCATGCGACAGCAGCCGGAGATCGGGGCTCTCGCGGGGCCTCAACATCAGCCGGTGAGGCCTGAGATTGACCGCATATCGGTAGTGATAAATCGTGCGATGGTGGATACGGATTTTCGACATGAGTGCTCTCGAGTCAGGGCATCGGCATTAGCCGAGCCACCACATCTATCACACAGGCTCGCGAGCTCTCCGACCACCTGCGCGTTTTCACTCCCGTCCCAAAGTGCCGGGAACCTGTGGAACTGTCATTTTATATCCGTGGACTTTGCTCTTTCAGCGCTCTGCTGTTCGGCGAAAAGCGACCATGCCGCGATAAACAAGGCGGCAATCAGGGGGCCAATGACGAAACCATTGATGCCGAACAGGGAGATACCGCCGACCGTCGAGATCAACACCACATAGTCGGGCAGCCGCGTCCCCTGGCCCACCAGTGGCGGACGCAGCAGGTTATCGATTAGCCCTATGACAAATACGCCGATGAGAACCAGGATCGATGCTTTCAACCAGGCACCCGTGAGAACTAGCCAGATGGCGGCTGGGACCCATACAAGTGCTGCTCCAATTGCGGGCAGCATCGACAGGAACGTCATGGTGACGCCCCACAACAGGGCGGCCTCGACTCCCAGAGCCCAGAATGCCAGGCCTCCGATCGTTCCTTGGATCATAGCAATGATGATATTCCCTTTGACGGTTGCCCGAACGACAGCGGAAAACTTGTCGCGAAACTGGCGGGTATAGTCGTCGTTGAGAGGGATTGCATGTCGGATCGTCCGGCCGAGGTCAGTGCCATCCCTGAAGAGGAAGAAAAGCAGATAAAGCATGATCCCGAAGCTGATGAAGAACTGCAGCGCGTTTTGACCAAAACTCAGCAGGCGGCCGGCGACAGACCGGCTTGCCTGTACTGCGCCTGAGGAGATGTTCGCGCGAAGTTCTGCGAAGCCGCCCAGCTTCAATGAGTTCAGCCAGTTGTCGATGAAGCCGGGCAACGCATTCTGAATCCGGACCAGATAGCCATTGAGGTCGATTTCGTTGCTGCTTATCCGTTGGTAAAGACTGGTGCCTTCCTGGATGAGAGAAGCGAGAATAACCAATGCCGGCACGATGACGAGACCGATGCACATCAGCACCGTCAGCAGGGCAGCGATGCTGCGGCGGCCCCCTAGCAAACGCGCCAGTCGCATGTGTACTGGAAAGAAGATGATTGCAAGTATCACCGCCCAGAAGACCGCCGCGTAATAGGGGATAAGCAGCCAGATGAACGCGATCGTCACCAGCGCTAGCATGACATAAAAGCTCGTACGTTGGATAGACATGTCTGCCTTGTCGCTGGCCAGTCTCCACCGCCACCGGCGTAGGAATATCGGTTCGCAAAAATCTCTCATGCTAACCATAGCCGCGTCGCGGCATAAGGCCAACGCGAATCCAGCGTGGGAGGAACGCGGACAACTTGACTACTGCAGGCAGCACCGACGCGATCTTCGCTCATCACGCACGCCCCGAGCCCGGCGCACTGTCTTCCGGCGAAGGACTCATCGCGAAATCGCTTTCGAGACCTGCGAATCGGCGGCCTTCAAATCGCGGCTGACTATCGTCGACGCCGGCAGTTACGGCGCCACCAGCGCTCCCTTCCAAGCAAATCGTGCTGAAGAAGAAGGCAATGGCGAAGTGGCTTGATGAAAACATTGTCTCTGTGACGACCAAGTCGCTTTCTTCTAGCGACGCTGGCAGGAAAGCCAAGGTCTAGGGAACAACGATGGTCCCGCGTGGTTCCCCTACCAGTGGATTGGACCGGCAGCCGCAGCCGCCGATGGTGCATTCCAAAGGGACACGTCGAGAGCCGCGAACCGAGCAGTACGCAGGCGCGACGCCCCGCAGCCGGTCTGCGAACGCTCCTATCGCAGGTTGAGGACCTTGACGTATGAAGTTCAGTTTCGGCAGATCGCTAGTAAAGGCCCTCAGAGTCCAAAAGAAAATCGGCAAGCTGATCGGGAAAGCTGTCGAAGCGACCCGAACCAAACCGAAACGCACAACCTCCACATCCCGCCCCGCGAAACCGGTTTTGGTCGAGACAACCGCGTTTGGAAGCCATCCGGGCCGCCTGGTGATGAAATCCTTCGTCCCGACGACGCGGCTGCCGAAGAACCCTGCACTTGTCGTCTTGCTTCATGGCTGCCATCAGAATCCCGAAAGCCTGGATGTCGCGGCAGGCTTCTCCAAGCTCGCGAGAGACCGGGGTTTCGCTCTTCTTTATCCGCAACAGAAGAGAGCAAACAATTCGCAAAATTGCTTCAACTGGTTTCGACCAAGCGCGGTCGCCCGAGACCGCGGTGAGGTGCGTTCAATCAAGCAGATGGTCGAACACATATGCGAGCGACATCGCATCGACCGGTCGAGGATCTTCGTCGCGGGGCTGTCCGCCGGCGGGGCGATGACGGGCGCACTTGTTGCGAACTATCCCTCATTGTTTGCAGGCGCAGCGATCATCGCCGGCATGCCATTCGGATCTGCCCGCGACGCGATGTCCGCCCTGCGCGCGATGAAGTCAGGTGCGACGCCGCCGCCAGGCGGATGGGGAAGAGCCATCGCTGAGATTTCCCCAGAAGCCAAGTCATGGCCTGCGATAACCATCTGGCAGGGCATGGAAGACCGGGTGGTCAAGCCCGTCAATGCGCTCGCGTGTGTTGCTCAGTGGCTCGAAGTCCAAGGCATTGCAGAAAATAGCGGCCGTTTGGAGGATAAACCCTGGGGCAGGTTGCAGTCGTGGAAAGTCAAAAGCGAGCTGAAAGTGGCCCTCTATTCGGTCAGCAACATGGGCCACGGGCTTCCGATCAAGAAGCGCAAGAGCGTCACTGCGCTACGATCTGGAGACCCCTACGTGATCCCGGTAGAAATCTCAGCCCCCGCAGAGATGATGCGATTGTGGGGGTTGTCGAGGCTTCGAACATAGCCAGCTCGCAGCATCTTCGACCGTATCTGGCAAATTCACGTCACCGATGGGTCGTACACGCTGCACCCCACCCGACGCGCAATAATATGGCGAAATAGGTGAATGCGGAGCCGCTCTCCTGCCGGCAGTCCGTGCAGTGACAGATGCCGATCCGTTTTGGGTCGCCGCGGACGGCAATGCGCACATTACCGCTGAGGCAGGATCCTGGCAGGACGCTCATCACGGACGCCCTTCACCCGTTCCCCTGTTCGTCGTCGAGAACTTCCGTATCGGGGCGGTCGCCGCCATCGGCATGTTCCGTCTGCCACCGACCATCGGCGAGCTGATATGAAATTTCGGCATCGCGGCCTTCAATGTGCTGACGCTGGGCCGCCGACTTTGCGGCAGCGAGCGCGCTATCGTGGTCTGGATAGGTCTCCGACCAGACGTCTCCCAGACGGTAGCCGAAGCCGCCGTCGTGCTCGCCGACATGATAGGTGATAGTCGTCATGCTGTTCTCCTCCTTGACGTCGACATCAAATTAGGGCGGAGCGCCAACATTCCAATCGCGGGGGCCTTACGCGATGGGCGGCGATTATGCCGCGTCGGCTACCACGAGAAGCGCCTTCGCCACGGTCGCGTGGGACATCCTCCATCGCTCCTGGCACTTCACGAAGCGGTCTGGATGGTTTCCATGTGGAGGCGAAGCGCGATGATCCATCCGCGAGAATGGAGTCGGTCAGGCCGTCGTCTAGGCGCCGCCGTTTAGAAGCCGCGGGCGTCCTCACACCGCTGCAAGCGCGCGCCTGACTGCCGCTATCACATCGTCCGGCATGGCCGGCCTGGAAAGGTGTTCGTCATTTCCGAACGCCGGCTCTTCGTCAATTAGCGAACGGGGTTCGCCCGAATATACGACAAAGGGAACTTGCCCCCTGGCGAGATGACGAACCACCGCACTGCAAAGACCGTCCGAGAGGTGGGGATCGACGATGGCCATCGACGGCGCGTTATCCTCCAACCACGCTACGAGGAGCAGGATGCGATCGGGCATCGCCTTTCTCACGGCATGCGATCACCTGACGTACACCCGGCGACCGCTCATGTCACGAGGGGCGCTCGAAGTCACGGACGTTCGGGAGCCAAACTGAAGTGCGAAGGCTCACGGTTATGATCCACGGTAAGATGGCATGACGCATCCTCACGGAAGACACGTAGTTCTCGTCGTCGAAGACGAGCCCCTGCTCATGATGATGACGGTGGACGTCGTCAAAGCGGTCGGACTGGAAGCGCTCGAGGCGACGAATGCGGATGATGCGGTCCTCATCTTGGAAGGCAGGAGCGACATCGCCGTCGTCCTGACTGACATCGAGATGCCGGGTACGATGAATGGCCTGGCGCTGGCCGCTTCAGTCCGCGAAAGATGGCCGCTCATCGGGATCATCGTCGTGTCGGGGAGGGTGACGATCGGCAGGGACGACCTCCCTGAGTGCTGAGTGTTCTTCTCCAAACCTTACGATGTCGACGATCTCGCTCGGACGCTGCGGCGGCTGGCCGCTTAGCAAGCCTGAATCACAGGCGCTGCGCGAAATTAAAACACCGAATTCAGGAAGTCCGAGCGCATCACACTATATAAAGGCAACCACCCTTCTCCGGTGAGTAAAGTACTTCAGACACAGAGAGATCCTGTGACTGAACCGCGCCGGGTTTGCCGGAGGCTCCACTTTCTCAGAAGTTGGAGCCTCCGGCAAACCCGGCGCGGTTCACCGCCTTTGGAACTCTCAACGGTGAGATCGGTATCGGGAGTTGCAATCAGCCAGATCACTTCTCGATCAAAAAATGTTGCGATGCAATATTCTGCGAGCCCCTTCTCTTGCTCTCGCTGTGCCCCTTATTGTGCGCGTGCGAACAGATCGCTTCTGCAACCCGCCGGATGAGAGACAACTTCCCAGTCCGACGTCCGGCCAGAAAGAGGATCCGATATATGGGTGATCTCCTGAAAGGTATCTCCAGTTTTCGTGGCGCCGTATTTCCCAATCATTCGGCCCTTTACGGCAAGCTGGCGCGTGAAGGCCAGCAGCCACACGCCCTAATGATATCTTGTGCCGACAGCCGCGTGATGCCGGAAACGATAACGCAGTCCGGTCCCGGCGATCTCTTCGTCTGCCGCAATGCCGGCAACATCGTTCCCCCTTTCTCCACCCTCAATGGCGGCGTCTCTTCCGCGATCGAATATGCCATCCTGGCGCTCGGCGTCAGCGACATTGTCGTCTGCGGTCACTCCGATTGCGGAGCGATGAAAGGGCTGTGCCACCCGGAAATGCTGGCACCAATGCCGAATGTCGCAGCCTGGCTGCGGCACAGCCACGCCGCCTATTCAATTGTTTGCCAAGCCTATCCCGATGATCTCTCCGAAACTGACCGCGTGCGTGCGGTAGCAATGGAAAACGTTGTCGTGCAGCTCGACCATTTAAAGACCCATCCGTCGGTGGCCGCGAAGCTTGCCACAAACGAGATCACGCTGCACGGCTGGTTCTTCGATATCGGGACGGGTGAGGTCCAAGTCTATGACGGGGCATTGGCGAGGTTTACCGAGGTGCAGGAGGGCGAGCCGCTGCCGGTCGCAATTACAGGTCGCGACCACCCGCATGTCATGCCGCGGGTCGCCGCAACACTTGCCGGGGAGTAGTGCCATGATAACCAACGGCTCCGCACTCGCGCGCGACCTCGCTTCGTCTCTGGTGGTTTTCCTTGTCGCCATTCCGCTCTGCCTGGGAATTGCGATCGCCTCCGGGGTGCCCGCAGCCATGGGCCTGATCTCCGGTATCATCGGCGGCTTGGTCGTTGGCCTGTTGGCAGGCTCGCCTCTTCAGGTCTCCGGGCCTGCCGCAGGTCTCGCGGTCATCGTTTTCGGATTCGTCGAAGAGTACGGCGTAGCCATGCTGGGTCCCGTGCTGCTCATCGTCGGCCTCCTGCAGATTCTTGCGGGTTTCCTCAAGATCGGCTCGTGGTTCAGAGCAATTTCGCCGGCCGTCGTTCATGGCATGCTGGCCGGGATCGGCATTTTGATCATCCTCGGACAGATCCATGTGCTGATGGGTGCCAAGCCTGCAGCGGGCGGCATTGAGAATATCACAGCTATCGACGAGAGCGTCGGCCGGCTAACGGGCGCCAGCGTCACCACCGAGGCGGTCGCGCTATTAGTTGGTCTCATCGCCCTCCTTGCGATGGTGTGCTGGGAGAAATTTCGCCCGAAATCACTGTCACTGGTCCCCGGAGCTTTGGTAGGTGTTGCTACCGCGACGGCGCTGACGACCGGGCTTGAACTTCCGATTGCCCGCGTGGAAGTGCCTGCCTCTCTGGTGGAGAGCATAACCTTACCGACGGCCGCGAATTTCGCCCAGCTCGCGCAACCGGGCATCGTCTTGCTGACCCTGATGATTGCCGTCATTGCCAGCGCCGAAACCCTTCTCTCGGCGGCGGCCGTCGACCGGATGCACGACGGAAAGCGTACTCGCTTCAACAAGGAACTATTCGCCCAGGGCGTCGGTAACGGTCTTTGCGGATTGCTCGGGGCATTGCCCATCACCGGTGTCATCGTCCGCTCATCAGCCAATATCCAGGCCGGAGCCCGCACGCGCACCTCGGCAATATTGCATGGCGTATGGATCCTGGCCCTGGTGGCGCTTCTGCCGGGGGTGCTGGCAATGGTGCCCTTGACGGCGCTCGCCGCTGTACTCCTGGTCACCGGCTGGCGGCTCATCAGTCTCCACCATGTGCGTCACTTGTTCGAGCACCATGGTCTCGTGCCGGTCGGAATCTGGGCAGTGACGGTGGCCATGGTCGTCCTGCAAGATTTGCTGGTCGGCGTGGCGCTCGGCCTTGCGCTGTCGATTCTGGAAATTCTCCCCTATCTGCGCCGAAAGCTTGTGATCAGGCACTCTGAGGTCGACGACGAAATTCATGTCCGTTTGCGCGGAGCGGTCACCTGCAGGGACGTGCCGGCGTTACTCAGCACGTTCGAAGGGCTACCCGACGGCCGCAAAGTCAATATCATTGGCAAACACCTGTTTTACATGGATCACACCAGCGCTGAGACGATTAGCGAATGGCTCCGGCGCGAGACGAAATCTGGCCGAATCGTCGAGATCCACGCGCCGCCGGCGGCCCGTCATCCCCGCCTGAAGCCGCTATTTGCACGGCTCTCCGCCGAAGCCGCCTGATCGTTTGCGGGAGAGCAATTCAATTGCTCTCCCGCCTCGCAGCCCCGAGCCACAATCCAAAACCGTCGCTCTCGTATTCCTTCGTCGAAGTCTGAGCTTGACGATCTCAATAACACAGTGCCTAGCGACGGATTCGTTTCGCTCACACGATCTCGCCGTCCTGCGAGGCCGACTATTCGTTGAGAAACTGTCTGACCAGCTTGATCAAGGCGTCCGCCAGGTAGGGCTTTTGCAACCAGCCGATCGGCGAGGCCGCCGCAGCTCTTTTGCGCGTTTCGGGATCGGCGTGGGCGGAGGCGAAGATCGAGCGGACGCCGAGGGTGGCGTACAATTCGACCGCCGCTTGGATGCCATCCGTGCGATCCGCCAGTCGGATGTCCATGATCGCAAGAGCGGGGCTGCCTGCTGCTGCGATGGACATCGCCTCGCTGGCCGTCGCGGCAATGCCGATGACGTCAAACCCCGCGTCGCGCAGGCGGTTTTCCAGCTCGAGCGCTATAAGATACTCATCCTCCACGATGAGAATGCGTGACGGCGTTTCAACACCTGCCGCTTGCTTGTTCTTATCCGCGGCTCCTGCATCGGCGCCGTTGGTCTCATTTGCGGATGGTTCGATGCGGGTCATGGAGCGAGGCTATTTTTAGTTGTAGGATTGTTCCGGGAATCGCACGGTGCACGTCGCTCCCCGCCCTGGAGCAACTGAGAACGAGCCACGCAGTTGCCGAACCAGACCGGATATGAGTCCGGTTCCGGAGGAGCGCCGGCCCGTGTCCGTGAAATCGAAGCCAGGACCCCGGTCGCGGACCGTGAGGACGTATTCACCGTCCGCACGCATCAGAGATATCCAGATTTCACATCTGCCGGAATCGTCGCAGCCATGCTTTGCGGCATTCGTGAGCAACTCGTTGAGAACCAGAGCCAGAGGCATCGTAACCTCGTTCAGTAGGTATCCGGCGTCGACCTCGACGTGGACCGTGACGTCTTTCGAGAACCCCTGTCTGGCGCTGTCGCACACCGCCCTGACGAAATCACGCGCATCCACCCCGGTTCGATCATGCTCGGTATAAAGAACCTGTTGAGCAGCGGCCATGGCCCCGACACGCTGGGCTGCATCACCCAGAACAGCGCGCGCATCAACGCTGTTGCTCTCGCGTTCGGCCGAACGGATCAAGGCGTAGAGCATCGTCATGTTGTTCTTAACCCGATGATTGAGCTCGTCGAGGAAAACACGCTGATTGCTCTCGGCTAACTTCCGGTCGCTGATGTCGACCAGCATGTTCACGGCACCTACGAGATCGCCGTCCTCATTCTGCATAGGCGTCGGGAAGGGGAGGAACGGAAACATCGAGCCATCGGGGCGCTGTGCCATTGCTTCCACGCCGCGCACAGGCCGATTTTCCTTAAGAGCTATCGCCATCGGACATTCCTCATGCGGGAGTGGCTGCCCGTCCGCCGTGAACAGCCGATATGTCACACACCATTCATCTTCTCCAACGATCGGCTCCCTGCCGGCCAATTCGGCGGCCGCGCGGTTGAAGTAGGTAATCTTGCCTTGCGCGTCGGTGGTGTAGATGGCCGCGGGAAGAGCTTCGAGTATCCGATGCGTTTCCTCGTCCTTGCGCCCAACCTGGCGCCTTGCTCGAACGATTTCCGAAACATCCGTGGTGAAGCAGCGGGTGTTGATGAACTCACCGTCTCGAAACAGGGCGCTGGAGGTGATCTCGACATCCTTGACAGTGCCATCCTTGGCGAGCATTCGGGACGGAAAACGGATGAGCTTTTCACCCGCCGCGAGGCGTGTCAGCATCTCGCTTATCGCGTCCACGTCTGCGTGAAACTCTGAGATCTTGCGCCCGACATATTCGTCGGCACTGTAGCCAAGCATATCCAGTTCGGCCTGATTAGCGAGCAGGATCGTGCCGTCCGCACCGACCAGATGCAGAGCTAGGGCGCCGTTTTCAAAGAAATCCTCGTAATCTTCCAGAAAAATACCAGTTGGAGCGACAACAGAATTGTAACTCGCCATCTCGACGTCGGCCATCGATCTCTGCTCCCCTCGAATGACATCAATTTAACTTTGCAAAACTCAGCGCAGTTATTTTGGTTCCTTCCGGAAATTGAAAAATTCCTATTTCGGAGCGCCGCAACTGATACCCCGGATACGGTCCCATCGTGTTCGTAGTGGCGCCGACAGAGCACGCACGATGCTGGTGTCGGAGAGAGACGACAGCTCTACGCGACCATCGCTGCGGTTACTCCGATTGCACGGAGCGCCCGACCGCATCCAGTCGATGCGGCGCGCACGCGGCGGCTGCGACATCTTTTCGGGATGCGGCGTCCTCGGCGTCGACTATCTCGGCGACTCTTTAGACTCGCCGTCTACGCGCGAGCATCGGCAGGAAGCTATCGAACCGTCTGATATCGATTCGAAGCGTTGCACCGAGCCAGCCTCGCATCTGTTCGTCCCCTCATTGGTGCGGTTACTCAACCGCTTTCAGGCAACCGTCTTCTTTCCTCAGCCCTGTCTGTCACACTCCGGTCTGAGCCGGCATTGATTGCGCTCGTGCGCACAAGATCTTATTCAACGCCAGGAGGTTGACGTTTGGCAGACGCAGTATCTCCACCTCCGTCAGCCCCCGGAAGTCGCTTATGCTATGAAAACCCGCACTGCGGAGCCCGTTTAGGGTGGCTCGTCTGAGGCCGAGGCTTAGAAGGCTGTCGTCATAATCACTCATGCCGCATCTCAGCATGACGTCGCTCCCGAGGCCACTAGCAGATATGCGGATTGAGTTTTGTTGGCTGGCATCACGGGCTCGTGGCCAACATGCGGTTCACGCGTGCCGCCATACCTTGATCGCGGAGATCACGAGGATCAAGGCAAGACTTGGCAGCAGTACGACACTCGGCACCATGCCGAGGAGCTGTCCTCCGATAAACGCGCCAAGGATCGATCCAAGGGCCATGACGAGCAGGAACATCCGGTTGTTTCTGATAACGGCAAAGCTTTGATCACAGCTGTAGCGGGTAAAGCCGACGATCATTGTCGGCAGGCTCACCGCCAGAGACAGACTTCCGGCGAGCTTGATGTCCGCTCCGAACACAAGGATGAGGGTTGGTATTAGCCCGCTTTTCTCAGTGCGCCCCGACGGCGCGTAACACCAGTGGAGGAAGGTTCCACCCAGATAATTGTCGATAGGTCTGGTAGCTGACGAGCGGCTTGGCAGGGTAACCGGCCGGGCCGAAGCCTCGTGACAAAG
>NZ_LWBS01000007.1 GCF_001652265.1 Rhizobium leguminosarum
TGAGAAACGATCCGTGGCGGAAAACGGTGACGTTTGAAGCTGATATCTCGTGAATGCATCGCCGAAATCTACGCCCAACCCGTCAGGCAGGCAACCGCAGCCCAGTTAACGTGACAATACCCCCTGACCTGCACATCGATACGCTGAAGGTGAAAAGCCGGAATTTTCAATGATCACTGGCAAGCCGTCGTTCTAGGTGCGGGCCGAAGGCCTATCGTAATCCATTCAAAAGATGATCGGAAATACTCCCTTCCGATGTCCACAGCTCGCTTCCCAAGCGGTAATAAGTTTGACACAGAGTTATGAACTTGGAATGCTCTCTGAGCCCAACGGATGCTTTTTCCGCCTCGGTATCCTCGTCGAGCTTTGATATTTCAATGGGCCGGTATCTGCTCTCTACCCGGCACGTATTCTGTGAGTGCATTTCTGCAACAGCGCGGTCGATCAGCGCCTCAATTTTAGAATGTATGGAACACGGTCGGGGTCGGTGAAACCCACGGGCCTTGACGTCCGACATGGAAAACGGAGCGCGCACGTGGTTTACGTCTGAACACGAATTCTCTGCCTAATTCTCTCGTAGAGCTGGACTTCCGCTTTGTGGGAAATTTCGATGACAACGGCAAAATTCTGTCGATCTACATGACTTGCCCAACCACCCTCGCAGCGAACGATGAGGTAGTAATCGTTGCCATATTCCGTGACGTCTCGCTTGAATGTAGCCGTTGCGCTCTGGACCGTTCCCTTCTCGCGAATGGTCGATGACGGAGTAAGTTTGCAATCGAATCGTCCGGCGATCTCCGGAAACCGTTCCTCATCCTTTGCGCGTTTGCGATAGTGCTCGAAAATGAGCTCCGGCGCACAGCCACGTAGAAGCCTGAAACTCATTCCAACACCGGCATAGTCCGCACGCGTATGCCGCACTGGCGGGTCATAGGCGAGCGTAACCCGGATGGACCGTTCTCCCTGCTCCGTCTGAAACGGTTCAGGGATAGGGATGCGGTAAACGGCGAAATGATCGATCGCCAGCTCATCCTCGCCGTACAACACGACACGTGCGTCATCGGAGAACGCCGCCCGCTCAAGATCGACCATCCCGTGGCCAAGAACAGAGCGGATGGCATCGCCACCGAGAAGCGCCATCCGTTCACTCGCCGCCTCGGGAATTTCCGCAGAACCCACGAGAAGTGCGCGGATAAGATTAGCGGAGGCCGTCGGCATTCGACCGAGAATTTGCGCGGCGCTGAAGGCAACACGCGGTGCGGCATAAGACGTCCCGGAACCGGCGGTGAAAAGCCGGTTAATGAAAGCGTGATGTAGCGTCAATACGCCAGCACTTGGAACTTCTTCTCCCTTGCGGAGCCTTTGAACAACAGGATCGTAAATCAGCGTGCCGCCGATATCGACAAGATCGGGCTTGGTCGCTCCACCGACACCCGGGCCAATGCGAGAGAATGGCGACGGCTCATTTTGCCGGGTGATCGGTCGTACCATCACCTCGGCCAAATGCTGGGCGTTTAATCCCTCCCCATGCGCGAGCGACCCGACGGTGAGAACATTCATTGCGCCTGCAGGCTCGAAGAAGCGGTTGGCGTCCTCCAGCAGATAGGCCGGATACTGCGTCACTGCCTGTTCAAGGCGGTTTCCACCTCGAGGGCTCCTGTTGCCGGAAGATACGATGATAACGACATCGAGCTCGCGCGCGAGTTCATCTAGCGTCGCGGCCCATGTTCCGACCTTGCCACCATCGTAGGGTCGTTTCGTGTCGCCTAAGGCAATCACGAAGATTCGGCAGCCGTAGTCGGCATTAAGCGTAGTGATAGCCTCCCGCATCTGGGACGGTACGAGGCGGCGATCGTCAAATGCGCCATGCTCATTGACCACCTTTGCCGAGCAAAGCCGCGCCCCACGATCAAGCGTGCCGGCTGCGAGCTGTGCGCGCAAATCACCGAATACGGCGACCCCACCAACCCGCGTACCGTGCCCGAAGTCATCAGCAGATCCCAGGCGCGCTGGAACGCCGATCGAGCCAACCAGAATATCATCGAAGAAGGGATGTGCGTTGATGCCGCTATCGATAATTCCGATAAGTGGGGCATCGGCCGCAACCCCGTTCAACTGGGGAACGTTGTCCAGGGTGAGATCATAAGCCTCACTTGTCGTCACGTCCGGCTGCGGCGGCTGATCGATCGTCGCAACGGCCTCAACGGCGAGCAAGGTCTTTAGAAGTGCGCCTGACACCCTAATGCGGGCCATCGTGATTGACGGACCGATATAGCGATCAAGGACCTCACCATCCCTGGCCTCGATGTAAGCTTCGGTTTGCTCCAGTTTGCGCTCACGCAACCGTCGCTCGCCCAGATCCCAGAGTTCAAGGTCAACGAGATATGGCGTGTTGTCTTCAAAATCGGAAGATTCGGTGAAGCCGTCCTCACGAAAGCGGACGCCGATGCGATCTCGCGGTTCGACAGCGCCGATGCTTTCGATCGTGGCGATGAAGCCGTTATACGAAGGCGCCTTCTTCCCCTCAGGTATTCCTGCCTTCCATACTGCCAACCGGCGCCGGAATTCCTGCATCTCGTCGGTTGACGCAAACAGCACAAGCGAACGATCGAGATCGCTCGATAGGACCGTGAGACCCAATTGCTCCCACTGTTCTTCGAGCAACTGGCCGCTCATGTGGACCCGCAGGATCAGAGAGGGATCGACAAATTCGGCTTTGCGGCGACGTTGCTGCGTGGCAATGGCGGCGTCCAGTTCGGTCTCAAGTCTCGTACTGTGGGCCGCGAGGTCTCTGTCTGGCGGCGGTGAACCGCCACCGTGCTTTCGCCGTTCGAAGCGTTCGGGAAGACGGACGAGTTGTAGATGGTCATACCGTGCCATGTATCAGCCGATCAGGAGCCGGCTTTCAACCGTGCGGAGTTCGAGCGCCGACGCGTCTCGTCTTTCAGAGCGCGATTGAAATCACGCTCCTGGACCTGCTTGCGGCGTTCGACAATCATCGACTTGATCGCCTGAATGCAAACCCGCTCGATCTCTGCGTAGGAATAACCTTCAAGCGACGAGGCGAAAGCCGTAGGATCGAACGCGGTTGCCACGTTTTTGAACTTCATACGCAGGAAGCGATCAATCATTCTGCGATCAGGCCGCTCAAACCATACGACTTCGTCGAACCGGCGCCAAACCGCGGGATCAAGTGACTGGTCGAGATTGGTGGCCGCGATCAGGAAACCCTTGGGCCGAATCTGGTCTATGAACAGCAAAAGGCTGTTTACGACCCGGCGCAGCTCATTGTGCTCACCGCTGTCGTCACGCGCTCGAGCAAGCGCATCGAACTCGTCGAAGAACAAGACACAGGGCTGTTTGCGCGCGAACTCAAAAATCTTGCGGATATTGGACGCCGTCTCGCCGAGATAGGATGAAATGAGCCGATCCAGCTTGACGACGAAGAACGGCAACCCGAGTTCGGCTGCAAAAATCTCTGCGCAAAGTGTTTTGCCGCAACCAGGTGGCCCACAGAAAAGTACCTTCGAGCGGGTTTGTAACCCATGGCGGCGAAGGTCCTCACCGCGCCGAAATTCTTTGACCAAGCCCAGCAACACACGAACATTCGTTGCGCTGAGGACAATATCGCCCTTCGTATGCTGAGGCTCGATTCGTTCTATAAAGTCGGATGCCGCCTCCGGAAAAGGAAGAAGAGGTGCCAGCGCCTTCGGTGCGGATGGACGGCTTGGCCCACCCTCTAGCGTCTTCCTCAAGGTCTTCGCCAGAGCGAGATTGTTCTTCTTTTCCTCTTCTGTGATGATTTGTTCGGCAACGGCGCGGAACTCGTCGTCCCGACCGTAGCTTGCCAGCAATTTTTTCATTAATTCGCCGCGTGCCATTGGTCGCCTGAAGAGGTTTCTGCCAAGAATCAGCCTATCATCGCAGGCCTAACCCATTTGTTACGTCAATAGAGAGTTCGTCAACACTACGCGTCGGTCATCAGACTAACAAGGCTTGCTGCAAAGCCTAGTGTGCACGGAAATCGCAAGAACTCGACCCGTCTCGGTTCAATCGCTATCCTGTTTAACCATCTCGACGTTCAGAACCCAGCGGCTCGAGAGCTAAGAGCTCTCCTTTCCCGCGCTTCCCGCCAAAGACCGGCAATGGCCATGAAAGCCTCGCCGTTCAGTGTGAATCGATGCTTCACCTTCGGATATTTCTTGCCGGTGAACTCTATTTTCGCGGCAGCTCGCATGGCCGGGGCAATATCGCCGATCTTGATGTCGTTAGCCTGCGGCATATCCAAGTTCGGTCTGATGTGTTGAGATGCCAAGCGCCAGATCCCGCATCATATTGCAGTATTCGGCGTTGCGGATGTGTTGTTCACAATCGTTGCACATAGGCGAGACCTGGCTTTCTTGAGTATGGCGTCACCCTCTGGGACCGGGCTGTTGGCTGCGCTGAAGCCTTGAATTTCAAGTCTTCACCCTTCGGGCTGTCATCCCTGACGCGTGCGTCGATCAGAGTCTGTCTAGCAATACGAAGCTAACCTCACGGTTCCCATCCCAGCAGGCCGATGGCGGGCAGTTCCACCCCTTTCGTTGTCGCCGAACCGGCAGGTTGCTTGATCGCGAAAGTGGCCGTGCAATTCAGACCAGATCGACAAACGCTCCAACCATTGGCGTTTCCGACCCCGCTCTCTTGTCTGGCATCCCTAATCCAGTCCCGTCCTTGGACGGTCAACCCGCAGGGGGTTCGCAGTGACTGCGACCTCTCTGGCTACGCCGCCGAGGTGACCGCGGCCAGCCCCGGATCAAACGGGCGCCATCGAGCGGGGATCGGCCCCGCCACCGGATGGAGCCTCACATCTCGGATCTCAGCCTCGCACAAAACCACGCATTCGATCTTGCCCGGACCCTGATGGTCCCGGTCACCCTCTTCGAAATCGATGGTGAAATCGGCGTCATGCCTTCCGCCGAGTATGACGGCGACGAGGACGCCATCCTCAATGAATACGATCCATTTGCCTACGGATCGGCTCATTGAGCCGATCGGTGGCGTCGCCTTAACTGAACGCGGTTTAATGAGAGGTCTCGGTTAGGCTTTCACGCATTGATCGACAAGGAGATTTCGCGCCATGCCGTGTAGGCATCGCCACGAAGTTCGCGGTGATCGGCGGCAGTCAGATGCTTTCGATGGAGAAGGAAGAGGTTGGCAATCTGGCCGTGAGTTGAAACGAAAGACTGGCATTGTCGAGCCGATTTGAACCGCATCATGCGCCGCTCTCGTCGGCGCACAGCCAGATGAGAGTTCTCCGCTCGATTGTTGAGTCCCTTATGCGAACGATGTTCAACGCCGGGTATCAACTCGGCCTTTGCGGCGGAGTATGACCGCAGCTTGTCGGTCACGATCACACGCGGTGTGAGACCTTGGCTTTTCAGCAGCTTTCGCATCAGTCGGACAGCGGCTTTCTTGTTTCGACGGCTTTGCATGAGGGCGTCGAGAACATAGCCGTTGGCATCAACGGCGCGCCACAGCCAGTATTTCTTTCCTTTGATGGAAACGACCATCTCGTCAAGATGCCATTTGTCGGCAAATTTCCCTCGTGATCGTCGGCGAAGATGGTCGGCAAATTTACGCCCGAACTTCACGGCCCATTCCGACACCGTTTGAAATGAGACATCGATCCCGCGCTCGGCAAGTAGGTCCTCGACGTCCCGCAGGCTCAGCGGGAAGCGGTAATAGAGCCATACGGCGTGCGCGATGATCTCGACAGGAAAGCGATGGCGCTTGGAGCGGTATTCAGTGATATCGGTCGCAAGGCTTTGTCATGTAACACGCATACACTTCCGATCGGAACCAGTCAGTTAAGGCGACGCTACCGGCGCGCTTGTTCATGCGCTCGAACATGGCCTCGCCCAGCTCGCGCGTCTTGGCAGAAACACCGACCAGCACCTCGTCCCTGTCTGCCGTCGCTGTGTTCACGCAAGAGGCAGCGCAGATAGGCTTCTCCAACTTGGAAAATGCCGAGCCGGCGGTAATGTGACGGCAAATTTCGCTGGCATTGGCCACCTCGAAAGCCGGATCGGTTTGGCCGATTATCTGATGGAGAACCCACCGAGCACATCGGTGCCGAACAGGGACGAACAATATTAGAGCGCTCGCAAACCATCTCCAGGACCGGATCATGGTCATCGCGACCCATGACCTTGAGGCACTGCCGGCAACGGTCTTGATCGACTTTGACAATTTGGACTTGGACAAGGCGGTCACCTAGAATGCCCGCTGACGTGGATCCGAGTTCTTAAACCAAGGATCCCCACGAGGACCTAAGATACTGAAGAATCTACGGTATATCCGGTGCGCCAAAGATATTCGCTAAGCAATCGGTATATCCTTATTGCCCCCAAATCACCGCTACACCGCCGTGTTTCTGTAAGGAAGCCGTAAGCGACGCGCATCAGGTTCGCCGTGTCACAACGAAGGGCCGGTTAAAATTGATCCGATTGCAATATTGGGACGCCACGATCAAAGGCGCCCGGAGGCCGAGCGACTAATAGCGAACATCTTCAGGGTCTCCTACGGCGCGAACGTCACCGACTTCCCTCAAATGGTTGTCGCGCGAATGGACGAGCATGGCCATTGTATCTGCGCCGCAGGCCTTCGTTTGGCGTCGGACGGGTTCTTTTCCGAACGCTACCTCGACCGTCCCGTTGAGGAAATGATTGGGATGATTTCGGGGAAATATGTCGATCGGAGCCGGATCTTCGAAGTGTCTTCGCTCGCAAGCAGGCGGCCCAGCCACACAGCGTCTTTCATCTTCGATATCATCCGGCACGGACAGGACAACGGGTTCGAATGGTCCTTCTTCACGCTCACTCGGCGATTTTCCCTGATGCTGACCCGGATCGGCATCGCACCTCACTTTTTGGGGGGCGCCGACAGACGACGGGTCCCCCACTATCGAAGCTGGGGCAGCTATTACGATCAACATCCGTCGGTCTTCGCCCTGCCGAACCCCCAGAAATCCTATCCATTCGCCATCCCTCCAAAGGAGAGCAGCCATGCGTTTTCTCTTTGATGCTATCGATCGTGAAGCCAGCTTGCATCCGCACGCCATCGCAATCTCAGACGATGCCGAGGCGATGTCCTGGGCAGATTTAGGCAACGCCATATCCAACGCGGCGCGCTGGATGGGTTCCAAAGGTCCGACCATTGGTTTGCTCATGCCGAATGGCCTGACTTATGTGGTTGCGATGCTCGCTGCCGCGCGTCTTGGCAAGAGGTTGGTGCCCCTTCCTCTGTTTTTCAGTGATGCGCAGCTTCGACAGATCGTCAAGGATGCGACGGTCAACGACGTTGTAAGCGTGGACGGTTATGCCGGGCGGGCTTTGGGGCTAGGGGTCAGCACCTATGTCTTTTCCCATGACCGCGGCCCAAGCTTTGCCTGTGAGCCGAAAGAGAGCTTCTCCCTTGTCATCTACACGTCGGGCAGCAGCGGAACACCCAAGGGTGTCGTTCATACAACCCGCCAGATCGAAACCGTCGTACGGGGTCTCGCAACGGCAAGCCTGGCCACAAGCGACGATCGATACCTCTCCGTGCTTCCCCTTCCAATGCTGCTCGAGACGATCTGCGGCGTTCTTCTGCCGCTCTTCTGCGGAGCAAGAACACATTTCGCCGGGTCGACGGCGGAGAGGATCGGCAACGGCGATGCAACGGGACTGGCCGATGTCATTGCTATTAACCAGCCGACAGCAACCGTGCTGGTACCGCAGCTTCTTCGCCACCTGATCTACGAGCTGAAGGCGACGGACACACCTCCACCCGCATCGCTTCGCTTCGTCGCGGTCGGCGGCGCTGCCATCCCCCGAGCAGTCCTCGGACTGGCCCAACAGATGGGAATTCCAGTCTTTGAAGGTTACGGTCTGTCCGAATGCTGCTCGGTTGTCGCACTCAACCGGCCGAACGCCTGTCGGACGGGGTCTGTCGGCACGCCGCTCGATGGTGTTTCAGTCGAGATCGACCACGGCGAGATCGTCGTCTCCGGCCCGAGTGTCATGGCCGGCTATCTCACAGGAGAGGAAGTGAATCAGGTCTGGCGGACAGGCGATCTCGGCGAGATGGACGAGGAGGGTTTTTTGACCATCCATGGCCGCAAGGACAGTGTCATCGTTACCTCCTTTGGCCGGAATGTCAGCCCCGAATGGGTTGAGAGAGCGCTTATGGGCGATCCACGGATCGCACTGGCGGTCGTCTCGGGCGCCGGCGAGCCGACACTCGGCGCTCTCCTTATTCTGTCGCCGGTTGGTGAGCCCTGGGCCGCTCACGCTTCCTCAGAAGAAATCCGGGCAGCGGTAGCCGCGCTCTGTTCCTCCATTCCCGACTATGCCGTGCCCAAGAGGATCATGACTCTGTCGATGCGGGACGCGGTTGCATCAATGCTCGTTACCAACAACGGCCGGATCATTCGATGCCGCGCTGCCGACCAGCTCAATCACCGCAAACCACTGATCGCCGCCGAATAGGGCGAGCCCAACAATCAATGACCCAAAGAGGAAATGATCATGACTTTCTATGACCGCTTGCAGGCTGAGACAGCCGAGGAACGTGAGGCCTTCTTCCGCATCCCGATCGTGGAGCAGAGCGTAACCAGCGGCGCTAGCCGGGAGACTTATCTGGCCTTCCTGGAACAGGCCTATAATCATGTGCGTCATACATTCCCGCTTCTCGCGCTGGCAGCATCCCGCACGCAAGACGAGCGCTACCAGGATGCGCTTGTCGAATATATGGAAGAAGAGCGAGGGCACGAGAAGTGGATCCTGAACGATATCACCGCACTCGGTGGCAACGCCTCAGAAGTCGTTGCCGGTCAAGGCGGCATGGCCTGCAGGATAATGGTCGGATATGCGTATTTTGCGATCGAGCGTATCAGCCCCTATGCCATGCTTGGAACTGTCCATGTGTTGGAAGGCCTGTCGGTTCTTCTGGCGGATCGCGTCGCCGATACCCTCAAGTCACAATATGGACTCAAGGACGACAGCGGCTTTTCCTACCTGCGCTCGCATGGTTCCCTCGACCAGGAGCATGTTGCCTTCTTCCGGGAGATGATCAATGGCTTTACCGACAAGGCCGTGCAGGATCTGATCATCGAGCAGTCGAAGGTTTTCTATCGCCTTTACAGCGCAATCTTCCATGAACTCGGCGGGGAGACGACCATTGCCCGGGCCGCTTGACGGTCACCGAATCCTGGTGACGGGCGCCGGTTCCGGTATCGGGCGAGCGCTCGCCATCGAAGCATCGAAGCGCGGCGCAAGCCTCTGCCTTTGCGGGCGACGCAGCGAGCCGCTTTTTGAAACACGCGCACAGCTTGATCCGCGCAGTGCGCATCTTATTGTCGCAGCCGATATCGCCAGCGAAACCGGGCGAGTCCGGGTGGCTGATCATATTGCAGCCTCCTGGGGAGCGCTGGATCTGCTCGTCAACAATGCCGGTGTGATCAAAGCCGGTAGGTTGGAAGACATGGGCGCGGACGAGATCGTCGAGATGATGGCGACGAATATAACCGGTCCGATCCTCCTGACGCGTGAGCTCATGGGCCTGCTGACGATGGGGCGGGCGCCACGCATCGTCAACGTCGGCTCGATGCTCGGCGAAATCCCGTTCAGCAATTTCGCCGCCTACTCTGCGTCTAAAGCCGCGATGAAAGGCTTTTCGGTCGCGATGCGTCGCGAGCTGATGGTCAGGAACATCGGCGTCACCTATGCGACCCCTCGCACGACCGCGACACAGAGCGTCGCGCAACACGCAACGGGTGGCAAAGTCGATAGCCCTGAGCGTGTCGCAGCACGGATTTGGGGTGGCGTTCAGCGTCAGCAGGATCATGTATATCCTTCGATGACCGAGAGGCTGTTCATGCTTCTGCAGATGGTCGCGCCAAAGACCGTGGACCGAGCCGTCACGACGATCGTCAACTCGGTTGCATCGATGCCGCCAAATACACAGCAGAAAAAACGAAGCGAGGTACAATCTCATGCGCGTCACTAAGTTCAGATCGTTTGCCGCGTTCGGCATTCTCGCCCTGGCGGCTTTGACCCAGACGGCACGGGCAGACGACATCTCTGCCATGAACGCCGACGTGGCCAAAGTCCGCAGCCAGTGGGAAACGCTCAAGTTCACCATGCGCGAGGGCACAAAGCAGACTGCATTGATGGATGAGCTTGGGAAGCAAGCCGACGATCTCCCGAAAAAATACCCCCATCATGCTGAAGCATTGATCTGGGACGGGATCATCACCAGCGAACGGGCGTCCATGGCAAGCGCGTTTTCCGCACTCGGCCTTGCCAGACAGGCGCGCGATCTTCTGGAAGAGGCCTACAAGCTCGATCCCAAGGTTCTCGATGCCGGCGCGCCGACAAGCCTTGCCGTTCTGTACTATCGTGTTCCAGGCTTTCCGCTCGGTTTCGGCGACAAGAACAAGGCGCGTCAGCTCCTGGAAGAGGCAGTCCGTACGGCGCCGAACAGCCTCGATGCCGAATATTTCTACGGCGATTTCCTCTATGAGCAGAAGGACTACGAGCACGCACAGAGCGTGCTGGAACAGGCCCTAAAAATCCCGGCTGATCCGAACCGACCGCTTTGGGATCATAATCGCCGGCTGGTGATCGAGCAGCTGATCGGCAAGGTCAAGGCAAAAGCATGAGCGCAAACATCGAGCGCAATGAATTCTGGGCGAACGCCGGACGCCAACTCAGGCGTCCGCGTGGAAAGCTCGGCTGGGTTCTTGGTCACCTGATGTCGGTGATCAACTGGAAGCCTTATCAGCTCGCAATTGGAAAATTGGAGATCAGTGCGAGCGACGCCGTGCTGGAATTGGGCTTCGGCTCTGGACGAGGCCTCAAATATCTCCTTGAGCTTGTCCCGAGCGGGACGGTAGCAGCAGTCGATCATTCGGACGTCATGCTAGACATGGCGCGGCGCAAGAACGCGGATGCGGTCCGATCGCATCGCCTGCTGCTTCACCAGGGCAGTTTTTCCCCATTGCCCTACGCGAACGATTCCTTCGACCACATCGTCCTTGTAAACGTCACGTATTTCTTCGATCGGGCCGGTTGCGACATGGGCGAATGCTATCGTGTCCTCAAGCCGGGCGGACAGGTCGTCGTCTACGTCACGGAACGGAAGACCATGGAGACGTGGCCATTCTGCGAGAACCAGACGCACAGAACGTTCGATCGGGCAGATGCCGTCAAAATGATGAAGGAGGCGGGGTTTCCGTTTTGGCATGTTGCTAGTGAAAACGTCACCTTACCCTTTGGCATCCATGGGCTGATCATCACCGCCATGAAGTAAGTGCGGTTGAGTTCTTGATTCTTGTCAGGACAAGGCGCCAAACATCATGGTGGCGCAAGCCCCTCGTTTATCCCGGTTTGACAGAAGGAGTCGGCCGTTATGGGCTATCATCGTCTCGGAGACGATTTTCAGGCCGAGCCCAAGCCCTTCGGCCCTGTCTCCCTGCTCAGTCATGAGCTGATCGCCTTCGAGGCGGCTGGCCGCAAAGCCGCAACCCTGATCTTTAACGGAGATACCCGCCTTGAACACGTCCAAACTGACCAAACCGCCGGGAGGGCTATGGCGGATCGCGTTCTCGATCAGGTTTCGCAGTGCTCTAAACAGGTAGTCATACGCGCCGGCGACGACGACCGGCGTATCGGGGGTGTCGAGCTCAAGCCGTCGGCCCGCTTGTACGACCATCGGCGCCATGAAGCGCGCGACAGTCGAGGACAATTCACCGAGATCGACGAGATCTTGGGCTTCATAGTGGATAGTTCCAACCCTGACGCGATCAACGAGCTGGGTGATCACCCTTTCCATTCCAACAAAGTCGGCCTCTATGTCGCGGGCCGCGCTGTGGGGAAGGAGCGCCACACGAGCTTTCGCTATGGCCAGCGGCGTGCGCAACTCATGGGCCAGGTGGCCGGCGAACTGGTCCATGGCCAGAAAGCCGATCTGAAGGCGATCAAGCGCACCATTAACAGAGCGCACGAGAGCAAGCACGTCATTCGGCATGCGCCCCTCGGTCAGCCGGTTCGTCATGCTCGAAGGCTCAATCTGAGAGGCTTCCTCAGCTGCTAGCCGCAACGGACGAAGCGTGATCGACAGGGTCACGACATTGGCAAGCAGCAAAAACAGGATGAATGGGATCCATAACCAGGCGATATCGCCGACGAACTCTTCCAGGACCGTATCGAAGACAATGTGCTGGCGCGGGAATGCAATCTGGACGGCCATTACACTCGCAACACCATCTACAGGTGCCGAGACGCCGAACAACGGTCTTCCAGGTGTTGTCACGTTAAGTTTCTCTGGCTGGAAAGGTCAGCGGCTCGTGGATATTCAGGCGACACAGGCCGCAATTTTCCATGCATCGAAAGCTTCGAGCCGATGGTAGCGAATTGTTTGCGCGGCGCGGCGACGGGACGGAACTGAAAAGCAATTGCGGGTCGCTGAGTGCATGGAGACGAACCGTTGCAACGTGCCTGGTGACCGGTGGCCTTGCATGGTTCGTTCCCGTTTTCGAAACGGCAGATGGCTGTTCTCGGCCCGATTATTGAGACCCTTGTGCGACCAATGGTCAAGGCCGGGTGCCACTTCCGCCTTTGCTGCACCGTAGGAGCGGAGCTTATCGGTGATGATCCGTTTGGGAGCAAAGCCATAGCGCTTCATTAACGCCACCAGCACGCGCTTCGCTG
>NZ_LWBS01000008.1 GCF_001652265.1 Rhizobium leguminosarum
GCGCGGAGATACAGTCTGTTTGCATCGGGGCCTCCTTAGCGAATCTGGTAAGCCTTTGTAGCAAAAGCAGTTTCTCAGATTCGCAGCCCCGATGCACCCCTTACTTTGAGAGATTCGGGCTAGCCGCAATGATTGCGTCATCTCACGGCGGCTGGCAGAGTGGACGGGATCGGACCTGCGGGCAGACAATGGCGAAAAACCAGTTCAGGATGTTGCGCTCGGCGCTGGCTGGCGTCGAAGCGGTGGCGGCGGAAACGCATCACAGCTTCGCGCGCCACACGCATGAGCAGTTCGGCATCGGCCTGATTTCCGCCGGGGCGCAGTCGTCGCTCAGCGGCCGCGGCATGGTGGAGGCTGAGGCCGGCGACATCATCACGGTCAATCCGAACGAAGTGCATGACGGCACGCCGATCGGCGAGGGGCGATCGTGGCGCATCCTCTATTTCGATCCGACCATCGTCAGTGGCCTGTCGCAAGAGATCAGCGAAGATGAGGCCGGGCGATCGGAAATCCCGCATCCGGTCATCCGCAATGCGGCGATCGCCGCCCGTTTCGAGACGCTGTTTGGCGCTGTGACCGGCGGCGGCGCGGCGGATGGGCTGCTCTGTGAGGAACTGCTTCTGCAGCTCGTCGCCGATGTCATGCGGGAGCGCTGCGGTACCGAAGAGCGGCCATTGGTGCCGGCGTCGATCCGTGCGGCCCGAAACCTGATTGACGACGATCCGCTTGCCGCCGTCTCGCTCGCCGATCTCGACAGGGAAAGCGGGCTCAGCCGCTTTCAGGTACTGCGCGGTTTTGCCAAGGCGACCGGATTGACGCCGCATGCCTATCTCGTCCAGGCTCGCATCCATATCGCCCGCCGGCTGATCGCTCAGGGCATGCCGCTTGCGGAAGCGGCCTTTGCCAGCGGCTTTGCCGACCAGAGCCACATGACGCGGGTCTTCGTGCGCAAATACGGTCTGTCGCCGCGCCTTTATGCCGGCGCTTTTCTCTGAGCGGTGCCGGCATGTCGAGCTTCGTCACCGGCACGGCGATGCTGGCGGAGTTTCGATAAGCAGGACGTAGGGTAGGTGATGGAGAGATCGTCAGCCACCCGCCCTCGTCCTTCGAGGCTCCGGCCTGCAGCCTGCGCGCCTCAGGATGAGGGCTGATCGTGGGTGCCGCGGGCTGCCACCTCTCGCCAGCCTCATCCTGAGGTGCCCCGAAGGGGCCTCGAAGGACGGGGCTGGCCGCCGCGCTTTAGTTCTTTGTTTTATGCCTGCAACTTCGTTCAAGACCCTGATCCATCCCTGCTGTTTTCTCGGCGCAACCAACAGGAGACGCTGAATGTCGAGGCAGGTTCAAGGTTATGTCTATCTGGCACTGGCGATGCTAACGGTCGGAAGCACTGTGATCGCAAGCAAGCTGATCGCGTCGGGTCTGCCGCCGTTCAGCGCCACAGCATTGCGCTTCGCCATCGCCTTTCCGGTCTTACTCCTGTTGATGCGGGCGACCGGCGCGCGGCTGCCGAGGTTTTCCCGACATGACCGGCTCATCCTCATCATCCAGGCCGGGGCCGGCAGCGTCGGTTATACGACGCTGCTGATCTCCGGCCTCAGCCTGACCTCGGCGGCCGATGCCGGCGTCATCATCGGCACGCTGCCGGTGGTCTCGGCCGCAATCTCTATCCTGCTGCTTCGCGAACGGCCGCAGCGTGCCCTGCTTCTCGCGGTGGCGCTTGCGACGTCAGGCGTGCTGTCGATCGCCTTCACGCCGGATGCGGCAGGCGGATCATTGGCCGGCAATGCGTTGATCTTCTGCGCCGTCGTCTGCGAGGGATTGTTCATCCTGCTTAACAAAAGACTGAACACGGAGATTGCGCCGCTTGCGCAGTCGACGCTGATGGCCGGCATCGGTTTCATCGTCGCCGCCATCCCGGCCTTTTTCGAAGCGCCTTTCGCACAGGGTATTTCCGCAAGCGCTGCAGGCGCCGTCGTCTATTATGCGCTGGTGCCGACCGTCGGCGGATTTCTGCTCTGGTATGCGGGGGCAGAAAGGGTGAGCGGCACGGAAGCCGCGCTCTTCACCGCGGTCGCGCCGGTTTCCGCCGTCATGCTTGCCTTCATCATCCTTGGCGAACCGGTCGGGCTCAGCCAGATCGCCGGTATCGCCTGCGTGCTTGCCGCCGTGCTCGGGCTTGCCTTTGCCGGGAGCCGTACCGTGAAACTTGCCGGAGGGAGATAGACCATGCAGTTCAGCCATTCCGATGCCATATGGCAGGCCTTTCCGGAGCTTCGCGCCGCTGCGCTGCATGCGCGAGGGATCCACGCGGATGCCGATGTCGAGGCGGCGATCGCAGGCTTCAACGCGATCGCCGAGGCCCGGCTGACGCAAGCGCAGGAAAGTGAGTTCCCCGAAATCCAGGCCTGGCGGCGCGGCTTTTCCCGCATGGGGCTGAAGCCGACGCAATATCGCTGCGCTTCCGAGGCGCTGCTGCGCCGCTTCCGCCAGGAACATGCGCTGCCGCGCCTGCATCCGCTCATCGATCTCTGCAATGCGATTTCGCTCGCCTTTGCCATTCCGATCGCCGTCTTCGACACTGAAAAGATGGTTGGCGATCTCGAAGTCCGGCGAGCCAAAGGTAACGAGACCGATCTGACCTTCGGCGGTGAGAGCGAACATCCGGAGCCGAACGAGGTGATCTTTGCAGACGGTGACGACAGGGCGCATGCGCGGCGCTGGACGAACCGGCAGAGCGGGTTTTCGGCGGTGCGGGAGACGACGCGTTCGGTGCTGATCGTTGCCGAGGCCTTGCACGCCTCCGCCGGCGATGACATCGTCAGGCTGGTCGAAACAGTTGCGGATGCACTTGCACGTCACTGGCCGGCGGCGGCGAAAACGGCGATGCTAAGCTTTGTATCGCCGCGTTTCGAGTTCTAAGGGCGCAGCATTTCAGGGAAAGCTGCGTTCGGGGCCTTGGGCCGGCCGCATGCCCGCCCTATCTCTATGCGATCGATAGCTTCTGGAGACGAACCCGATGTCAGATAAGTCGTTCAAGATTCCGGGGCCGGATCATCCGATCACCGTCGAGCACAATCCCTCCCGCGTCGTCGTCACGCTCGGTGGCAAGACGATTGCCGATACGCGCGATGCGCTGACGCTGTGCGAGGCCTCCTATCCGCCGGTGCAGTATATTCCGCGCAGGGATGTCGACATGTCGCTGCTTCAGCGCACCGACCATAGCAGCCATTGTCCCTATAAGGGCGACGCCTCCTATTACAGCATCATTCCAGGTGGCGAGCGCTCGAAGAATGCCGTCTGGACCTACGAGGCGCCGAATGCCGCGGTCAGCAGCATCAAGGACCATCTCGCTTTCTATCCCGACCGTGTCGACGGTATCGAGGAGATGGCCTCTCCGGAAGCCGGCGCCTTCTGACGGTACGCATGACACTGAAACCCGTTCCGGTGGAACATGTTGTCCGCCGGATCGTTAGGCTCATCTAGCGGGGGATATGTCGTGCCGAAATTCTACTTTCAACTTTTCGATCGTGATGGCGCCGGGACGACCGAGGAGTGACCGGCAGCAGCCCTTAAACCGCAGCCGCTATCGTAAGACGTCGAGCCATTCATTGTTGAAGATGAGGCTGGCAACCGTGACCGGATCGCCGCTCTCGTCGCGAACGGTGATGGCGATCGTCATGCGATCACCTGCCGGCAATTCGTCGCGGGCCACATCCAGCAGGATACGGGTCAGCTCTTTCGGAATGTCTTCACGAGATTTGAGCTCGGTGCCGTGCTCGTCGCGCGTGGGACCTTCCTCATTGTCTAGATCGAAATAGTAGCGAGGCATGTTCTTTCCTGCAGGTCACAGGGAGAAATCACAGATCAAGACAAATTGTTCCGGGGCTAGGCATTGATTCTTATAGAAAATACAGGTCGCCTCGAAATGGTCAGGAACTCTTGCGCTATCGGCGGGCAAACCCGTGATTGAATCCCCGCTGCTGAATCTTGGCAGCGCGATGTGCAGTCGGCCGAAGAGGAAAGCCATCTCAGAACGATTATCGTCAAAGACGATGGCGCCATCCACCGCGAGTGGATCGTTGCCATGGGGCGGCGCTCCAAGCGCGCCCATATTGCCCATCTCGTCTGCGAACTCTTCGTGCGGCAGCAGGTGGTGAAGCGGACGCACGGGGCAAGCTTCCGTTGACGCAGATCGAGATGGCCGACGTGCTCGGCGTTTCCGACGATCACCATCGTCGACTGGGAACGCCTGCAGGAGATCGCCGAATTCGATCCCGGCTATCTCAGCATCTCCAAGGAGCCGCGCTAAACGTCGACGGCTCTTGCATATGAAGAGGGTTTTGCAACATGCTGCCGGTCGATAGTCACCCCTAGGCATCATCCACATCATGAATAGTCTCCAATCGGTCGATCTCAACCTCCTCGTCGCCTTCGACGCGATCATGGCGGAGCGCAGCGTCACCCGGGCTGGCGCCCGCATCGGCCGCACCCAGCCGGCGATGAGTGCAGCACTTGCCAGGTTACGGCAGCTCTTCGAGGATGAGCTCTTCGTGCGCAGCCCGAGTGGGTTGGAGCCGACACCGCGGGCACTCGATCTGGCCGAGCCGATCGGAAAATCTCTGCGGCATGCGCAAGAGGCGCTGGCTTTCAGTGGCGTCTTCGACCCGCGGTCGTCATCGGCTTCGTTCCGGCTCGGTCTTTCCGAACATCCTGCCTTCGTGCTTCTGCCGAAGCTGCTGGCGGCGATCAGGCAGGCCGCGCCGAATATCAGCGTCGACGTCAAGGGTTTCGTTGCCCGCGAAAGGGCGGTGGAAATGCTCGATGCCGGCGAGGTGGATGCGGCGGTCGGCGTACCGGTCTCCTCGTCGCCACGTATCCTTTCCCGTCTGCTTTTCGAGGAGAGCTTCGTTTCGATCGTCCGCGCCGATCATCCGGCGGCGGCAAGGGGCCTTGATCTCGAAACCTTCGTCGGTCTCGACCACCTGCTCGTATCACCGGAAGGCGATCGTTATGGCCATGTCGACCGGAAGCTCTCGGAATTTGGTCTGCGCCGCAGGCTCGGCCTGACACTGCCGCAAATGTATGCGGCGCCGGCGATCGTCGCCGAGACCGATCTCGTCGCCACGCTGATGCGCGGCATCGTCGAGGTCTCGGACAGCCGCGCCCGGCTGTCGATCCACAAGCCGCCGATCGAGTTGCTGCCGGTCTCCTTTGCGCTGTCATGGCATCGTCGCAACGATTCCCATGTCGGGCAGCAGTGGTTCCGCGAACTGATCCGCTCCGTCGCGGCCATGAGAGAGGATCAGCCCAGGGAATTGCGCTGATCCCGCTTTTGGGATCAGCCGGCTCGTTTAGAGCATGATGCCGAAAAGTGTGAGCGGTTTTCGGACGACATCATGCTCTAACTCTTTCATTGAGAGCAGGATTCAGACTTTAGGCCGAACAGGTCTAAAATCATCCTGTTCTAGGGTCTCACCAGGGTCTTGCCTCGGGCGCCGCCCTTCGAAAGGGACCGCAAAGCCTCGACCGTGTCTGCAAGGGCGAACTCTCGGCCGATGACGCTTTGGAGACGACGATCTACGGCAAGTGCTGCCACTGCGGCCAGGCGACCGGCATCGCTCTGGTGAAAGAGAAACTGCGCATCGATGCCGCGCGCCTTCGGCCCTTCGGTGTCGAACGGTGCCGAAAGGCCGATGAGCTTGCCGCCGGGGCGGATGATGCCGAGCGAGCGCTCCAGCGTTTCGCCGCCGACCGTGTCGATCACCAGGTCGACGGCCCGAGCGAAGGCAGTAAAATCCTGGTTGCGATAGTCGATCACCTGGTCGGCGCCAAGCGAGCGGACGAGGTCGAGATTGGCCGCAGAGGCTGTCGCCGTCACATACGCGCCGGCACGCTTTGCGAGCTGAACGGCGAAGCTGCCGACGCCACCGGCGCCGGCATGGATGAGCACCGATTGGCCGGGCTGGAGGGCTCCGGCCTCGAACAGCGCCTGCCAGGCGCTGGCTGCAGCCGTCGGCAAGCCGGCGAGGCTTGCGAGCGGCAGATCGGCCGAAACCGGAACGACCAGTCGGGCAGGCACGGCCGCCAGTTCGGCAAAGGCGCCGCCGCTTGCCGGATCGGTGCGCGCGATCACCCTGTCACCCGGCCTGACGGTGGCGACAAGCGGGCCGGTTGCAACCACCGTTCCGGCGAGATCGGTCCCCAGCGTATAAGGGAAGGCGAGGGGGAAGAAGTCCTTCAGATATCCGGCGAGCAGCTTGTTATCCATTGGATTGAGGGCGGCTGCCTCGACGCGGATGAGCACCTCATCAAGGCCGGGTACCGGCTCCGGCACATCCTCGATCCGGATATCGTCGATTACACCGTGGGCATGGATACGGGCGGCCTTCATCACGCGCTCTCCGGATGAAGGGACGCCGTCTTCGGCGGCCAGGCGCCGAGTTGGTGCAGCATGCCGAACCAGTCCTCGAGATGCCAGGTATGGGAGATCCTGTGGCCTTCGAAGCGGTGGAATTCATGGAGCGCGATCTCGATTCGGCGGTTCGTCGCCGGAATGCCGAAAAGCGCGCCGCGCTGGGTGCCGATGATGCGGGCGCGAACGCCGGCGCGATCGTTGAAGCCGATCACTTCGTCGACGACGATCTCCACATCCGGCAGGGATTCGATGAAGCCGAGGATGATCGGCTTCAGCCCAGCTGGGCCGGGACCCTGGCCGGGGGCGAGCGGAATATCCTGCCAGCCCGATGTGACGGCTTCGTCGAGAAGATCGGGATTTTTGCGGGTGAAGGCGCCGTAGAAGGTTTCAAGCGTTGCATGCTGACCTGCAGTCAGTGCGCTTGCGGTTGTATCGAAGGTCATCGAGAGCCTCTTTGTTTATGACAAGAGGAGGTTAGGGCATGCGGCCGTCATCTCGGAAATCGATATAGGATATGGACGGTCATTGATAATTGATATGCCGACGGAGTGAGACCAATACAATCCGGCTGCTGCTGCGCATTGCGATTGACAAATCGTCCATTCGGGCAGAACACCGCTCCGACCTTCTTAAAAACTCCTTATAAAGGCTGGCGCGACCGTAGCCGGCCGGTGACATCGCAATGGACATATCCCAAGGACCGGGGAGCGTTCTTCGCCACCCCGGCTATCTAAACTTCGCTGCCTCCCGCGTTTTTTCCTCGCTCTCCTTCCAGTCGATTGGCATCGCCATGGGATGGATGATCTACGACCAGACGCACAGCGCCTTTGCGCTCGGCCTCGTCGGCTTTTGCCAGTTCCTGCCGATGGCGGTGCTGACCTTCGTCGTCGGTCATGTCGCCGACCGGTTCGACCGGCGGCGTATCGGGCTTGTCTGCCAGTTGATCGAGGCGGCGACGGCGTTGGTGCTGGCGATCGCTACCTGGCAGCAATGGCTGACGCCAGCCGGCATCCTCGCCGCCGTCACGGTGCTTGGGGCCGTCGTCGCCTTCGAGCGCCCGACCATGGCGGCGCTGCTGCCGAACATCGTGCCAGCCTCGATGCTGCAGAAGGCGGTTGCAACCTCGACCTCGATGATGCAGACGGCGCTGATCATCGGCCCCTCGCTCGGCGGCCTGCTTTATGGCCTCCACCCCGTCGCGCCCTTTGCTATAGCCGCGCTGCTTTTTGCCGTTGCGAGTTTCAACGTCATCTCGATCCGGATGCATTGGAGCCCTGCCAAGCGCGAGCCGGTGACATTAGCCTCGGTCTTTGCCGGCGTCTCTTTCATCCGCGGCCGGCCGGTGATGCTCGGCACGATCTCACTCGATCTCTTCGCGGTGCTGCTCGGCGGCGCCACCGCGCTGCTGCCGATGTTTGCCCGCGATATCCTGCATGCCGGCCCCTGGGGGCTCGGCCTGCTGCGCGCCGCGCCGGCGATCGGCGCGCTCGCCATGTCGATCGTGCTTGCCCGCCGGCCGCTCGAGAGCAATGTCGGGCGCAAGATGCTTGCCGCCGTCGCCGTGTTCGGCGTCGCCACCATCGTCTTCTCGCTTTCGACCAATATTGCGCTTTCCGTCGTGGCACTGCTCGTCGTCGGCGCGTCCGATACGGTAAGCGTCGTCGTGCGCAGCTCGCTGGTGCAACTGCTGACACCGGACGAGATGCGCGGCCGCGTCAGTGCCGTCAACTCGCTGTTCATCGGCACCTCCAACCAGCTAGGCGAATTCGAATCCGGCATGATGGCGGCAGCCCTCGGGCCGGTCGCCACGGGCTTTGTCGGCGGGCTTGGTACGATCGTCGTCGTGCTCCTGTGGATGCGGCTCTTCCCGGATCTCACCAAGGTCAAGACGTTACAGGGCTAGCCAGATCGTTCTTCGACGTGCGGCTCGTTCAGTCTTGTTGAATGCCCCGCTTGCCCCCATTAGGTTCGGCGCGAACATCATAGGGCAGGGATTGGCGTGACGAGACATTTTCTATCTGTTGTGCTGGCGGCGGTTTTCACGTCGGTGCCGGCTATGGCGCTGGCGGAGTGGCAGGCGGTCGAAGAGGTTCGACCTTATTCGATATCAGGTAAAACGGGCGCTGAGCTCTATGAATCGATCGGCGCGCGAGGGCCCGAAGCCGGTGCGGGCAGGGCAATCGCGCATACGACGTTCAAGCTGACCTGGACCAGGAAATACGAACCGCAGGGCGATGCTTGCGTCATCGTGACCAACCGGCCGAAGCTCGTCATCACCTATACTTTACCGAGGCCGGCGGCCGAACTGCCGGCCGCCGTCAAGAGCAGTTGGCAGGCCTTCATCTCAGGTGTGCAGGCCCATGAGCGGGTGCATGGTGAGACCATCAAGGAGATGGTCAAGGAAATCGAGGCGACGAGCATTGGCCTGACCGTTGCCGATGATCCTGATTGCAAGAAGATCAGGATCGAGCTGACCCGCCGGCTCGGCGAGATCTCCCAAAGACAGCGCCAGCGCGGCCGTGACTTCGACAAGATCGAAATGGGTGACGGCGGCAATATCCAGCAGCTCATCCTCAAGCTGGTGAATGGGCCCTGAGCGCCAGGAGGCTGATAAGGGCGCGGTTAACCACTCGGCAGCGGACTGGACCCGCTTGGCAAGTCTCCTATCTCTTCGGTGATAACCGGGCGCAGACACGCAGAGGAGGAGCGAGATGTCCTATGTCGATGGTTTCATCGTGGCGGTTCCGAAGGGGAATATCGAGGCCTACAAGGAATTCTCGACCTTTGCGGGCTCGATCTGGAAGGAATATGGCGCGCTCGAATATGTCGAATGCATCGGCGACGACGTGCCTTACGGCGAGTTGACCTCCTTTCCCCGCGCCGTGCAGGCGAAGGAGGACGAGGTGGTGGTGTTTTCCTGGATCGTCTACGGCTCACGCCAGGAGCGCGACGATATCAATGCCAAGGTGATGGCCGATCCGAGGCTCAAGGGCGACCAGTGGCAGATGCCGTTCGACGGCAAGCGGATGATCTACGGCGGCTTCGAGACGCTGCTCAAGCTCTGATGCTTGTCTTCCAAATGCTATGCGCTTGACGTTTCATTCTGCCTGATGAGCGCGCATAATCTCGCCACGGGGTTTGACCGGCCGCCGGTTGCCACCGTGGGGGGACGGACATGCAGCGACGTGATTTCATCAAGGGACTGATCGTGCTTGGCGCCTGCCCGGCCTGTGCCGGTGCTGGCTTTGCCGCCGAAGGTGCGCATTGGAGCTATGAGGGTCAGTCAGGCCCGGACCACTGGGGCGCGATGGCGCCGGAGAATACCGCCTGTTCAGCCGGTTCGCAGCAATCGCCGCTCGATCTGACCGGTGCTGTCAAGGCGGAGCTTCCGCCGATTGCGATCGACTGGAAGGCCGGTGGCAGGATCGTCAACAACGGCCACACGATGCAGGTCAACATGCCCGGGGGCAGCAGGCTTTCGCGGGCCGGCAACAGCTACGAGCTGCTGCAGTATCATTTCCATGCGCCGAGTGAACATCATGTCGACGGCAGGAGCTTTCCTATGGAGGCGCATTTCGTCCACAGGCACAAAGAGACCGGCACGCTTGGGGTGCTTGGTGTATTCGTGACACCGGGTGCTGCCAATCCCGGCTTGTCGCGGCTGGCGGCCGCCTTTCCGAAAACGGCAGGCGGCGAGGCTGCGGTCGATGTCGACCCGAACGGCCTGCTGCCGAAAGAGCTCAACTATTGGTCCTATGAGGGGTCGCTGACGACGCCGCCTTGCAGCGAGATTGTCGATTGGATGGTGCTCAGGCAGCCGATCGAGGTCGACGAAAGGGATATAAGAGCCTTCACGACGCTCTATCCGATGAATGCCCGGCCCGTGCTTGCCGCCAACCGGCGCTTCATCCTCTCATCTTTCTGAAGCGATCATCGGCTTGCCCACGCAAGCTTGACTTGGCTACGCAAGCTTGACTTGCCCGCGCAAGCTTGACTTGCGCCAGTCAGCGCGCCAACTCGCGAGACATGTCATCTTGAAGCGGGAGAGCGCCTTGCCCCAGACGATCCTCACCTTGTCCACACGCGGACAGGGCCTTTATGAGTTCACACACCAGGCGGAAGCCTTTGTCAGCGCGTCGGGGCGGGAGGAGGGGCTTCTCACGGTCCTCGTGCGCCACACCTCCTGTTCGCTGCTGATCCAGGAAAATGCCGATCCCAATGTGCGCACCGATCTTCTCTCCTTCTTTCGCCGCCTCGTCCCGGCGGCCTCCGATCCTGAAATGGACTGGATCGTGCACCGCGCCGAGGGGCCGGACGACATGCCGGCGCATATCAAGGCGGCGCTGACCCAAGTCTCGATCGGCATTCCCGTTGCCAAGGGACGGCTGATGCTTGGCACCTGGCAGGGTATCTATCTCTACGAACATCGCGACCGGCCGCACCGGCGCGAAATCGTGCTGCATCTCGGCTCATGAAAGGGTTAATCCCAGATCCGGATGATCATCCGGATCTAAATCGAAGAAGGAGAGCATGATGTCGTCCGAAAACCGCTTACACCTTTCGGCATCATGCTCTTGTGAATGCACACTGAATACGCGGTTCGAACACCGTTCAGTTTGCGGCGGTTACTGTCGAGACAATCCCTGAAGGGAGAGCTTAGGTAATACCATCGACGGAGACCCCCCCATGACGCATTTCCTGACCAAGGCTTCACTTGCCGCATTGCTCGCCCTCTGCACCATTCCGGCCACTGTTTCCACGGCGGCAGCCGCAGGGCCGCAGACGAGCTTTATCGTCGAGGCGCAATACCATCGTCCGATACGGGGTTGCTCGCCGATGCACGCAGTGCGCAAGGCGCGTGATTTCGGCCTGCGCGATGCCCGCATCACCCGCATGTCGCCGCGGGTCGTCGTCGTTGCCGGGCGCGAACGCCGCGGCTGGGACAGAATCACCTTCGCGAATGTCCGCGGCTGCCCGCTGATCCGGCGCTGAAGACTGCGGCCGGAGGCGACGATGCGGCGCTTCCGGTCCGTTTTTGCCTTGACGCTGACACTTTCCGCCGTCTCTTCTCTGACCTGTATGAGTGATTCCCAAATGACGCTTCGGCGTAATGCGGACTAATGGGGAGGGCGGCTTGACCGGCCCGACTTTCAAACGAAAGGCTTTTCGATGATGCAGTTTCTGGCAAAGGCGGGTCTTGCCGCCATGCTGACAGCCGGTACCCTGGCCGGCACGGTGGCCCCGGCTGCCGCCCAGTTGAATATCATTATTGGTGAGCCGGACCGTGGTCCGCCGCAGGATTACCGCCGTCCGCCTCCGGGTTATGACCGTCCGCCTCCGGGCTACGGCCGCCCGTCGCGCGGCTGCAATCCGCAGCTCGCCGAAAACCTTGCTCGCGATTACGGCTTCCGCCGCGCCCGGGTCGTCGACATCACGCCGCGCCGCGTCATCGTCCAGGGCTGGACGCGTCGCGGCCCCGATGAGATGAGCTTCGGCAATGTGCGCGGTTGCCCCGCCCTGCGCCGTTAATCGTTAGAAGAAAACGCCCCCCGTCTCCCCGATGCGGCGGCACTGCATAATTCCCTAAATCGGAATCGATTTAGGGATAAAATTATGCAGCAATTCAAAATGTTACAGCGTCCTTTGCGCGTCTGAAAAGATGCGCGGCGCTGTAAAAACCGCCTTTGTCGTCTCCCCGGATCGGCGAGGGTGGTTTTCTTTTTATGAAAGTCTTTTTTACAACGCCGCGCGTCTGGAAAGACGCGCGGCGTTCAGTTTTGTGACAACTTCGCTCTTTCCCCGGCGTCATCCTCGGCCTTGTGCCGCAGCTGTCCGGTTCGCGCCAATGGCTGCCCCTCACCCTAACCCTCATATGCGCTAGGTTAAGCGGGCGAGGAGATGATCGCATTGTTTTCGGCGTCGTCGCGGCGGCTCGCAGAGATGGCGACGACTTCGCGTGACGAGATTACAGACGGC
>NZ_LWBS01000009.1 GCF_001652265.1 Rhizobium leguminosarum
GGCTTGCCGATGCCACCTGCGGCACGATCCGATTGAAGCTGTTGAAGATCGGCGCGCAGGTCCGCGTCTCAGTCCGCCGCATCAAGGTGGCGATGGCTTCGGCCTGTCCCTATGCCGAGGAATTTGCTCTAGCTCACGCCCGAATATGCGCTGCGGCCCGATGATGCCGCCGGACCTGAACCCACCCACCAACGAAAAAGGATACATCACCGGCCCAGACAAAACGCCCCACATCGCGGCGACGGCCGCGCTCGTCTTCGCCGGCGAGCCCGGCCCCGACCGCCGCCAACAGCCCAACGTCAACCAAAGCCACGGGCGCTGTGAGAGATGCGGGTTAGCCCGGAGGTCAACATTCTGTATCGCCCCGACGTGGTCGCTGAACGCAAGCAGTTCGGGCATTGGGAATGCGAACTGATTCAGTTTCGCAAGAAGTTCGGAAAGGCCAACGTGACGTCGCTGGTCGAACGGGTCAGCCGATTTGCCGTCTTGCTGCGCAACAACGACCGGCAATCGAGGCCGGTGATGGACGGCCTGATCCAGGTGCTACAATCCCTGCCCCACCTCGCCCGTCGCTCGATCACCTTCGATCGTGGCACGGAGTTCACCGACTGGCCTTACCTGCAGGCCAGCATCGGAGCGCAGACATGGTTTTGCGATCCGCAATCCCCGTGGCAGAAGGGCACCGTCGAGAACACCAATAGACGGGCCAGGAAATGGCTCTCGAGAGAGGTGGATCCACTGTCTCTCAGCGACCGCGATCTCACCGAGATCTGCAATCACCTGAACGCGACACCACGCAAATGTCTCGGCTACAAAACACCCGCCGAAGTCTTCCGTCAGAAACTCCTCGCGCAAATCCAGCGTACCCGTTAGCCTCTCGAAGCCCGCGTGTCGCGGTTCGCCATGAACTCACAAGTTCGACTAGAAGATGAAGCTGCACTCGACATCCTGCTTCCTTTCTTCTGGACCTGCGCAGCAGAGATGCACAGGCGCTGCCAATGACGGTCAAATAGAAGTGATCTGGCCACGGTCCATGCGATAAACCATATCGAGGCCCTCACCGGCGTGCCGAAGATCGGCGCCGGAAAGAAGGATGGAAAGACCAAGCGGCTGCAGGGATGCGACTACCTCGGAAATGCGCTTGGAAAGCGCGGGGGCGACGCCTTCGAATGGCTCGTCTAGCATTAACAGCTGGGTGCCAGTCATGCGTGCGCGACCGATGGCCACGAGTTTCTGCTGGCCGCCTGAAAGCTGCAGGGCGCGGCGATGGCGGAAGTCCGCTGCCTCCGGAATGAGCGCATAGACATCGTGGAGCCGCTTCTGCGCATCTGTGACGCCAGCTGCCCATGCCGGAATAAGCAGGTTTTCCTCAACAGTCAGTTCGGGAATAAGGCGCCGGTCTTCCGGCGCGAAGCCCATCTGGTGGTGCACGCGCAGATGCGGCGCCTCACGGGAAATGTCCTTCTTCTCATAATGGATCGAACCTGCCCGGAGTGGCAAGAGCCCCATTATCGCACGCATCAACGTGGTCTTGCCGGCACCATTGCGGCCGACGATTCCGACCATCGAGCGGGCTTCGACCTTCATGGAAACGTCACGCAGAATAGGAACCCCGCCGATGGAGACGTTGATTGACTTCACCTCAAGCATGGTTGTCCTCCTTGGGAACGCGATGTTCTTCACCAATGATGAGTTCGCGCACTTGTCGGTCGCTGAGGACCGTTTCCGGAGGTCCATCAATCAGTACCCGGCCTTCGAAGAAAGCGAGCACGCGGTCGGAGTAGCGGCGTACGATCTCCATGTCGTGCTCGACGAAGAGCACGCTGACGCCTGCGACACGGGTCGCGTCAATAATGCGGTCCATGACCGAGAATTTTTCTTCGCTGGCGACGCCGCTCGTCGGCTCATCGAGGAAAAGAACCTTCGGCTTGCCAACCATGGCAATTGCAATGTCGAGAAGCTTGCGGATGCCTTCGGGCATCGTGCCGGCAATCGAGTTGCGGAACGCTCCAAGTCCGAACACCTCGAGCGTCTCATCAGCATGAGTCGCGAGCTCGTCGTCGGAAAGAATCGAAAAGCCCTTGGCGCCAACGCTGCCCGTTGCGCTGTAGGCAAAAATGAGGTTCTCAACCGCTGTCAGCGAGTTGAACAATTGCGGAATCTGAAAGGACCGGGCAACGCCGCGCCGAGTGATCTGACGAGGTGAAAGCCCGACGATTTCCTGTCCCTCGAGCAGGATCGAACCGGAGTCCGGGCCCAGATAGCCCGTAATCATATTGATAAACGTCGTCTTGCCGGCGCCGTTTGTGCCGATCAGCCCCGAAATCGTTCCAGACATGATGTCGACATTCACGTCGTTTGCGGCAGTTACCGCGCCGAACCGCTTGACGAGGCTTTTTGCTTCAATAATCGGCTTCATGGTTTTTCTCCTGCCTCGACGGTTGCCTTGCGCTTACCAAAACGGATGCCGCCAAGGCCTGTCGGCAGAAACAGGATCATCGATAGGATGATGACTCCAAGTACCAGCTGCCAAGTGTTGGGCGCATGCTGATAGGCGAACGTCCTGATAAATTCGAGTGCGAGCGCGGCGATGAATGGCGTGAAGATGTTCCCGGTACCGGCAAGGACCGCGATCACCACGAATTCGCCCGAGGTTGCCCAAAAGGCCATTTCCGGATCCACATGCGCGACGAGAATGCCGCTCATGGAGCCACCTACGGCGGCTAGAATTGCCGCAAGGATGTAGGAGAGATAGATCGTCATGCTTGCAGACGCGCCGAGATACTCGACGCGAATCTCGTTATCCTTGATGCCAGGCAGCAGGCGACCGAGCGCCGTTTTGCCGAAGTACCAGACGGTTATCACCGCTGTGAAACAGATCAGGACGAGGATAACGAGGCCGTTGAAACGCGCAGTACCGCTCAGCGGCAGGCCGAACAAGGTCACGCCTCGGATGTTAAAGCCGTCCGTGCCGCCAAGTTCCACCGACTTCACCAGAAGACCGTAGAGAAGCATCGACAGGGCGAGCGTCAGCATCGCGAAGAAGATGTCGCGGTAACGCGACAGAAGGAGACCGGCGACTGCTGCAGTCGCCGCGGCGATGACGACCGGGGCGATGAGCAAGAGAACCGCTTCGTTGATTTTCCAGAGATTGACCATCAGGCCGACGGAATAGCCGCCGATCGCGTAGTAAAGTCCTTGGCCGAACGAGACTAGCCCGGCGCGCATCATCAGTACAAGGCCGAGTACCGCTAGCCCCTTGGCAAGGCCGATCGAGATGACGAAGTTCCAGGTGGGTAGCCCCCAGGCTGCGACGATAAGGAAAAGTGCCGCGCCGACGGCGACCGGCACAAAGGTTTGGGCTTTGTTCATCATATCTTGCGCAACTCCACACCGGAAAACAGCCCCTGCGGACGTATGGCGAGAACGATAGCCATCACTGCATAGATGCTGAACACTTCGACTTCGGGCCAGTAGTGGACCGCAAGTGAGCGGACGAAGCCGACGATTAGGGCACCGACAATGGTGCCAGGAATCGATCCAAGCCCCCCGATCACCACCGCTGCGAACATCATGACGACCACTTCGACGCCCATGCCCGGCGCCACGGAGATGGTTGGCGCTGTGAAGGCGCCGCCGAGTGCGGCGAGGATCGAGCCGACCACAAAGGCTGACACTTTCCAGCGGCTGACATTGATGCCCATCGCCTGCGATACTTCCGGATCATGAATGACGGCGCGCAGCATCTTCCCCTTGGCAGTGAATTGCAGAAACCACGTCAGGAGACCACCACTGACGATCGCCACGACGACGACAATGAGGTTGTAGGTCGGATAGACAAGGGGGCCGAGATAGACGTTGCCAAATGCCCACACCGGGTCGGAGGCTATCCATGGATCGACACCCCAGATGAGCTTCACCACGTCTTCCAGAATGAGGAAGAGCGCGTAGGTAACCAGCAGCAGCACGACGGGATCGCGCCCCGCGAAGAAGCGCAGGACGCCCCGTTCGACGACGAGGCCGACAACCGTACCGGCGATCAGCGCCGCGACAATCATGACCGGAATGCTTCCAGCGGGCGCCAGGCCCTGGGCGAACCACCAACCCAGCAGAGTCACCGACATGTAGGCGCCGATGGCATAAAACGTGCCATGGGCCATGTTGAGGATCTTCATCACGCCGTAGATCAGCGTCAGGCCGACTGCGATGATGAAGAGCCATGCGGAATACAGAATGCCGTCAATAATAGCGCCTAGAAACGCGTTCATGCCACACACCATTTCGAAACGAGGGGCGGGATTCATCTTTCGGTGCCAGCGTGGCATGCGACGAGTGAAAACCGCTTCAAAGGGATTGCGGCGCCAAACGCGCCGGGAGAACCCGCGCAAGCGATGCCGAGGTTAACAAGTCACTTCAGCTTATTCTTGATCCACTCATGGCTGGTCATGCCTTCCGGTGGGTTCACCCTTTCTGGAGCGTAACGGATCACATCGACGAAGGTCAGCTTGCCATCGACGGTCTTGGTGCGGCCATAGACCATTTCCTGCACAGCCTGGTTGCCCTTGCCCAGCGACATCTTCACTTCGCCCGAGGGACCCTGGAAGGTGGCACCCTTGAGAGCAGCGGCGATCTCCTCCGTAGTCGGCGTCTTGGCGGTGTCGCCGCCCTGTGCCTTCTCATAAGCGAACTTCGCCGCAAAAAGCGTCTGCACCATGTGGTAGGACGGATAGCTGGGGGGCGTGGCGGACTTGGCGTTGTAAGTCGTCTTGAACCAGTCGTTATAGGCGTTCTCCGGTGCAAAGATGCCGTTTGGACCGCGGGCGCCGATGATGGTGCCATCTGGGATTTGTTTGGCCTGGCGATGAATCGCCGTTTCGCCTGCCGTCAGAACGACAGTGGCGTTCTTGAATAGGTCGCGCGGCGCTCCCTGAAGCACGAGACCCTCAAGGTCGCCACCCCAGAAGCTCGAATGAATGATATCGGGTTTGCTGCCGAGAATTGCGGAGATTTCGGTATTGTACTGACCGGCACCGAGCTTCGGCATCTGCGAGGTCGTCAGCGTCACTTCGGGGCGAAGGCTCTTCAGTGTGCCCTCAAAGTCGTTCCAGGCGTCCTGACCCCAGGCGTAGTTCTGGTTGATGCCGGCGTAGGTGTTGAATTTCTTGACTGTCTCGTTGACGTAGAGTGCGGCACCGGCGTTGTCCATCGTCGCGGTTGCAACGGGACGGAATACATATTCGTAGTCAGCTTCCTCGAAGATGCGCGGCGTGCCGCAATCGAAGAGAAGTGTCATGGTCTTCAGTTCTTCGGCAACAGGCGCGACCGCAAGACAATCGCCCGAGGACGTGTAGCCTACGATCATGTCTACGCCCTGCTGTTCGACGAGGTTGCGTAGTTCGGAAACCTGCTTGGTGGTGCCACCGGCCTCGTCGATGACGACGAGTTCGATCGGACGGCCGCCGAAGCCGACCTTGTCATACGGCGCCGGGAGCTTGCCACCGGCATTGACCTGCTCGGCGAAGACTTCGGCGGCAATCTTTGCGGGTATGCCGAAGGGACCGGCCGGTGCGCCGGACAGGAACGTCACGACACCAATCGTGAAAGGCTTTGACTCCTGAGCCAAGAGGCCAGCGGGGGCGGTGGCGGACAGAAAGATCGCTGCAATGGTCAGAGACCACGACTTTTTCATAGATTTCCTCCTCTACGGCAATTGCCGGATCTGATGCAAAGACACATGCCCTTGCGGTGTAGGCCGAAGCGTCCTCTCACGCTGCGGTGGCGCAACATAGTTCAGTATATTGAACTTAGTTCAATACTGTGTATAGTAAAAATTGCAACCAGCGTCAAGATGCTGGAACAACTGTCCAGCCAACAAGCGAGTACAAGCCGCGGCGCAAATTGTTCCGAAAGGGAAAAAGAACCGTAAGGCGCACGAAGAATCACTGAATATGAGGACGGCTTCTCGTGAATTCCCCAAGAGCTCGGTTCTGGCAAAGCTTTCATCAGCAAGTCGACATGGAGAAGATTTTCGTTAGCCTGCTTAAGCTATTCTCGACTGAAGTGGGAAACCGCGACATCGATCATCCGACGGTTCAAACGTCGATATTGCATCGGATTGATTGTGAGCCCAGGTGAAGATTTTCGCAGCCTTCGGTTCGAGGCTGGGACTGCGTTGGGGTCAAGGAACAGACGCGCTGCCAAACGGAGCCAACCCCACCTGGCCTCCCTCGGTCGGCAATGAATTTCCGCCCTCGCCAAATGCTACGCTATCCTTCGTCACGGAAGCGTGATGAGCTATTATGCCCCAATTGCTCAGAAAGAATGGCGGCTGATCTGCGCATCGTCTCTCCGAGTGACTCGATAAGCGCCGGAGTTGTTTCGCTTTCCAGAAGGCTGATGGCAATGCCGGCAACCGCGCATCGCGTATGATCTCGCACAGCGGTGCCGATGCAAATCATCCCTTCGCGAACCTGACCGTTATCGATCGAAAAACCGCGCGTACGGATGTCAGCCAGCTCCTGCCTTAGCAAGCCAAGATTTTTGACGCTTCTGGAGGTGATGGGCGGAGGAAAGTTTGCGCTGAACAGCGCCTCGAGCTTATCTTCCGGCATTTCGGAAAGCAGCATTTTGCCGGTCGCGGTAAAGGTGGCAGGAAGACGCATTCCGATCCGGAAAGTATGGCCCAGGGGCTGGTCGGAATTTCGGCAATCAATATAGACGACCTCGTCACGGTCAAGAGTTGTCAATGTGACCGTGTAAGGCGACAATGTGGTATCGGAAGCGAAATAATTTCGGAAAATCGAGACGATGTCCATCTCGGACAGAAAGCCGTGCGCCCAGCGCATAGGATGGGGGCCGAGGCGGTACGTGCCATCCTGTTTGCGAACGAGCAGGCCAAGCTCTACCATGACACCAAGTAGCCCGTGCGCCGTACTCTTCGGCAACGACATCGCCCGTGTGATGTCGGCGGCCGACATTGCGCCGCCAGAATTGGTGACAAGATCGAGGATCGAAACCGCGCGCCTGAGAGCCGGAACAGAATCGACGGATTTGCCGATCGCAGTGTCTTCCACTGCGGCGCGTCTTGTACTTGACACTTCCAATACCTCCTGTCAGGCTAGTTCAATATAACGATACTAGTTCATTTAAATGAACTGTATGCTTGGAGGAGATTATGGTCAATCTAAAAAAAATGGAACTCCTGCGCGATCGATGCCTGATAGATGGCAAATGGGTTGCCGGCTCTCAGAACAGCATCGCCGTCAAGAACCCAGCGACGGGGGAGATTGTCGGCACCGTTCCTTCACTGGAGGCGGCAGATGTTGAGCAGGCAGTCGTAGCGGCCGAAGTTGCATTCCGTTCGTGGAGCGCGCTTGCAGCGAAGGAAAGAGCGGCCATCCTGCTCCGCTGGTTCTATCTGATAATAGAAAACGCGGACGATCTGGCCGCGCTGATGACGGCTGAACAGGGCAAGCCGCTGTCCGAAGCCAGGGGGGAAATGCTTTACGCCGCCTCCTTTATCGAATGGTTTGCCGAGGAGGCAAAGAGGGTCTATGGGGACATCATACCCGCACCAACCACCGACAAGCGCATCCTGGTTTTCAAGCAGCCCATCGGTGTCTGTGCCGCAATCACGCCGTGGAACTTCCCGGCAGCAATGATCACACGCAAGGCGGCGCCTGCGCTGGCTGCCGGTTGCACCATGGTGGTTAAGCCGGCTGAGCAGACACCCCTCACGGCGCTGGCTCTCGGCGTGCTAGCCGAACAGGCGGGTATTCCCGCCGGCGTTTTCCAGATTGTGACAGGAAAATCACGCGAGATCGGCAAGGTGCTGACGGAAAGCGACATAGTCAAAAAACTGTCTTTCACCGGATCGACCGAGGTGGGGCGAATTCTCATGGCGCAGTCTGCGCCGACGATAAAGAAACTGTCCATGGAGCTCGGCGGCAACGCACCCTTCATCGTTTTCGACGACGCCGACCTCGATGCCGCCGTCGACGGTGCCATCGCTTCGAAATACCGAAATGCTGGTCAGACCTGTGTCTGCACAAACCGTATCTACGTGCAGTCGGGTGTTTACGATGTCTTCGCTGAAAAGTTTGCGGCGAAGGTTTCAGCACTGAAAGTCGGTGAAGGCACGCAGGTGGATGTAACAATTGGACCGCTGATTGATGCTGAGGCCATCGCCAAGATCGAGGACCACATTAGCGATGCGATCGCAAAGGGCGCGAAAGTGGTCGTAGGTGGCAAGCGACACAGCCTCGGCGGGACATTCTTCGAACCGACTGTCCTAACAGGAGCGACACAGGCGATGAAGATCGCCCGAGAGGAAACCTTCGGGCCAGTCGCGCCTCTCTTCCGCTTTGAGACAGAGGAAGAGGCGCTCGCTATGGCCAACGACACGGAATTCGGATTGGCTGCCTATTTTTATACTGAGAACATCCGCCGGACATGGCGAGTGGCCGAAGCGCTGGAATACGGCATGGTGGGTCACAATACCGGTCAGATCTCGAACGAGGTGGCGCCATTTGGCGGCGTCAAGCAGTCCGGCCTCGGACGGGAAGGCTCCCGTTACGGAATCGATGAATATCTGGAAATCAAATATCTGTGCTCGGCCATCGCTTAAACGGCTGACAATGAGGGAGGAGTTAATGACGATCAATCCATTCGAATTTCGAACTGTCCCATCCATGGAGATGGCTTGGGGCGGAGCTAAGCGAATAGGTGAAATCATCGCCGCGCGTTTCGCTGCGCGCAAGGTGCTTTTGGTCACCGACGCGGGCCTTGTGAAGGCTGGGATGATTGTGCCCATTGCTGCCAGTCTGGAGGCGGCTGGCTTCAGTGTCGCGACTTTCGACAAGGTTGTGGCCGATCCACCGGAAAGCGTTTTGTATGGCTGTGTCGTGGAGGCGCGGCAAGTCGCAGCCGATATTGTCGTTGGTCTCGGTGGTGGCTCGTCATTAGACATAGCCAAGCTCGCGGCGGTGCTGCTATCATCAGAACAATCACTCGCCGATATGTATGGTGTCGGCAAAGTTCAGGGCGCGCGCGTCCCGCTCGTTCTCGTTCCGACGACAGCAGGCACAGGTTCCGAAGTCACCAATATTTCCATCATCACAACCGGCGAGACGACCAAGATGGGGGTCGTGTCCCCGCAGCTATACGCGGATTTCGTGCTGTTGGATGCAGAACTTACCGTCGGTTTACCGCAGGTTCACACCGCCGCAACCGGTATCGATGCGATGGTGCACGCCATCGAAGCCTATACCAGCAAGCACAAGAAAAATCCGCTTTCGGATGCGTTGGCACGCGAAGCCCTGCGGCTGCTCGGCCGCAATCTTATCGCTGCCTGCAAGGAGCCTTCCAATCGGGACGCTCGTGAAGGCATGCTTCTCGGTGCAACTCTTGCGGGCCAGGCCTTCTCGAACTCCCCGGTGGCTGCCGTCCACGCACTGGCCTATCCGCTGGGTGGACATTATCACATTCCGCATGGTCTTTCGAACGCTCTGATGCTCGGCCCAGTCCTTCGCTACAATGCACAGGAGGCTGCCCCGCTTTACGCCGAGCTTGCCGATGTGCTTGGGGTCAAGGGAAGCGGCGACATCACCGCCCGTTCTGAGGACTTTGTTGCCCATATGCAGGTGCTGATGGATGAAAGCGACGCGCCGCGCCGGCTTCGCGATGTCGGTGTAACCGACAACAGTCTCGCCATGCTTGCCGCCGACGCGATGAAGCAAACCCGCCTGCTCGTCAACAATCCGGTCGAAGTCCGGGAAGAAGACGCGCTTGCGCTTTATCGGGAAGCCTTCTGAAGCTTTCCGCATAAATTCTCCGTTCATATCACCGCGGGAGGATCCAACGTGACGGATATCAGACTTTACATGCTTCAGTCCGGCACCCTGAAATGCAAAGTGCACAACATCAAAATGAATCAGGGAAATGGCGCTGATTACGAAATCCCGGTTCCCTTTTACCTCATCACCCATCCCGACGGTCACACGATCATCGACGGTGGAAACGCCATTGAAGTTGCAACGGACCCGCGCGGCCATTGGGGCGGTATTTGCGACGTGTACTGGCCGGTTCTTGACAAGAACAAAGGATGCGTCGATCAGGTCAAAGCTCTTGGCTTCGATCCGGCGGATGTTAAATATGTCGTGCAGTCCCACCTGCATCTCGACCATACCGGCGCGATTGGCCGTTTCCCGAATGCCACGCATATCGTGCAGCGGGCCGAGTATGAATATGCCTTCACACCCGACTGGTTTGCCCGTGGCGGCTATATCCGCAAGGATTTCGATCGCCCGGGTCTGAAATGGCAGTTTCTGAACGGCACTCAAGACGATTTCTATGATGTTTATGGTGACGGCACGCTGACGACGATTTTCAGTCCTGGCCATGCGATGGGCCATCAGTCATTTCTCGTCCGCCTTCCCAGGAGTGAGCCACTGCTTCTGACGATCGATGCGGCCTACACTCTCGACCATTGGGAAGAAAAGGCGCTGCCTGGCTTCCTCGCATCAACGGTGGATACCGTTCGCTCTGTCCAAAAGCTGCGCACAATCGCGGAAAGGACGGGGGCCAATGTCGTCACCGGTCACGACCCGGATGCGTGGTCGAGCTTCAAGAAGGCACCAGAGTATTACTCTTAAGAAACCGCCGAGCCACAGCCGCGTCATGATCCTACACAGGGCGAATACGCCTCTTTGGAAGCTGAGAATATCAGCGCAATTACGAAGGCCCAGCGTGCTCGCGATTTCTTCTGCGCGGAAATGGGCTCTGTTTTGGACCCGGATCTATTTGAGCTCCGGTGACAAGCAAACGGAGGCTGAGACGACCACTTTGCTTCATTGGTAACCCAACGAGGGAGAAATAAATGCGTCTGAAAATACTCATCACTATTGCCATGATGGCCGGCCCTGCATTGGCGTACGAGCCATTGGTTGAGAAGCGGGAATTTACCCTGAAAAACTTCGTGACACGTGGAGGCAAGACGGTTCCCGAAATGCGGTTGGGATATGAAACCTATGGCACGCTGAACAAAGCCAGGGATAATGCCATCCTGATTCCGCATTTTTTCAGCGGAAGCAGTCACGCGGCGGGGAAATATAAGGAGGAGGATGTAAGCGCCGGCTATTGGGATGCAATCATCGGATCGGGCAAGCCCATCGATACGGACAAATACTTTGTCGTGTCGGTCGACACACCGGTCAATCTCGGTGCCAACGATCCGAACGTCATCACCACCGGCCCGGCGACGACCAATCCCAAAACAGGAAAGCCTTGGGGTATGGATTTCCCGATCATGACGATCGGCGATTTCGTTGATACGCAGAAAGGGCTGATGGAGCAACTGGGGATTGGGAAATGGCATGCTGTCATGGGCGCCTCCATGGGAGGGCTGCAAAGCTATGAATGGGCAGCACGCTATCCCGACAAGTTGGAGCGGGTGATTCCAGTCATTTCCTCTGGTTGGGCAGACGCGAATCTTATCGCGTGGCTGGACGTATGGGCGTCGCCGATCAAACTGGATCCAAACTGGAACGGTGGAGATTATTACACCGGCCAGGCGCCAAAAGCGGGGCTGGCTCAAGCCATGAAGACTTTAACACTGCAGGCAAATTCGGCAGAATGGACCGACGGCACATTTGGGCGTGACTGGGCCAGAGAAGGTGCGGATCCCGGGCAGAGTTGGGCGAATGACTATGAGGTTGTCACGAAGCTGAACGAGGCGGGCGCAGCACGGGTAGCCCAGTTAGATGCGAACCATTTCCTTTATCTGGTGCGCGCCAATCAATTGTTCGTCGCTGGACATCCCAAAGACAGCCTGTACAAAGGGCTCCTGGATATCGAGGTGCCCGTGATGCTGATCTATACCGATGAAGACCTGATTTTTCCCGGAAATGCAGTGCGAGAGACAGGAACGATTATCAAATCCGACGGTACGCCAGTCGAATTCGTCGAACTGGAAGGCACGCGAGGGCACATGGATGGCGTGTTGAGCATTGCTCAGGCAGGAGAGCGAATTCGAGCATTTCTTGAGGTCAAGTAGGAGCGGGCGGGCCCTCCCTTTTCCTTAAGCCGAGCCAGCAGCTGCCGTCGTCGTGGCTGTAGTGTATCCATCCGAGGTGGGCCGCAGGACTTAATGGGGTTCGCGTGGTAACGTCGGGTTCATGGAGATCGATGAGGACAAGATCGACGATGCCGTTTTGGCGCTGTTATGGCTAACGCTGCATAACG
>NZ_LWBS01000010.1 GCF_001652265.1 Rhizobium leguminosarum
CGCTTCGGCGTCAGCCGCTCCGACAGCAGCGCAAGCACCGGGTCGTGGCGCAGCGTGTCGTGATCATCGACATCCTCGTAGCCCAGCGCGATCGCCGCAATGCGCTGCCCGACCAGCGTGCGGGTGCTGTGGACCGTGCACTTGCGATCGCGGCCATCAACGAAGCAGGCGGCCACCCGGTCGAACAGCCCGATGGCCGCATCGACGTGACGAAGCAGCAGCGCACCGGCATCCGAGGTGATCGCGCCGCCGTCGAAACCAGCGACGACTTTGTGGCCGTCGAAGCCTTTAAATTCCAACTGCGCGGAGATACAGTCTGTTTGCATCGGGGCCTCCTTAGCGAATCTGGTAAGCCTTTGTAGCAAAAGCAGTTTCTCAGATTCGCAGCCCCGATGCACCCCTTACTTTGAGAGATTCGGGCTAGCGCATATGACCCTAACCCTCTCCCCGTAAACGGGGCGAGGGGACGTGCCCTGCAAGAGGTTGGTGGGGAACGGAGAGGTCGCGGCATATCCCCTTCTCCCCGCCTGCGGGGAGAAGGTGGCGGCAGCCGGATGAGGGGCTGGTTCACCATCTCCCGGCCCTTCGCTTTGAGCTCAGGGCGTTCGTCGCTGCAATCGATTCACTGGATCGATTGCTCGGGCTGTGCCCGACCGGCTTGATGCCGAGTATGACGCACCGTCTCCCGGCCCTTCGCTTTGGGCTCAGGGCGTTCGTCGCTGCAATCGATTCACTGGATCGATTGCTCGGGCTGTGCCCGACCGCTCCTCACCCATTCCCGATCAGGATACCGGCGCCGAGTACCAGACCGCCGCCGAGCACCACCTGGAAGGCGGCGCGCAGGAAGGGGGTTTCCATGTAACGGTTCTGGATGAAGGCGATCGCCCAGAGCTCGAAGAAGACGACGATGGCGGCGCTGATCGTTGCCGTCCAGAAATGCGGGATCAGATAGGGCAGCGCGTGGCCGAGACCGCCGAGCGCCGTCATGATGCCGCAGGCAAGGCCGCGTTTGACCGGCGAGCCTCTGCCGGAGATCTTGCCATCGTCATGGGCGGCTTCGGTGAAGCCCATCGAAATGCCGGCACCGACGGAGGCCGAAAGGCCGACGAGGAAGGTCTGCCAGGTATCCTGCGTCGCGAAGGCGGCGGCGAAGATCGGTGCCAGCGTCGAGACCGAGCCGTCCATCAGCCCGGCAAGACCGGGCTGCACATAGGTCAGCACGAATTGTCGGCGCACCGTCTCGTCCTCGTCATGCTTGACGTCTTCGGGCGTATGTTTGTCTCCGAGCATGCGGGCGATATCTTCATGCCCTTGTTCAGCAAGCGCGAGATCACCGAGAAGCTGGCGCGTCGAGGCGTCCGAGGTCCGCTTTGCCGCCTCGACATAGAAACGATAGGCCTGCTCCTCCATCGCCTCGGTTTCCCTGCGCATCGCATCCAGCGAAAGGTTTGCCCTGAGCCAGTCCGGCTTGCGTTCGTAGAATCCCTCCACATGCTCGCGCCGGATCAACGGAATGCGCTCACCGAAACGTTGGCGATGGATGTCGATCAACGACTTGCGATGCGTATCCTCGACCTCGGCCATGTCCTCGAAGACCTTGGCCGAGGCCGGAAATTCGCGGCGCAGCCTGTCGGCATAAGCGAGATAGATGCGGGCATCGTCTTCCTCGGAAGCGATCCCAAGGGCGAGAATCTCCTGCTCGGACAGCGAATCGAAAGATCGTTTCGGGGATCTGAAAAACCGCGCCAGCATGACTCTCTCCAATTTTTTAGAATAATTCTAAACCTAAAGAAGGAGGTGGTGACGGTCAAGGGTATGGAGCAGGCTAGCTGACAGATTGCCGCAAGTGGCACGGACGACTTTGGCGCGCTGGCATAAACACCTATATGAGAGGGCGCCGCATCACGCGGCGCCGGGGTTTTGGAATGAACAATGACATTCAGGGCCGCCCTGCCCATGTCGCGGCGATCCGCGAAAGGGCGGAGGCGGAGATGCGGGACATAGGCGTCGACGAGGCCTTCATCGACAGGCTGGTCGAGGCCTTCTACGCACGCGTGCTAACGCATCCCGATCTCGGTCCGGTGTTCGACGCCAGACTGTCCGGCCGCTGGCCGGAGCATATGGCGAAGATGAAGAGCTTCTGGTCGGCCGTCGCCTTCCGCAGCGGCGCCTATGGCGGCAAGCCGGTGCAGGCGCATACCGGCGTTGCGAACCTCACACCCGATCTCTTTCCGAAGTGGCTGTCGCTGTTTGCCGCAACGCTCGACGATATCGCCCCATCGCCGGAGGCCAAGGCCTGGTTTATGGCGACCGCCGAGCGGATCGCCAACAGCCTGGTGCTGTCGCTGTTCTACAATCCGGCACTCGACGATCCCATGCGCAAGCCCGCCTGACCCATCTTGTAGAGACAGTATTCCCCGAAAAACGCTGACACTTTTCTAGAACAGGATGATTTTAGGCCGGGTCGGCCTCAAATCTGAATCCTGTTCTAAATTAAAGAGTTAGAGCATGATGTCGTCCGAAAACCGTTCACACTTTTCGGCATCATGCTCTAGGTCTTCGCCGCCGAGGCGGTGGCGCCGGCGCTGGCCGCCACGACGAGCGCCGTTCCCAGCATCTGCAGCGCGGTCATCGGCTGGGCGAGGATCAGAAAACCGGCAAGGGCGCCGATCGCCGGTTCGAGGCTCATCAGGATACCGAAGGAAGCCGCCGGCATGCGCCGCAGCGCCACCATCTCCAGCGCATAGGGCAGCAGCGGCACGAGGATGGCAAGGCCAAGGACCTCGACCAGTCCCTTCAGCGTGAAGGCGCCCGCCGTCTCCGCCAGACCGAAGGGTGTCGCGACGAGGCCGGCAACGAGCAGCGACATGGAGAGGCCTTCCAATCCCTTGAAGGCAGCGCCTACCTTCTTCGTCAGCAGGATATAGACCGCCCACCCCACAGCCGAGCCGAGAGCAAAGATGACGCCCGGGAGATTGCCGACCCAGCCTTCGCCGTCATGGGCAAGGAAGAGAATGCCGGCCGCAGCAATCAACGGCCAGGTGAGCCGCCAGGTCAGGCCATAACCGAAGACGGCGACCGAGAGCGGCCCGAGGAAATCGATGGCGATCGCCAGGCCGAGCGGCAGCCGCTGGATCGCCGCGAAGAAGCAGAGCGTCATGGCGGCCGTCGTCGTGCCGAGCAGCAATGTCGCCCGCCATTGGGCGCCGGTATAACGCAGCACCGAAGGCTTAACGACGACGGCAAGGATAATCGCCGCAAAAGCGAGCCGCAGCCAGGTGGCGCCCGCAACGCCATAAGTCGCAATGGCTGACGACGACAGTGCCGCACCGAACTGGATCGACGACATCGACATCAGGCACATCACGACCCCGGCCGCCAAGCCGCCCGAAGCCGTCGATACGCCCGGCTGCGCAATCAAGGCTGCGCCATCCGTCCCGGTCTCGATATTCTTGATGTCCATGTGGCCCTCGATCCTGGCGCGGTTCTAGGCCGAAGACGGGTGAGAACCAAATTCAAACTTTTCATGCCGGGATCAAGAGCCCTGATGCTGAGGCGCCAAGGAACGGCCGGCGGTGCGGGATATCGCCGATGGCAGCCCCTCATCCGCCTGCCGGCACCTTCTCCCCGCAGGCGGGGCGAAGGGACCATGTTGCGACCTCTCCGTTCCCCGCTCACCTCTCGCAGGGCACGTCCCCTCTCCCCGTCGGAACGGGGAGAGAGTTAGGGTGAGGGGCAGCTATCGGCGCCAACCAGCCAAGCAAAAGCTCTTGTCTAATATCAGCGACGGTCAGCCAGGATCACCTCTTCGGCGTCTTCGACGCTCATGTCGAAGACCTTCCTGCCGATGTCGAAGCTGAAGCCGTTGCGGGCAAAAGCCGAAAGCTCTTTCGCCTTTCGCTTTTCATCAAGCTCGACCCGGCGGAAGGGGCCGAAGGCGCGCTTGCGGGCAAATATCGCTGCCGCATAGAGATCGTCTGCCTCTTCAAGCGCCGCCTCGACCTTGTCGCTGGAGACGCCCTTGGCAGCAAGCTTCCGGGCGATCGCGCGCTTCGATTTACCGCCGCGCACGGCCGAGCGCGTGCTGATCTCCGCATAGGCGTGATCGTCGAGCACCTTGTTGTCATAGGCAAATTTGACGGCGAAATCGGCAACGGCCTTGAGTTGTGCCGCGCTGATGTCCTCGAATTTCTCCTTCGCCTTGCGGGTGATGGCGTCAAAGAGCTGTTTTTCCGTCATCATCCGCCGCTCGAGGCGATAGACGGTGGAATTGCGCGCCCAGCTCAGCATGCGGGGTGTCGGGAGGGATGGAACGGTCTCGTCGGTCATCGGCAGGGATCAGGCTTCCAGACCCTTGAGGACATTGGCGACGTTGAGGCCGATCTCCGGCACGCCGTAGCCACCCTCCATGCAGGCGAGCACCGGCAGGCCGGCGGCTGATATCATCGCGCCCATGCGGGTGAAATCGTCGGAGGTGAGGCTGAAGAAGGAGATCGGATCGCGCTCGAAAGTGTCGACGCCGAGGGCTACGACGATCGCCTCGGCGCCGAAGGCCTTGATGCGGGCCAGCGCATCGGCAAGGGCCGAAGACCAGACATCCCAAGGTGTACCAGGCGGCATCGGATAGTTGCGGTTGGCGCCGGCACCCTCCCCCTCGCCTTCCTCGTCGGCATGGCCGAGGAAATAAGGAAAGGCATGCATGGGATCACCATGCAGCGAGGCGGTGAAGACATCGCCTCTGTGATAGAAGAGATCCTGGGTGCCGTTGCCGTGGTGGAAATCGACATCCAGCACCGCGACTTTCCTCGCACCGTGATCGAGCAGCCGCTGCGCGGCGACGCCCGAATTGTTGATGAAGCAATAGCCGCCGAAGAGATCGATGCCGGCATGATGGCCGGGCGGGCGGCAGAGCGAAAAGGCGAAACGATTGCCGGCATTCAGCCAGTCGACGCCTGTGATCGCGCAGCGCATGGAAGCGATCGCCGCCTCGTAGGAGCCCTTGGTGATCGAAGTATCGGCGGCATTGGCGTAGTGGCCGATCGCACCGACGATATTGTCGGGCACGCGCTGGCTGGTGCGGCGAACGGCGAAGGAATTAGCGATCGCCTCTCCCGTAAAGCCGGCCGCCACCCAGCGGTCCCAGACGGTGGCGAGAAAATCCAGATAGGCGGGATCATGCACTTTTCGAGCCGTTTCCAGTCCATGCGCATCCGGTGCCACGACATCGGCAAAGCCCGCCTCCTTGACTGCCGCCAGGATCCATTCGGCGCGAAACGGCGCCTCGAAGGGCGTCACCAGCTGGCCGGCATGCAGCTCCGTCTTGGCATCGCGCAGCTTGTGATCTTCGGAATAGATGACGCGCATTTCAGATCCTGCCCTTGATTGACAATGGAGATTTACACGGCTCGGCCCTGACAAAAAAGCGGCGCGGGCTCTTGATCGTCTGAAATAATGGCGCCACCTTCGCCGGTGTTTTGAGAACCAGGAAATTTTCCGCATGAAAGTGCTGATGGTCGATGTCGACGGCGTGCTCATTCATGGTCGTCCGACCGATGGCCTGCCTCATTTCACCCATCTCGAGCGCGATCTCGGGCTGCGCCTCGACCTGCTGCAGCAGGAATTCTTTCAGACCCACTGGCGCGATATCATCATCGGCCGCGAAGCGCTGGAGCCGCGGCTCGCCAGCGTGCTCGCAAAGATCGCACCCCATCTCAGCGCCGAAACACTGATCGACTACTGGTTCGAAAACGATTCCCGCCTCGATCTCAATCTGCTCGAAGAACTCGCCATTCTCCGGCAAAGCGGCATCACCCTCTTGCTGGCGACCAACCAGGAGCATAGGCGGGCGCGTTACCTGATGGAGCAGATCGGCCTTAGCGCGCATTTCGACGACATCATCTATTCCGCAGCACTCGGACACAGCAAGCCTTCTCCCGATTTCTTCCGGCTGGCGACCGAGCGTGCCGACGTACTTCCCGGCGAGATCGCCTTCATCGACGATATGGCCGAAAATATCGAAGCGGCGCGACAGTTCGGCTGGAATGCCGCGCAATGGACGGCGGGCGCGACACTCAGTGGCACGCTTCCTGTCTTCGCCAGGCCGGCATGAGCGGGGCCGGCGCAATCAGGCGAGCCGCTTGTAGAACAGGGTGGTGGCGCAAAAGCCGCCTTCCGGCCACAGTGCATAATCGGGAATGACGCCGACGCGCTGCCAGCCCAGGCGCGGATAGATTGCCTCCGCATCGCTGCCGGTTGCCGTATCAAGCACGAGCAGGGTCTTGCCGCGGCTTGCCGCCTCGCGCTCGGCGGCATCCATCAGCAGCCGGGCGAGTCCCTTGCCGCGGGCCGAGCGGTGCACCAACAGCTTCTTCAGGTCGCCGCGATGCGGCTGGTTCGGCATTTGTGCGGCACCCACCTGCACCGTGCCGACGATCCTGCCGCCGAGTTCGGCGACCAGCAGCAGATTGGCGCCGGTGGCAACGGCATCGGCGACATCGCGCCAATAGGACTCGGCATCCTCAAGCCCATAGGGCTGCATGAAGCCGACGGAGGCGCCGCCAGCGACGCAATCGACAAGCACTTCCGATAGAGCCGGAATGGCGGCGCGGGTCTCCTCGGCGGAAAGGCTACGAATAGCAGGCATGCTGTTCTCCTGAAATGAATGCTGTTATCGGCCGCCGCGATCGAGCACGACGCAATAGCGTGCCGGCGCGTTGCCCGGATTGTGGAAGACGTGGCCCTCGCCGACCGGCATAAAGAGGCAATCGCCCGGGCGCAGCCGGTAGACTGTTTCACCCGCCGTCATCTCCAGCTCGCCATCGAACAGCCAGATATGCTGCGTCATGCCATGGGCGCTCGCATGCGGGGGGAAGCTGACGCGGGCGCCGGCCGGGAATTCAACCTCGACGATATCGACATCGGAAGCCGTGCCCGGGGGTGAAACAGAGCGTCTGACATAACCGGTCTCCGGATCGCGCCAGACCTGCTGCTCCTGCCTCCGGGCAAGCGGCGAGGCCTGCCCCTCTTCCGCAAAGAAGGCCGACAGCGACAGGCCGAGCGCGGCGCAGATCCTTGCCAGCAGCGAGGCGGTCGGGCTCGCCTCCGCCCGCTCGATGCGCGAGATCATCGCCCGGCTGACGCCGGAGGCCGCAGCAAGATCATCAAGCGTCAGGGCCTTTTCCTGCCGCAGCGTGCGGATGCGGATGCCGATCGCCTGTTCGAGTTCCGGTTCCATTTCCCAGCCCATGATTCTACTATACGAGAAATACAGTATCTGATGATGGAATCAAGTGGCTACGAAAAAGCGGCCAAACGCGCCTTGCTTTCGCCGCTGCGCCGCCCCTATATGGCGGCGTAATCCGAGGAGAGAGTGATGGACGCCAGCATGCAGAGCACGGAACTGACGGGAAGCTTCACGGCTGCCGCCTGGGACAGGATCGCTCCGATCATGGCTGAAATCGAGGCCTTGCCGCTGCTGCAGCGCCTTTCGGATGGCACGCTGCCGCCGGAGGTTTTCCGGCACTACATCCTGCAGGATGCGCTCTACCTCAAGCATTACGCGCGATGCCTTGCGATCGTCGCTGCCAAGGCGCCCGACAATGCGCAGGTCCTGCGCTTCCTCGGTTCGGCGCAGAAGGCGATCACCGTCGAGCAGGGCCTGCATGCCGGCTTCCTCACCCAATTCGGCATCACGTCTGCCGACGTCACATCAGCCGAGCCCTCGCCTGCCGGCTTTGCCTATACGAACTTCCTGCTTGCCACCGCCTATCACAGCTCCTACGCGGTGGCGCTGTCCTCCATCCTTCCCTGCTTCTGGATCTACTGGCATGTCGGCGAAGCGATCAAGAACCGGCCTGCCATCGAGGGTAATGCCTTCCAGGCCTGGATCAACACTTATGGCGATCCGCAATTTGCCGCCGGTGCCCGCGAGGTGATCGCGCTGACCGACATCGCGGCCCGCGCCGCATCGCCGGTGGAACGGGCGCAAATGACCGATGTCTTCGTGCGCGCCTCACAATATGAATGGATGTTCTGGGATTCGGCCTGGCGGCTGGAGACGTGGCCGGTCTGATCCGCGGCCGACACAGGACGAAATAGCGTAAACAGCGGGATAATTACCGCTTTGCGGCAGGGGGCGGCGCTGCTATATGGCGCGCATGAGCACCAATTCCACCACTCCGCTGTCCCATATCCGCAATTTTTCGATCGTGGCCCATATCGACCACGGCAAATCGACGTTGGCCGACCGCCTGATCCAGACGACGGGCGGCCTTGCCGAGCGCGAAATGTCCGAACAGGTGCTCGACAATATGGATATCGAGCGCGAGCGCGGCATCACCATCAAGGCCCAGACCGTGCGCCTGCATTACCAGGCAAACAACGGCGAGAAATACATTCTCAACCTGATCGACACGCCCGGCCATGTCGACTTCGCCTATGAAGTCTCACGGTCGCTGTCGGCCTGCGAGGGCTCGTTGCTTGTCGTCGATGCCAGCCAGGGCGTCGAAGCGCAGACGCTCGCCAACGTCTACCAGGCGATCGACAACAACCACGAGATCGTCACCGTCCTCAACAAAATCGACCTGCCGGCGGCCGAACCCGACCGCATCAAGGAGCAGATCGAGGAAGTGATCGGCATCGACGCTTCGGAGGCGGTCCTGATTTCGGCAAAGACCGGCCTCGGCATTCCCGACGTGCTGGAGGCGATCGTCCACAAGCTGCCGGCGCCGAAGAGCCCCGGCGGCGAAAAGGCGCCGCTGAAGGCGCTGCTCGTCGACAGCTGGTACGACGCCTATCTCGGCGTCATGGTTCTGGTCCGCGTCATCGACGGCGTGCTGACCAAGGGCCAGACGGTGCGGATGATGGGCACGGATGCAAAATACCAGGTGGAGCGCGTCGGCGTGCTGACGCCGAAGATGGTCAATATCGACCGCCTCGGCCCCGGCGAGATTGGCTTCATCACCGCCTCGATCAAGGAAGTGGCCGATACCCGCGTCGGCGACACGATCACCGAGGACAAGCGGCCGACGGCGCAGGCGCTGCCGGGCTTCAAGCCGGCCCAGCCGGTGGTGTTCTGCGGCCTCTTCCCGGTCGATGCCGCCGATTTCGAGGATCTGCGCGCCGCCATGGGCAAGCTTCGCCTCAACGACGCCTCCTTCTCCTTCGAGATGGAATCGTCGGCGGCCCTCGGCTTCGGCTTCCGCTGCGGCTTCCTCGGCCTGCTGCATCTCGAAATCATCCAGGAACGGCTGGAGCGTGAGTTCGACCTCGACCTGATCGCTACCGCACCCTCGGTCGTCTACAAGATGTACATGACCGACGGCACGGAGCGCGAGCTGCACAATCCGGCCGACATGCCCGACGTCGTCAAGATCTCGGAAATCCACGAACCGTGGATCCGCGCGACGATCCTGACGCCCGACGATTATCTCGGCAGCATCCTGAAGCTCTGCCAGGACCGGCGCGGCATCCAGATCGAGCTCACTTACGTCGGCACGCGCGCGATGCTGACCTACGACCTGCCGCTCAACGAAGTCGTGTTCGATTTCTACGACCGGCTGAAGTCGATCTCGAAGGGTTATGCCTCCTTCGACTATACGCTGACCGACCATCGCGAGGGCAACCTCGTGAAGATGTCGATCCTCGTCAACGGCGAACCGGTCGACGCGCTGTCGATGATGGTGCACCGGACGGCCGCCGAAAAGCGCGGCCGCGACATGTGCGAGAAGCTCAAGGAACTGATCCCGAAGCACATGTTCAAGATCCCGATCCAGGCGGCGATCGGCGGTAACGTCATTGCCCGCGAGACGATCTCGGCGCTGCGCAAGGACGTGACCGCGAAATGTTACGGCGGCGACGCCACCCGCAAGCGCAAGCTGCTCGACAAGCAGAAGGCCGGCAAGAAGCGCATGCGCCAGTTCGGCAAGGTGGAGATTCCCCAGGAAGCCTTCATCGCGGCATTGAAGATGGGCGACGAATAGGCTTTCGCAGAGCTTCTTTTGACGAGGAGACGTAGGTCTCCTTAGTTTGTCGACAAGCCTTGCTCTTTGTTCCCCGTCATCCTCGGCCTTGTTGTGTCGAGGATCTACTTCGACTCCTCGGCCTACGAGATCGCCGATGCCGCCCCTCATCCGGCTGCCGCCACCAACCGGGGTCGAGCCACGGGTCTCGACCCGTCCTTCGGACCCCCGTAAACGGGGCGAAGGGACATGCCGCACCCTCTCCGTTCCCACCTCGCTCTCGCATGGCACGTCCCCTCTACCCGTTTACGGGGAGAGGGTTGGGGTGAGGGGCAGCCATCGGTGCGAACCGGACAGCAGTGGGCAGAATCGGACTGCGGGAAGCTTCGACGTCAATCAGGCTCGCGTGAATGAAGTTCTGGAGGAACGGAAGCACGTCGGTAACCGGGAAGTCGCATTTACGAGGTGTACCACCTAGAGATCACAGTTATGATGCCAGCGTTGATGCGCTGGCATTTCCTAGGGAGATTTGTGCGATGAAGGATGAAAGCCCGGCAACTGGAAAGCCTGGATCGGCGGCAGGCGCAAATACCGATCCCACGATCAAAGAGGGCGGCAAAGCCCAAATTCTCGAACAAAAAACAAGCGATGATGAAACGCTGCCTCGCGAAGAACGCGAAAGACTTTGGCGAATTGAAAACGCCGAGGCGATCGCGGAGCAAAATGAGTATGTCGCGAAGCATGGCTTGCCATTTGCGAAATACCGGCAGTTTTGACTTACCCCCCGCCCATATATTCCTTCACCAGCCCCTCATAGGCGTCCATCTCCGGCAGCGCCGTGTAGCTGTATACCGCGCCGGTCTCGGCGAAGGACAGCTTCTCGCTTGTCCATGTCTCGATGAAGGGCGTGAACCAGCTGGGATCATCCAGCATGGTCACGCGCAGATTGACGAACCAGTCCATGCCTTCCGGCCGGGTGAACATCCAGCTCATGCAATGCGGGCAGAAATAATGCTTCGTGGCGCCATGCAGGCCGCCGATGACCGGCTCGCCTTTCGTCACCTCGAAGCCTTCGCTGGGGATGGCCGCACTCAGCGAATAGGCGCTCGATGACATCTTCTGGCACCCCGTGCAATGGCAGGCCATGGTAAGCAGCGGCGGGGCGCTGATCTTCAATCGCACCCGGCCGCAACGGCAGCCGCCTTCCATGGGTAAGGTTCGCACGCTCATGATGTCCTCCCGTTTTGCCTTTTGATCTAGCGGAACTTTCGTCGCTGTCGAGATGGCGAGGTCGTCGCCGAGTGGGCGGCTTGCCGGCGTTAGAGCATTTCCGTCTTTCTCCGAATCCGGAAATGCTCTATCTCTTTGTTTTCACGCAATTCCGGACGCAAAACATGGGGTAATCGCGGCGCGATCACCCCAGACCATTTTCAAGAGTGATGGCTGGCAGGGGTGGTTGCCCCCGATAAGATGGAAAAACGGGCTCACGATTGAAACCGGGCCCAAAACATCG
>NZ_LWBS01000011.1 GCF_001652265.1 Rhizobium leguminosarum
CGCTTCGGCGTCAGCCGCTCCGACAGCAGCGCAAGCACCGGGTCGTGGCGCAGCGTGTCGTGATCATCGACATCCTCGTAGCCCAGCGCGATCGCCGCAATGCGCTGCCCGACCAGCGTGCGGGTGCTGTGGACCGTGCACTTGCGATCGCGGCCATCAACGAAGCAGGCGGCCACCCGGTCGAACAGCCCGATGGCCGCATCGACGTGACGAAGCAGCAGCGCACCGGCATCCGAGGTGATCGCGCCGCCGTCGAAACCAGCGACGACTTTGTGGCCGTCGAAGCCTTTAAATTCCAACTGCGCGGAGATACAGTCTGTTTGCATCGGGGCCTCCTTAGCGAATCTGGTAAGCCTTTGTAGCAAAAGCAGTTTCTCAGATTCGCAGCCCCGATGCACCCCTTACTTTGAGAGATTCGGGCTAGGACTAGAATCTGCAAATACACTACAACTAAAGCCCCCTACATATGGCCGGTTAATGACAACTCAGAAGATTACTGCACGCTATATACAAGATTTTGATTATTCGGAGAAAGTCGCTGAAGATTATGCAATCTCTCGCGCTACTCACGCGAATTGCTCCTCAACTCTACCTATACTGCAAATCTGGCAAGTATGCACTTAGCCAGTTCGAGCTACAGAGCGGAGCTATATTGACCTAGATTTGACCTGTTCTATCTGATGGTGGACGAATACATCGCATTTCACACTTTACTGAGTACTGGCGGGGACCTAGGGCGTCGCGGATAGTCACGAAAACGAGGCGGTGGTTGTGATTAGAAGAGGCTAAAGCCGGGCCGGAAGCACGAGCAAGCGCGGCTTGCAGTCTCGCCGGAAGACGCCTCGCCGGCGATCATCGGCCCGTGTAGCTCGACGTGCTGAAGAAGCGGATCGCCGAATACGGCCCTTCTCCTTCGAAATGTCGCGTTTCTCCGTCTGCTGCGCTATGGGCGGAGCGTTATCCGGCAAGCCGCTCCGTCAGGAAGTCGACGACGGCGCGCACCGCCGGCAGCTGGCCGCGCCGGTGCGGCATCAGGATCGTCGTCTCGATGCTGCCCGCCGTCCATTCCGGCAGCACCCGCACGAGCCGCCCGTCGGCCAGCGCCTTGCGGCAGACGGATGTCGGCAGGCAGGTAATGCCGAGCCCCGACATGGCCATTTCCATCAAGACATAGGGCTCATCCGCGGCCATGACGGAATGCAGCGTGACGAGAGCCTCGTCGCCGCCCGAATAAAGCCGCCACTGGTCCTCCGTCAGGCTGGTCATGATCGTCGCATGCTGTGCCAGTTCCTCCGGCCGGCGCGGTTCGCCATGGGCATTCACATAATCCGGCGAGGCGAGGATGAAGAAAGGGTGGCTGGCGAGCTTGCGCTGCACCAGTGCCGAATCCGGCAGCGGCGTCCGGTGGCTGCGCAGCGCGATATCGAAGCCTTCCTGGACGATATCGACGAAACGGTCCGTCACGTGCACGGAGAGCCTGAGCTTCGGATAGCGCACAGCCAGCGCCGGCAGATGCTCCGTCAAGGTAAACTGCGCCGTCGGTACCGAGGCGGTCAGGCGAACGCTGCCGGCGGGTTCGGCCAGATGCCGCCGCACGATGCCCTCGGCCATCTCCGCCTCGATGATCGAGGCCTGGGCATGTTGAAAGAATTCCCGGCCGAGCTCGGTCAGCGCGAAGCTTCGCGACGTGCGCTGGATCAGCCGCACGCCAAGCCGCCTCTCCAACTCCGCAACCCGCTTGCTCACGGTCGATTTCGGAATGCCGAGATGTCTGGCGGCGGCAGTAAAGCTGCCGCTGTCGACGGCCTGCACGAAAAGATGGAGGTCGTTGAGGTTGAAAAGCGCCATCGCCAGCTTCCAGATATGTGGACATTGCGATGCATTTATAGCCTCTACCGCACGATCGTCCACATCTTCACATTCATCGCGTCCAAACGGGTTCAATTCTGAAAGGAACGATTGATGTCACCCATATTGTTTTACGGCGTCCCTGAAGGCTGCTCCTTCGGTTCGATCGTCGCGCTGGAATGGTCCGGCCTGCCTTATCGGCTCTGCCGCGTCGAGATGCCGGAAATGGTCTCCACCGATGACTACGCCAAGATCAATGCAGTCGGCGAAACGCCGTCGCTGCTGCTCGAGGATGGCAGGACGATCAGCGAAAGCATGGCGATCCTCCATCATATCGGCGCCGGCACAATCGGCAAAGGTCTGGGCTTTGTGCAGCGATCGGCGGATTTCGATCGGCTGAACCAGATGCTCGCCTTTCTCAACACCACCTTCTTCAAGGCCTTCGGCCCGCTCTGGTATGCGATCGAGCATCCAATGGAGCCGGAAGAGAAGCAGGTCCTCACCGGCTATGGCATCGCCGCGGTCGAAAAGGCGCATCATACGCTGGAGCGTCTGCTCGAAGGTCGCGAATGGCTTCTCGGCAGCGGGCCGAGCCTGGCGGATGCGTATTTCGTCGGCATCGCCCGGTGGAACGACTTTCACCAGGTGGTCGACCGCCGGCAGTTTCCCGGCCTGCATCGCCTCTATGAGCGCATGCAGCAGGAGCCGGCCGTGCGTTTTGCCCATGCGATCGAGCACCGGCAGGAAGCGAAAGGTAGCGGCGGTTTCCGCGGTGAGGTCGATCTGGCCGAGGCGCTCGGCCTGTTGAAACAGGCGGCCTGATTGCCGCAGCCGTCGCACCCTGGGGGTGGGACGGCCGATCTGCCGTCAGCCGGCAGCGATGATCTCGATCTCGACCAGCCAGTCGTCGCGCAGCGTTTCGACGATGATCGCCGTGGTCGGCATGGCGCGGCCGTTGACGGCCCGAAGACGGGCATTCTGGTTCGCCTCCATAAAGGCGCCGTCGCTGAGGTAGCTCGTCAGCCGCACGATATTGTCCACCGTCATATCGGCGGAGGTGAGGATGGCGCGCAGATTGGACCAGATGAGGTCCAACTGACCTTCGAGATCGGCCGCGGCCATTCCCTGTTGATCGAGACCCATGGTGCCGCTGACGAAGAGCAGCCGGGACGGTTGCCTGACCTCCAGCGCATGGATGTAATCAGGGCTGGCCGCATAGATCCCGTTTGCTGGATTGTGCGCGATCATCTCCATGAGTTTTCTCCCCTTCCGAATATCTTATTGAAGAACGCCAGTATCGGCGATTATTGTTCGGCAGAAAGGGGAGTTTGCGGAATGGCGAAAAATACAGACGATCTTCGGCAGGGACGCAGGCAGCAGGCTGTCATCGATGCATTCGACCGAAGAATATTAGCCGCGCTCGCCGCCGACAGCAGCCAGAGCTATGCCAGGCTTGGCGAAACGGTGGGCCTGTCGGCGCCGGCCGTGCATGAGCGTGTGCGCCGCTTAAGACAATCCGGCGCCATCAAGGGCGTGCATGCCGCGCTGGATGGCGCAGCAATCGGCAAACCGCTGCTTGCCTTCGTGCATGTCGAAGCGGCTGGCTGGGGCAAGAGCGAGCGGCTGATGCAGGTCCTGCAGTTTCCCGAGGTCGAGGAGATGCATTCGGTCGCCGGCGACGCCAGCGTTCTCTTCAAGGTCCGCACGGCCAGCCCGCAGGCCTTGGAAGCTTTTCTCGCCCAGATCCACGCCGTCCCCGGCGTCACCGGCACCCGCAGCTATATCGCCCTATCCACCTATCTGGAGCGCCCGGTACAGGCCGGCGTGACCGATGGCTGGCCGGACATGCCTCGGCCGGAATAAAGGCGGGATGGTGAGCAGGCGCCAGCCTAGAGCGGTTCAGCTTTTAACGGAAGCGCAGGACCGCTCTAGCCTTTTGTTTTTACGCAATTCCGAACGGAAAACCGCTTCGCACTTTTCCTGGAATTGCTCTAATCCTCGCCCTCGAAGCGTGGCAGCGTTTCGATATTCTCCACCCCGGGCAAAGCCGACCGGCACCATATCTGCTTTTTCGGCGCCAGTTCCCGCCGCTGGTCGATGCCGCCGACGCGGATACCGATCGCGCCGCCGTCGCCGTCCGTGCGGTAGAGCGGCGATCCACAATTCGGGCAGAAGAATTGCCGGCTGAGACCACCGCTGTCGCCATATTTTGCGTAGCCTCTCGGCTCGCCTGATAGGAGTGTGAAACTTCCCGGCCGCGCCGGTGCGGTGATGCGATAGGCCGAACCCGTCAATCGCTGGCAATCGGTGCAATGGCAGATCGAGATCCGCTGCGGATCAATCTCCGCCTGATAGCGGATCGCGCCGCAATGGCATCCTCCGGTGATATGCATCGGCAAGCCCCCCAAAGCATGTCGCGCAAAAGTGTAGACCGGTTTTGCGATCATGACATGCGGAAAACAAAGAGCTGAAGCGTGGCAGGCGAATCTGAAAGATCGCGCCACGCTTTACTCTGCCGGCTGAGCGGCCGGGCGTGTGGCGTAGAAGGCCTTCGCATCCGCGGTGAAGGCGGCCCGCTGATCGGCTTTCGTATAGAACATATGCCCGCCGCGATAAAGTTTTAGCCCGACGCGGCCGCCGGCGAGCGAGGGCGGCAGATGCTCGACCACGTAGCGGCTGACGCTGTAAGGCGTCACCAGATCGCTGTAGCCATGCGCAATCAGCAGATGGAAGGCCGGGTTCGAGGCGAGCAGTTGCCGGACGTCGTCGGTGGCGCTGGCCTGGAAGCGCGATCCGCCGCCGCGCCCGCCGCCCCATTCCCAGCGTCGGCCGATATCGCCGTCGAGCAGCGAATAGGTCATCTCGGTCTTGAAGCCGAGCTCGTTGCGGGCGTAATCGGCAAAGGCGCCGCCATAGGCGCGGGTGAAGCCGTCGAGGATGGCGTCGTCGCCGCGATCGTAATCCGATTCCGGATAGGGATCGGGTGCTGCAAAGGAGGCGTCGTAGGTGCTCATCACCTCGCCGCTGCCGGCGTCCGAATGTTTGACGTAGGAATTGCCGAGGAAGCCGCGATTGCGGGTGACGATATCCTCGGGAATGCCGGTCAGCCCGGCAATCTTGCCATAGAAAGCGGCGGCGTCGGCACCCGTCGGCGGCGGCCCGGCTAGCGTCGTCAGATAGTCCCCAAGCGCGAAGGTCTCGGCCTCCTTCTGCTTCTCTTCGTCGAAGGCCTTGTGCCGGTCGAGTTCGGCTGCCACCAGTGACGGCAGCTCCAGCGCTGCGCCGAGCGCGAACTGGTCGGCATTGAACATCAGCTGGCCCTCGAGCAGGGGGGAAAGCATCACAGCGCCGGCGACGATGATGCCCTGGCTTTCCTGCAGCACCGAGGCGACCTTGGCCGCACGGAAGCCGCCATAACTCTCGCCGAGAAGATATTTCGGCGAGTTGGAACGGTTGTTGTGCGCGACATAGAGCGCGATCGCCTTGGCGATGCTCTCAGCGTCGGCATTGACGTTATAATAGTTGGAGGCGTCGTCGGCCTTCGCCGTCCGGCTCCAGCCGGTGCCGATCGGGTCGATCAGCACGAGATCGGTGAAATCGAGCCAGCTTTGCGGGTTGTCGACGAGTTTCGCATTGGCGCCGTCGCGTCCGTCCGGCCCGAAATCAAGCACCTTCGGCCCGACCAGCCCGAGATGCAGGAAGGCGGAAGCAGCACCCGGCCCGCCGTTGAAGGCAAAGGTCAGAGGCCGGTTCGGCCCGCCATCCCGCGCGACATAGGCGGTGTAGAAGATCGCGCCGGTCTGCGCGCCGTCCTGGCCGAAGAGATCTAGCGTGCCGGAGGTTGCACTATAGGCGAGCTTCCGGTCGCCGATCGTCAGCGCGTGCTCGGTGACGGAATCGGCCGGCAGCAGCTTCAGCACGCCATCGCGCGCGCCGCTCTGGACATTCGCCCTTGGTTGATCGCTTTCCTGCGCATAGGAAAGGGCAGGGGCCAGCATTGCTGCAAGCGCGGTAAGCAGAAACAGGGTTCGTATGTGCAAGATGTCTCCTCCGGCGGTCGGGAATGAGAGGCTGAGATAGCGTAACATCCGCGGCCGACGACCGGCATCAAGAGATGGTGATGAGCCAGTGAACCTGCGAGTGAGCGAGCGGCTCAGCCGTCCTTTTCGACCGCATGGACATTGATCTCGACCGCCCGCCCGGCCTTCCAGCCGTTGATCGCCGCGCCGAGCCCGAGCGCGACGAAGAGCGCTGCGCACCAGGAAAAACTTCCGGTCCAGCCGCGGATGAGGCCGACGATGAGCGGGCCGATGGCGGCGAGCAGGTAACCGACACATTGCGCCATGCCGGAAAGATGGGCGGCGACATCGGGATCGCGCGAGCGCAGCACGATCGTCGTCATGGCCGCCGCGATCAGCCCGCCCTGGCCGATGCCCTGCAGCACCGCCCATAGCCAGACCGTCGAAAGCGGTGCGAAGAGCAGGCCGAGCAGGGCGATGACGGCGACGCCGCAGAGGCTCGCATTGATCAGCCGCTGGTCGCGGCCGCGCACGGCGATATGCGGCACGATCAGGCAGGATGCCGCTTGCACCATCACCGACAGGGAAACGATCGCCCCGGCAGTGACGCCGTCGAGCCCGCGTTCGCGCAAGATTGGAACCAGCCAGCCGAAGACGCAATAGGCAAGGGCCGATTGCAGCCCCATGAACAGCGTCACCTGCCAGGCGAGCCGGTCGCGCCAGAGGCCTTTGACGTGGAAGCCATTTCGTCTTGCCTGGCTGCGGCTGCGAAGAACTTCAGGCAGCCAGAGCAGGCTGACGATGAGGGCGGGCAGGGCCCAGATGGCGAGCGCGCCCGCGAGAGAGCCGCCCAATTCATGCTCGATCGGCAGCGTCAGCCCGGCTGCACTTGCCGCCCCGGCACAAAGCGCCATCGTGTAGAAGCCGGTCATCAACGCGGCGCGCCCGGCGAAATCCCGCTTCACCAGCCCCGGCAGCAGCACGTTGCCGACGGCGATGCAGGCGCCCGCAAGGGCCGTGCCGATGAAGAGCAGCGGCACGGAGGAAAGCCCGCGCAATGCAGTGCCGAGTGCGAGAAGCAGGAGAACGCCGAGCAGCGTGCGTTCAGTCCCGAGGCGCTGGGCAAGACAAGGCGCAAGCGGCGAGAAGGCACCGAGGCAGACGACCGGCAGCGTTGTCAGCAGGCTGGCGCCCAGCGCGCTGAGGCCGAGCTCCGAGCGGATTTCCGGCAGAAGCGCCGAGGCGCTCGAGAAGACCGGGCGCAGGTTGAAGGCAATCAGCACCAGGCTCGCGCCGAGCAGGAAACGACCCGCAGCTCCCCGCACCGGCGTTGCCTGCGGCGGTAGAAGGCTGCCGGCCTCGGCGTCTACAAGCAATTCGTCGGCCGCCTCGAGCGTGCTGGCGGCATGATTGGCAGGCGTGTTCATGACAGGATCATCCGGTCGAGTGCGGCAAGAACCGGCGCCATGAAACGGCGCACCGCCGCATCCGCCTGGTCGGAATCGCCGGTTTCGATGGCATCGACGATATCGGCATGCGCCTGCATATCGGGTTCCGGAATATCCTTGCCGAGCGTCGCCGCGATGGTATCGGCGATCGAGGCCGAGAAGAAATCGTAGATCTCGATCATCGCCCGGTTGCCGGAGGCGGCGATGACCGCCTTGTGGAAGGCGAGGTCGCGTTCGATGAAGGCGGCCTGATCGCCGCCGTCGTAATTGCCGCGTTCGGCAAGCAGCCTGCGAAGCCCGGCAACCGTTTCCGGCGTCTTGCGGATCGCCGTCAGCCGGGCTGCCTCGACGTCGAGCGCCAGGCGCGCCTCGAACTGGTCACGCAGGCTGGCGCGCCGCGCCATCGTCAGCGGCCGGCCGGCATCGGTCGTCGAGCGGACATAGGTTCCCGAACCCTGCCTTGTTTCGAGATAACCCTGGGAGACGAGAACGCGCACCGCCTCACGCACCGTGCCCCGGCTGACGGACAGCATGGCCGACAGCGAGGCTTCATTCGGCAATTTCTCGCCGACCGCCCAGCGTTTGCCAAGAATGTCGCCGCGGATCGCCTCGATCGCCTCATCCGCGAGATTGGTCTTGCTCAGTGCGCGCATCTCACTACTCATAAAGTCATCAGATGACTTTATGAGTAGTGAGATTTCGATCTTTCGTCAACGCCTGACGTCAAGACAATAAAGACATCAAGACAATAAAAAAGGGCCGCCTCAGCGACCCTTTCCATGAGTTTGGCCTCAAACTGGCCTGGACTGTCTATGCAGCCCCAGGAAGGCGGGGATTAGAGCGAGGGCTGCCTCGCTTTCATCACCACTTCCATGCCTGTTACGAGGTCCGAAATCTCATTAGACATTGGATCACCTTCCTTTCGTTCTGTTGCCGATGGCTTAAAAGTAGGCCGATTCTTCGCAGATGCAAGAGAGAAATGCGTTCAGTGCGCAGCTTTGATGAAGGTGCCGTTCTGCAGTTCGCGCATCGCCTGCATGATTTCCTCGCGCGAATTCATCACGATCGGGCCGTGCCAGGCAACCGGCTCCTCGATCGGCTTGCCGGAGACAAGCAGGAAACGGATGCCCTGGTCGCCTGCCTGCATCGTCACTTCGTCGCCGCTGTCGAAGACCACGAGCGTGCGGTTGCCGGACATGTCGCGGATGTTCAATTCCTCGCCGTCGACTTCCTTCTCGACGCGCACGCCGAAGGGTTTCGATGCATCGCGGAAGGTGCCGGAGCCGGCGAAGATATAGGCGAAGGCATTGCGGTAGGTATCGACCGGCAGGCGCTTCTTCCGGCCGGGCGGCACCGAAACGTCGAGATAGATCGGCTCGGCGGCGACGCCATCGACCGGACCGGCCTTGCCCCAGAAATCGCCGCAGATCACCCGCACCGCCGTGCCGTCATCATCGACGACGACAGGAATATCGGTGGATTTGACGTCCTGGTAGCGCGGCGCCGTCATCTTCAGCGAGGAGGGCAAGTTCGCCCAGAGCTGGAAGCCGTGCATACGGCCGGCAAAATCGCCCTTCGGCATTTCCTGGTGCATGATGCCGCTGCCGGCTGTCATCCACTGGATGTCGCCGGCGCCGAGCAGGCCGCTATTGCCCAAGCTGTCGCCGTGCTCGACGGTGCCGGCGAGCACATAGGTGATCGTCTCGATGCCGCGATGCGGATGCCAGGGAAAACCGCGGATATATTCCGCCGGATTGTCGTTGCGGAAATCATCCATCATCAGGAAGGGATCGGTCATCGCGGGATCGCCGAAGCCGAAGACGCGGTGCAGCTTGACGCCGGCGCCTTCCATGGTCGGTGTGGCAGTACTTTCATGCTTGACGGGGCGGATCGACATGGCGTCCTCCTAGAGGTTCAACTTGGCGGCGACTATAGCCGCCCGGCTGCCGGGCGCGAAGTCTGCGGGGCAGACAACGCAGTGTTCACAAAAGAACACACCGTTTCGCCGAATTTGAAGAGGTCAGGCGTCAAGAAATCGTCATGTTTCACTTGCAAACCGGCCGGGCGTTAAGCTGTTATTAGCGACGACATTCGACAATTCAATTGCGTTTCAGCATTTCCCGCCGATGCGGCGGGTTCCGGAGCAAAGAGCCATGTGTCGCTGGGCAGCCTATCGCGGAGACCCTCTCTATCTCGAGGAACTGGTATCTTCGCCTGCCCACTCGCTGATCGAGCAGTCCCATTGCGCCACCCGCGCCAAGACGGCGACCAATGGCGATGGCTTCGGCATCGCCTGGTATGGCGACAGGCCCGAGCCCGGTCGTTACCGCGATATCCTGCCGGCATGGTCGGATTGCAATCTGAAGAGCCTGGCGCGGCAGATCCGTTCGCCGCTCTTCCTCGCCCATGTCCGCGCTGCCACAGGCGGCGGCACGCGGCGCGACAACTGCCATCCCTTCACCCATGGCACCTGGTCCTTCATGCACAACGGCCAGATCTCCGGCTTCGAGCGCCTGCGCCGACCGATGGAGGCGATGCTCGACGACGAGCTGTTCAATGCCCGCGGCGGCACGACCGATTCCGAGCTGATGTTCCTGCTGGCGCTGCAGTTCGGCCTGCGCGAGGCGCCGGTCGCTGCGATGGCGGATATGATCGGTGTCGTCGAGGACCTGGCCGAAAGCGTCATCGGCTCGATCCTGCTGCGCTTCACCGCCGCCTTCTCCGATGGCATCACGCTCTATGCTGTTCGTTATGCGACCGACCGCAAGGCGCCGACGCTCTATGCCTCGCCTGTCGGTGCGGGCTTTTGCCTCGTGTCCGAGCCGCTGAACGACGATGGCGATGCCTGGGCGGAAATTCCGGATGGCAGCGCCGTAACCGTCGGTAAAGACGGCATCGATGTCGCCGACTTCCGGCCTGAGCGGCGCAGTGCCGCCAAGCCGCAGCGCCTGGCCATTCCCGCGTGAGCCGCTCGCGATCGATCAGCTGAGTGGCTCGGCGTTAGCCGAGCTGCCTGGCGATCAGGGCCGCAAGTCGTTCGGCAACCTCTTCCTTCGTCAGGTCAGGCCATTGCTCGACGCCGTCGCGGCGAATGAGTTTGACGCGGTTGCGGCTGCCGCCCATGACGCCGGTCGCGGGAGAAACGTCATTGGCGACGATCATGTCGGCGCCCTTCCTTTCGAGTTTCGCCTTCGCATTGCTTTCCACGTCCTGCGTCTCCGCGGCAAAGCCGATCACCAGCTTCGGCCGCATCGTGTGATGGCCGACGGTTTTCAGGATGTCCGGATTCTCGGTCAGCGCCAGCGTCGGAATGGATTCGCCGGGATGTTTCTTCAGCTTCTGGTCGGCCGCCGAGGCGACGCGCCAGTCCGCCACCGCCGCAACCATCACGGCGACGTCGGCCGGCAGCGCCGCAAGCACGGCATCACGCATTTCCTCCGCCCGCTCGACATGCACGACATTGACGCCGACCGGGTCCGCAATTGTTACCGGCCCTGACACCAGCGTCACCTCCGCCCCGAGCTTTGCTAGGGCTGCTGCGATCGCATGCCCCTGCCGGCCGGAGGAACGGTTGGCGATGTAGCGCACCGGATCGATCGGCTCGTGCGTCGGTCCTGACGTGACGATGGCCTTGCGTCCCTTGAGCGGCTTTGCTCCATCATCGAGCATCGTTTCGGCGGCAGCGACGATCTCCAGCGGTTCCGCCATCCGGCCGAGCCCCGCCTCCCGGCTTTCCGCCATCTCGCCGGCCATCGGCCCGACGAAGCGGATGCCGTCGGCTCGGAGCATCGCGGCATTCCGCCGCGTCGCCGGGTGCGCCCACATGCCGGGGTTCATCGCTGGTGCCGCCAGCACCGGCCTGTTCGTCGCCAGAAGCACGGTCGAAGCGAGATCGTCGGCAAGCCCGTTCGCCATCTTCGCCATCAGATCGGCGGTGGCAGGGGCGATCAGCACGAGGTCGCAGTCGCGCGCCAGCCGGATATGGCCGATATCCTGTTCGTCCTGGCGCGAAAACAGATCGAGGAACACATGGTCCGCCGCCAGTGCACCGACGGAAAGCGGCGTGACGAATTCCTGCGCGCCTTTGGTCATCACAGGGCGCACGCTCGCGCCGCGCTCGCGCAGTCGGCGGATCAGGTCCAGGCTCTTATAGGCCGCGATGCCGCCGGAGATGATGAGGAGGATGCGTTTGCCGCTGAGAGCCATGGCCTTCTTCCCGTTGCCTTTTCTGACCGCCCTCGACCCTAAGCCTTTGGCGGAGAACATGCAATCGCGCGGGCGACATGCCGAAGCCGGCAAGCAGCGCGGCAGCTGGTCTCCGCCGCGCTCGTGGGGTCAAAGGTTGCTCATCCCGCCGTCGATGATGAGTTCGCTGCCGACGATATAGGCCGCCTCATCGGAGGCGAGAAAAACGATCGTCTTGGCGACTTCGCTGGGATTTCCGAAGCGGCCGACGGGGATCTGGGCCTGGATCTGCTCGGTCATCGCCTTGGATTGGGCTTCCGAAGCGCCGAGCTTGCTGTAAAGCGGCGTGGCGATCGGACCGGGGCTGACGGCGTTGACGCGGATGCCGCGGCCGATGAGTTCGCCCGACAATGTCTTGGCAAGCGTCAGCAGCGCGCCCTTCGTCAGCGAATAGACGCTGGAGTTCGGCATGCCGATATGGGCGTTGATCGAGGTGTTGAGCACGATCACGGCCTGCTTCGAAAAAATAGGCAGCAGCGCCTGAATCAGGAAGAACGGGCCCTTGACGTTGATATCAACCGACTTGTCGAAGGCGGCTTCGCTCCACTGTTCCAGCGGCCCGAATTCGGCGACCCCGGCGTTGACGAAGAGGATGTCGAGCGTGCCGAAAGCCTCTCTCATGCTCTCGGCGACGGCCTTCTGGCCGGCCGCATTGCCGGCATCGGCCTGGATGACGATGGCTTTACCGCCAAGTTCGGCGCGGGCCGCCTCGACGCTTGCCGCGCTGCTGCCGGTAACGACGACGCGGGCGCCCTCGGCGATGAACTGGCGGGCGGTCTCGAGACCGATGCCGCTGGTGCCGCCGGTGATGAGGGCTGTCTTGTTGTGCAGGCGTGACATGATGACGTTCCTTTGATCGAATTTTGGGCTGCAGCCCTTTGTTGGGAGAATGCTCTGAAAAAGGCGGCGCGATAAGCCGGCGTGTTGAAGGATGATCATCCCGCAGCGGATAATCGCGCCGCACCGTCTCAGGTGCGGGTGATCGAAGCGCCGCCGTCGACCAGCGAGGCCGTGCCGGTGACGAAGCTCGCATCGTCGGAGGCGAGATAGAGAACCGAGCGGGCGAGTTCTTCGGGTGTCGCGACACGCTTCAGCGCATGCAGATTGGTGACGAAGGCCTGTTTCTCAGACGTATCGTTCATGTCCCGATACATGTCGGTATCAACCGCACCCGGCAGGATGGCATTGACGCGCACGCCCAGCTGGCCGAATTCGGCGGCAAGCGCCTGCGTCAGGCCGATCAGGCCGGATTTGCTGGCGGCATAGGCGGCGACACCGGGAAAGGCGAAGCTGTAGCCGACGAAGGTCGAGGTGAAGATCACCGAGCCGCCGCCATTTTCCACCATCGCGCCGATCTGGTGCTTGGCGGCGAGGAAGGAGGCCGTCAGATTGATCGCCAGCGCCTCGCTGAAGCCTGTTTCCGAAACGGCGGTGCTCGGACCGGCTTCGCCGAGCGTGCCGGCATTGTTGAAGGCGATGTCGAGCTTGCCGTAATTCGTCACGGCGGCCGCGACCAAGGCCTTGTGATAGTCTTCCGAGCGCACGTCGCCGGCAATGGCGATGGCGTCGCCGCCCTCTGCCTTGATCTCCGCGACGAGGCTGTCGAGTTCGCCCTGGCGGCGGGCGCCGACGACGACCTTGGCGCCTTCGGCGGCAAAGAGCTTTGCCGTGGCGCGGCCGATGCCGGAGCTTGCGCCGGTGACGATCGCGACCTTGTTGTTCAAGCGGTTCATGGTTCCATCTCCTGCGTTTAAGGTGAGGCGGCCCCTGCCGTCCCCTTCGATGAAGGGAAGATGGCATTTTCCTTTCGTTCGGATTAGTCTCCAGATTGAGGAATTCGAATTCGGAAAAGCCGAACGATGATCAGGATCGAAGGTATTGCGGCTTTCGTCGCCGTGGTCGAGGCGGGCTCGGTCAGCGAGGCGGCCCGGCGCCTGCGGCTGTCCAAATCCGTCGTCAGCGAAAGGTTGGCCGAACTGGAGAAGTCGCTCGGCGGCCTACTGCTGCACCGAACGACGCGCAAGCTCACCTTGACCGAGGATGGCACGGTCTTCCTCGAGCGTGCCGCGCGCATCGTGCGCGAGATCGAGGAAGCCGCCGCCGATATGGCCGAGCGGCGCGGAACGCTGTCCGGCCCGATCCGCATCGCCGCCCCCGTCACCTTCGGCCGCATGCATCTCGGTCCGGCGCTTTATCCCTTTCTCGCCGAACATCCCGAGATCGAACTGACCCTCGATATCGATGATCGACGCGTCGATGCCGCCTCGGACGGTTATGATGCCATTATCCGCAACGGCCCGATCGCCGATAGCCGGCTGGTCGCCTGGAAACTCGCGGAGAGCCGCCGTCTTCTCTGCGCCTCGCCGGACTATCTCGCCCGCGAGGGAATTCCGTCCTCGCTTGATGATCTCAACAGCCATCGCGGCATCTTCTACACCAATCGCGGCGTTGCCGACTGGCGCTTCCAGACGCCCGACGGTGCGATCGTCGTGCGCGCGAAACTGGCGCTCGGCATCAACAATGGCGATATGCTCCGCGACGCGGCGATTGCCGGGCTCGGCATCGCGCTGCTGCCTGCCTTCATCGCCGGCCCGGCCATCCGTGAGGGCCGGCTTGCCGAAATCGATGTTGGCCGTAGGCCGGAGGCCGAATTCATCTATATGGCCCATCCCGAGGGCCGAAATCCCTCCGCCAAGCTCCGCGCCATCGCCGACCACCTGAAGAAGAGCTTCGGCGATCCGCCCTATTGGGATCCGGCGGGTTAACTCATGTACTCAGCAGGCTGATCAGGTTCTCGGTGACCGGCGAGCGATGTGTTTTCAGGATTGCCAGCGCCAGGCGCGCCACGGCCGGCGGCCCCTCGATCGGCCGGTAGGCCACACCTTCGAGCTTGATCTGCGAAATCGAGGCCGGCACGATCGAGACGCCGAGATCGGCCGCCACCAGATTGACGCCGAGGAAATCTGAGGCGCCTCCTGCGCCACGGTCAGCTCGAACCCTGCCTTGCGGCAGGCGAGCACGACATCGTCGTAGAGGCTCAAGCCCACGAGCCGGGGAAAGAGGATGAAGGGTTCGTTTGCCAGCGCCGCAAGCGGCAGGCTGGGGTGCCGTGTCAAGGGATGGCTGGCGGGCAGGGCGATCACCATCGGCTCATCCGGCAGCCGCCGCAGCCGGATGCCCGCGGGATCGTCGAGGCTGGGGCGCATGAAGGAGGCGTCGAGCTCTCCGCGTTCCAGCTTCTGCATCAGCGCCAGCGTATTCATTTCCGTCAGCGACAGCTGCACCTCCGGCCAGCGCGCGCGAAAGCGACGGATCGTCGTGCTGACCACGGGGTTGAAGGCGGAGGAGGCGGTGAAGCCGAGCGACAGCCGGCCGGTCTCGCCGCGATTGGCGCTTTGCGCCGCAAGCTTCGCCTTTTCCGCAGCCGCCAGCGAAGCCTTTGCCTCGCCGAGGAAGGCCGTACCCGCTGCCGTCAATTCGGCGCCGTGCGGCACGCGGTGAAACAGCGCCGCACCCACTTCCCTCTCCAGATCGCGGATCTGCTGGCTGAGCGGCGGCTGCCCGATGCCGAGCTTGCCGGCGGCACGGGTGAAATTGCCTTCCTCCGCCACGGCCAGGAAATATCTCAGGTGCCGCAACTCCATCGCCATCTCCAAAACCTATCGAAATTGCCAGTGTCATATATTGGACAAATGGAGTGGCGTTGACTAGATCGGAGGCCGGAAGGATGAAGAGATGCCGACGTCAGTGCATGCCATGAAGACCGCCGAGACAGCCGCAATCCCAGGGCAGAAGCAATACCTGACCCGTGGCACCGGCGCCTATCGCCGCGCCAGCCTGGCGCTCTTCCTGTCCGGCTTCTCCACCTTCTCACTGCTCTATTGCGTGCAGCCGCTGCTGCCGATCTTCTCGCAGCAATTTTCCGTCAGCCCGGCCGAAAGCTCGCTGTCGCTCTCGCTCTCCACCGGTTTCCTGGCGGTCGCGATCGTCTGTGCCGCCGCCGTCTCGGAAGGCCTTGGCCGCCGCAGCCTGATGTCGATATCGCTGGTCGGCGCGGCATTGCTGACCATTGCCACCGCCTTTGCCCCGAATTGGCACCTGCTGCTCGTCATCCGCGCGCTTCAGGGCCTCGTTCTCGGCGGTGTGCCCGCTGTCGCCATGGCCTATCTCGCCGAGGAAATCGATCCGCGTGGCCTTGGCGCCACCATGGGCCTTTATGTCGGCGGCACGGCCTTCGGCGGCATGTCCGGCCGCGTGCTGACAGGCATCCTCGCCGAATATCTCACCTGGCGTCCGGCGCTTTTTCTCATCGGCGCCATTGGCCTTGCCGCCGCGATCGGCTTCATCGCCCTCTTGCCGCCATCACGCAATTTCGTCCGCCGGCCGGGCTTCGATCCGCGCTTTCATCTCAAGGCTTGGCTCGGCCATCTCAGCAATCCGGCGCTGCCCTTCATCTTCGCCATCGCCTTCCTGGCGATGGGTTCCTTCGTGACCATCTACAATTATGCCGGTTTCCGCCTCATGGCGCCGCCTTACGACCTCAACCAGACCGAACTCGGCCTGATCTTCACCGTCTACCTCTTCGGCATCGGCGCCTCCTCGATCGGCGGTCTGCTTGGAGACCGGATCGGGCACTTTTCCGTGCTTCTCTTCGGTCTGGCACTCACCGCCGCCGGCAGCGCGTTGACGCTCGCAGCCTCACTCCCGGTCATCATCCTCGGCATCATTGTGCTGACGACCGGCTTCTTCATGAGCCATTCCATCGCCAGCGGCCTTGTCGGCAAGCTGGCACATGGCACCAAGGGGCACGCCTCATCGCTCTATATGCTCGCCTATTATGTCGGCTCCAGCCTCATGGGTTCGGCGGGCGGCTGGTTCTACGCGGTTGAAGGCTGGGCCGCCGTCGTTATCTTCACCCTTGCCATGCTGGCATTGGCCTTCGCTTCCGCCTGTTTTGCGCAGCACCTCGCGAGGAGAAAAGCATGATCTGCATAGACCGTCTCGACCATCTCGTGCTGACCGTCGCCGATATCGCGACCACCTGCGATTTCTATTCCCGCATCCTCGGCATGTCGGCCGAGACCTTCGCGGAAGGCCGCAAGGCGCTGAAATTCGGCAGGCAGAAGATCAACCTGCATCAGGCCGGCCACGAATTCGATCCCAAGGCGAGACATCCCACACCCGGCTCCGGCGACCTCTGCTTCATCAGTGTGACGCCGCTTGCCGATGTCATTGCTGATCTACAGGCCGCGGACGTTGCGATCGAAGAGGGTCCGGTCGAACGCACCGGTGCGACCGGACGTCTGCGCTCGGTCTATTTCAGGGACCCCGAGGGCAACCTCCTCGAAGTCTCCAATCTGATCGCTTGATGCGCTGCCCGGCTCCAGCCGATCCGTCGAAGACTTGCGGGTGTTTGCCCAGTTTTGCGACGAGACGATCGTTGCCCTTCATCATTGGAATGACGGCACTCACGTCAACCAGCTACTTCATTTGAAGAAGTCGAGTTCGGATCACTCCTGCCCAGCAGGCTGTTCTTCCACAGTTGTTGCAAAATCGGCATCGACCGGACCGGTCACGTCGGCAAGCCAGTCCCAATCATCGGAAATCGGCTCGAGAATGATTGCACGCCCCTGCCGTCGAATGGTGACGCTGTCGCCGTCGAAACGGAATTCCTTGGGCAGCAGCACGGCTTGAGAACGCCCCGACCAAAAGATCTTCGTTGTTTCGATATCACAGCTCCCGATGAGACATGACAATGATAACAAGCAATTTTTGATCAACCAAGCCGGATATAGGGCACGTCCTTCTTTGCCACCTCATCAAGCGCCTCCTCGTAACCGGCATCGGCGTAACGCATGATGCCGAGCGCCGTATCGTTGGTTAGCGCATGGTCGAGCCGTTCGTCGGCGCCATCCGTGCCGTCGGCAACGACGGTGACGCCGCAGCTCGTCATATAGCCGGCATAGCCGCCGCCGCCGGAATGGATGACGACGAGATCGGCCATCGACGAGCAGAGCATCATCGCATCGATCAGTGGCCAGTCGGCGATCGCATCCGAGCCGTCCTTCATCCCCTCGGTCATGATATTCGGATGCGCCATGGCGCCGGCATCGAGATGGTCGCGGGAGAAGGCGACCGGGCCTTTGAGTTCGCCGCTCGCAACCAGCGCATTGACGCGGCGGGCGAGTGCCGTGCGTTCGCCATGGCCGAGCCAGGCGATGCGGGCCGGAAGCCCCTCAAAGGGGACGTGCTCGCGCGCCAGCCGGATCCAGTTGGTGATGATCTTGTTGTCGGGGAACATTTCGAGCAGCAGATCATCGATCCGGGCGATGTCGCTCTCCTCGCCTGACAGAGCCATCCAGCGGAACGGGCCGATCGCCCGGGCAAACAGCGGCCTGAGATAGGCTTCGGTGAAGATCGGAATGTCGAAGGCATTGGCAGCGCCGCCCTCCTTGGCCTGCGTGCGGATCAGGTTGCCGTTGTCGAAGACTTCCGAGCCCTTTTTCTGAAACTCCAGCATCGCGGTCACATGCTCGACGATCGAGGCGCGGCTTGCCGCCATCAACTGGCCCTGCCCATCGTCACGCAGACCCTTGACCTGTTCGAGGTTCATGCCCTTCGGCACATAGCCGTAGACGAGGTCGTGCGCCGAGGTCTGGTCGGTGACGATATCGGGCACGATGCCGCGCCGGGCGATTTCCGGATAGACCTCCGCCGCATTGCCGACGAGGCCGACGGACAGCGCCCGCCTGTCCTTCACCGCCGCGTCGATCATTTGAAGGGCGGTGTCGAGATCGGGGGCGATTTCCTGGAGATAACCGATCTGCTGGCGCTTGCGGGCGCGCTCCGGATCGATGTCGACGCAGAGGATCGCAGCGCCTGCCATGCGGCCGGCAAGCGGCTGCGCTCCGCCCATGCCGCCGAGGCCGGCCGTCAGCACGAACCGGCCAAGAAGGTCGCCGCCGAAGCGCCGCTCGGCGATGCGCATGAAGATCTCATACGTGCCCTGGATGACCCCCTGGCTGCCGATATATTGCCAGGCGCCGGCGGTCAGCCCGCCCCAGCAGATCAGTCCCTTGCGCTGCAGCTCGTAGAACACTTCGGCCTTTGCCCATTGCCCGACGATATTGCAGTTCGCCATGATGACGAGCGGCGCCTTGGCATGCGTTCGAACGAGCCCGATCGGCTTGCCGGACTGGATCAGCAGCGTCTGGTCCTCGTCCATCTCGGTCAGCGCTTTGACGATGCCCCTGTGCGCCGCCCAGTTGCGGGCCGCCTTGCCGAGAGCGGCATAGACGATCAGGTTTTCGGGGTCCTCGCCGACGGAGAGCACATTTTCGAGCAGCCGCAGCAGCGCTTCCTGCCGCCAGCCCTTGGCGCGCAGCTCCGGCCCGCCGGGAATCGGAAATTTCGGATGACGTGGATTGGCCTTCGGCATCTTGAGTTCCTCGTTTTGCTTACTTGCTCGGCAGCGATTCCACATAGGCGAGTGCCGCATCGAGCAGACGTCGTCTCAGAGCATCGTCGCCGTAAACCTCGGCATTACCTCGCACCCAGCCATGCATCACACGCTCGCCCGACAGCATCTGGATCACGCCTGGCAGTGCCAGCGCCCAGCCGTCATTGCCCTTGCCGAGACGGATCAGCATGCCGTCATGGCGCGCGCAGCAGAGAAGATTGCCGTTCAGCATGAAGGCCCAGCCGCCGAACATGGACTTTTCGGCAAGACCCGGCCGATCGCCGAGTTCCTCACGCATCAGTTCTTCGAGGCCGGGATCGCGCGCCATGGCTCAGGCTTTCGTCGCCAGTGCATAGCGTGCGATCTCGATCCCCATCGCCTTTTCGACGACGGGATAGACGGTCGGATCGAGCACGCTTGCCGACAGCGGAATGATCTCCATCGGCACATGCAGGATGAAGACATGCATACCCTCCTTGAGCTGGCCGACGCTCAGCGGCTCGCCCTCCGGCGAAAGCGTGGTGATGACGGCGGGGAAGGTGGCAAGCCTTTTGCCATCCGCATCGTCCACCGCCATATATTCGTTCATCACATGCAGCGTCACCGACTTTTCGCCTGCGCCGACGGTGATCGTGCCGATGTCGAAGGCTTCCTTGGTGTAGACGACGTCCTTGCGGGTGATGACGCCTTCGGCAAGGATATGTCCGCCTGTCGTCTTGCAGATCGCATCGATTATGGCTGATCCGCCGCGCTTCTCCGCCGCGATGATCGCTTCGCCGAGCGCAAGCGCCATCGAGATGCCGCCGAGTGCTGCATGGCTGCGGACATAGGCGGCGCGGAGCGGATTGCGGCAGCTGGCGATGAAGCCGCCGGATTGGTCGGCGGCGGCGCGCAGCACCGGCGAGATCTTCGCCGTCGCCCCCTTCACCACCAGCTCGATGTAACGGTTCTCGGCGCGATTGCCGCCGACGGCGGTCTGGATCATCGGCTCGGGCGAGCCGGCCATGCCGATCGAGCCCATGTCGCCTGTGGGATGCGCGCGGATATCGCCGACCGCGTCGACCACCTTGGTACCGAGGATCGCTGACGGCAGCCAGCCGTTCAGCGTCGAGGATTTGCCGTTCTGGCCGATGATCAGCCCGGAAAGCTTTTCGCCCAGCGCCTCCTGCAGCAATTGCACAGCCTTCACATAATCGATGCCCTGCATTTCCCAGGGCGTCGTGGAGGCCGGTGCGCCAATCGCGGCTGCGGTCGCAATCCAGTCCTCGTCCTGCAATTCGTCGATCGAGACCAGCTCCGGCTTGCCGATATTGACAGCGGCAAGCCCAAGCATCCGCCCGTGATCGGCCCAGCCGCCGCCGCCGGCGGCATAGACGGAGCCGCCCTTGACGGCAGCTTCCACGTCCTTCTCAACGAGTATGCGTCCCATTGGCCTTCTCCTGATTCAAGCCCCTGTTAATCAAGCCCCTGTTAATCAAGCCCCTGTTAATCAAGCCCTTGTCCATCTCGCGCACCGCCTCGAAAAGCACGGCGGCGCCGAGCGCGATATCGTCATTCTCAGCCCATTCATCGGCCGAATGGCTGCGGCCTTCCCGGCAGGGCACGAAGATCATCGCCGCCGGTGCCACCTTGGCGATCCAGGCCGTATCGTGCCCCGCGCCGGAGGCCATGCGCCGATGTTTTGCGCCGACACGTTCGCAGGCAGCCTCCAAGATCGAAAGCAGCCCAGGATCGCCAGGCGTCGGCTGATTGTCGGAAACCCGGTTCGGCGTTTTGATCGTCACGCCATAGGCCCCCGCCAGCTTTTCGACATGGCCGTCGAGCCAGCGGCAGAATGCCTCCATGTCGGCGCGGATTTCGGCACGGCCATCGATCAGCAGCACCACCTTCGAAGGCACGACATTGGCGGCGTTCGGCTCGACCGTGAATTCCCCAACCGTTGCTGCGAAATGGCCCGGCGTTTTGGCAAGCTCGGCGGCGGCGTTGCGGATGTCGAGCACCAGCTGCGATGCCGCCACCAGTGCGTCCGCCCGCCGGTCCATCGGCGTCGTGCCGGCATGGTCGGCCCGCCCTTCGACGGTGATCTCGATGCGGGTGATGCCCGATATCGCAGTGACGATGCCGACATCCTCCTTTTCGGCTTCGAGCACCGGGCCTTGTTCGATATGAAGCTCCAGAAAGCCTGCTATATCGGGCCTGTTCTGCTGCATCAGCACGTCAGGTCGGCCACCGACCTCGGCGATGCCCTCGGCCAGGTCGCGCCCGTCGCTGACGCGCGAAAGCCAGGCCTCCGGCAGTTGGCCGGTCATGCCGCGGCTGCCGATGCAGGACACGCCGAAGATGCTCACCTCCTCGGCAAGAAAATCGACGATTTCGAGATCGTGATCGAGCTCGATATTCTGGTCAACAAGCGCCCGCGCCACCTCCAGCGCCGAGATGACGCCGGCAATGCCGTCAAAGCGGCCGCCATCCGGCACCGTGTCGGAATGAGAGCCGACCATGATCGCGCCGAGCCACGGTTTCCGGCCTGTCCGCCGTCCGATCAGATTGCCGGCGGCATCGATCCGCGTTTCCAGTCCCGCCGCCTTCATCCGTGCTTCGATATAGGCCCGGCCGTCGAGAAAGAGCGGCGAGAAGGCCCGCCGCGTCCAGGGATGCCCCGGCTCGGTAATCCCGGCCAGCGCCTCGATATCGTCAGCGATCCGGCTGGCATTGACGGGAAGATTGCGGCTCATGCTTCAGCTCCCGCAATGACCTGGCGCGGCAGCGGCCGCACGAACCGGCCGGTGCCGGGCTCAGCCAGCACCTTCGTGCCCTCGGCAATCTTTTCGCCGCGCAGATAGGTGGCCGAGACGGTCCAGGGCAGGCGGATGCCGTTATAGGGGCTCCAGCCGACGACATTGTTGCCGCTTGCCGATGCATCATAGACGCTTTCGCGCGGCTCGAGCACGACGATGTCGGCATCCTTGCCCGGGGTCAGCGCGCCTTTTATATGGTCGAGCCGGAAATGCTTCGCCGGGTTCTCGGCCATCAGCCTGGCTGCCCATGTCAGCGGAATGCCGCGTTCCCCAGCGCCTTTGACGAAAAGCGGCACCATCACCTCGAGGCCGGGAACGCCGGAGGCGATGGCGAGCATGTCGGGATTGGTCTTGCGGTTTTCCGACCAGCTGACGTGATCGGTCGAGACCAGCCAGACATCGCCCTCGGCCACCTTCCGCCAGAGCGTCTCCACCTCGGCACGCGGCCGCACCGGCGGATTGATCTTCGCCTTGCCGCCGAGCCGCTTCACGTCGTTTTCCTCGTCGAGCGTCAGGTAGTGGATGCAGCATTCCACAGTCGCCGCAAAGGCGTCGCGGCGATAGGCGCGCGCAATATCGTAGCCGCGTCCGAGCGAGCAGTGCACCACATGCGCCGGGCAGCCGGTATGGGCGCCGGTCTCGAAGATCGTATGCATCGCCAGCAGCTCGGTGATCGGCGGCCGTGACAGGCCGTGCGCCCGCCAATCAGAGATGTCGCTCGCCTTCACCTGCTCCATATAGGTGCGCACCGCCTCGTCGTCTTCATTATGCACGCCCGCCGTCAGTCCCGTTGGCGCGATTGCCGCAAAGCAGGCGTCGAGCAGGGCCGGCGGAATGCGCGGAAAGCGCTTCGGGTCGGTACCGAATGTCGAGAATTTGAAGGCCGCAACGCCCGCCTCCACCATTTCACGGATCCGTGCGGGGCCTTCTTCCGGATCGACGGTGCCGTAAAGCGCGAAATCGACGCGCGCCTGCGGACCGGCATGGTCGATCTTCCGCTTCACCGCCGCTGCCGAGCAAACGAGATTGCCCTCGTCATAAGGCATGTCGACGATCGTTGTCACCCCGCCGGCCGCCGCCGAGCGCGTCGACCAGATAAAATCCTCCTGGTTCTTCTGGGAAAGCGAATGCACCTGGGCGTCGATCGCGCCCGGCAGGACCAGCGCTTTTCCGAGCAGATGCCGTTCGCGGCCCGCAGGCGGCACGCCGAGGCCGACTTCGGCGATTTTGCCGTCGCGCACGGCGACATAACCCTCGTCGAGAATGCGGTCCGGCAGCACTACTGTGCCCTGCAGAACGAGATCGAAATCCATGTTGTTTCCTCCTTGCAGCGCCGCGCGTCTTTCTAGATGCGCAAAGGACGCTGTAACGCTTTGAAACGCTGGATAATTCCTTAGGTCGGTCTCGATTTAAGGAATTATGCAGCAAGCTGGAAATCAGACTGCTGCCGGCTCGTGACGGGTTAGCCGTTCCTCGATGCGCTCCAGCGAGCCGAGGGCGAAGAAATCGTCGAAGGAGGCGATCGGAACCTGTTCGGTCAGCTTCGTAACGAATTCGTCCGAACCAAGTTCCTCCTCGATCGCCTCCACTTCAGCCGAAAGCGGCCGGTCGACCGTATAGAAATCTGCATGTTTGCGCACGACCTCGTAGAGCATGGCGGCAACGCCCTTCGGTTCATCGCCGAGAATGTCGATCGCCTGGGCAGACAGCAGCGCCTCGAGGGCTGCGAGACGCTTCAGCGCCCGCATCTGCCGGTCGAAACGCTCGATGACCAGCGGCAGGAAGGCAGCCTCGTCCTCCAGTCCGGCCGCAACGACCAGCGACTGCGCCGACACCGGATTGGACATCGACAGCACGCGCGAGAAGATCTCGCCGGCAAGCTTGATGATCGGCCCGAAACCGGTGGCAATCCGCCCCGGCGGCACGAGATTGACCGGCAGGTCGCGTCGCTGGCCGTTGCCGAGAATGACGCAGCGGTTGAAGGCGTTGCGCGCCGCATGCGCCATGCAGAGTGCTGCCGATTCGAGCAGGATCGTCACATCGAGCGGAAGCGAACCGCCCGACGTCATCACCCGGCCTTCGACCACGACGGGATTGTCGTCCGAGCGCCCGGTGGCGGCAAGGATCTTGTGTCCGGTCGATAAGAGGTTTTCGATCACCGCGCCGAACACCTGGGCGATCATGCGCAGGCTCAGCGGATCCTGCACATGCGTTGCGACGGGCCAATTCCATTCGTCGGAGGCATTGCAGAGCCAGGCGCCTATCAATGCTTCGCGCGCCGTTCCGACATGCCTGACCGCCTTCCAGGGATCGCGGGAAGCACCGAGCGCGCCGGCCGCCATCATCGCTGTCGCCAGCAGGACGCGGATCGAGGCAGCAGCATTGCGCGTCGTTTCCGCCGCCGAGGCAAAGCTCACCGCATTGATGCTGAGCGAGGCGAGGCTGTCGCGCGGCGCCATCCGCATCGGTTCCAGCCCGGCCGCCCGGAAAGCCTCGGCCGCCTGCATCCGGTTGCCGCGATAGATCGCTTCGCCGACGCCGGTCAGTACCGCGCCGATCTGTCCCATCAGACCGATATCCGCACAGCCGATCGAGCCGGTGCGGCGCACGACCGGGATGAGATCGGCCTCGAGCATCCTGATATAGGCCTGGATCAATTCCGGCGTGCAGCCGACCTGGCCGGTCAGCGCCGTGTTGATACGGATCGCCATGGCATTGCGCACGATATTGCAGGAAAAGGGAGTGCCGGTGCCGAAATGGTGGGCGCGCACCAGGCCGAGATTGAAGGTGTCGAGTTCGTCGGCCGACCACTCCACATCCTTCATGGCTCCGACGCCTGTCGTCGAGCCGTAAACGGGCATGCCGGAGGCAATGGCATCCTCGACGACCTCGCGGGCGATCGCGATGCGGGCCATGCCTGTCGCCGAAGCCGAAACCGCAGCCTTGCCCGCCCCGATCGTCACCATCTCGGCAAAACCGAGCGGTCGTCCGGAAAGTTCGATGCCAGGGCGTTGGTGCTTCATGTGCCATACCTCCCTAGAACAGGATGATTTTAGGCCGGATTGGGCCAAAATCTGAATCCTGTTCCAAATTAAAGAGTCAGAGCATGATGTCGAAAACTGCTCACTTTCGGCATCATGCTTTGAAGACGAGACTAAGCGAGCCCTTCGTCACATGGGATATCCCAAATGCCGAACACAGCATGTTTTTGGCGGGCGGTCAGCTCAGCATCCAGGCAATATAGACAAGCGTCAATGCGATGATCCAAAGCGCGATCCGCGCCGAGCGGTTGTGCCGCGCTTCGGCCTTGCCGATCGCCTCCGCCGTCTCAGTGTCGAAACGCAAGCCGTGCTCGCTCATATGCAGCAGCTGATGATGGAATTTTTCGGTCTTCGCCGCGATTTCGGGCACGGCTTCGGCGAGCTTGACCGCCGCCTTCAGCCCGTCCTTGAGATCGGTGGCGATCCGCTTCGGCCCGAGATTGGTCCGGATCCAGTCGCCGACGACGGGCTCGGAGGCCTTCCACATGTTGAAGCGCGGATTGAGCATGCGCGATACGCCTTCGACCACGACCATGGTCTTCTGCAGCATCACCAGCTCCGGCCGTGTCGCCATGTCGAAGAGTTCGGTAACTTCGAACAGCAGCGTCAGCAGTTTGCCCATCGAGATCGTTTCGGCCGGCTGGCCATGGATCGGCTCGCCGATCGCCCGGATCGCCTGGGCGAAGCTTTCGACATTGTGGTGGCCGGGCACATAGCCGGCCTCGAAATGCACCTCGGCGACGCGGATATAGTCGCGGGTGATGAAGCCATAGAGGATTTCGGCGAGGAACCGCCGTTCCTTCTTGCCCAGCCGCCCGACGATGCCCATGTCGACGGCGACGATCATGCCGCCCGCATCGACGAAGAGATTGCCCGGATGCATGTCGGCATGGAAGAAGCCGTCGCGCAGCGTGTGGCGCAGGAACGACTGGATCAGCGTATCGGCAAGCAGGTTGAGGTCGTGGCCCGCCGCGCGCAGGCCCTCGACATCGGACATCCTCGTGCCGTCGATCCACTCCATGGTGATGACGTCGCGCCCGGTGCGCTCCCAGTCGACCTTCGGCACACGGAAGCCGGGATCCTTTTCGGTATTCTCGGCGATCTCGGAAAGGGCTGCCGCCTCCAGGCGAAGATCCATCTCCACCTTCGTCGTCTGCTCCAGCGTCTTCGTCACCTCGACCGGCCGCAGCCGCCGGCTGGACGCCAGGAAACGCTCCTGCATATGAGCAACGAGATACATTGCCTCGATGTCATGGGCAAAACGCTGGCGCACGCCGGGCCGCACGATCTTGACGGCGACCTTCTTCCGGCCTTGGGCGCTGTCGACCTCGGCCGGATGCACCTGCGCGATCGAGGCGGCGGCGATCGGATCGCCGAAGCTCGCATAGAGTTCGCCGATCGGCCGCCCGAGCGAGCCTTCGATATTGGCCTTGGCGGCTGCCGAGGGAAAGAAGGCCATGCGGTCCTGGAGCTGCGACAGGTCATTGGCGAATTCGACGCCGACGACATCCGGCCGCGTCGCCAGGAACTGCCCGATCTTCACATAGGAGGGACCGAGCCGCTCGACCGCCTGCGCCAACCGGTCGCTGCGCTTCTGATGCCGCGCCTTGCTTCGCTCGAAAATCGTGACGAAGGATTTGGCGAGCGCCACCGGCGGCGGCAGCCCTTCGGAAGGAAGCGCCGACACGACACCCTCGCGCACGAGCACCCAACCGACGCGCCAAAGGCGGAAATATGCGCCGAAAGTACTCATGTTCCGTTTGATTCTCGCGCGACGCTATTCGAAAACCGCTCTATACTTTTCGGCGTCATGCGTCAGAGCTTCCAGCCGGAATGGAGCGCGGCGATGCCGCCGGTATAATTGGTAAAGGTGACGCGCGAAAAGCCGGCCTGGCGGATCATTGCCGCGAAATTCTCCTGGTTCGGAAACTTGCGGATCGATTCCACCAGATATTGGTAGGGTTCGGCATCGCCGGTGATCGCCTTGCCGAACTGCGGAATGGCATTGAACGACCAGGCGTCGTAGACCTTGTCGAGAAGCGGTATATCGACTTCGGAAAATTCCAGCACCAGCAGCCGTCCGCCGCGCTTCAAGACGCGATAGGCCTCCGACAGCGCCGCATCGATCCTCGGCACGTTGCGGATGCCGAAGGCGATCGTATAGGCGTCGAAACTGCCTGCCTCGAAGGGCAGTTCCTCGGCATTCGCTTCGACGAAGGTGAGATTGCCGGAAAGCTTCTTCTTTTCCGCCCGTTCGGCGCCGACGCCGAGCATCGAGCCGTTGATGTCGAGCACGGTGGCATGCGCCTGTCTGCCCGAAGCCTCGACGATGCGGAAGGCGATATCGCCGGTACCGCCGGCCACGTCGAGCACCTTGTAGCCCGGCTCCTTGCGCGGGTTCAGCGCCGAGATCATCGCATCTTTCCAGGCGCGGTGCATACCCATCGACATGACGTCGTTCATGATGTCGTAGCGCTTGGCGACCTTGTGGAACACCTGGTTGACCAGGCTCTGCTTCTGGCCATCAGGCACCTCGCGGAAGCCGTAGGAGGTCTCCATGCCGCCATCGGCGGAAGTGCGGCTTTCTGACATCAGACTGCTCCGTTCCTGAAGATTCGGGCGTGGCGGCCATAGCGAAAGACCGCGCGCGACGTTATCTATGGGCCGCATTCTCCGCGGCACACTGGCGCTATAGCGCACATCGTCGCCGGTTGAAACACGTTAGATATAGATGGGTTAAGATGCCGGAATTGCCAGAAGTCGAAACGGTGAAACGCGGCCTGACGCCGGCGATGGAGGGCACCCGCGTCACCAAGCTGGAGCTGCGCCGCGGCGATCTGCGCTTCCCCTTTCCCGATGCTTTCGCCGACAGGGTTTCCGGCCGCACCATCGTCAGCCTTGGCCGCCGCGCCAAATATCTGCTGGTCGATCTCGACGACGGCAACACGCTGATTTCGCATCTCGGCATGTCGGGTTCTTTTCGCATTGAGGAGGGCCGCATTGAGGATGGAGCCGCCTCCGGCGTGCCGGGCGAATTCCACCATGCCCGATCGAAGGACGAGAAGCACGATCACGTCGTCTTCCATCTGCAAGCCGCAAGTGGCCCGCGTCGTGTCGTCTATAACGATCCGCGCCGTTTCGGTTTCATGGATATGGTGGGACGTGCCGATCTCGCCGCCCATCCCTTCTTCCGCGATCTCGGCCCGGAGCCGACAGGAAACGAGCTTGGCGCCGCCTATCTGGCCGAACGCTTCCGGGACAAGGCGCAGCCGCTGAAGAGCGCGCTGCTTGACCAGAAGAACATTGCCGGTCTCGGCAATATATATGTCTGCGAGGCGCTGTGGCGCGCGCATCTTTCGCCGATCCGCGCCGCCGGCACGCTGGTGACGGCAGGGGGGCGGCCGAAGGTGCAGCTCGACCTGCTCGTCGCCTCGATCCGCGACGTCATCGCCGATGCGATCGCCGCCGGCGGATCGTCGCTGCGCGACCATATCCAGACCGACGGATCGCTCGGCTATTTTCAGCATTCCTTCTCCGTTTATGATCGCGAAAGTCAGGCTTGCCGCACGCCCGGCTGCGGCGCTACGGTCGCCCGCATCGTCCAGGCGGGCCGCTCCACCTTCTATTGCGCCACCTGCCAGAAGTAAGCCTGCCAGAAGTAAGAGCGAGAAACCGGGAGAACAGCATGGCCTATGAGACCCTGATCGTCGAAACCCGAGGCAATGTCGGCCTCGTCACGCTGAACCGCCCGCAGGCGCTGAACGCGCTGAATTCCACCGTCCTGAAGGAGCTAAAAGAGGCCTATGCCGCCTTCCACGCCGACGAGACGGTTGGGGCGATCGTGCTCACCGGTTCCGAGCGCGCCTTTGCCGCCGGCGCCGATATCAAGGAGATGCAGCCACTCCAGTTCGCCGATATCTATAAGAGTGATTTCATCAGCGGCTGGGATGAGGTCGCCAAGGCGCGCAAGCCGGTGATCGCTGCAGTCAGCGGTTTTGCGCTCGGCGGCGGCTGTGAGCTCGCCATGATGTGCGATTTCATCATCGCCTCGGAGACGGCGAAGTTCGGCCAGCCGGAAATCACCCTGGGCGTCATTCCCGGCATGGGCGGCTCGCAGCGACTGACGCGCGCCGTCGGCAAGGCGAAGGCAATGGATCTCATCCTGACCGGCCGCATGATGGATGCGGCGGAAGCCGAACGATCGGGACTCATTTCGCGTGTGGTCGCGCCCGACCGTCTGCTCGACGAGGCGCTGGCGGCGGCCGAAAAGATCGCTTCGCTGTCGCGTCCCTCGGTCATGATGGCCAAGGAGGCGGTCAACCGCGCATTCGAGACGACGTTGGAGGAGGGCTTGCGTTTCGAGCGCCGGCTGTTTCACAGTCTTTTTGCCACGGACGACCAGAAAGAAGGCATGGCCGCCTTCGTCGAGAAGCGTAAACCTGCTTTTACGCACCGTTGAATGCTTTTAGGCGCTTGCCGGTGGTAAAGCTTGAAAATCCGCGTTGACGTGGGCCGGCTTTAGAGTTATATGCCCGCCCACGGTTCGGAAAGCCGGTTTGGTTTTCCGCGATTGCTCCCGCATTGCTGGATTTTGTGGCCGCAGGGCCCGCGGTAATGGCGGAGTTTGTTCGAATTCTTGAGAGAGGCATCCATGGCCAATACAACTTCGGCGAAAAAAGCGACCCGCAAGATCGCCCGCCGTACCGACGTCAATAAGGCTCGTCGCTCGCGCGTTCGTACTTTCGTTCGCCAGGTCGAAGAGGCCATCGCATCCGGTGACGCCGCCAAGGCGAAGGAAGCTTTCCTGGCTGCTCAGCCCGAGCTTGCTCGCGCCGCCAGCAAGGGTGTGCTGCATGCCAACACGGCATCGCGCAAGGTCTCGCGCCTGGCCGCTCGTGTGAAGGCTCTTTCGGTCACCACGACCGCGTAATCTTCCATTAACGAATTCTTCTTTATGATTAGCCCGGTAATTTTACCGGGCTTTTTCGATTCCGCCGATCAGCCCCTGCATGGTTAATCCCACGACTGTTTCGTGTCAGCGCCATGACAGGAAAAATTGTTTAAAAACAATGGTTTGCGCAAGGATGCTTTCACGCCGCGCGACTCTGCCCCAAGCTTCCGGGACCACAGGGGAGTCAAGAGGATTTTATTTTTTTTCTTTCATTGCGTGTCAAAATAGCCCGAACGGGGGAATCTCTTTGATTCAACTGCGATTCTTTTTTGACGCTGGTGTGACGCCCGAAAAGGGCAGGCGGAGTCAATGGCCGCTTGTTAATTTTGCGTAAAATTCATCGTTGATATTGCCGTTTGATCCTGCCTAAATGGCTTCCAACAAAGGGCGCGGACATCACCTGCAGAGGCTCGGTTTTAACTGCCACGTCGGCAGGGCGATGAGTTTGTGCCTTTTGTTACGGAGCCCTGCGCTTCCGTCTTTTCAAGCACTCGACGGATTTGAGCCGTAACGTGGCTGTTACGGAGCGGGGATGTTTTGTGCCTTCAGTGGCCACACGTTTAAGGCGAGGCTACTACCGGAGAAGGTAAAGTAATATTGCGTTCGGGCTGGTCGGCCGAAAACGAGGTTCGACCGCCAGCCTGGCACGGAAAGCCGATGAAGGTTGCCGCATGAGCGCGGCACCTGCAACGGAGTTCTGCGCCGGTCCCTTATGGGGCAGTGTTTGAGTGAACCGGCAGGCGAGCGGCTCATGAGGATCCGTCAGCCCGCCAAAGCGGGGATGATCGGGCGGCCGTTTTAGCGGATGCCTCCCGGTGGAATTGAAAGGCGGCATTATGCAGATGAATACGATGACGACGAGCGGGCTCGACAATGGGGATGCGGCACCGCAGGCGTTCGGCTCCATTCGCCTGGAAGCGGCGGAAGTAAAGGCGGATATGAAGCAGAACGTATTGTTTGAGCGCGTCAGTGCGCGCTTGAAGGCTCAGGTCGGTCAGGATGTCTACGCCAGCTGGTTCGCCAGACTGAAGCTGCATTCGGTATCGAAGAGCGTCGTTCGCCTTTCGGTCCCCACGACCTTCCTGAAGTCGTGGATCAACAATCGTTATCTCGATCTCATCACCGGTCTGTTCCAGGCCGAAGATCCGGAAATTCTGAAAATCGAAGTCTTGGTGCGTACGGCGACGCGCCATGGCACGAAGGCGCTCGATGAGGCGGTCGCGCCGGAACCGGCCGCCCCCACTCAGATGCGCCGCCCGACAAATGCCCAGCCGGCCGGTCAGGCCGTCCAGCAGGCGGTTTCGGCTGTTGCCGCCGCAAGGCCCGCAAGCTTCGGCTCGCCGCTCTTCGGTTCGCCGCTCGATAGCCGCTTTACCTTCGACACATTCGTGGAAGGCAGCTCGAACCGTGTCGCGCTTGCGGCTGCGAAGACGATCGCGGAAGCTGGTCAGGGCGCCGTGCGCTTCAACCCGCTCTTCATCCATTCGGCCGTCGGCCTCGGCAAGACCCACCTGCTGCAGGCGGTCGCCAATGCGGCGGTGCAGAACCCGCGGGCTCTGCGCGTCGTCTATCTGACGGCCGAATATTTCATGTGGCGCTTCGCCACCGCGATCCGCGACAATGATGCGCTGACGCTGAAGGATTCGCTGCGCAACATCGATCTCTTGATCATCGACGACATGCAGTTCCTGCAGGGCAAGATGATCCAGCATGAATTTTGCCATCTCCTGAACATGTTGCTCGACAGCGCCAAGCAGGTCGTCGTTGCCGCCGACCGTGCGCCCTGGGAGCTGGAGTCGCTCGACCCCCGCGTTCGCTCGCGCCTGCAGGGCGGTGTCGCGATCGAATTCGACGCGCCGGATTACGAGATGCGTCTCGAAATCCTCAAGCGTCGCCTTGCTGTCGCCCGGCTCGAAGATCCGTCGCTCGAAATTCCAGCCGAACTGCTCCAGCACGTCGCTCGTAATGTCACGGCCAGCGGCCGCGAACTCGAAGGCGCCTTCAACCAGCTGGTCTTCCGCCGCTCCTTCGAGCCGAACCTGTCGATCGAACGCGTGGATGAACTGCTCGCTCATCTCGTCGGCTCCGGCGAGCCTCGCCGTGTGCGCATCGAGGATATCCAGCGCATCGTCGCAAGGCACTACAACGTCTCGCGTCAGGAACTGGTGTCGAACCGCCGCACCCGCGTCATCGTCAAGCCGCGTCAGATCGCCATGTATCTGTCGAAGACGCTGACGCCGCGCTCCTTCCCGGAGATCGGCCGCCGTTTCGGCGGGCGCGATCACACGACCGTGCTACATGCCGTGCGCAAGATCGAGGAGCTGATTTCGGGAGACACCAAGCTTTCGCACGAAGTCGAGCTTCTGAAGCGGCTGATCAACGAATAATCGACGGGTTTTCTTAAGGATTCAACGGCCGGAAGCGATTCCGGCCGTTTTCCTTTATAAGTTTTTTATTCTATACCTCCCGCGCATCGCGTGCATATCAAAGACCGAAGCGCCAAAATGGCGCGTGGGAGGAATGAATGAGTTTTGAAAAGATCGCCGTTCTCGGCCTGGGCAAGGTCGGACGGCTGGCGGCGACGCTTTTGCATGAAGGCGGCTTCGAGGTCATCGGCGTCGATGCGCAATTGCCGCTGAGCGACGTCCCCTTCAAGTGCCGCACCGGTGATATATCCGATCCCCAGGTAATCGGCGAACTGCTCTCGAATGTCGAGGCTGTGCTCTCCTGCCTGCCCTATCATTTGAACATCGAATTGGCGCGCGCCGCCCATCTCTCCGGTATCCACTATTTCGATCTGACCGAAGACGTTCCCACAACCAATTTCATCATCGAACTGTCGAAGACATCCCGCGGCCTGATGGCGCCGCAATGCGGCCTGGCGCCGGGTTTCGTCGGTATCGTCGGCGCAAGCCTGGCCGACGGCTTCGATCGCTGCCGGTCGATCCGCATGCGCGTCGGCGCCTTGCCGCAGCATCCGACCGGACTGCTCGGCTACGCCTTCAACTGGTCGCCTGAGGGCGTCGTCAACGAATATCTGAACGATTGTGAGGTCATCGAGGGCGGCGTGCGCAAGCTCGTCTCGCCGATGGAATGGCACGAGACGGTCTATGTCGGCGGCGTCAAGCTCGAAGCCTTCACGACGTCGGGCGGCCTTGGCACCATGTGCGACACCATGCTCGGCAAGATCGACAATCTCGATTACAAGACCATGCGTTATCCCGGCCATATGGAGCTGATGAACTTCTTCTTCCACGAGCTGTTGATGCGCGACAAGCGCAAGCTCGCCGGCGAGATCCTGACCAATGCCAAGCCGCCTGTTGAAGACGATGTCGTCTATGTCCATGTCGCCGCCGAGGGTACCGAGAATGGCAGCCTGCGCCGCAAGGAGTTCGTGCGCGCCTATTACCCGATCGAGATTGCCGGCGCGCGACGCACGGCGATCGCCTGGACGACGTCAGCCTCCGTCGTTGCCGTCATCGAGATGGTCCGCGACGGCCTGCTGCCGGCAACCGGCTTCCTGCACCAGGAGCATATTCCGCTGGAGATGTTTTTGAAGACGCCGACCGGAAGCCTCTTCAAGGCGGGTGCCACGACAGCGCCGCGCGTCTCTTCAGACGCGCAAAGGACGCTGTAGCACTTTGAATTGCTGCATAACTTTATCCTTAAATCGATCTCGATTTAAGAAATTATGCAGTAGCCACGGCTGAGACGGCCTTCCGGCGCGCCGGTGATGCTCAATGCCGCCGCGTACAAATCCATCGAGCCGTACGGACGTCAGCAGGCGAGATCGGCGACGACGGAATCGAGGATCAGCATGCCGGACGGCGTGCAGCGCAGGCGTGAATTGCCGATCCGCTCGATGAATTTGTGTTCGAGCAGGAATTCCTCGCGTTTCGGGTCGATGTCGCGGCCGGAAAGCTGCTGCCAGCGGGCGAGATCGACGCCTTCCCTGAGCCGCAGCCCCATCAGCAGCAGCTCGTCGGACTGTTCCTCGAAGCCGAGCCGCTCCTCGTCGAGAATGCCGTGCCCATCACGCTCGACCATGTCGAGCCAGGCTTCCGGCTTGCGCTCGGTCGCCGTCGCGAGCTTCTCGGGGCCACGCGTCAGCCGGCCGTGGGCGCCTGGGCCGATGCCGGCATAATCGCCGTAGCGCCAGTAGGTCAGGTTATGCCGGCTTTCAGCACCCGGCCGGGCATGATTGGAGACTTCATAGGCCGGCATGCCCTCGCGCGCGGTGATCTCCTGCGTTGCCTCGTAGAGCAATGCCGATTGCTCGCCGTCCGGTACGATCAGCTTGCCGGCCTTGTGCAAGCCGTAGAAGGGCGTGCCCTCCTCGATGGTCAACTGATAGAGCGAAAGATGATCGACCGCATAGGAGATCGCCTCCTTCAGTTCCTTTTCCCATTCCTCGACCGTCTGGTCGGGCCGGGCATAGATCAGGTCGAAGGACATGCGCGGAAAGATGTCGCGCGCCAGCCGGATCGCCTTCAGCGCGTCGGCGACATCATGCAGCCGGCCGAGGAATTTCAGATCCCGGTCATTCAGCGCCTGCACGCCGAGTGAGACGCGATTGACGCCGGCTGCCCGGTAGCCGCGGAAGCGTTCGGCCTCGACGCTCGAAGGGTTGGCCTCCATGGTGATCTCGATGCCGGTAGGCACATGCCAGTGCCGTGCAATGCCGTCGAGAATGGCGGAAACCGTTTCCGGCTGCATCAGCGAGGGCGTGCCGCCGCCGAGGAAGATGCTCGTCACCGTCTTCGGCCCGCTGATCGCCCGGACCGCCGCCATCTCCTTCAGGAAGGCTGCCGTAAAACGCTCCTGATCCACCGGCTGGTGGCGCACATGGCTGTTGAAGTCGCAATAGGGACACTTCGCCGCGCAGAAGGGCCAATGCACATAGACGCCGAAGCCCGGCTCGCCGGTATCGGGGAGCAGAGCCGCATCGCGCGAGGTGCTTGGCGTGTCGAAATTGCCCACGGACCGACTCTATGCCTCCAGGCAGGTTTCGACAAAGAGTTTGAAGGCACGGGCACGGTGCGACAGCGCTTGCGGCTTACCGACGTTCCAGCCGTGTTTTTCCTCGCCGCTCATTTCGCCAAAGGTGATGTCGTAGCCCTCAGGCTGGAAGACCGGATCGTAGCCGAAGCCTTGCGTGCCGCGCGGCGGCCAGACGACACTGCCTTCCACCTCGCCGCGAAACAGCTCCGTATGCCCATCCGGCCAGGCAAGGCAGAGCACGCTGATGAAACGCGCCCTGCGCTGTTCCGGCTTTGTCGCGCCCGCATCCTGCAGCGCCTTTTCCACCTTCGCCATCGCCATGTCGAAATCGCGCGTGCCGTTAGATGTCTCCGCCCAATTGGCGGTGTAGACACCAGGATCGCCGCCAAGCGCGTCGACCACCAGCCCGGAATCGTCCGAAAGCGCCGGCATGCCGGCGGCATTGGCCGAGGCGACCGCCTTGATCGTCGCATTCTCTTCGAAGCTCGTGCCCGTCTCATCCGGTTCGACGAAGTTCAGCTCGGCTGCGGATTTGGCGGTGAAGCCGAGCGGCCCGATCAATTCCTGGATCTCGCGGATCTTGCCGGCATTGTGGCTGGCGACGACGATGGTCTTCGTTTCAAGCTTGCGCATTCAGATATCCTGTTCGATGCCCCAGATTTTAGCCTCCGCGCATTCCAGGCTGTTGCCGGCCGGATCGCGGAAATAGATCGAGCGGCCGCCGTTCGGCCAGCGCACCTCGGATTCGATCGCAACGCCCGCCGCCGACAGCCGTTCGGCCATGGCATCGATATTGCGGCCGGACACCCGGAAACAGGCGTGGCCCTGGCCGTTCGTGCCGTGCGGCGGCACCTGCAGTGCTTCGAGTGCCGGCGGCTTCACCGTTTCCTCGGGATTGAAGATCAACAGAACGCCGGGCCCACAGCGGAAGAAGACATGCCGGGTGGCGGCGCGGGCGATCTTTTCAAGCCCGAGAACGTCTTCGTAAAACGTCTCGGCCTGGTCGAGATCCCGCGCATAGAGCGCCGTTTCCAACATGCCTTCCAGCATGGGGTTCATCCTTCGACGGCCTGCTTCTGCAGTGCCACGAGTTCGCCGATGCCGTTTCTGGCCAACTGCATCAGCGAGGTGAATTCGCTTTCGCTGAACGGCGTGCCTTCGGCGGTGCCCTGGATCTCGACGATCCCGCCGGTGCCCGTCATGACGAAGTTCGCATCGGTCTCTGCCGAGGAGTCTTCCAGGTAATCGAGATCGATCACCGGCTGGCTGGCGAAGATGCCGCAGGAGATGGCGGCGACATGATCCTTCAGGACCCGGTCGACCTTGATCATGTTGCGGCTTTCCATCCATTTCAGGCAGTCGTAAAGCGCGATCCAGCCGCCGGTGATCGAGGCGGTCCGCGTGCCGCCATCGGCTTGGATGACGTCGCAATCGAGCGTGATCTGCCGTTCGCCGAGCGCCTGCAGGTCGACGACGGCGCGCAGCGACCGGCCGATCAGCCGCTGGATTTCCTGAGTGCGGCCTCCCTGCTTGCCGGCAGCGGCCTCGCGCTTCATGCGTTCGCCGGTCGCCCGCGGCAGCATGCCGTATTCGGCCGTGACCCAGCCCTTGCCGGTATTGCGCAGCCATGGCGGCGTCTTTTCTTCGAGGCTCGCCGTGCAGAGTACATGCGTATCGCCGAACTTCACCAGGCAGGAGCCTTCCGCATGCTTGGAAAAACTGCGCTCGAACGAGACCTTGCGCATCTGGTCGATTTTTCTGCCTGAAGGCCGCATTCTTATCTCCTGGGGTTTATTTGACCGCTTCTACGATTGGCGGCGCTCATTTGCAAATTCCCTTTTGCCACGGGTGTTAGTTTGACTTACTTTTCGGGAAGTATCATCAGCACGGGTTCGAAAGCTTCATGGGCATCAGGTCGACGTCGGTTTCGGATGCCGTAGCTGCGCTGGACGAGCGCTCCAGGGAAATTTTTCGTCGCATCGTCGAAGGTTATCTGGAAAGCGGCGAGCCGCTCGGTTCGCGCAACCTGTCCCGTATCCTGCCGATGTCGCTGTCGCCGGCCTCGGTGCGCAACGTCATGAGCGATCTCGAAGAGCTCGGCCTGATCTATTCGCCGCATGTCAGCGCCGGTCGGTTGCCGACCCAGATCGGCCTGCGCTTCTTCGTCGATGCCTTCATGCAGGTCGGCGACCTCTCGGCGGAAGAGCGCGCCAACATCGACCGTCAGGTGCGGGCCGAAAGCGGCGGCAATCCCGTTGAGTCGATGATGAACGAGGCAAGCCGCATGTTGTCAGGCATTTCGCGCGGCGCCGGCCTCGTCATCACCTCGAAAAGCGATCCGGTGCTGAAACATGTCGAGTTCATCCGGCTCGAACCGACAAAGGCGCTGGCCGTGCTCGTCGGCGATCATGATCAGGTGGAAAACCGCATTATCGAGCTGCCGGCGGGCGTCACTTCCTCGCAGCTGACGGAGGCGGCGAATTTTCTCAATGCCCATATGTCCGGCCAGACCCTGCCGGAGCTTCGCAAACAATTAAGCCGCCTGAAGGACGACGTCCGTCACGAGCTCGATGCCCTGTCGCGCGATCTGGTCGAGCGCGGCATTGCTGTCTGGGCCGGGAGCCCGGATGAGGGAAAGCCGACGCAGCTGATCATCCGCGGCCGCGCCAACCTGCTCGAAGGCCTCGCCGGCGCCGACGATCTCGACCGGCTGCGGCTGCTGTTCGACGATCTCGAGAAGAAGGACAGCCTGATCGAGATCCTCAATCTCGCCGAAAGCGGTCCGGGTGTGCGCATCTTCATCGGTTCGGAAAACAAGCTCTTCTCGCTGTCCGGCTCATCGCTCATCGTCGCACCCTATCGTGACGACGACGATCGCATCGTCGGTGCCGTCGGCGTCATCGGCCCGACGCGGCTCAATTATTCCCGCATCGTGCCGATGGTGGACTATACGGCCCAGCTCGTCTCCCGCCTTTCGCGCAATCAGCTTTGACGCAGCAACTGCCAAGCACGCGGAATTTTCGCTTCTTTGTCACGCAGACTTGATTTTTTTCGGTCAAACCTCGATATCGGGCGCATCTGAAGACACCAACCGGAGACCGTCATGACCGATGACACGACGAAAAACGGACCTGACGCAACTGCGGCGGATGCCGCAGCCGACGCTACCGCCTACGTCGAGAACGAAACTGCGCAGGAAGAGGCCGTCCAGCCGGACGCACTTGAGCTTCTGAAAGCCGAAAACGGCGAACTGCGCGACCGCTATCTGCGCCTTGCTGCCGAGATGGACAATCTGCGCCGGCGCACCGAGCGCGAGGTGAAGGATGCCAAGTCCTATTCCGTCGCCGGCTTTGCACGCGACATGCTCGCCGTCTCGGACAATCTGCGCCGCGCGCTTGATGCCATCTCTCCGGAGACCAAGGCTGCAGCCGATGCCGGCCTTAGCACGCTGATCGAGGGTGTCGAGATGACCGAGCGCGCCATGCTGTCGGCTCTCGAGCGCCACGGCGTTCGCAAGCTGGAGCCGGTTGGCCAGAAGTTCGATCCGAATTTCCATCAGGCAATGTTCGAGGTGCCGAACCCCGACGTGCCGAACAATACGGTCGTGCAGGTCGTGCAGGCAGGCTTCTCCATCGGCGAGCGCGTGCTGCGCCCGGCCATGGTCGGTGTCGCCAAGGGCGGCCCGAAGCCGGCGGAAGCCGAAACCAACTCCGTCTTCGATGAGAAGGACGCCTGAGATCGTTTCCCTTCCTCCCGGGGAAGAAGGGAAAGCCGAAGCGTTAGATGCGGGCGAAGCGTTCGATCAGCAGATCGAAAAAGCCATCCGCATCAACATGGCGCATAACCTTGGCGTTGCGCTTGCGCTCGGTCACATGCCACCAGTCGACGACCGTCATGCCGGCGGTGAGTTCGGACTGGACCTCGATCTCGACATTGCAGTCCCGGCCCTGGAAAAGCTCCGGCTTCAGCAGATAGGCAACGACGGTCGGGTCGTGGAGCGGCCCGCCGTCGGAACCGTATTTCTCGATGTCGAAGCGTTCGAAGAATTCCAGCATCTCGACCATGGCCTTTGCCGGCGCCGTGCCGATCTCGGCCATGCGTTTCACCCGGTCCTTGCGGGTCAGCAACTGATGCGTCACATCAAGCGGCATCATCACGATCGGAACGCCTGAGCGGAAGACGACATCGGCTGCTTCGGGGTCGACATAGATGTTGAATTCGGCGGCCGGCGTGATGTTGCCGCCCTCGAAGAAGCCACCGCCCATCATCACCAACTCGCGGATGCGGGGGATGATGTCGGGCGCCTTCTGGAAGGCCATGCCGATATTGGTGAGTGGCCCGAGCGTGCACAGCGTCACCGCGCCTTCCGGCTCGCGGCGCAGCGCCTCGATGATGAAGTCGACGGCATGGCCGGGCTGCAGCGCCATCGTCGGCTCGTTTAGCTCCGGACCGTCGAGGCCGGTCTTGCCGTGCACATGTTCGGCCGTCACCAGCTTGCGGGCGATCGGCGCGTCGGCGCCGGCGAAAACCTTGGTCTCCGTCCGTTCGCAGAGCTCGCAGACGATGCGCGCATTGCGGCTGGTGAGCGAAAGCGGCACGTTGCCGGCGACCGTCGTGATCCCCAGCACCTCCAGCTCATCGGGACTGCCGAAGGCCAGCATGATGGCGGCCGCGTCGTCCTGGCCGGGATCCGTGTCGATGATGATCTTTCTTGCGCTTGCCATTCCGATCGTTCCATCCTCGCACTGCGTGTTATCGGGCATGCACCGTTTCTTCACGTCCCGTCACAAATCAGCACAATCCGCGCGGGCATGTTTTGATGCGAGGCAGCACGCTTTGTCAAGGAAAGAGCCTGACGCCAGCTTAAAATTGAGAAGGTGGCGCCGACACGTCGCGCCCCATGCCTTGCAGCGCCGGGCTCCTGCCCCCATATTAGCGGCATCCGGATGCTGCACTTAAGGTCCGGGATGGTCGCTTGCGCCAAGGACTTGAAAAGAGATGAGCCGCATTACCCCTTTCGCCAGCCCGCTGCTTCTGGGCTTCGATGCCATGGAAAAGACGCTGGAGCGCATTTCCAAGGCGAGCGACGGATATCCGCCTTACAATATCGAACGCATCGGCGCCGACAGCGGTGCGCCGGAACGTCTGCGCATCACCCTTGCCGTGGCTGGCTTCAGCGAGGAGGAACTCGATGTCTCCATTGAGGAGAACCAGCTTCTGATCCGCGGCCGCCAGGTCGAACAGGGTGAGCGGGACTATCTCTATCGCGGCATCGCCGCCCGCCAGTTCCAGCGTACCTTCGTTCTTGCCGATGGCATGCAGGTGCTCGGCGCCGGGCTGAAGAACGGCCTGCTCTCCGTCGATCTAATTCGCCCGGAACCGGCGCGCATGGTCAAGAAAATTAACATTTCGGTCTCACAGTAGCACAACGGTTTGTCGAACCGTTGGTCCCTTCTCCCGGAGGAACAGGAATGTTGATGAAAGAAGCCACGTCTCACTTGACCAAATCCGAACTTGCCCACATCGGCAACGGCGAGGTCGCCTATATCAGAAAGATGCGGACCGATGAGGTCGCCAAGTGCTTTCCCGAGGCGCCGGATATCGATCCGACCGTCGATCTCTGGGCGCTCTTCGGCGCCGACGGCACGCCGATCTTGCTGACGGATAATCGCTCCAGCACCTTCTTCAAGGCTGCCGAGGACGAATTGAAGACGGTCAGCCTGCACTGACCGTCAACTACCGTCTGTCGCGTTTCACCGCTCTTTCGGTGCGCGGCCGCTTTACTCGATTTCGCCGCGGTCTGGGACGGATGTCGCGGCATTGCACCGGCAGCGCCGCGCGTCTTTTCAGACGCGCAAAGGATGCTGTAGCACTTTCAGTTTGCGGTGGGCTCAGATCTTCCTGAACGTCAGATAGGCCGAAGACCGGCCTTCGCGGCGCGCCTTGGCCTCGTAACGTGTGCTCGGCCAGCCCTCATAGGGGGTCAGCCAATCCGCTGCATTGTCGGCTATCCAGTCGAAGCCGCCATGGTCGCGGCCTTTGATCAGCGTCCAGTTCACATAGGTATCGATGTCGGAGGCGAAGCAGAACAGGCCGCCGGGCTTCAGCACGCGATGAAAGCGGTCGAGATTGGTTTTCGAGACGAAGCGCCGTTTCCAGTGCTTCCGCTTCGGCCAGGGATCGGGATAGAGCAGATCGATCTGATCGAGTGAACCGTCCGGCAGCCAGTCGAGCAGTTGCGTCGCGTCGTCATTATAGACGCGGATATTGGAGGCGCTGGTCTCGCCGATGCGCGACAGAAGCTTCTGCATGGAATTGACGAAGGGTTCGACGCCGATGAAGCCGGTCGAAGGCGTCTCCAGCGCGCGGTGGATCAGGTGCTCGCCGCCGCCGAAACCGACTTCCAGCCGCAATCTTTCGACCGGAACCGGGAAGAGGGATGTCAGCGGCTCCGGGGGAGCCGCTGTAAGATCGATCAGGAATGCCGGCAGAAGACTGTTCAGCGTCTCGGCCTGCTGTTCGCGCAGGGCCTTGCCCTTGCGACGACCGAAGAAGGCTTCGGTCGCCCGGCCGCGGCGTTCCATATCCGTCATGCAGCGGCTTTGGCCTTAACGGATTCCTTGAGCGCCTTCACGAGGTCGGTGCGCTCCCAGGAGAACGAGCCGTCGCGGCCGGCCTTGCGGCCGAAATGGCCGTAAGCCGAGGTCTTGGCGTATATCGGCTTGTTGAGGTCGAGATGACGGCGGATGCCCGACGGCGACAGGTCCATGTTCTGGCGGATCGCGGCTTCGACCTGATCCTCGAAAACACCCTTGCCGGTGCCGTGCAGGTCGACATAGATCGACAGCGGCTGAGCGACACCGATGGCGTAGGAGAGCTGGATCGTGCAACGGTCGGCAAGGCCGGCAGCGACGACGTTCTTGGCGAGGTAGCGGGCGGCATAGGCAGCCGAACGGTCGACCTTCGTCGTGTCCTTGCCGGAGAATGCGCCGCCGCCATGCGGAGCGGCACCGCCGTAGGTGTCGACGATGATCTTGCGGCCGGTGAGGCCCGCATCGCCGTCCGGTCCGCCGATGACGAACTTGCCGGTCGGGTTGATGTACCACTTGCAATCGTCGGCGATCTTCAGTTCGCCGAGCGCTTCGCGGATATAGGGCTCGACGACGGCGCGGACCTTGTTCGAATCCCAGCTCTCGTCGAAATGCTGAGTCGAGAGCACGATCGAGGTTGCTTCCGACGGCTTGCCGTCGACGTAACGCACGGTGACCTGGCTCTTGGCGTCGGGGCCGAGCTTGGCGACTTCGCCGTCGCCCTTCTTGCGGGCAACTGCGAGCAGCTGCAGGATCTTGTGGGAATAATAGATCGGGGCCGGCATCAGGTCCGGCGTTTCACGGCAGGCGTAACCGAACATGATGCCCTGGTCGCCGGCGCCCTCGTCGCCCTGCTGGTCGGCAGCGCTGTCGACGCCCTGCGCGATATCGGCCGACTGCGAGTGCAAGAGCACGTCGATCTTGGCCTTCTTCCAGTGGAAGCCGTCCTGCTCGTAGCCGATATCCTTGATGGCGCGGCGGGCGGCGGCCTTGAACTTCGACGGGTTGATGACGTCCTTGCCGTCCTTGTCCTTCTTCATCAGGCTCGGCGGCAGGCGAACTTCGCCGGCGATGACGACGCGGTTGGTCGTCGCCAGCGTTTCGCAGGCAATGCGCACGCCCCATGGGTTGACGCCGGTCTTGGCCGCTTCGCGGTAGACCAGATCGACGATCTCGTCGGAGATGCGGTCACAGACTTTGTCCGGATGACCTTCGGCAACAGATTCGCTGGTAAAGAAATAATTCGCGCGCATTTCGGGATTCCCCTCAAAGAACAAAAGCCAGCTAGTAGGTACTCAGTTCGAGGGCTGATGACAAGCGCAGAAGGACATAAATATATCTTTATATCTGTGGCAAAGTGACAAATTTTGCCCCAAAAACGCAAAAAAGGCGGCCTTTCGACCGCCTTTCGAATTCTGCACTGGTCTTGGTTCAGTCGGCGTCGGCTTCAGCCGCCAGGGCTTTCACCAGCTCCACGACCTTGCGGCGAACCTTGGGATCGGAAATCTTGACGAAGGCGCGATTGAGCTGCAGTCCTTCCGAGGAGGAGAGGAAATCGACGACGTAATTCGAGCTGGAGGCTTCCATGCCGCCGCCGCCGGCAGAATGTTCGCCGGGCGCGTCCTCGAAGAAAAAGGACACCGGAACATTGAGGATGTTCGAGATGTTCTGCAGACGGCTTGCGCCGACGCGGTTGGTGCCCTTTTCGTATTTCTGGATCTGCTGGAAGGTGATGCCCAGGCTTTCGCCAAGCTTTTCCTGGCTCATGCCCAGCATCGTACGACGGAGGCGGATACGGCTGCCAACATGGATGTCGATCGGATTCGGCTTCTTTTTGTTTTCAATCATGGTCGTGCCCTAGCTAAGAATTTCAACCTGTTTCTAACCGGCATGCCCCTGATCCATCCCAAAACGCCACGTTGCAAGAGGTGAGGAACCCACCTTCGAACATACGTTAAGAACGCCGATTGTCATCACTATGCAATTTTAGGGGTTTTTGGTCAATTCGACCCGGAAATAAAACCTCTGCGAGAAATTAGCGCAATCAGAATCAGCGCCGCCTCGGTCAACCAGAAGTATGTTTGCTGGGGGTATGTCGTTCCGAGTTCCGTGCTGATGCTATCGAGCGTTGCATCGATGAAGCCGGTTTCCCCAAGATCGAGGCCCGCAATAATTTCCCCATGGGCGTTCACCAGCGCTGAAATGCCGCTATTGGCATCACGAATCAGCGGCAGACCGGTTTCAACAGCCCGTACCCGCGCCTGCTGGAAATGCTGGTAGGGGCCGGGCGTCGCGCCGAACCAGGCGTCATTGGTGATATTGAGGATCGCGTTGGCGTCTTTTATGTCGCCGGTCATTTCGTCGGGGAAAATGATCTCGTAGCAGATCAGCGGATAGAGATTGAGGCCGCCGGGCAGCGTCAGCAGGTGCCGGCTTGCCGCGGCCGAAAACCCACCCGGTATTTCGACGACGTTCTGGATGCCGAATTCGGTGAGCACGTCCTCGAAGGGCAGGTATTCGCCGAAAGGCACCAGATGCACCTTGTCGGAGGCGCCGATGATCTGGCCGCGGCCGTCGATCACGTAGATGGAATTATAATAGCGCGTCGGAGTGCCCGGTCCCATCTCCTCGGCGCGGACGGCGCCGGCGATTAGCACCTGGTTGTCATCGAGCGTATCGGCGATCCGCGTCAGCGCATCCTGGTTGTCGGTCAGGATGAAGGGGATCGAGGTTTCCGGCCAGACGATGATATCGGGTTTGCGTCCGCCATTCTTCGGCGCTTCAGCCGAAAGCTTCAGATGCGTCTCGAAGATCGCGGCGCGGTCGGCGTCGTTGTCCATCTTCGCCGCCTGGTCGATCGCCGGCTGCACCAACCGCACCACCGGCCGCTTGCCCTCCGGCAACGTGTCCGGCCGCGGCGCGAGATAGAGAGCATAAGCGCCATAACCGAGATGGGCGGCAAAGAGCAGGACGGCGAGCACGATGCCCGGCCGCGCGCCTTGCCGCGTCCCGGCAAGCGCAGGCGCAGAAAAGACGAAGACGGCAAGGGCCGTCACCCCCATCGCCCCGATCACATGCGCCGACTGCATCATCAGCGGAACCGGCATCATGCCGTAGCCGATGGCGTTCCAGGGAAAGCCGGTGAGGATCACGCTTCGAAGCCACTCCATCAGCCCGAAGCCAGCTGCAAGCGCGGCGATCCGCCCCATGCCATCAGACCAGACGATGCGGGCAAGGGCCGCCGCCAGCCCGTAGAAGATCGCAAGACAGGCCGGCAGCCCGAGGATTGCCAGCGGCAGCGCCCAGGCAAACTCCTCCTGATCGACCAGCAGCGCATGGCCGAGCCACCAGAGGCCGGCGACGAAATAGCCGAAGCCGAACAGCCAGCCGGTGGCGAACGCCGGCCACAGCCTGCCGATCAGGCCGCTCTCAGGCGAAGCCGCCGCCCCGTCGATCAGCCAGACGAGCAGCGTGAAGGAAAGGAACATTGCCGCGAAAAAGCCGAAGGGCGGCAGCGCCAGAATCGCGAATGCCCCGGCGGCGATGGCCAGCAGCGACCGTTTGAAACCCCAGACGAGGATAACCCTGTCCGCAAGCCGCTCCATGCACACTCCCATCAAACCGCGAATCAACCCATCCGCAGTCTTTCAAAAAAGCGGCTCTTTGTCCCGTCAGTTGGGTCCCGTCAGTTCGGCCGTGTCAGTTGGGCCCTGTCAGTTGGCGGTCGATTCCGCCGGCCGGTCGTCGCCGGCCTCGGAGCCGGGAGCGATATCGCCATCCGTCTTGGCGCGGCGGCGAACCGCGTGGCGCTTGCGGGTAATGCGCAGCCGTTTGATGCGGCGCGGATCGGCGTCGAGGATGTGGAATTCGAAGCCTGGGAGCGCCTGCACGACTTCGCCGCGCACCGGAATGCGGCCGAGCGCCGAGAAGATCAGGCCGCCCAGCGTATCGACCTCGTCGATCTGCTCGCTGATGTCGAAATCCGGCCCGATCGCTTGGGCGATCTCTTCCAGCTCGACGCGGGCGTCGGCGATGAACATGTCCTCGGCGACGCGCTTGAACATCACCTCTTCGTCGTCATGTTCGTCGTCGATATCGCCGACCACCATCTCGACGATGTCTTCATGCGAGGCAAGCCCGTCGGTGCCGCCATATTCGTCGATGACGAGCGCCATCTGCGTGCGGTTTACTTGCATCCGGCGCAACAGGTCGGACGCCAGCATCGACGGCGGCACGAACAGGATCTTGCGGATGATGCCGGCCTCGGCCAGCGTCTTTTGCAGGTCGACGCGGGCGAGATCGAAATTCTGCTTGGCCGAACGCGTGGTCTTCTGGATGTTTTCGGGCGCAACCTCGATCGCCGGCACGACAGCGGCCGGTTTCGTCGGGCCGCGGCGTTTGTTGCGCGCCTGCTTGGCGACATAGGAGAGCAGATCGCGGATATGCACCATGCCGCGCGGATCGTCGAGCGTATCGGCATAGACAGGCATGCGCGAACGGCCGGATTCCTCGAAGAGGATCATCAACTCGCCGATGGTGATGTTCTGGTCGACCGCCTCGATATCGGCGCGCGGCACCATCACGTCGGCGACGCGCACTTCGCGAAAGCGCAGGATGTTGTTGAGCATCGCCCGTTCGTCGGGCGAAAAGGCGTCGTCGCCGGCCGCATCGGTCATCAGCGCGTCGGCGAGATCCTCGCGCAGTCGCGAGCCCTGCTGCGGGCGAAGGATGCGCGCGGCGCGCGACCAGAAGGATTGGGATCGGCCGGATGGCCGACTACTACTGCCTGCCTCGTCCGAAGACGAGGATGGCTCGGAGTCCTTGGCGTCTGCCGCCGGCTTCGTCGTAAAGTCGCTCATGGTTCCATTTTAAGGTCTTGACCCTCGTAGGGATCAGATAGGCCGAGCTGGGCCAAAATGCGAGTCTCCAGCCCCTCCATAATTTCGGCTTCGGCACTATTCATATGGTCGTAGCCGAGAAGATGCAAGAAACCGTGCACCAGAAGATGGGTCAGGTGGTCGTCGAAACTCTTTTCCAGCTCGGTCGCTTCCCGCTCCAGCGTCTCCCGGGCGATGATGATGTCGCCGAGCATCGGGCCGGGCATCTTGCCGGGCTGAACCGGAAAGGCCGGAAAGGAGAGCACATTGGTCGCCTTATCCTTGCCGCGCCATTCCGCATTGATGTCCTGGATCGAGGCATCGTCGGTGAAAACAAGCGAAACCTCGGGCGGCGACGTCGGGAAGGGCTGCTTCTCGCTGTCGCTGAGATAGACCACGGCGGCACCGAGCACGCGTTCGCAAAACGACAGCAGCGTCTCCTCGCCGGGCCAGCCGATGTCCTCGACGCTGATCTGGATGTCGAGTTCGGCCATTAGCCCTGCCGGCTGACGTCTTCGGCGACGGCATACGTGGAATCATAGGCCCTGACGATGCGCCCGACCAGCGGATGGCGGACGACGTCGGTATCCGTGAAGCGCACGATCGAGATTCCCTCGACGCCGTTCAGAAGCTGCAAGGCCTCGACGAGGCCGGATTTGACGCCGCGCGGCAGGTCGATCTGGCTCGGGTCGCCGGTGACGATCATGCGCGCATTCTCGCCGAGACGCGTCAGGAACATCTTCATCTGCATCGATGTCGTGTTCTGCGCTTCGTCGAGGATGATGGCGGCGTTGGCGAGCGTACGGCCGCGCATGAAGGCGAGCGGCGCGATTTCGATGACGCCGGCAGTGATCGCCCGGTCGACCTTGTCGGCGGGGATCATGTCGTAGAGTGCGTCATAGAGCGGGCGAAGATAGGGATCGACCTTTTCCTTCATGTCACCGGGCAGGAAGCCGAGGCGCTCGCCGGCTTCGACCGCCGGACGCGACAGGATGATCTTTTCGACCGCGCCGCGTTCCAGCAACTGGGCGGCATGCGCGACGGCAAGATAGGTCTTGCCGGTGCCGGCCGGGCCAACGCCGAAGACGAGCTCGGCGCGTTCCAGCGCCCTGATATAGGCGTCCTGCGTCGGCGTGCGGGCGATGATCGTCTTCTTGCGTGTCGAAACCTGCGCCATCGTCAGCTTGGCCTTGCGTTCCATTGTGGGAAGGCTGAGCTGGTCGTCGGCGGCGACCGCCATGCGGATTGCGCCCTCGACGTCGGATCGTTCCACGCTGCCGCCTTTCTGAAGTTTTTCATAGAGATAGTCGAGCGTGCGCCGCGCCTGATTGGTGGTCACGACATCGCCTGTGATGACGACGGAATTGCCGCGTGCCCGCGCATCGATGTTCAGCCGTTGCTCGAGCAGCTTGAGGTTTTGGTCGAATTGACCGAAGAGCTCGCTGGCGAACCGGTTGTTCTCGAACGTCAGGACGAAGTGATTGGTGTCGCTCGGCGTGCGTGGGTGGCGCGGTGAAGAAGAAACCAATTCTTGTCCGTTCAAGCGGTCGGGCTCCTTAGGTTAAACCGCAGCCTCTGCGCGTTCGGCAAACAGGCTGTTTGTTCCGGTTCCGGTGATTCGCACTTTAATAATGTCACCGATTTGCGATGCTTTTGCATCAACATTCACTGATTGAAGCCAGGGAGAACGTCCGATTAGTTGTTCCGGCATGCGACCGGGCTTTTCGAGCAACAGGTCGATCTCCTTGCCGATGCAGGATTCGGCAAATTCCTGCTGCTGCTTCAGGAGAAGCATTTGCAGGCGTTCCAGCCGTTCTGCCTTGATTTCTTCCGGCACCTGGTCCTTCAGTTCCGCGCCGGGTGTGCCCGGCCGTGTCGAGTATTTGAACGAGAAGGCCTGTGCATAACGTACCTCCTCTACAAGCCTCAGTGTATCCTCAAAATCCTTATCTGTCTCCCCCGGAAAGCCAGTGATGAAATCGCCCGACAGGGCGATGTCAGGCCGCACCGCGCGGATGCGCTCGATCAGCGCCAGATATTCGGCCGCCGTGTGACGCCGGTTCATTGCTTTCAGGATGCGGTCCGAGCCCGATTGCACCGGCAGATGCAGGTAGGGCATCAGCGCGCTCAGGTCGCGATGAGCGTTGATCAGCCGGTCGTCCATGTCGCGCGGGTGGCTTGTGGTATAGCGCAGCCGCGCAAGGCCGGGGATCTCCGCCAGGCGATAGAGCAGGTCGCCGAGGCTCCATGCCTCGCCTTGGCTCCCGGCACCGTGCCAGGCATTGACGTTCTGCCCGAGCAGGGTGATCTCGCGCACCCCGCTGTCGGCGAGCTTTTCGGCTTCCTCGACGATCTGGGAAACCGGCCGCGACACTTCCGAGCCGCGTGTATAGGGCACGACGCAGAAGGTGCAGAACTTGTCGCAGCCCTCCTGCACCGTCAGGAAGGCGGTGACGCCACGGGCGCGGATCTTTCGGCTCTCGGCGATCGGCAGATGCTCGAACTTGTCCTCGATCGCATATTCCGTATCGACGACGCGGTGGCCTTGTTTGGCCCGGCGCAGCGCCTCCGGCAGGCGGTGGTAGGTCTGCGGGCCGATGACGACGTCGACGGCGGGCGCGCGGCGCAGGATTTCCTCGCCTTCGGCCTGGGCGACGCAGCCGGCAACGCCGATCATCATCTCCCGGCCGTCCGCCGCCTTCTTCTTTTTCATCTCGCGCAGCCGTCCGAGCGCCGAATAGACCTTTTCGGCCGCCTTTTCGCGGATATGGCAGGTGTTGAGCAGAACGAGGTCAGCCTCTTCCATATCTTCCGTCGGCTCGTAGCCGTCGCGAGCGAGCGCGTCGCTCATGCGCATGGAATCGTAGACGTTCATCTGGCAACCATAGGTCTTGATGAAGACCTTGCGGCTGTTGCTGCCATCGCGGGGTGTCGATTCCGGGGCCTGGAGAAGGGCGCTGTCCTGTGTCATGGCGCGCTATTTAGTGGTTTTTGCCGCCGGAGAAAATCGAAATCTTGCTTTAGAGCCTTTCCTGGTCAGATTGCAGCATTCTGCCGGAGCAGGTTTTCGTCAGGGCAGAGGCGATTGGCGAAGGGCATACCTCTTGGTACGTCCGAGCCGATCGCCTCTGATCCTGGCGTAAAGATGCCCGGCCCACCGGCCGCCCTGCTTCGCCATGCGAAGCAAGAGGTGCGTCCGGCGATGCTAAAGTCTTGCAGATTTGCCAGGCAAATCTGCGGGAGGGTTGGCTGAAACGGGCCGGCTGATCGACCGGCCGGCTTGGCCGTAGAGCTGGGCTACGACGCGCGCCGGCCGGTCGACCATCCGACTCCGTTTGAGCCAACAGAATGCTTCAATCTGACCAGGAAAGGCTCTAAGAGATTTCCCGCCCGCGCAGGCGGCTGTTCAGGAGGTTGCGGATGCGCAAGGCGATCGCCGCACTCACCTCCTTGCGGCTGGTATCGGCGCGGTAATCCACCGCCTCGCCGAAGGAAACCTCGGCGTCGATAGCGCCGCATCGCACGATGTCGATGAGATGCGGCAAGAGGTCGAGATCCCCCGGCCAGGCGGCGAGCCGCCGGTGATAACGCCCCATGGCGATGCCATGCACCCTGGTATAGGCAACCGCCACCGGCTGCACCACGACCGTTCCCGTTGGCGAATAAGGCACCGCCATCGCGGCGGCGCCGAACAGCGAGGACTTGACCTCCAGCAGCCGGTTCCCGTCCGAGGTCGTGCCTTCGGGGAAGAGCACGACGATCTCACCGTCGGCCATGCGCCCGGCGATCTCGTTTGCCTGATGGCCGGTCTTGCGCCGCTCCTCGCGCACGACGAAGACGCTCTTCTGCAGCTTGGCGAGCGTACCGAAGATCGGCCAGTCGCGCACCTCGATCTTGGCGATGAAGGCGACGTCGGCAACGGCCGACATCACTATGATGTCAAGCCAGGAGGAATGGTTGGAGCAGAGCATCAGCGGCCGGCGGTCTTCCAGCTTGCCGCTCACGCGGACGCGAATGCCGAGGCAATAGCAGACGATACGGTGCCAGACGCGGGGAAGCCTGCGGCGCAGCCGCCAGTCGAAGCGCAACGCCAGCAGCTGCAGCGGCATGAGCACGATGCTGACGGCAAGGATGACGATCGCGGCGAAGGCGATGCGCAGCCAGGCGATCAAATGCGGGTCTCCCGGGCGGCCATCGCTTCAGAGATCTTCTTTCTTCAGCGGAACGCCGTAGAGCTCGAGGCGATGGTCGACAAGTCGGAAGCCGTGCTCGCGGGCGATGCGCTCCTGCAGCGCCTCGATCTCCGGCGAGCGGAATTCGATGACGGTGCCGGTCTTCAGGTCGATGAGGTGGTCGTGATGCTCTTCCGGCACCGTTTCGTAGCGCGAGCGCCCGTCGCGGAAGTCGTGCCGGGCGATAATGCCGGCATCCTCGAACAGTTTCACGGTGCGATAGACGGTCGAGATCGAGATCTTCGCATCGACCTTCACCGAGCGGCGGTAGAGTTCTTCGACGTCGGGATGGTCTTCCGAGTCTTCCAGGATACGCGCGATCACGCGGCGCTGCTCGGTCATGCGCATGCCGCGTTCGGTGCAAAGCTCCTCAAGGGTCTTGGCTACATCAGTCATCGCCCGCCTATAGAGATATTCGTGTTTCGACAACGCCGCACGGCATTTGCGCCGGCCTGCATGTCATCTCGCTGCCAGGGAACTACCGAAGAACGCGCTTCATGACAAGCGCCGTGGAGAGGGCGCCGTTTTCTTGTCTGTAGTAACCCTGGCGTTCGCCGACCTTTTCGAAGCCGAGCTTGCGGTAGAGGCCAAGTGCTGCCGTATTGCCGTTGTCGACCTCGAGAAACATGCTCTCGCCGCCGCGCGCGTGTGCTTCCCGCATCGCCGCCTGCATCAGCCGCCAGCCCAGTCCGGCGCGGGCGACCTTCGCTTGCACGGCAATCGTCAGGATCTCCGCCTCGCCGGCGACATGGCGGGCGAGAATAAACCCCGGAAGCGGCTTTTTCAGGATGGCATTGGTCTGGCGCGCAACGAAGCCGAAGACAGTATCCTGCATCAGCAGGCCGTGAAATTCACCGTCGCCCCAGGGGCGGGCGAACCGCTCGCCGTGCAGGGCGGCGACATCGCGGCAATCCTCGCGCTCCATGGCGATGATCTCGAATTCCGGTTTCAGCGTCAGATAGGCTTCCAGCATCGTCATACTCGTCGCGCAATCGCATACCCGGCCTGCGGCTTGGCATCGGGTCCGCGCAGATAAAGGGGCTTCGGCTTTCCGGCATCTGGGGAGGCGGCAGCGCCCAGGCGCGCCACCACGGAGATCGGGAACCTGTTGGTGTGATCGCCGAGGGCGTCCGCCTTCAGGAGGGGCGTCGCCGAACCGGTGATCTCGCCGTCGAAGCCGGCGGCAAACGCCTGCGCTTCTGCAATGCTGACCGCCCTTGGAGCGTCGAGGGACGAACCATCGGCTGCAAAGGACTGGAGGTAGATCTCGTCGCGCTTGGCATCCATCGCCGCCAGCACGGCGCGATGAGGCGTCTTGTCGCGCTGGGCCGATGCCATGACTTCGAGCGTCGTGACGCCGACGGCCGGCACATTGAGGGAAAGCGCAAAACCGCGGGCTGCGGCAACGCCGACGCGGATGCCGGTAAAGGAGCCGGGACCGATGGTGACGGCAAGTCGGTCGATATGAGAAAGCGCCAGTCCCGCCTGATCCAGCGCGCGATCGACGATACCAATCAGATGTTCAGCATGCCCCTTGCCGATCATGTCCGATGCCTCCCCCAGCACCGTATTCCTGTCGCTGTCATAGACAGCGGCAGCGCAGTCCACACCCGCCGTGTCGAGCGCTAGAATGATCATGCCATCAATTTCCGAATAAACCAGTGTCGCCTATCGATAAATCCGTTCGGCCGAACCTGAGATGAACGGCCGGACGAATTCAAGATTTTTAAGCGGCAATCACTTCCTGCACTTCCGGAACGAAATGGCGCAGCAGGTTCTGCACGCCGTGCTTCAGCGTTGCCGTCGAAGACGGGCAGCCGGCGCAGGAACCCTTCATGTTCAGGTAGACCTTGCCATCCTTGAAGCCGCGGAAGGTGATGTCGCCGCCATCCTGGGCAACGGCCGGGCGCACGCGGGTCTCCAGAAGCTCCTTGATGGTTAGCACGATCGATTCATCGCCTTCGTCGAAGAATTCGTCGCCGGCATCGGCATCTTCGGAAAGGATGGAGGCATCGCCCATGACCGGCTTGCCGGACATGAAGTGCTCCATGATCGAGCCTAATATAGCCGGCTTAAGATGCTGCCAGTCGGCATTGTCCTTGGAGACGGAAATGAAATCATAGCCGAAATAGACGCCGGTGACGCCTGATATTTCGAACAGGCGGGCGGCGAGCGGCGAGGCTTGAGCCTCCTCAGTGCTGCGGAACTCGGCCGTGCCGTTTTCCATCACCACCTTGCCCGGCAGGAACTTCTGCGTGGCGGGATTCGGCGTGGCTTCGGTCTGAATGAACATCTGGTTCTCCATGCGGCCGGCCCATGGTCTCGGCCGTCTTTAGAATTCTTCAAAAGAAGATAAGCCGATTGACAGCTCTAATCAAGAGACTTGTACTCAAGAAATGCTGGAACTGGACGATTTCAGGCCCGGTCGGCCTGGAACTAGAATCCTGTTCTAACCTAAAGAGTTAGAGAATGATTTTGTCCGAAAACCGCTCGCATGTTTCGTTAGCAGAGGGCGTCGATTTCCTCGTTGGTCAGCGTATCCGGCAGCACGGTGACCGGGATCGGAAACGCCGCCGCGCGGCCGGCGACAGAGGAGACCAGCGGCCCTGGACCTTCCTTTGCCGAACCGGCAGCCAGAACCAGGATCGCTACATCGCGGTCTTCCTCGATCACGGCGTTGATCTGCTCGGCAGCACCACCCTCGCGGATGACGACCTCAGGCTCGATGCCGATCGTCTCGCGCACGATCTGGGCGATCTTGGCAACGACCGCCTCGGCCTCTTCACGCGCTTCGGCCCGCATGATTTCTTCGACGCCGAGCCATTGCTGGAAATCCCCATCGGGGATCACATAGAGCAGCACCAGCCCGCCATTGGAATTCTTCGCGCGCCGGCCGGCATAATGAACGGCGCGTTGGCATTCGGGTGTACCGTCAATCACCGCCATGAATTTGCGGCGGTGACCTTCGAGCCGTGAGAGTCGCTTCGATACCATGGCGCGGACTCTGACACCCGAAGCGGAAAATTTGCAAGTCCAGTTTTTCCTCTTCTCCCGCGACAGGGAGAAGAGGAGATCACTCTCAATAGAGGAAGCCGATGACGTCGCGCACCTGTTGCATCGTCACCTCGGCACGGGCCCTTGCGCGCTCGCCACCCTTGCGCAGGATCGCGTCGATATGGCTGGTATCGTCCATCAGCCGGCGCATCTCGCCGGTGATCGGCGCGAGCACGTTGATCGCCAAATCGACCAGCGCCGGCTTGAAGACCGAGAACTGCTGGCCGCCGAACTCGGCAAGCACGTCCGCCTTCGACTTGTCGGCGAGTGCGGAATAGATCGCCACAAGATTGTCGGCTTCCGGACGGCCCTGCAGCCCGTCGATCTCGCTCGGCAAGCCGTCCGGATCGGTCTTGGCCTTGCGGATCTTCTTCGAGATCGCGTCCTCGTCGTCCATCAGGTTGATGCGCGAGAGGTCGGAAGGGTCCGACTTCGACATTTTCTTGGTGCCGTCGCGCAGCGACATGACACGCGGCGCCGGTCCGCCGATCAGCGGCTCGACCATCGGGAAATAGGCATGCACCGGCTCGTTGCCGACGGTGATGTCGACGCCGTAGCCGGTCCTGCTGATATGCTCGGCATAGTCGAGGTTGAACTTCATCGCGATGTCGCGGGCAAGCTCCAGATGCTGCTTCTGGTCCTCGCCGACCGGCACGTGGGTGGCGCGATAGACGAGAATGTCGGCAGCCATCAGGCTCGGATAGGCGTAAAGGCCGAGCGAGGCCTGCTCGCGGTCCTTGCCGGCCTTGTCCTTGAACTGCGTCATCCGGTTCATCCAGCCGAGGCGGGCGACGCAGTTGAAGATCCAGGCGAGTTCGGCATGCTGCGGCACGGCCGACTGATTGAAGACGATATGCTTTTCCGGATCGATGCCGGCGGCGATGAAGGCAGCCGCGATCGAGCGCGTCTGGCTCGGCATGTCCTCGTGCACGAGCTGGGCGGTGAGCGCATGCATGTCGACGACGCAATAGATGCAGTCGTTGCCTTCCTGCAGCGCCACGAACCGGCGGATCGCGCCGAGATAATTGCCGAGATGCAGATTGCCGGTCGGCTGTACGCCGGAGAATACGAGTTTCTTGAATTCGTTCATGTCGTCCTCAATAGGCTGGTGGAGGGCCCACGCTGTCACGGTTTAAATTGCTGCAGAATGCAGCAGAGCTTTTCGCCCATATTGCTAACGCCGCGGCTTATGCACGGGCAGCCGGTCGCAATCAAGGGGTTCAGGCGGCAGCGTGCTGGATCAGATCGAAAGTGTTGCCGTAGGGATCCGCAAAGACCGCCACCGTGCCGTAAACCTCGTGACGCGGCTCTTCCAGAAAGCGTATGCCGACCGCAAGCATCGCGGCATGGTCGCGGGCGAAATCATCGGTCTTCAGAAAGAAGCCGACACGACCGCCGGTCTGATTGCCGATCGCTGCGCGCTGCGTCTCGTCTGCCGCCTGCGCCAGCAGAAAGGCGGCGCCATCCCCACCCCTCGGCTTCACCACCACCCAGCGCTTGCCCTCCGGCTGCGGCTCGTCCTGAAGGCAATCGAAACCGAGGCCGTCGCAATAGAAGACCTTGGCGCGGTCGTAGTCGTCGACGACGAGAGTGACGAGGAAAAGAGACTGGATCATCATGTGTTGCCTCGCGGTTGAGATGTTTATTCCAGTTTTGAGCGGCGATATCCCAGTTGTTAAGCCGAATTGATCAACGGTCTTACTCATAATGGAGTATAAAATTTCACAAAAAGCTTTTTTTGAACTGAAAATCCGCCGCGTGGCACCGGCGCCGATGGGGTTGCTGCGATAGCCGATCGGAGGGACCATGCAGAACGCAACTTTGCTCGCCATGGCAGGCCTTTTCGCCCTACAATCAGCAACCGGTGCCGTCGGTCAAGACATGAAAAGGCATGCCGTTCATCTTCCAAAACATGAGGCACGTCTCGCCTACACGGTCCAGACCGTCAGCGTTCGGGCCGGCTGTTTTCCCGAGCGCCTGCGAGCGGTCCTGTCGTATATTGCTGCGAAGACCGGCCGCCGCCCCGTGATCACCTCGGGCCACAGGCCGCATCCCCGCCGCCATGGGTCCCTGCACGGGAAATGTCTGGCGGCCGATTTCAGGATGCCCGGCCTGTCGGAACGCACCATCATATCAGCCGCAAGGAGCGCGCCGGGCATCGGCGGCATCGGCAGCTATTGCAACGGCATCATCCATGTCGACGTCGGACCGCAGCGACGATGGGTCGATTGCTAGAGGATCCATCCGGCCGCCTCTTCCCATTCCGGTTTATCCTATCCATTGCAGCCATCATGATATCGGCCAATTGAACAGGCGAGGCTCGCAGCGCGGGCCAAGGCAATGGGGAGGCGTCGACACGCACCGAAACTCCCCCTCACCAACAAAATCTAAGACTTAGCCTTCGGCTAAGATCTTGATTTTGTATCCTCTCCCACAGGGGGAGAGGTATTTCGAGGCGAGCGCCGCGTTCCCCCTCTCCTCCTCGTGGGAGAGGAAGCAATTTCAACATCTTAGCTTCAGCTAAGTGTTAGAAATTGCAGGTGAGGGGATCATACCCTATCGTCGAGCGCGATGCAGCGAGGGACGCGATGCGCCACATACCGCCGCCGGTCAATCGAAGCCGTGCCAAGGCGATGCGGAAGGATTCGACGCCCGCGGAAAATATGTTGTGGCAGGTCATTCGAGATCGGAAACTCGAAGGTTTCAAGTTCAGACGACAGGTGCCTCTGGGGCGCTACATTCTCGACTTTGTTTGCTTCGAAGCTAAGATCATTGTCGAAGTCGACGGCTCGCAGCACGCGGAGAACGCAGCCGACACAGTTCGCGACGATCATTTCAAGGTCGAAGGCTTCCGTATCCTTCGCTTTTGGAACGATGAAGTCGAAAACAGCCTCGATTCCGTCTGCGCTTCCATCCTGATGCAACTTCGAAATCGAGGCGAATAAGCTCACCCTTCCGTCTTCGCCGGCTTGCGGTTCAGATTGCGTCGGATCATGCCGAGATTTGCCCCGCCGACCAGGAAAGCGGCGGCGAAATAGATCAGCATGGCGATCGCAATCAGCAGCCCGAGGGTGCCGATCTTGGTGATAAGCGGCGCGCCGGAAGCAAGCGACGGCGCCCAATATTGCTTGAGGAAGACGATGGCCGCACCCATGACGGCCGCAGCGACGATCAGCAGGGCGGTGCGCTTTGCCAGCGCCCATTCCCATGTGAGGTGGCCACGGCGCAAAAGCGTGACAAACAGCAGCACGGTGCTGATCCAGCCGGCCGTGGCTTCGGCAACCGCGATGCCGGGCGCGCCCATATAGGGAAAGAGGGTCAGCGCCGTGGCGCAGTTGGTCGCAACCGCGATGGCCGAAAAGCGCATTGGCGTCTTGGTGTCCTCGCGGGCATAGAAGCCGGGCTGCAGCGCCTTGATCAGCACGAAGGCCGGCAGGCCGATGCCGTAAATCGCCAGGATCGAGCCGACGACGGCGGTATTTTCCTGATGGAAGGCGCCGCGCTCATAGAGCACGCGGATGATCTCGTCGGACAGGATCCAGAGCGCGAAGGCGGCAGGGATCGTCAGGAACAGCACGAATTCGATCGAGCGGTTCTGCAGGTTTCCGGCCTCGCGCAGGTTGCCGCCCTTCAGCGAACGCGCCAGTTCCGGCAGAAGCACCACGCCGACGGCGACGCCGACGACGCCGAGCGGCAGCTGATAGATGCGGTCGGCATATTGCAGCGCTGCGATCGCGCCGTCGCGGGACGACGCAATCGCCTGGCCGATCAGCTGGTTGATCTGGGTGATGCCGCCCGTCACCGCAGCCGGCACCGCCAGGATCAGCAGCCGCTTGACGTTCGGCGTCATCTTCGGGAAACGGAAGCCGATGCTCATGCCGGCCGCAAGCACGCCGACATAGACGACGACGAGCTGCAGGACGCCGGCGGCAAGAACGCCCCAGGAGAGATACCAGGCCGTCGCCAGCGGATCGGCGCCGGTATAAAGCGCATAAAACAGCGCCCCGATCATCACCACATTGAGGAAGACCGGCGCGATGGCGGCGGCAAAGAAATGATGCAGCGAATTCAGCATGCCGCTCATCATTGCCGTCAGCGACATGCACATCAGATAGGGAAACATCACCGCCGCCATGCGGATGGTGATCGAGAGCTTGTCGGGATCATCGGCAAAACCCGGCGCGATGGCGAAGCGCACCAAGAGCGGCATGGCAAGCTCCATCACGATGGTGATGAGGAGCAGCACCGAAAACAACACGCCGAAGACTTCTTCCGAAAAGCGCTTGGCGCCGTCCGTGCCGTTCGCCTCGATCTCCTTGGCAAAGAGCGGCACGAAGGCGGCGTTGAAGGCACCCTCGGCAAACAGCCGGCGGAACAGGTTCGGAAAGCGGAAGGCGGCGTAGAAGACGTCGGCCATCGGTCCGGTGCCGAGGGCGGCGGCCATCAGCGTTTCGCGGGCGAAGCCGAAGATGCGGCTCCCAAGGGTTGCGCCGCCGACGGTCGCGAATTTCTTGACGAGGCTCATGCGTTTGGGCTCATGCGTGTTGGCTCATACGGGGGAACCGGCTTTCTTGTCGGTGGAGGGCGATGTCCGGGCGGTGGCGGCCGGCGCGATGATGCCGGAGGGCATGCGCTCGCGCAGTTCGTCCTCCTCCTCGGCCATGACGGCCTTCATCCGGGCGGTGATGTTGGCGCGCTTGCTGTCGCCGGATATTTTCTGGCCGACCAGATCGGTGACGTAGAAGGTGTCGATCACCTTCTCGCCGAAGGTGGTGATGCGGGCCGACTGGATGTCGAGCGACAGATCGGACAGCACGGCGGTGATCTCCGACAGCAGTCCCGGCCGGTCGAGGCATTCGACTTCGATGACGGTGAACTTGTTCGACAGGCTGTTGGTGATGTTGACCGACGGCGGAATGACGAAAGCCTTGCTTTTCTTGCGGTTGCGCGCGCGCGTGGCGATGACCTCGGGCAGCCGCTTGCGGCCGGACAGCACGTCCTCGATCATCCGTCCGATCGTCGCCGCCCGCCGCAGCTCGTCGGCATCGTCGGTAAATTCGCGGCTGACATGGATGGTGTCGAGCGCCCGCCCGTCCGATGTGGTGAAGATCTGGGCGTCGACGATGTTGGCCCCGGCCGCGGCACAGGCGCCGGCAATAACGGCGAGCAGCCGCGGATGGTCGGGCGACAGCACGGTGATCTCGGTAATCGCGTGGAAACTGTCGGTGCGCACCGTGGTGGCGAGCGCCTGGCCCGCTTTATCCGTCTGGCGGATGAAATGGGCGTGGCGGATCTGATCTTCCAGCGGCACGGAGAGCAGATAGGGCTGGTAGTGCAGCTTGGTATAGGTATTGCGGTCCTTCTGGCTCCAGTCGGCGAGTGCGGCCCGCAGCGCGTCGGCCGCGGCATTGGCCCGCTCCTTGCGGGAGACCTCCGAAAAGCCGCCGGCGAGCAGCAACTCGGTTTCATAATAGAGCGTGCGCAGCAGCTGGCCCTTCCAGCCGTTCCACACACCCGGACCGACGGCGCGGATATCGCAGATCGTCAGGATCAAGAGCATCTTCAGCCGGTCGAGCGACTGCACGCGGTCGGCGAAATCGGTGATCGTCTTGCGGTCGGTGAGGTCGCGGGTCTGCGCCACCATCGACATGGTCAGATGTTCCTCGATCAGCCAGACGACGATCTCAGTCTGCTTCTGCGACAGGCCGAAGCGGGCGCAGAGCTTGCGGGCGACGCGGGCGCCGGCGATCGAATGATCCTCCTGCCGGCCCTTGGCGATGTCGTGGAGGAGAACGGCGACATAAAGCGCCTCGCGATCCTCGATGCCGGGCATCAGCTTGTTTGCGAGCGGATGCAGATCCTCGGCGCGTCCCTTGTCGATCTCGGAGAGAATGTCGACGGTGCGGATCAGATGTTCGTCGACCGTATAGTGATGATACATGTTGAACTGCATCATCGCGACGATCTTGCCGAATTCCGGGATGAAACGGCCGAGCACGCCGGCCTCGTTCATCCGTCGCAGGATGAGCGCCGGATCACGTTTCGATGTCAGGATCGACATGAACAAGCGGTTCGCCTCATCGTTTTCCCGCAGGCTGCTGTCGATCAAGGCGAGGGAACGGGTGACGCGTTTCAGCGCGTCCGGATGGAATTCCAGCCCGTTGATGTCGGCGACATGGAAGAGCCGGATGATGTTGACCGGATCGCGCTTGAAGACCTCGGGGTCGGCGAGCGCGATACGGCCGCGGTCTTCGACGAATTCGACGCTGCCGGCGATCTTGCGATTGCGATGGGTGAAGCGGCTGATGACGCCGGTGAGGCCCGGGATCGACTTCGCCTGCTGGTCTTCAAGCGCGGCGCAGAGGATGCGCGTGAGATCGCCGACATCCTTGGCGACAAGGAAATAGTGCTTCATGAAGCGCTCGACGGCCGAAAGGCCCGGGCGCGTGTGATAGCCGAAGGCTTCGGCGATCTCGCGCTGGATGTCGAAGGACAGGCGCTCCTCGGCCTTGCCGGTCAGGAAGTGCATATGGCAGCGCACCGCCCAGAGAAAATCGTCCGCTTTCTCAAGCAGACGGTATTCGTGCTTGGACAGCACGCCGAGTTTGACCAGCTCCGCCTGGTCGCGCACGTGATAATAATATTTCGAGATCCAGAACAGCGTGTGCAGGTCGCGAAGCCCGCCCTTGCCTTCCTTGACGTTCGGTTCGACGAGATAACGCGTGTCGCCCGCCTTGCGGTGGCGTTCGTCGCGCTCGGCAAGCTTGGCGGCGATGAATTCGGGACCGGTGCCGGTGACGATTTCCTTGTCGAAGCGGGTCTCGAGCTCGGTTCCCAGCCGCTGCAGGCCGCAGATGTAGCGCATCTCCAGAATGGCGGTGCGGATCGTCATGTCGGACTTGGAAAGCGCGATGCATTCCTCCACCGTGCGGGTGGCATGACCGACCTTGAAGCCCATGTCCCAGAGCACGTAGAGCATGAATTCGACCGCCTTGTGCGTCTCTTCCGGCGGCCTCGGCCGGAAGAGGAACAGCAGGTCGATATCGGAGCCGGGCGCCAGCGTGTCGCGGCCGTAGCCGCCGACGGCGGTCACCGCGAACTTGTCTTTCTGATGTGGAAAGATATGGGCGGTGGCGAAATTGTAGAGGACGGTGATGATCTGGTCCTGCAGCCAGGAAATCCGGTAGGCGCAGTTCAGCCCGCCGCCGTCGGCCATCAGTGCCTCGCGCGCCTTCTGCCGGCCCTCCGTGCTCGCCTTCTTCAGCACGGCCAGAAGATCGGCGCGCAGGATGTCGGGCCGGTTGCGGTTGGCCTCGGCAACGGCGTCACACTGCTTCTGCAAGAGCTCGACGTCGAGGATATTGGAGAAATCGAGGTCGCGCATCGCTGTCGCCGGGGCGGTTTCCTGTTCATGCCGGACTGCCGGTTCACGGCCTGCCGCTGGTTTCGTCTGCATGCGCTATAGCCCCTTTGCCCGGCGATTGACACGGGCTTTGATACTGCAAGAACCTTTAAATTTGGCGAAATGGTGTTGGTTCGCTGCAAGAGGCGAGGGCGCTTTGACGCAAGGCCGGTTTTCCCGAAATCCCCAGGCTTTCCCGAAATCCTCAGCCGGAGGCTCGCGCATTCAGCAAATGCAACACCTGCCGTGTCTCGCGCATGATCTCCTCAAGCGCCTGCCTGTCGCATTCGCGATAGCCGGCCTTGGCGATCGACGTTCCGAGCTCCGAGATCACAGCGCAGCAGCGGGTGATTTTCAGCATGCCGATTGGCGACGTCCAGCCGCGCGCGTTGCGGTCCTTATCGGCGCGCCGCATCGTGTCGAGCATGGAGCAGATGAGCGAGAGGCGCTCGGTTTCGCGAACCAGTTTTTCCATGAACATGGCGCGCTCCTATTTCAGCTTCTTCTTGAGATCGTAAAGCGCATCCATTGCCTCGCGCGGCGTCATGTCGTCAAGGCTCATCGCCTTCAACGCCTCCTCGACCTTGGAGGCCCCACGGACTGTTTCCTCGCGGCGCACCGCTACCTGGAAAAGCGGCAGGTCGTCGATCAGCTGGCTCGCCGGGTTCTTGCGGTCGGCATCTTCCAGACGGGTCAGCACGTCGCGGGCCCGCGCCACGACCGAGGCCGGAAGCCCGGCAAGGCGCGCGACCTGGATGCCGTAGGAGCGGTCCGCCGCACCCGGCCCGACCTCGTGCAGGAAGATGACGTCGCCGTCCCATTCCTTGACGCGCATCGTCGCGTTCGAAAGCCGGCCAAGCTTTTCCGAAAGCACGGTCAGCTCGTGGAAATGCGTGGCGAACAGCCCGCGGCAGCGGTTGGCCTCATGCAGGTGCTCGACGGCGGCCCAGGCGATCGAAAGACCATCGAACGTGGCGGTGCCGCGGCCGATCTCGTCGAGGATGACGAGGGAACGGTCACTCGCCTGGTTGAGGATCGCCGCCGTTTCCACCATTTCGACCATGAAGGTCGAGCGCCCGCGCGCCAGATCGTCGGAGGCGCCGACACGCGAGAAAAGCCGGTCGACGATGCCGATATGGGCCGATGTCGCCGGCACGAAGGAGCCCATCTGCGCCAGGATTGATATCAGCGCGTTCTGGCGCAGGAAGGTCGACTTGCCGCCCATATTAGGGCCGGTCAGCAGCCAGATCGCCCCGTCCCGGTCGCCGGTCTTGGGCGACAGATCGCAATGATTGGCGACGAAGGGACCGCCCGCCTGCCGCCGCAGCGCCTGCTCGACGACCGGATGGCGGCCGCCCTCGATGGCAAACATCTTCGAGCCGTCGACCTGCGGGCGGCAATAGGCCTGCTCCTCGGCGAGAAGCGCCAAGCCTGCGGCGACGTCGATGACGGCAAGCGCCCGGGCGCCCGATTTGATCGCCTCGGCTTCCGCAACGACAGCCGCCGTCATCCTGTCGAAGACTTCGAACTCGATGGTCAGTGCCCGGTCGGCGGCATTGGCGATGCGGCTTTCGAGATCGGCAAGTTCGGTCGTGGTGAAGCGCATCGCGTTCGCCATCGTCTGGCGGTGGATGAAGCGGCCCTTCGCGTCCGCCGTCTCCGTCATCGGGGAGGCATTGCCGGCGGTGACTTCGATGAAATAACCGAGGACGTTGTTGTGCTTGATCTTCAGCGACCGGATGCCGGTCTCCTCGGCATATTGCAATTGCAGGCCGGCAATGACGCGGCGCGACTGGTCGCGTAGCGCCCGGACCTCGTCGAGCTCGGCGCTGGCGCCGTCGCGGAGAAAACCGCCATCGCGTTTCAACAGCGGCAATTCGTCGGCGAGCGTCTCGGCAAGCAGCTTCTCCACTGCCGCGGGAAGGGCCTGCAGCCCGGACAGCGCCTGACTGAGCTCTTCGGGCAGCATCGCCTTGCCGAGCATCACCGCAACTCCGCCCGCCGCGTCAAGACCCTGGCGGATCGCCCAGAGATCGCGCGGGCCGCCCCGGTCGAGCGCCAGGCGAGACAGCGCGCGCGGCATGTCGGGCACATGTTTCAGCGTGTCGCGCAGATTGCCGCAGAGCAAGGGCTCGTCGATCAGGAAGCCGATCGAATCGAGCCGCGCATTGATGCGGGCGGGATCGGTCAGCGGCGACATCAGCCGTTCGGCAAGAAGCCTGGCGCCGCCGCCGGTGACAGTGCGGTCGATCGCCTTCAGCAGCGAACCGTTGCGATCGCCGGAGAGCGTGCGGGCAAGCTCTAGATTGGCCCGGGTTGCAGGATCGATGAACAGCGTCGAGGCGGCACTTTCCCGTTCCGGCTTTCCAAGCGGCGGCCGCTCGGCAATCTGCGTCTTTTCGACGTAGGCGACGGCGGCAGCAGCCGCCGCAAGCTCGGCGCGCGAGAAGGTGCCGAAGCCGTCGAGCGTCGCGACGCCGAAATACCGAGCGATCCGGCCTTCGGCGCTGGCGCTGTCGAAGAGCACGGCCGGCTGCGGCACCGCTGTCCGGCCGAGCACGTCGAAGACCGGCTTGAGTTCGGGATCGTGGAAGATGGTGTCGGGCAGGATAAGTTCGCGCGGATCGATGCGCAGGATATCGGCAAGCAGGCGCGAGGCTTCGGTCTCGGCAAGCCGGAAGACGCCGGTGGAAATATCGATCCAGGCAAGCGCCAGCAAGGCCTCGCCGCTGGCGCGAATGCGGGTCAGCGCCATCAGATAGTTGGATTCCGAGGGCGAAAGCAGCTTTTCCTCGGTGATCGTGCCGGGAGTGACGAGGCGGACGACGTCGCGCCTGACGACGGATTTCGCGCCGCGTTTTTTTGCTTCCGCGGGATCTTCGATCTGCTCGCAGACGGCGACGCGGAAGCCGAGCGAAATCAGCTTCTGCAGATAATCGTCGGCCGCATGCACCGGAACGCCGCACATCGGGATATCCTGGCCCATGTGCTGGCCGCGCTTGGTCAGCGTAATACCGAGCGCGCGTGAGGCTTCCAGCGCATCTTCGAAGAACAGCTCGTAGAAATCGCCCATGCGATAGAAGAGCAGCGAACCCGGATTGTTCGCCTTGATCTCGATAAATTGCTCCATCATCGGCGTCGCCGAGGCACGGCTTTCCGCCGTGGCGAGCTCGGCCGCCGAAAAGGCTTCATTTCCTGTGTCTATTCGTGCGTTCACGGAGGTGGAGTTTTTCCCAAAAAAACAGGTGCCAACCCTATCCGCGCGCCGCTATAGATGACAACAGCATTTGAGGAAGAGCAAAGCGTCGCCCACAGGACGTTGGAGGATTTATGCCCGATATCGATAAGAAGGACCGGCCGGTGACCTCGGTTACCGACCAGGAGGCGCTCGATTTTCACGCAATGGGCCGGCCCGGCAAGCTGGAGATCAACCCGACCAAGCCGATGGCGACGCAGCGCGACCTCTCGCTTGCCTATTCGCCGGGCGTTGCCGTGCCCGTCAAGGCGATCGCCGCCGATCCGCAAACCGCCTATGATTACACGGCGCGCGGCAATATGGTTGCCGTCATTTCCAACGGCACGGCAATCCTCGGTCTCGGCAATCTCGGCGCGCTGGCTTCGAAGCCCGTCATGGAAGGCAAGGCGGTGCTGTTCAAGCGCTTCGCCGATGTCGATTCCATCGATCTCGAGATCGATACGGAAAATGTCGACGAGTTCATCAACTGCGTGCGCTTCCTCGGCCCCTCCTTCGGTGGCATCAACCTTGAGGATATCAAGGCGCCGGATTGTTTCGTCATCGAAAGCCGGCTGCGCGAGCTGATGGACATTCCCGTCTTCCATGACGACCAGCATGGAACGGCGATCATTGCCGCCGCCGGCCTGATCAACGCGCTGGAGCTGACCGGCCGCGACCTGAAGACGACGAAGCTCGTCTGCAACGGTGCGGGTGCTGCGGCGATCGCCTGCGTCGAACTCATCAAGGCAATGGGTTTTGCGCCTGAGAACGTCATCCTCTGCGACACCAAGGGCGTCATCTACCAGGGCCGCACCGAGGGCATGAACCAGTGGAAATCGGCGCATGCGGCAAAAACCGACGCGCGCACGCTGGAAGAGGCGATGAAGGGTGCCGACGTCATTTTCGGCCTGTCGCAGAAGGGCGCGTTTTCGGCCAAGATGATCCGCTCGATGGCGGAGCGGCCGATCATCTTCGCCATGGCCAACCCCGATCCCGAGATCACGCCGGAAGAGGTGGCCCGCATCCGCGACGACGCCATCATGGCGACGGGCCGTTCGGACTATCCGAACCAGGTCAACAACGTCCTCGGCTTTCCCTATATCTTCCGCGGCGCTCTCGATGTCCGCGCCTCCACAATCAACGACGCGATGAAGATCGCCGCCGTCAACGCGCTGGCAAACCTTGCCCGCGAGGATGTGCCCGATGACGTTGTCGCCGCCTATCAGGGCAACCGGCCGCGTTTCGGCTCGCAATACATCATCCCCGTTCCCTTTGATCCCAGGCTGATCTCGGCGATCCCGGTCGCAGTCGCGCAAGCCGCGATCGAAAGCGGCGTCGCCCGCAAGGTCATCACCGACATGGAGGGTTATGCCCGCGAGCTTTCGGCGCGCCGCGATCCGATCGCCTCGACGCTTGCCAGCCTTTACGAGCGCGTCCGCCGTCGTCCGAAGCGGATCGTCTTTGCCGAGGCCGAGGAAGAGCAGGTCCTGCGTGCGGCGATGTCCTACGCCAACCAGCAGCTCGGCACCGCCATCCTGCTCGGCCGCGAGGATCTGATCCGGGCGACGGCGGAACGCGCCGGCATCGATCTCAACCGGCCCGGCCTCGAAATCGTCAATGCCCGGCTTTCGACCCGGGTCGAGGCCTATATCGACTATCTCTATGCCAGGCTCCAGCGGCAGGGTTATCTCCACCGCGACGCCCAGCGGCTGATCCATAACGACCGCAACCACTTCGCCGCCACCATGGTGGCGCTCGGCGACGCCGACGGCATGGTGACGGGCATCACCCGAAACTATTCGACGGCGCTCGAAGATGTGCGCCGCTGCATCGACGAGAAGCCAGGCCACCGCGTCATCGGCGTGTCGCTGGCGCTCTGCCGCGGCCGCACAGTCTTCGTTGCCGATACCGCGGTGCACGACATGCCGACGGCCGTAGAGCTTGCCGATATCGCCGAAGAGGCCGCAGGTCTCGCGCGGCGCATGGGTTATCCGCCGCGTGTCGCCATGCTGGCCTATTCCACCTTCGGCCATCCCTCGGGTGAACGCTCCGAGCGGGTGCGCGAGGCGGTGAAGATCCTCGACAAGCGCCGCGTCGATTTCGAATATGACGGCGAGATGGCGGCCGACGTCGCCCTGAACCGCAAGGTGATGGAGCAATATCCCTTCTGCCGGCTCTCCGGGCCGGCCAACGTGCTCGTCATGCCGGCTTTCCACTCGGCCTCGATCTCGACCAAGATGCTGCAGGAGCTCGGCGGTTCCACCGTGATCGGCCCGATCCTCGTCGGCCTCGACAAGCCGGTGCAGATCACCTCAATGGGCGCCAAGGACAGCGACATCGTCAACATGGCGGCGATCGCCGCCTACTGGGGTTCGTAAACTCGCTTGCGTTTCTGAGACGCCTTCCGGTGCCCGGCCGACAGCGTCGGCCGGGCAATTATACGGCTTTAGACTGGCGCCGAACGGTGAAGCATCATGATCGCCAACGCCTGCTGACGTTGCCGGCCGATGGTGCCCAGCCTCGAGCGCACATCCTGAAGATGAGATCATGTTGAGAAACAAGCTTGTTGTTTTAGCCATCGTGGTCGCCAGCTGTTTCGCTTATACGAAATTGATGGCCAGGGTCGGCTCAGGCTCGCCGCCTCCAGATGCGCCGTTGGAACAACGGGCTGACCTCATTCGCGTTTATAAATCCGAACGCCGCATGGTCCTTTTGAGAGGCGATGCTCCCATCTCTACATACCGGATTTCTCTCGGCACGGCTGCCGACGCCGGGCCAAAGCAACGAGAAGGTGACGAGAAAACACCTGAAGGGCGTTATGAAATAGACTGGCGAAATCCAAAGTCGATGGACTATCTGAGCCTGCACATTTCCTATCCAAACACGGATGATCGGCGCAACGCTGAAGCCAGAGGCTTTCCAGCCGGGGGCGATATCATGATCCACGGGCTTCCCAATGGCTGGGGACTCTTCGGAAACGTCCATTACCTTTGGGATTGGACGGATGGGTGTGTTGCCGTAACCAACGCGGAGATGCGCGATACCTGGGCCCGCGTCCCCACTCATACCCCGATAGAGATCGTGCCCTGAAGCATTGCCGGCGCCCGGAGGCTCTAGCTCGCGAAGCGGCCGGCGTCGGCGCCGTAGTAATTCAGGTAACGGTCCGAAATGCTGGTGATCGGCAGCACGATCAGCACGTCGGTCGTGTTGAAGGCATGATCGACGACCGCGCTGGAGCCGACCATCGCGCCGAGGCGCAGATAGCCCTTGATCAGCGGCGGCAGCGCTATCAGCGCCCGCTTCGGGTTGATCGCCTCGACCGGCATCAGGTCCATGTTGCGGGCCAGATGCGGCAAGGCGCCGACAGCCCATTCGTTCTTCGCCAGCACATTGTGATAGAGGAAGGACAGCGCCAGCGCGTGGCTTTCGAGATAGACGCCGGGGAAAGAGGCACAGCCGAACATGGCGCTGACGCCATGCTTCAGCGCATAGGCCCAGTTGCCCTGCCACAGCAGCTCGACGGTGCGCTTGGTGCGGTATTCCGGCAGCACGCAGGAGCGGCCGAGCTCCATGAAGCGCTTGTCCGGATGTTTGGCGATGAGGCCGTCGATCTCGAATTCGGAAGCCGAGTAAAAACCGCCATTGGCGATGGCGACATCTTGACGCAACAGCCTGTAGGTGCCGACGATCTGGTCTTCCGGGTCGCCCTCGATCGAGCGGTCGAGAACGAGAAGATGATCGCAGACAGCGTCATAGGCGTCGACATCTCGCTGGCGGCGCATGGCATCCAGCGGCAGCTGCGCTTTCATTTCGTCGACGAAGACGCGGTAGCGCACGGCTTGGGCGGCATCGATCTCGCGTGCCGTGCGGGCAAGGCGGGTCTCCAGATTGCCGATGCGGCCGAGGATATCGCCGTCCTTCTGTACAGCAGCCGTCGAGGGCCGTGCGGGCTCCGCGCTGGTGTCACGATTCAGGATCTCGATGGCGGACATGACGATTCTCCCGTTGCCGGCTTATCGACGCCATAAAACACTTCTCTGCGACAGGAAAGTGACATTTTGAATTTCCAGGCGCAAGAAGCGTGCCGGTTTCCGAGGCGCTCACCGCGCCTCTGCCCGACGGGCGGAAAGGGCGGCAACCGCCTGAACTTCGGTCAGCAGCCGCACCGGATCGACCGGCTTTACCATGACGCGGTTGGCGCCGTTGAGCAAGACCTGGCGGCGCGATTCGTCGCTCTTGTCGGCGGTCAGCACGATCACCGGCACCGAGGCAAGATCGAGCCGCCGTTCATGGCCGCGCAGGCGCCCGAGCATTTCGATGCCGTTACCACCAGGCATCGAGAGGTCGCTGATGATGATATCGGGCCGGGCATTCGCCTCGCAGAGCGCGTAGTCGAGCAGGGCCTCGAAATCTTCGACATGGCGCACCTTATGCCCGCCCTTTTCGAGGACGACGCGCACCAGCATGGCATTGATCGGGTCGTCCTCGCCGAGCAGGATGCTGAGCCCGCTGGCGGCAACCAACGTCTCAGTCACCGACAGGCCGAAGCCAGGCTGGTTGTCGTTCAGCGCGTCGCGCTTCTCCATGCCGCGCATGCGCCCGCGCAGCACGTCGATCAGCGACTGCTCGCGCAGCGGCCGGATGAGCCAGGCGTCGAAAAGGTCGAGCGGATGGGCGCTGCGCTCTTCCGGATTGACGAGCAGCACCTTGCGCAGGCCAAGCGCGGCGATTTCGGCGCGATCGGCAAGATGGGCGGAAAATTCCGCCGACATCCGGTGGTCGATGATGATATCGGTCGGCCGGCGTCCGCCCTTTGCCAAGCCGAGCAGCGTTGTCCGCGCCGTCTCGCCGTCGCCGACGAGATGGCAGAGGCCGCCGAGCGTGGTGATCGTCTCGGCAATGGCTGTGCGCGCCGCACCGGCTGGGGCCAGCAGCACGACGCTGTTGCCGGCAAGCAGCGTGTTTCGCCGGTCGGGGCGCTCACTGCCGATATCGACGGGGAAGCGGATGGTGAATTCGCTGCCTTTGCCCTTTTCGCTGGCAACCGTCAGCGCGCCGTTAAATTCGCGCATGATGCGGGCGGAGATGGCAAGGCCGAGCCCGGTCCCGCTGCTCTTGTCGGCTACGCTCCCGCCCTGCTCGAACTCGCCGAAGACGCGCGCCTGCTCCTCCGTCGTCATGCCGGGGCCGCTATCGGTGACGGTGATCGAAATATCGTCGGCGTCGAGCGATACGCGGATGAAGACACCGCCGACCTGGGTGAACTTCACGGCATTGCCGATGACGTTGAAGAGAACCTGGCGCAGCCGCGCCGGGTCGAAGCTCATATTTTCAGGCACGTCGGACGACACTGTGGCGCCGATCTCGATACCCTTTTCATGCGCCCGGTGGGCGAGCATCTCGACGACGCTTTCCAGAAGCTTGCGCAGCGATTCCGAGCGCGGGTGCAGCGCGAAGCGGCCGACCTCGATGGTGGAGAAGTCGAGCAGATCCTCGACGAGTTGCGTCAGCGCATGGCCGGACTGGCGGATGTTCGCGAGATAGTTCTGCTGTTCCTGCGTCAGCCGCGTCTCGGCGATCAGATGCGTCATGCCGAGGATGCCGGAAAGCGGCGTGCGCACCTCGTGGCTGACTGTGGCAAGCAGCCTCGATTTGGCGGCGCTGTTATATTCGGCCTTCTGCCGGGCCTCTTCGCGGCCCTGCGCGATGAGCCGCTCGTCGGTCACGTCGCGGGCAACGCTCTGCAACAGCAGGCGGCCATTTGCCGGGTCGCGGGTGACGACGTCGCGCCAGAGGAAGATGCGCTGGCCCTCCGGTGTCGAGATCTCGACATCGTAGCAGTGCGGTATCGGGCCGGGGCGGAAGGCAAGCCCGATCTCCTCGCAGGTTTTTCCTTCCGGACGCAGCCGCCCGCTCAGGCGGCGAAAAGTATCGTTGGCGGAGATGATGCGCCGGTCCATGGTCCGGCTGACCGTGATGTCGCCGAGCACGTCGTGCACGTCGGCAAACAGTTTTGCGCCAGCGTTCCAATCCTGCAGGGATTTGCCGGGGCCCTGCCCGGCCTTGCGCGGTCGAACCATCAGTAGGGCATAACTGGCGATGACGGCAAGGCCAAGAACGACAAGGCTGCCCGAAAGAAGCAACGGATCGCCGGCATGGGCAAGCAGCATCAGGATCATTGCGGCAAGAAGGCCGGCGCCGCCCAGCCAGTAGAACAGCAGCCGCCTTGTCGGTGCGGTTCCCCTCTGACGACCATCGGCTCCCTGAGGTGTCGATACGCCGGGTCGTGAGGAGGAGGCCTCCATCCGCTTCTCATGCGGCTTGGCGGCGGGTCCACCGAAGGCGGCGGACAATCTTTCCTGCAACTGTCCCAGGTTCTGCATGCTATCTGGATAACATGAGGCCCGTTCCGAATGCCTTCAGGATTTCGATAAGATTTTAGCGGCCGGCCTTTTTTGGCAGCAGCACCTCGTCGAGAATGACGCAACCGGCGCCGATGGTGATGAAACTGTCGGCGAGATTGAAGACCGCGAAGGACCAGCTCTCGGTGTAGAAAAGAATGTAATCGATCACATGTCCATAGGCGAAGCGGTCGACGAGGTTGCCGATCGCGCCTGCGATGATCAGCGCATAACCGAGATGAGCGATCCAGCGGTCCTTCGCCGTGCGGTGCCACAGCCAGATGACGAAGGCGACGATGACGAGCCGCATGCCGACGATGAACCAGCCGTCCATGCCAGACAGCATCGAAAAGGCGACGCCGAGATTGTAGGTGCGGTAGAGCGCCAGCATCGGAATGACCGGCACCGCCTCCTGCAGCGGCAGGTAATGATCGACGGTGATCTTGACGACCTGGTCGATGAGAACGGCGACGACGATGAACAAGAGGATCGGTGCCGGCCGCGAAAACAGCGCGGGGCGTGCATGCGTCTGTTCGGTCATTTGCCCTCGGCAAGTGAGAGGAGATGGCGGCGCGCCTCGAAAAGCATGACGCCGGTGGCGACGGCGAGGTTCAGGGAATCGGCGCGGCCCTGCTGCGGAATGCGGGCAAGCGCGTCGGCCTCCCTGGCCAGTTGCTCCGGCAGGCCGGATTGTTCGTTGCCCATAAGGAGCACGACCGGCTTTTTCCGGTAGTCGATCGTCCGGTAATCGACCGCGCCGGCAAGATGCGTCGCGACGACGGAAACGCCGGCCGATTTCCGCCAGGCGATGAATTCCTCAGGTGTCGCCCGCGCGACCGGAACGGCAAAGACCGAGCCCATTGTGGCGCGCACGGTTTCGAGCGAAAAGGGGTCGGTCGTTTCTCCGAGGAGAATGATGCCGGAAGCGCCGGCCGCATCGGCCGTGCGGATGATGGTGCCGAGATTGCCGGGGTCACGCACCCGGTCGAGCGCCACCCATGTCTCGCCCTCCTTTGGCCGGATACCCTTGAGTGGTGTCCAGCGCTGCTCGAAGATGCCGACGACCATTTGCGGATTGTCGCGGCGGGTGATCGAGGCGATCACTTTTTCGCTGACTTCGAGCACCAGCCCGCCCGAGGCGACGGTCCTTGCCGCCATCTGCTCGACCAGCGGCTTGCCCTTGGCCGCCTTGGCATAGACCAGCGTGCGGATCGCCCAGCCGAGTTCGATCGCATCGATGACGAGCTTCAGTCCTTCGGCGAGGAAAGTGCCGCTTTCCTCGCGCGACTTCTTGTTCGTCAGCGCCTTGATGTCCTTGATGATCGGATTGGCAAGCGAGGTGACTTCCTTCACCTGTCCGACCCTGCGTGGTCCCTGATCGTGGAAGTCCTTGCTCATTTCGGCACCCAGCGGGAAAAGAGGGAGGTGGAAAGCGCGCGGCCCTGGGTCCTGCCGTCGGTGCCGGCTTCGCGAATCACCAACTCGCCGGATTCGACCACGCCGCCGGCGCCGCGCATCGTCTCGCGCATCAGCTCGTGGATCGAATAGAAGCTGGCGCGGATCGAATAGGCCGTCAGCACCAGGCCCACTGCCTTTGGCGACAGGATCTCGCGGCAGACGTCGAGCATCAAGGGCAGATGCTCGAAGAGATGCCAGACTTCGCCATTGGGGCCGCGGCCGAATTTCGGCGGGTCGGTGAGGATGATATCGTACTGGCTGCTGCGGCGTTCCTCACGCAGGATGAATTTCATCGCATCCTCGCAGATCCAGCGGATCGGCAGCTTTTCCATGCGCCCGAGCGCCTGGTTTTCCCTTGCCCAGCCGATCGCCTTCTTCGAGGCGTCGACATGGGTGACCTCGGCGCCGGCGGCGGCGGCGACAAGCGAGGCGACGCCGGTATAACCGAAGAGATTCAGCACCTTCAGTGGCCTGCCTGCCTTTTCGACCTCATCCTTCATCCAGCTCCAGTGGACGATCTGCTCGGGAAAGACGCCGACATGACGGAAGGAGGTGAAGCGACCGAGGAAATCGACGCCGAGCAGATTGAGCGGCCAGGTCTCGCCGAGCGCCCCTTTCGGGAAGCGCCAGCGGCCGGTGCCTTCCTCGTCGGTGTCGCCGGTGAAGACGGCATCGACCTTTTCCCAGACTTGGGGCGCCAGCGAAGGCCGCCACAGCGCTTGGGCCTCGGGGCGGATGATGCGGTAGGGGCCGTATTGCTCCAGCTTTTCGCCGTTGCCGCTGTCGATCAGGTGGAAGTCGCCGGCCCCGAGCGATTCGAGGATGACGGGCACGCGCTCAGTCGGACGCTCGCCGCTGCGTGTCATCAGGGGACGCACGACGGCGGCAGGCACAGCAGCCTCGCGCACCGCCTCGCGGGTTGCTGCCGGCCGCGCGACCGGCTTTGGCGGCCGGCCTGCCCGATCGTCCCTGCGGCTTTCACCGGAAGGACCTGATGTTTTCTTCTGGCCCGGCCGGCCTTCTCTTTGTTTCAACGTGCTCTTCCGCATCTCTGTCGGGGTGGCTTATCGGCTTTGCGTCCGCCACAGCGCCGTGCGTCTTTTGAGACGCAAAAAGGACGCTGCAGCACTTGAATTATGCAGTAGCCCAGAAAACCGTGCCGGATCAACTGTGCAGCCGACCTGGCCCGGGCAAACGACAGGGTCTTCCCCGCGCGGCGCCTATTTCAAACCCTCGGAGCCTGTGTGCGAAGCCAGCTTTCCGCCGCATAGAGGGCTGCGACATGCATCGATTGCATGATGACGACGCCGGACTGTAGGTCGCTCAGGATGGCAGCAAGATCCGCAAACAGCAGGTCGACCTTCTCGCCGGGGTCGAATGCCGGTTCGCCGACCTTGCTCAGGCCGAGCGCCAGCCAACTCGTCACCACATTGCTGTGGTTGGCGGCATTCGGATAGGAGGTGAGCAGCTTGACGAAGGTCGAGGCTTCATAGCCGGTCTCTTCCCGCAGTTCGCGCCGTGCCGCCGCCATCGCCGCATCGCCGGTCTCGCTATCGCCGGGTTCGACGCCGCCGGCGACGAGACCGGCCACGATCTCGCCGCGGCCGTGCCGGTATTCCCGCGTCAGCAGCACGCGCCCGTCGGGCATCAGCGGAATGACGTTGATCCAGTCAGGATAATCGAGCACATGGAATGGCGCGATGACGGTTCCATCGGCAGTGACGCAATCGTCGCTCCGGACCCGGATCCAGCGATCTTCATAGGTGATGCGGCTTGCCGTCACGCTCCACGGCTTCAGTTCGTCGTTCATCGGCCCATCCCCTATGTGTGTCAAATGTGTGCCAGATCGGAACCCGGCAGATAACATTACGTCCCGCCTTGGCAAAGCGCTTTCCCGCTGGGATAAGATGAGCTGATCGGAGATGGGGCTATCGAATGGATTTCACCGGCGAAGAACGCATCGCCGCGCCGCGGGACGTCGTCTGGGCAGCGCTCAACGATCCCGAGATCATGCGCAGCTGCATTCCAGGCTGTCAGAGCATCGAGCGGCTGTCGCCGAGAGCTTTCGAGGCGACGATCAAGGTCAAGTTCAGCCTGCTGTCTGCCACCTTTCATGGGCTGCTGACGCTTTCCAATGTCGATGCGCCGAAGAGCTACACGTTGTCGGCCGAAGGCAAGGGCGGTCTTGCCGGCTTCGCCAGGGGCAGCGCCGATATCGTGCTCGAGGAAAGGGGTGCCGAGACCATCCTGCACTACCGGTCGAAGGCCGAACTCGGTGGCAGGCTCGCCCAGCTCGGTGCCCGCCTGCTCGATTCGACCTCGCAGAAGCTCGCCGAAGGGTTCTTTTCGGATTTCAATGCCGCCGTCGTCGCCAAGATGGCGGCCGGTTAGGCTTGGCGCGGGCTGAGGGTTTGTTTAAATCGACGTCATGACGTGGACCATCAGGCCGCCGCTGGCGGAAGACCAGGAAATGCTCGCGGAGATTTATCTTTCCGTGCGCCGCGAAACATTCGTCTGGGTCGATCCCGGCAAGTTCTATCGCGAGGATTTCGCCGCTCATACCAACGGCGAGACGGTCTTCGTCTGCGCGCATGAACGCGGCAGCGTCGCCGGCTTCCTGTCACTCTGGCCGGGGGACGATTTCATCCACATGCTCTATATCAGCCCTGAATTCCAGGGGCAGGGCGCTGGCACGGCGCTGCTGTACGCCCTGCCGGAATGGCCGCAACACCGGTACAGGCTGAAATGTCTGGTGAAGAACCGGCGGGCGAAGGCGTTCTACCTTTCCCACGGGTTCCAGGTGACCGGCAACGGCGCCTCGCCGGAGGGTGACTATGAGGAATTGAGCTTTTTTCCGGTTTGAGATGCCGCCAAAGCTGGCCGTCGACATGCCAATCCGGTTTTATCGCGCCGGCAGCTGCCCGGCGATTTCCTCGGCACGGTTTTTGTGGCGGTCGGCCTCGCCTTGCCAGCGAATGGCTTCCTTGGCCTCGGTGCGGGCGCGCTTGCGGTGTTTGCCCTGGCTGAACCAGGTGGCGGCCGCGCCGATCAGCATGCCTGTAATCAGCGCGATGAACAGGAAGACGAAGAAGGGCGCGGAAACTGCAAGCACCTGGTCTTCGGGCCGGAACGGATTGAAGGCGAGCGTGACGATCTTCCGGTTGGCGACGCAAAAGACGATGAGGATGACGCCGAGCGGCAGCAGAATCAACAGGTTGACGATCTTCTTGGCCATTTGAGGTCTCCACGCGGCAGATTGCGCCGGTCTTTTTGCAGGGCGCGTTTCGTCCTTACAGCGCCACGCGTCTTTGTGAGACGCGTAAAATACGATGCGTTACCAGAATAGGAAAACGGCCCTCGAGTTCAAGTGCGGTTTCGCCGCAGGCGGCTAAAGCGCGGCGCAATCTTTCAGATTTGCTGCTCGCGCTTTAGGTCTTTATGTCAACGCATGTCGTTATCGCAAAACCGCTGCACACTTTTGCGCGACATGCTTGAGCACCGCTCAATCCTCTTCGTCGGCCTGGCCGGGATTGAGCCGCTCGCGCAATTCCTTGCCGGTCTTGAAGAAGGGAACCCACTTCTCCTCGACGAAGACGGTATCGCCGGTCCGCGGGTTGCGGCCGGAGCGGGAAGGGCGGTTCTTGACCGAAAAGGCGCCAAAGCCGCGCAATTCGACACGGTTACCCGCAGCCAGTGCATCCGTGATCTCGTCGAGAACCGCGTTGACGATATTCTCGACGTCGCGATGATAGAGATGCGGGTTGCGTGCCGCAACAATCTGCACCAATTCGGACTTGATCACATTCGCCCCCTTAAATTATTGATTTCTTATCAATCGTGGCCAACCTGCCAAACTGAAAGCAGCCCGTCAAGAAGCAACTTTGGGGGCAGGATTCCATTGATATCCTGGGTTTTCATGAGATCACCATAACCGAAGATCGTAATCAACCGCGAAACAGCCCCAGCGAGCAGAAAGGGCGTATTGCTCTTCTTGTCCCAGTCCACCATCGGCAGTTCGCCGTCGACGCCGCGCGACGTCAGATAGGCGCGGATCTCAGCCTCGCCGCCAATCGCATCGACGAGTTTCACCTTCAGCGCCTGGCGGCCGGTATAGATCGTGCCGTCGGCCAGTTTCAGCACCTCGTCGCGCGGCAGCTTGCGCCGGTCGGCAACCAGGTCGACGAACCAGTTATAGCTGTCGACCACCATGCTGCGGATCATCGCCTTGGCCTCTTCGCTCGCCTCGTGGAAGGGCGAGGGCTCGGCCTTCAGCGGCGAAGACTTGATCTCCTGCAGCGAGACGCCGATCTTGTCGAGCAGTGGCTGGATCTGCGGATACTGGAAGATGACGCCGATCGAGCCGGTGATCGAGCTGTCGCCGGCAATGATCGTATCGCCGGCGGTGGCGATCATGTATCCGGCGGAGGCGGCAAGCGTGCGCACGTCGGAGACAACAGGCTTCTTGGCCGATATCGCACGGATCGCCTTGAAGATTTTTTCGCCGCCATAGGTCGTACCACCGGGCGAGGAGATCGAAATCACCGCTGCCTTCACCTGGTCGCTGGTCTCGACCTTCTTCAGCCGCTCCAGGAGCTCGTCGTCGTCGACGATCAGTCCGGATATCGTCACATGGGCGATATGCGGGCGCTGCGTCCCGGCATCGCCGAGGGCAAAGCGGTAGAAGGCGAAACCAAGTGCCACGATGAGGGCCACCGCGATGAGACGCCAGAAGCCGAGCTTGCGGCGCAGCCGCCGGCGATCCGCGATGATCGAACTGTCCATGGAAACCTCCAGCGCTGGCACCGGCTTCGGCATGCCGCCGATCGATCCGGTGAAAAAGGGTGGCAGCGGCCCGTACGAATGCCACTTTTGAATGTTTTTCGTTTTGTTGCTTGTTGCAGAAAAAATTCCATATTGGCAAGCCAATGTAATAATGCGAAACGAACTGTGATTGGTGGCCGGCTTTGTTATCGAGGCGCGGCGATCACCGCACATGGACGAGGCCTATGCTCGATACCCTGAAGAACAACGGACATGCCGCCTATTCAGGGTCCGGCAGGAGCGCCTATGGCGACGCGTTGTTCCATTCCGCCCGCGTGCGGCGGCTGAAGATATTGCTGCCGGTGGCGGCCCTCATCATCGCGGCGAGCCTCACCGCGGTGGCGTTGGTCAGCATCTATCTGCCCGAGAATGTCAAGATGGAAGGCGCCAAGATCGAGAACGGCAAGGTCGTGATGGAAAAGCCGGCGATATCAGGACGCAATTCCGACGGCATCAACTATTCGATGCTGGCCGAAAGGGCTCTGCAGGATATCCGCAATCCCAATCTCATCACGCTCGAGACGATCAAGGCCGCCGTGCCGATGAATGACGGCCTGATCGCCCGCGTCGTCGCCTCGACTGCCGATTACAACCGCGCCACCGACAACCTGCATATGACGGCCCCCTTCACCCTGGTGCTGAGCAGCGGCCTCAATGCGAATTTCCAGTCCGCGCAGCTCGACATCAAGGGCGGAAACATGCGGAGCGACGACCCCGTTACCATCACCAAGGACAATGCCTCCATTGTTGCGAAGACGCTTCAGATAACCGATAAGGGGCGGGTGATCACATTCGAGGGGAATGTTCGAATGAATGTCGATCCATCCACCATCCATAAACAGGGCACTTAACCAGCCGGGTCATCCATGACAAAAGATTGTCGCATTTCCACTTGCAAGACAGGCATGGCATTCATTGCCGGCGCATTTGCCCTTATTCTGACGGCCTCGGGCGCGGGTGCGCAGTCGACCACGATGTCGGGCATGAAGCTTTCCAACGACCAACCGATCCAGATCGAAAGCGACAAGCTTGAGATCCATGACCAGGAACACACCGCGCTCTTCACCGGCAAGGTCAAGGTCGTCCAGGGCACGACGACGATGCAGTCCGGCAAGATGACCGTCTATTACAAGGACAAGGCAGCAAAGCCGGCTGCTGACGGCGCGCAACCCGCCGCCCAGCCGGAGCAGTCGGCCTCGCTTGCATCGGGAAGTGCTGATATCGACAAGATCCTGGTGACGGACAAGGTCCTCTTGACTTCTGGCACGCAGACGGCGACCGCCGATGACGGCAATTTCGACATGGCCTCGCAGACATTCATCCTCACGGCAGATGAGGGGAACAAGGTTATTCTGTCGGACGGGCCGAACGTCTTCACCGGCTGTAAACTGACGGTTCACATGCAGACTGGCCAGGCGGAGCTTGAAAGCTGCGGCGGGCGTGTCCAGATTCAGCTCGATCCGAAATCGAAGCCGAATACACCGCAGCAGAAGCAGAACTGAGAAGCCGGCCTCCCACGTGAAATTATCATCGCTATCCACCATGTTCGGCAAGCCCGGGCCACAAGCTGCGGGTGCCGCCGACAAGAGCCGCTATCAGGGAACGCTGATCGCACGCGGTCTGACGAAGACCTATGCGACGCGGCGCGTCGTCAACGGCGTTTCGCTGGTGGTGCGCCGTGGCGAGGCCGTTGGCCTGCTCGGCCCGAACGGCGCCGGCAAGACCACCTGTTTTTATATGATCACCGGCCTTGTGCCGGTGGATGAAGGCACAATCGAGATCGACGGCAACGACGTCACGACCATGCCGATGTACCGCCGGTCGCGCCTTGGCGTCGGTTACCTGCCGCAGGAAGCCTCGATTTTCCGCGGGCTGACGGTGGAAGAGAATATCCGCGCCGTCCTCGAAGTGCATGTGAAGGACAAGGCCGAGCGCGAGCAGAAGCTGAACGAGCTGCTGGAGGAATTCCATATCCAGAAGCTGCGCAAGAGTGCCGCCGTCGCCCTTTCCGGCGGTGAGCGCCGCCGCCTCGAAATCGCGCGTGCGCTTGCGACCGACCCGACCTTCATGCTGCTCGACGAGCCCTTCGCCGGCGTCGACCCGATCTCGGTCGCCGACATCCAGAATCTCGTTCACCACCTGACGGCGCGCGGCATCGGCGTTCTCATCACCGACCACAATGTGCGCGAGACGCTGGGTCTCATCGACCGCGCCTACATCATCCACGCCGGTGAGGTGCTGACCCATGGCCGGGCGAACGACATCGTCAACAATCCGGAAGTGCGCCGGCTCTACCTCGGCGACAATTTCAGCCTCTGATACCGGGCCGCCCGCAGAAATTCACCTTGTCGGCATAGTTCCGCTTGACCAAATAGAATAAAAAAGCAATTTTTGGGCCAACTTGGATTTCCGTGGCCTGAAGCCTTGATCGGACGCGGTTTCCCGGAGGAATTGAGGGGAGTTTCGCGTCCGTCATGGCACTGTCCGCCAATCTTTTCCTGCGCCAGACCCAGTCCCTGGTGATGACACCGCAACTGATGCAATCCATCCAGTTGCTGCAGATGACGCATTTTGAACTCACCCAGTTCATCGCCCAGGAAGTCGAGAAGAACCCGCTGCTCGAATTTCCGTCGAATGACGGCGAGGGGGGCGAACGCGGCGAATCCGAAGATGGCGAGTATGCTCATCAGCCGGAGGATGCCGGGTCGGATGACGGTTACGACAACCGGACCGAGGCGCTTTCCAGCGACTGGTATGACAATGGCGGCAGCGCCAGCACGAGCCGGCTGAACGACGAGCTCGACGCCAATTACACCAATGTCTTTCCTGATGACGGTGCCCCGCAGCGCCTCGATGCGCCGGAGCTCGTCAGCCAGTGGAAATCGATGCCGGGCAGCGGCGAGGGCGCCGATTACGATCTCGATGATTTCGTCGCCGGCCAGGTGTCGCTGCGTGATCATCTCGCCCAGCAGATCCCCTTCGTCCTGCCTGACATGGCCGACCGGCTGATCGCGCAGAATTTCGTCGACCAGCTCGACGACTGCGGTTATCTGCAGGCCGATATCGTCGAGGCGGGCGAGAGGCTGGGCACGAGCCTTGCACAGGCCGAGCGCGTGCTCGCCACCCTCCAGAGCCTCGATCCGCCGGGTGTTTTCGCCCGCAGCCTCGCCGAATGCCTGGCGATCCAGCTCAGGCAGAAGGACCGATATGACCCCGCCATGCAGGCTCTGGTCGAAAACCTCGAACACCTGGCGCGGCGTGATTTCGCCACGTTGAAGCGGCTCTGCGGCGTCGACGAGGAAGATCTTCTCGACATGCTCGGCGAGATCCGCCAGCTCAATCCGAAGCCCGGCAGCGGTTTCGAGGCAGGTGTTTCCGAAGCGATCATGCCGGATGTGGTCGTCAGAGCCTCTTCGGACGGCGGCTGGCTGGTCGAGCTCAATCCGGATACGCTGCCGCGCGTGCTGGTCAACCAGTCCTATTTTTCCCGCGTGACAAAGAACGGCGAGGATCACGCCTTCCTCTCCGATTGCCTGCAGAGCGCCAACTGGCTGACGCGCAGCCTCGACCAGCGGGCAAAAACCATCATGAAGGTGGCAAGTGAAATCGTCCGCCAGCAGGACGCCTTCCTGCTGCATGGCGTCGACTACCTGCGCCCGCTGAACCTGAAAACGGTCGCCGAGGCGATCAAGATGCATGAATCCACCGTCAGCCGCGTCACATCGAACAAATATATGCTGACGCCGCGCGGCCTCTTCGAACTCAAATATTTCTTCACCGTCTCGATCAGCGCCGTTGCGGGCGGCGACAGCCATTCGGCCGAGGCCGTGCGTCACAAGATCCGTGCGCTGATCCTTCAGGAGAGCCCGGAGGCGGTGCTTTCGGATGACGATATCGTCGACATGCTGAAGAAGGGCGGCGTCGATCTCGCCCGCCGCACCGTTGCGAAATACCGGGAGGCGATGAACATTGCCTCTTCGGTCCAGCGCCGCCGCGAGAAGCGGGCGCTCGCCAAGGTCGCGGGCTTCTGACGCAGCAATGCTTCGACCTCGATCGAAGCATTCGGCCTGAAAATCCCGTTATTCCTCTCCAGTGCCCTGCGCCTTTTCAGGCGCGCAACGGCGCCGCAACCCTTTGAATTGTCTTCAACAAAGATCGAAATGCCGACGATGACGCCGCAAAATCCGAACCTTGCCAGGGAGCTTTTCCTGCTGCTGGTGCTGGCGACCCTCTGGGGTTCCTCCTACAGCTTTATCAAGATCGGCGTCGAGACCATCCCGCCGATAACGTTGATCGCCGCCCGCACGCTGATTGCCGGCGGTATTCTGCTTGCCGTGCTGCGCCGCCGGCGTGTCCGCCTGCCGCGCGATGGTGCGACCTGGCGCCGGTTTTTCGTTCAGGCCTGTCTGAACAGCGTCGTCCCCTTCACGCTGATCGCCTGGGCAGAACAGTCCGTCGATGCCGGACTGGCGGTGATCCTGAATTCGGCAACGCCGATCTTCACCTTCCTGCTCACCGTGTTGATGACCCGCCATGAGCAGGTGACGCTGCGAAGGCTTTTCGGCGTCATGGCCGGGCTTGTCGGCATCTGCCTTGTCATCGGCGTTGAAGCGCTCGGCGGTCTCGGCGAAAGCCTGATGGCGCAGCTGGCCATCATCCTGGCGACCATCTGCTATGCAGGTGCCGCGATTTTCAGCAAGAACTTCAAGGGACTCGATCCCGCAGTGCCGGCGGCCGGCTCGTTGATTTCAGGCGCGGTCATTCTCCTGCCTATGAGCCTCGTCGTCGATCAGCCATGGGAACTCAATCCGTCGGCGGCATCGATGCTGGCGCTGCTTGGCCTCTCCGCCTTTTCGACGGCCCTTGCCTTTACGATCTATTTCCGTCTCGTCCAGACGCTGGGTTCGGTCGGAACCACCTCGCAAGCCTATCTCAGAGTGCCGATCGGTGTTGCGATCGGCATCGTCTTTCTCGGCGAAAGGCTGAGCCAGACGGCCTGGATCGGACTCGTCTGCGTCATATCAGGTGTCGCAGCCATGACGATCACCGCGAGGACGAGCGCAACGCAAGCGCGAGGCGCCTAAAGTTGATGGGGTGGCAATCGGCGGCATAACTTGCCCAGCAAGCTATCGACGACACGTTACCCGGGCGACGCCGATGGCGATTCTCCGCCCTATTGACTTTTCGGTAACCTCTGGCTAGAAGCCCGCCGCAATCGATGCCGCGAACGGCGTCTGGAGTTATCCCCAGCATCAGAAGGGTACCAAGGACCCGCAGGCCTAAGCCGATCTTGCTTGAGATTGTGCGAAGTGCTTGGATGAACCTGAGGCTTGGCGTAAACTGATACCCGCAAACGACCATAAGAAGGGAAACTCCATGAGTGTGCGTGTATCCGGGAAACATATGGAAATTGGTGAATCCTTCCGTCAAAAGATCGAGGACCAAATTGCTATGGCCATCACGAAATACTTCGACGGGGGATATTCCGGCCAAGTGACCGTGGAAAAGGCGAGTTCTCGTTACTCGGCGGACTGCAAGCTTCATCTCGACAGCGGGGTGGTACTGCATGCGGCCGGCGAGGCGACTGACCCGCAGTTGGCTTTCGACGCCGCCTCGCAGCGGATCGAAAAACGGCTGCGGCGTTACAAGCGCAAGCTGAAGGACCATCACGCCGGAAACCATCTGAATGGTTTTGCAGAGGTCTCCTACACGGTTATGGATTCTGTTCCTGATCACGACGATGAAATCGCCGACGATTTCGCTCCGGCGATCGTCGCTGAAAGTACGAAGCAGCTGAAGACCATGTCGGTCGCCACCGCCGTGATGGCGCTTGACATGACCGACGAGCCGCTTCTCATGTTTCGCAGCCCCGGCAAGGAACATCTGAATATCGTTTACCGTCGGCACGACGGAAATATTGGCTGGATCGATTCAGCCAGTATCAAAGGCTGAGATCAGCGTGGTGAGCGGCGGTGTTGCCGCCGCTCCTTGCATTTGATCCCGGCGACAGAAGGAAAAAGAAATGGCATTGGCAGATTTGCTCCATCAGGATGCGATCATTCCCGCCCTCAGAGTAAATTCCAAGAAACAGTTGCTTCAGGAATTGGCTGCAAGAGCCGCCAGGATCACCGGGCTTTCCGAACGGGAGATCTTCGACGTTATCCTGCAGCGCGAACGCCTGGGCTCGACCGGCGTCGGCAACGGCATCGCCATTCCCCACGGCAAGCTGGGAAACATCCATTCGATCGTCGGTATCTTCGCCCGGCTGGAGCAGCCGGTCGATTTCGAGGCGCTGGATGACCAACCGGTCGATCTCGTGTTCCTGCTGCTTGCGCCGGAGGGCGCGGGCGCCGATCATCTCAAGGCTCTGTCGCGTATCGCCCGCGTGCTGCGCGATCATGATCTGGTCGCCAAGCTGCGCGCCACCGATTCCTCCCAGGCGATCTATGCCTTCCTCAACGAAGAGCAGACGTCGAACGCTGCCTGACGCGCGTCGCGCGATAACGCATCTATTCTCGAATGCAAAAGGCGCCTGATCTCTCAGGCGCCTTTTTACATTATGAGGGGTTGAACGATCAGAACTCTTCCCAGCTGTCTTGCGCCACCGCCGCGGACCCGCGCGACGGGACAACGGAGCGACGGACCGCCGGGGCGCGAGGCGAAGGGGCCGCGGCTGCCGGCGCCCGCATCTTTTGCGCGACCGAGGCAAGCGCTGCGGCGTTCCCCGAACCCGAGACATTGAAGCGGGTGGCGAGCGCCTTCAGCGTCTGTGCCTCGTCGTTGAGTGCGACGCTGGCGGCGGTCGCTTCCTCCACCATCGCCGCATTCTGCTGCGTTACCTGGTCCATCTGGTTCATGGCCTGGTTGATTTCCTTCAAGCCGACAGCCTGTTCGCTGGCCGATGCCGAGATCTGCCGGATGAGGTCGTTGATGCCCATCACCTGTTCGGCGATCTTGTGCAGGCTGCCGCCGGCGCGCCCGACGAGATCGACGCCTTCCTTGACCTGGACGGCCGAGCTGTTGATCAGCGTCTTGATTTCCTTGGCGGCATTGGCCGAACGCTGCGCGAGTTCACGTACCTCCTGGGCGACGACGGCAAAACCCTTGCCGGCTTCCCCGGCACGCGCCGCCTCGACACCCGCATTCAGGGCGAGCAGGTTGGTCTGGAAGGCGATCTCGTCGATGACGCCGATGATCCGCGAAACCTCCGTCGAAGATTGTTCGATCCCTTGCATCGAGGCAATCGCCTTCTGCACCACTTCGCCGGACTTTTCCGCATCCTGGCAGGCGAGGTTGACGTTGTCGGCCGCCGTGCGCGCATTCTCGGCGCTGGAATCGACCTGCGCGGTAAGCTCGTTGAGCGCCGCCGCCGTCTCTTCCAGGCTTGCGGCCTGCTGCTCGGTGCGCTTGGCGAGGTCGGAAGCGCTGTTGCTGATTTCGCCGGTGCCGGAGCCGATGTTGGCGACGCTGAGGTTCATCGTGTTGATCGTCTCTTCGAGGCTCGCAAGGGCGGCGTTGAAATCCTGTTTCAGCTTGCCGTATTCGCCGGGAAATTCGTCGGTGATGCGATGACTGAGATTGCCCTGCGACAGCGCGGAAAGGCCGGCGCCAACGATCGAGACGATATGGCGCTGCAGCGACACCGATTCCTGGCGTTCCGATTCCGAGCGGCTGCGCTCGGTCTCGGCGGCCTGCCGCTGGTCGGCGGCCTCGTCTTCGAGGCGGCGGCTGTCGGCGAGCGTGAAGCGGAAGCCTTCCAGCGCCTTGGCGACCGAACCGACTTCGTCGCTGCGGTCCTGGGCGGCGATTGGTTCGCCATATTGACCGTCGCTCAGTGCCTTGACGCTGGCGACGAGCCCGCCGAGCGGCCGCTGCACGAAAGAGCGGACCGCGAAATAGAGCGCCAGCATGACAGCGCCAAGCACGATCAGCCCGTTGATGATCATCATATAGGTCTGGTCGCGCACCGGCGCGTTGATCGCCATGTGCGGCACGTCGACGAGCACGACCCAGGTGGCGTTGACACCGGGGACCGCGAACGGATAGACGACGCGATCGAAGGGATCGAGGCCGTCATAGGTGAGGTTCCTGACGAGGCCGGGCTGCTTGCTCGACAGCGCCGACTTGACGATGTCGGTACCTTCGCCGTCATATTCCTTGGTCATCAGGTCGGGGATCGGCGCGACGATCCAGTTGCCGGCCTGCGACAGCAGCGTGACGCGGCCCGAACCGAAAGGATGCAGCGCCTGCAGCTTGTCGGTCAGCGACTTCAGCGAAATATCGACGCCGCCGACGCCGATCATCTTGCCGCCAGACATGACCGGATAGGCAATCGAGGTCAGCAGCGTCGGCACATCCGTTCCCTCGGCCATATAGGGCGTGGTGATCGCGCCCTTGCCGCTGTCGGCGGCAAGCTTCCACCATGCGGCGGTATAGTCATTGTCGAAGGTCGAATATTGGATGCCGCCGTCCTTGGTCTTCGACCAGTAGGGCGTGAAGGCGCCGTTCTTGTTGGTGCCTTCGTCATTGTTGTTGGCGATCTCGGTGGTCTTGCCGTCAAGCGCGCCGAGTTGTTCGCAGAACCAGCTGCCGAAGGCGAAGGCGTTCTGCTCGAGATTGGCCTTCAGAACGTTGATCATGCCCTTGCGGTCGAGCGATTTGCCTTCATGGCCACGGCCGATGACGCCCGACATGGTGCGAGCGGCGCTGGCGAGTTCGCCGACATTGGCGGCGATTTCGTTGGCGATCGATTTCGCCTCGAGGTTGGCCTGATCCATCGTCAGCGTCTGGACGCGATCCCGGGTCTGGCCGATGAGGAAAAAGTTCGAAACGATGAGAACAAGCGCGATAGCGATGCCGGTGATGACGATAAGTTTCGCGGCAAGCGATTTCATGCGAAAAATGAACATGGGGTCCTCGGGCAAGGATGCGCCGAACGGGCATTCTCCGGCGCAGGAGCAAAGGCTTCGCCCCGTCATGGAGCAGCCGCCTACAGCGCCGTGCGTCTTTTCGAGACGCGCAAAGGACGCTGTAGCACTTTGAATGGCTGCATAATTTTACCCTTAAATCGATTCCGATTTAAGGAATTATGCAGTCGACAGCCGGATTCCAGAAGGTGGAAGGAACCGGCGACCACGGGCAACATCGCCGGAGATCTCTTAAATTTGAATGAAACTCGATCGATCGAGACAAGGAAAATCGCCGGAACGCCCTGAATTACAGGGAGTTTTGCCGGCGGTTTCGCAAAGAGACGCCCCTATATCCTGTCTGCGACTTCCTCGCTCAAGGGGATCGAAGGTTGCGCCCCTGCCTTGAGGCATGCGAGCGAACCGGCAACCGCCGCACGACGCAGCGCCGAGACAAAATCGAGGCCGTCGTCGAGGCTCGCGGCGAAATAGCCGCAGAATGTGTCTCCTGCGCCGACCGTATCGACAGGTTCGATCTTGAGACCCTGCGCTCGTGAAATCGCCCCGTCACGGATGGCGATGACCCCGTCGGCGCCGAGCGTCACGATCAGCGTCTGGCCCGTCTCCGCATGCAGGCGCGCAAGGGCTGCCTCGCGCGCTTGGGCGTCCATGCCCTCCTGTCCGGCGAGCCGCTCGAACTCGGTCTCGTTGGCGATGACGATATCGGCAAGCCGGCCGAGACGCGGCGCATCGGGGATCAGCGGCGCGAGGTTGAGAATGCTGGTGACGCCCTTGGCGCGGGCTGCCGCCAGCGCGCGTTCGACGGCAGCAGCCGGTACTTCGAGCTGCAGCATCAGGATATCGCCTTCGTTCATGCGGCCGATCGCCGTCTCGGCATCGGCAGGCGTGACGAGGCCGTTGGCGCCGGGAACGACGGCAATCATGTTTTCACCATCGCCGCCGACAAGGATCAGCGCCGTACCTGTCGGACCGTCGACATGGTTGATGAGGGAAAGGTCGGTGCCTGCATCATCGAGCAGGGCCAGCGCCTCCGCTGCGAAGGCATCCTTGCCGACGGCGCCGGCCATATGCACGTAGCGGCCGGCGCGGCGCGCTGCCAGCGCCTGGTTGGCGCCCTTACCGCCGGCTGCCGTCGCAAAGCCGTTGCCGGCCACCGTCTCGCCGGGCTTCGGCAGGCGCTCGGTCGTGGCAATGAGATCCATGTTGATGGACCCGAAAACTGTGATCATGAATATGTCCCGTCTTCTGGAGCATGCGGACGACATCATGCTCCTACTGTTTCATGCGGCCGAGACACTGCCCGAAGCGATCACTCCTCGTCAACCACCCGGAGCTTCAGAAGACCGGTGCGGCTTTCTACCGATTTGGCCGCGGCCTCGCCGTCGCGGGCGGAGCTTGCATCGCCGCCGCCCGCCTCGAATTCCAGCGCTTCGATCTTGGCGCCGCGCCTGGTGAGCTTGTCGGCTGACGTGACCACCATGTCGATATCCTTCTGCGCCATGGCGAAATGGCCCTGCAGTTTGCGCACCCGCTCGTCGAGGCGGCTGAGGTCGTCCATTAGGATCGCCACTTCACCCTGGATCAGATGCGCCTGCGCCCGCATGCGCTGATCCTTGAGCACGGCCTGGATGACCTGGATCGACAGCATCAGCAGCGACGGCGAGACGATGACGATGCGCGCGCGGTGCGCCTTCTGCACCACCGGCTCGAAGTGCTCGTGGATCTCGGCGAAGATCGATTCGGACGGCACGAAGAGAAAGGCCGTGTCCTGGGTTTCGCCCTGGATCAGATATTTCTCGGAAATATCCCTTATATGGACCTCCATGTCGCGGCGGAACTGCTGGCCGGCGATCTTGCCGGCCTCGGGACTGCCGGCGTCGCGAATCGCGTTCCAGGCTTCGAGCGGAAATTTCGCGTCGATCACCAGCGGCGGCGCGCCATTCGGCATGCGGATCGTGCAGTCCGGCCGCGAACCGTTGGACAGCGTCTGCTGGAAGGCGTAGGCGCCCATCGGCAGACCGTCGGCGACGATCGTTTCCATCCTGGACTGGCCGAAGGCGCCGCGCGTCTGCTTGTTGGACAGAATGGCCTGCAGCCCGACGACATCCTTGGCGAGCGTCTGGATATTGTTCTGCGCGGCATCGATGACCGCCAGCCGCTCCTGCAGCCGTTGCAGATTCTCATGCGTCGATTTGGTCTGCTCGGTGATCGTCGAGCTGACGCGCTGCGACATGCCGTCGAGGCGTTGGCTGATCGTCTGGTTGAGTTCGCTCTGCCGCGCGCCGAAGACCTCGGTCATCGCCGCGATGCGGCCCTGCATCTCTGCCTGGATCTTCAAAAGCTCGGCCATCCGCGCTTCGTTTTCCTCAGCACGAAAACTCGCTTCCTCCGCCTGCTCGCGGCGAAGGCCGGCGCCGCGTAGCAGAAGCACGATCACCAGCAGGGTGAGGGCGGCGAGAACGCCGCCGACAAGCGCCAGCATGGCCGGACTGATCGAGGCAAGGGAAAGGGAAAGCGATTCGGAATGGATGGTCATGCGGCAAGCATAACAGAAGAAACGGCGATATATAGATCAAAACGTGAACGGAATGGACGGCCTGCAATATCTTCGGACGCTATCGCTCTTCCTCGCTCGGGGAGAAGAAATCGCCGTCCGATTTAACGATTGCTCAACCATATTGGCCAAAACCTGCGGCGCAGAAATTCCCTCCCGCGCCGCGCGCCAAGTACAGAGATCTCCATGACCGCCCAGCAGACCGACAATGCCCTCAGGCAGCGCCTCGATTTCATCGAACTGGATGAGGCGGCGCGCAAGTCGATGCGGGATCTGCGTCCTGTCATATCAGAGCTAATCGGCGGCGCCCTCGATAAATTCTACGCCAAGATCGCCAAGACCCCCGCTGTCGCCGGCTTCTTCGTCGATAAGAACCATATCGGCCATGCCAAGAAGCGCCAGCAGGATCATTGGGCCAATCTCGCCGGCGGCGCGTTCGACGAAAGCTATGTCAACGGCGTGACCGCAGTCGGCCGCACCCACGTCCGCATCGGGCTGGAGCCGCGCTGGTATATCGGTGGTTACGCCATCGTCATGTCCGAGCTCGTCAAGGGCATCATGGAGAAGCAGTGGCCGTCGATCTTTGCGCGCCGAGAGGGCAAGGCATTGGCCGAGAAGCTGTCGGCCGTCATCAAATCAGGCATGCTCGACATGGATTATTCGATCTCGGTCTATCTCGAGACGCTCGAAGCCAAGCGCCGCGCCTTGGAAGAGCAGCGTGCTCAAGCCGAATCCGATCAGGCGATCGCGCTGGAGCAGCTGCGCCGCGGTCTGGAGGCGCTGTCGAAAGGCGATCTTAAAGCCACCCTGCCGTCCGACCTGCCGGGCAATTTCAGGCATATGGCCGAGGATTACAACCGCGCCGTCAGGGCGCTAAGCCAGTCCTTCGCCTCCGTACGCGAGACCTCGGGCCATATCATGAGCGGCGCCGACGTCATTTCCAATGCGACCAACGATCTGGCGCTACGCACCGCCCAGCAGGCGGCAGGCGTCGAGGAGAGCTCGGCCGCCCTGCAGCAGCTGTCCGTCAGCGTCGGCCAGACGGCCGCCAATGCCGAGAAGGCTTCGGCCGCCGTGCGCGAAACGCAAGAGAAGGCGAAGAACTCCGGCGAACTCGTCACATGCGCCGTTTCGGCGATGGCCGGCATCGAGAAATCCTCGACCGGGATCTCCAAGATCATCGGCGTTATCGACGAGATCGCCTTCCAGACCAACCTGCTGGCGCTGAACGCCGGTGTCGAGGCGGCGCGCGCCGGCGATGCCGGCAAGGGTTTTGCCGTTGTCGCCCAGGAAGTCCGCCAACTCGCCCAGCGTACGGCGGAAGCGGCCAAGGAGATCAAGAACCTGATCTCGCAGAGTTCGACCCAGGTCAATCAGGGCGTCGGTATCGTTTCCAGCACAGGTGAGGCGCTGAACGACATGATCAGTCGCATCGATATCATCAACCGTTTCGTCGCCGATATCGCCGCCGCCGCGCGCGATCAGGCGACCGGCGTCAACGAGGTCAGCCTCGCCGTCCGCAACATGGGTGCGATCACCCAGCAGAATTCGGACATGGTCGAGCACTCCTCGGCAGAAACCCGCCGGCTCAAGGACGAGGTGGAGAGCCTGATCGAGCTGCTGCGGCGCTTCCGCGCCCGGCCGGAGGGCCGTTCTGCCGGTGCTGCCCGCCGGGCGGCCTGAGGCGAATAGAGCCTTTCCTGGTCAGATTGAAGCATTCTGCCGGAGCAGGTTTTCGTCAGGGCAAAGGCGATTGGCGATGGGCATACCCCTTGGTACGTCCGAGCCGATCGCCTTTGGCCTGGCGGAAAGATGCCCGGCCCTTCGGGTTGGCTGAAACGAGCCGGCTGATCGACCGGCCGGCTTGGCCGTAGAACTGGGCTACGACGCGCGCCGTCCGGTCGACCATCCGACTCCGTTTGAGCCAACAGAATGTTTCAAGCTGACCAGGAAAGGCTCTATGGCGAAATTCCAGGCGGGGATGCAAAAAAGCGTATTCCCCGGCTGCCGGATAATTCCATAGTCGGAAAAGATGGGTTATGGGAACGCCATGACCATCAAGCCACTCATCATTCTTCCCGATCCCGTGCTCCGCCAGCTGTCCAAGCCGATCGAGCGGGTGGACTCCGACCTGCAGCGTCTTGCCGACGATATGCTGGAAACCATGTACGACGCGCCGGGCATCGGCCTTGCCGCCATCCAGATCGGCGTGCCGCGCCGCATGCTCGTTATCGACATCTCGCGCGAGGGCGAGGAAAAACAGCCGCAGGTCTTCATCAATCCTGAGGTCGTCAAATCCTCCGACGAGCGCTCCGTCTATGAGGAAGGCTGCCTTTCGATTCCGGATTATTATGCCGAGGTCGAGCGCCCGGCTGTCGTCTCGGTCAAATATCTCGACCGCAACGGCAAGGAACAGACGGTAGAAGCCGACGGCCTGCTCGCCACCTGCCTGCTGCACGAGATCGACCACCTGAACGGCGTGCTGTTCATCGATCACATCTCGCGGCTGAAGCGGGAGATGGTGATCAAGAAATTCACCAAGGCGGCGAAGTCCAAGGCGCTCTGACGCTGCGTTGAAAATTCACCGGCGAGGCACTATGATATCACTGATATCATGACGGAGGTGCCGAATGGGTGATTTTCTGATTAGAAATATTTCCGAGGCAATGAAGCGAGACATTGCGGAATCGGCGCAGCGGAGTGGAAACAGCCTTTCTGACGAGGCCAAGGAGCTTTTGCGGGAAGCGCTGAAAAGAAAAACCGAAGCAAAGCCAGACACTTCCTCGGCCTATGAAGCGATACGCGCCGCTTTCGTCAGCGAAAACGCGGTAGACGATGAATTCGCTGCAATCATGGACGAAATCGAGGCCGCGCGGAAAAAGGATTTCGGCAGGCCGTTCGAGGATTTCGAATGATCGTTCTCGATACGAATGTGATTTCCGAGTTCGCCAGGCCATTGCCGAATGAAAAGGTGAAGGCCTGGATATTGCGGCAGGATGGTTCGAGAATCTGGCTTTGCACGGTTGGCTTGATGGAGCAGATTTACGGAGCCGAAAGGGTTTTCTTGAAGACAGGATCGGACCGCTTCTCTCGCGCGATCGAGAATTTGGTGAAAGGCCAGTTTCGCGATCGTATCGCCGGCTGGGATTTGGAAACGGCCATGGCAACCGGTCGCTTGCGGGCGAAACGCGAAAGTATGGGGCGGCCGATTTCGGTCCAGGATGCCATGATTGCCGCCATCTGCCTTGCAAACGGCGCGACGCTTGCGACCCGCAGCACCCGAGATTTCGAGGGGCTTGATCTCAAGCTCGTAAACCCGTTTGAAGACGGTTGATCCTCAATTGGCGAGATAAAATGTCTCTTCGCATCATCTTCATGGGAACCCCGGAGTTCTCGGTTCCGACCCTGCGCCTGCTCGTCGATGCCGGTCACAGGATCGTTGCGGTCTATACGCAGCCGCCGCGGCCGGGCGGGCGGCGCGGGCTCGATCTGCAGAAATCGCCGGTGCATCAGGCGGCCGAACTGCTCGGCCTGCCGGTCTTCACCCCGGTCAATTTCAAGGACCCCGAGGAACGCGAGAGGTTTCGTGGCCTGCATGCCGATGTCGGCGTCGTCGTTGCCTACGGGCTGCTGCTGCCGGAAGCGATTTTGAACGGCACAAGGGATGGCTGTTACAACGGTCATGCCTCGCTGTTGCCGCGCTGGCGCGGTGCTGCACCGATCCAGCGGGCGATCATGGCCGGCGACGCAAAGACCGGCATGATGGTGATGAAGATGGACAAGGGCCTGGATACCGGCGCCGTCGCACTCACCCGCGAGGTCGAGATCGGCCCGAACATGACGGCTGGCGAATTGCACGACCGGCTGATGTTGGTCGGCGCCAAAGCGATGGCGGAGGCCATGGTGAAACTCGAGATGAACGACCTGCCGCTGACGCCGCAGCCGGAAGACGGCGTGCTTTATGCCGCCAAGATCGACAAGGCCGAGACCCGCATCGATTTTTCCAGGGATGCCAGCGACGTGCACAATCACATCCGCGGCCTGGCGCCGTTTCCAGGGGCCTGGTACGAGCTCGAGATCGGCAGCAAGCCGGAGCGGGTGAAGGTGCTGGGGTCGGAGCTGGTTGAGGGGCAGGGTGCGGCTGGGCAATTGCTGACGGATGATCTCGTGGTCGCCTGCGGCTCGGGCGCGGTGCGGCTCACCAGGCTGCAGAAGGCCGGCGGCAAACCGCTGGCGGCGGCGGATTTCCTCAGGGGCATGCCGCTTGCGGCGGGCACGAGGCTTTCCTGATGCCGCGTTTCCGCATGACCGTCGAATATGACGGCGGCCCCTATGTCGGCTGGCAGCGGCAGGAAAATGGTCACTCGGTGCAGGGTGCGATCGAGGCGGCGGTGCTGTCGCTGACCGGCGAGACGGTGTCGGTGCGCGGCGCCGGACGCACCGATTCCGGCGTCCACGCCATGGGGCAGGTGATCCATGCCGATCTTTCGAAGGACTGGTCGCCCTACCAGCTGCAGAATGCCTTGAACGCGCATCTGAGGATTGCCGGCGAGCGCGTCTCCATTCTAGACGTCGAGGTGGCTCCCGAATTCTTCGACGCGCGCTTTTCGGCGCTGCGGCGCCATTACCTCTTTCGCATCGTCAGTCGCCGGGCGCCGCTGGCGCTTCAAGCCGGCAAGGCCTGGTGGGTACCGAAGGTGCTCGATCACGAGGTCATGCACGCCGCCGCCCAGCGGCTGGTCGGCCGGCACGATTTTTCCACCTTCCGCGCCGCCCATTGCCAGGCAAACAGCCCGGTGCGAACGCTCGACCGGCTGGACGTGACGCGTAAAGGCGAGCTGATCGAGATCCGCGCCACGGCGCAGAGTTTTCTCCACAACCAGATCCGTTCCTTCGCCGGCACGCTGAAGCTTGCCGGCGAAGGCAAATGGACGCCTGATGATGTCGAGGCAGCGCTTAAGGCGCGCGACCGCAAGGCCTGCGGCCCGGTGGCGCCGCCGGACGGGCTCTATTTCATGCAGGTGGATTATCCCGACGTGATCCCCGATCGCCGAAGGCCGGTCACCGATAATGATGACGGCGCCGAAAGCGATGATCTATCGGAGGCTTGATCAGGCAGGATAGATGCCAAGGAAGTGCTGCAGATATTCCGAAAGGATCATCGATGGCACGAGCAGCACCAGTGTCAGCGCCCCGGTCATCAGCGCATGACCGTGGCAGATCATCCGGAGGATGCGCGCCAGCACGAAGACCTGAGCCAGCATGAAGGCGAGCAGCAGCAGCGAGACGAGGCCGACGGAGCCGGGCAGAAAGAACACCAGCGCCAGCAGCAGCCCGTTGATATAGGAAAGCGGCACGCCGAGCCAGTTGACGCTGACGACGACAGGGGCGAAACGCTCGCCCATGCGGAAGGCAAGCAGCAGCAACCCTGCAAAGACCAGCGGCACGAACCAATTGGCGACCTCGACGAGGCCGAGCCTGAAATAGAAGGCAAAATCAACATCGGCTTCCGGCGGCATCGCCCGCAGGAAGGCCTGCCGCCACCAGAGCCAGGAAATGCCCATCGGCGGCAGGCACCAGGCCATCGCCCAGAACGAGCGGTTGACGCCGCGCTCGGACATGTCGAGGTAGCGGAAGCCGCGCGAATCCAGCCGGATCAGCAGCCAGAGGCCGGCCAGGTAATACTGAACCTCTCTAAAGCCCGGCATTGGCGAACCAGCGGCCGATGAAGGTTTCGTAGATCGCCGTCAGCGTCTCCAGATCGGCGACAGCGACGCGCTCGTCGACCATGTGCATCGTCTGGCCGACGAGGCCGAACTCGACGACCGGGCAGTAATCCTTGATGAAGCGCGCATCCGATGTGCCGCCGGTGGTCGAAAGCCGCGGCGATTGGCCGGAAATGCTTTCGACGGCTGAAGACAGCGAGGCGATCAGTGCATTGTTGCGCGTCAGGAAGACATGGCTCGGCCGGTCGGCCCAGACGATATCGTATTTCACCGGGTCGCGGCCCGGCCGCAACGCGCCGTTGCCTGCGGCGGCTTCAAGACGGCGCAGGATTTCGGCACGCAGTGTTTCGACGGTCCAGCTGTCGTTGAAGCGGATGTTGAAACTCGCCGACGCCTTGGCCGGAATGACGTTGGTCGCCGGGTTGCCGACATCGACCGTGGTCACTTCGAGGTTTGACGGCTGGAAATCGTCGGTGCCGCCGTCAAACGGCGGATCCATCAGCGCGTGAGTCAGCTGCAGCATGCCGCGCACCGGATTGTCGGCAAGATGCGGATAGGCGGCATGACCCTGCATGCCGTGCACGGTGATCCTGCCCGACAGCGAGCCGCGCCGGCCGATCTTGATCATGTCGCCCAGCCTGTCCGGATTGGTCGGCTCGCCGACCAGGCAGGCATCCCAGCGTTCGCCGCGTTCGGCCGCCCATTGCAGCAGCTTGATCGTGCCGTTGATCGCCGGGCCTTCCTCGTCGCCGGTGATCAGAAAGGAGATCGAGCCGGCCGGCGGCCCGTTTTTCTCGATATGGCGGGCGACGGCGGCGACGAAACAGGCGATGCCGCCCTTCATGTCGACGGCGCCGCGGCCGAAGAGCTCGCCTTTGGAAATCTCGGCGGCAAAGGGCGGATGTGTCCAGGCGGCTTCGTCGCCGATCGGCACGACATCGGTATGGCCGGCGAACATCAGATGCGGGCCGTCCTTGCCGAGGCGGGCATAGAGATTTTCGATCTCGGGTGTACCCACTTCGCTTGCCTTCACCCGGTCGACCGCAAAGCCGAGCGGCGCAAGCATCGCCTCCAGCGCCGTGAGCGCGCCGCCTTCGGCGGGCGTCACGGATGGGCAGCGAATCAGCGTCTGGAGATTGGCGACGGGGTCGGTAGCGGTCATGGCGGTCGAACTATCCGGCGGGAATGGCAAAGACATGGCAAGGCGGGTCCGCCTCGCGTAAAAAGACGCTGTCTGTTTACCGGATCAATGTCCGGGTGTCATCAATCTCTGAGCAGCTCGTTGATGCCGGTCTTCGAGCGGGTCTTTTCATCGACGCGCTTGACGATGACGGCGCAGTAGAGATGCGGCGCCGGTTGGCCGTTGCCCATCGTCGCATTGCCCGACGGCATCGAGCCTGCAACGACGACGGAATAGGGCGGCACTTCGCCGTAGGTCACCTCGCCGGTGGCGCGGTCGACGATCTTGGTCGACTTGCCGATGAAGACGCCCATGCCGAGCACCGAGCCTTCGCGGACAATGCAGCCTTCGACCACCTCGGAACGGGCGCCGATGAAGCAATTGTCCTCGATGATCGTCGGGCCGGCCTGCATCGGTTCCAACACGCCGCCGATGCCGACGCCGCCGGAGAGATGCACATGTTTGCCGATCTGCGCGCAGGAGCCGACCGTCGCCCAGGTATCGACCATCGTGCCTTCGCCGACATAGGCGCCGAGATTGACGAAGGAGGGCATCAGGATGGCGTTCGGGGCGATATAGGCCGAGCGGCGCACGACGCAGTTCGGCACGGCGCGGAAGCCGGCGGCGCGGAAGTGGTTCTCGCCCCAGTTCTCGAATTTCGAAGGAACCTTGTCCCACCAGGTGGAATTGCCCGAGCCGCCCTTCACCACGTCCATGTCGTTGAGGCGGAAGGACAGCAGCACGGCCTTCTTCAGCCATTGATTGACCGTCCAGACGCCGTCGGAGCTGCGTTCGGCGACACGGGCCTTGCCGGCATCGAGCAGATCGAGCGCTGATTCGACCGCATCGCGAACCTCGCCCTTCGTCGACGTGTTCACATTGTCGCGATTGTCGAAGGCGGCTTCGATGATCTTTTCGAGGGATGCGAGGTCGGTGGCGCTCATGAGAATTCCTTAAACTTCGATCTTTATCGTGGAGACGGGGTGTCTCCGGAATTGTGGTTGGCGGGGTTTACCCTGCTCTACAGCATGAAGCCGTAGAACGGAAAGATTTTTCCGACAAGATGATACCTGGATTCAAGGCGTTATAGCGACATATCCGGTCTCTTGGCCGGCATTACTGAAAGGCATTTCGACATGGCGAAGGGACGAAACGGCGGTTCGCGGCGCAAGGATGGCGTATGGGACCCGCTGAAGAGCAGCTCGACCGACAGGCAGCGCGCCGAAGCCGTGCCGAAGACGCCGCAGACGCTGTCGCCTGCCTACCGCCTTGCCTATGTCGACGAGGATTTCCTCTGCCGCGAGGAATTGCGGCCGATCCGCCTGCAGCTGGAGTTGTTGAAGACGGAGATGATGCTGACCGAGCGCGGCATCAAGTCGACCGTCGTCATGTTCGGCGGCGCCCGCATTCCCGCCCCCGGCCAGAGCGCCTGGGCAGCCCGCAACGATATCCAACGGGTCAATTTGGAGGCGGCCTCCGTCTATTATGACGAGGCGCGTAAATTCGCCAGGCTCTGCTCGAAATATTCGGCCACCTTGAATTTCCAGGAATATGTCATCGTCACCGGCGGCGGCCCCGGGGTGATGGAGGCAGGCAATCGCGGTGCGGCTGACGAGGGCGCACCTTCGATCGGCCTCAACATCGTACTGCCGCACGAGCAGGCGCCGAACGCCTATGTGACGCCGGAACTCAGCTTCAACTTCCACTATTTCGCTATCCGCAAGATGCACTTCATGGTGCGCGCCAAGGCGATCGCGGTCTTTCCCGGTGGCTTCGGCACGCTGGACGAATTCTTCGAATGCCTGACGCTGATCCAGACCGGCCGCATGGAGCGCCTGCCGCTGATCCTCTTCGGAGAGTCGTTCTGGAGGAGGATCATCAATTTCGAGGCATTGGCCGAATTCGGCACGATCGCGCCCGACGATGTCAAGCTGATCAGCTTCGTCGATACGGCAGAAGCGGCATGGAAGATCGTGCAGGATTTCTACGAACACCGCGAGTAAGGGCTCAAGCGCGCGCTTCGGCCGCACGACACGCATTCACAATTCCCCCCGCTCCTTTCCCGCCGGAGCAGGGGTGGAGCGGGAGGAAGGGTTCGCCCGGCCTTACAGAAGCGGCCGGTCCGGCATGTCGTCGATCGAGATGACGCCGTCCTTGTTGCGGTCCATTCGCGCAAACAGCTTGTCGAAGGCGGTTTCAGCTTCCTGTTTGGAAATCTGACCGTTCTGGTCGGTGTCGATCCGTTGCATCATCAGCGAGGCGCGCATGAAGTTGCCGCCATGGCGCATCCAGCGATGTCCGTCACGACCGTCGTGGCCGTCGCGCGGCGGCCGTCCCTGGTCATTGTTGTCGGCGGTTTCAGGTGCCGTGGGTGCGGCGTTCGCATCCTTGTTTTCGCGGGCTTCCTGCTTGCGCTGATCTCTCATCGCCTGCATCTGCGTTTTCCGGTACTCACGGATTTCGCCCGGTGTCAGCGAACCGTCCTTGTTGGCGTCGATCGCAGCGAAGATCTTGTCGATGCCGGCGGTCGCCTCGTCCTTGGAGATCTGTCCGTCCTTGTTGGTGTCGAACTGCTTCAGCATGCGGACATAGGTGATTTCGCGGAAGGCAGCGGCGCCCGGACCGGGCCGGCCCATGCCGGCATGCTGGCGCGGTCCGTCGCTCGGTGCGGCAAAGCCCGCCCCGGCGGCTGCGCCGAAGATGAGGGTGGAGGAAAGCGCTGCCAGTATCAGCTTGTTGCGGTACATCGTGTTTGCCTTTCGTAAGGTGTCCCCTCACGAAAGAAGATATGGCTGCAGGCACGGAAGACCCAGTTAAACATCGGTAAGCTTAAGTGAAAACTTCGTAATCTAACGCACGTCGCCTAAAACTGTGCAGCGGCTAAAGCCGTCAGCCAATGACTTTGCCGAGGCCAATAATCTTGCGGAGAAAAGCGGCGAGATCGTCGGTGACGAAATCGATATGATCCTCCTCGCCGCTGGTTTTTTCCCACCATTCGACGACCGTCTCTTCCAGATTGCGCGGCACCAGCAGCACGGTCTGCATGCCGAGCGCCTTCGGTACGGTCAGGTTGCGCGGCAGATCCTCGAACATCGCCGCCTTGGTGGTCTCGACGCGCTTCAGCGCCGCGAACTTGTCGTAGGTCGCCTGCGCCGGCTTCGGCACGTAGTCGGCAGCGACGATATCGAAGATGTCGTCGAAATGCTCGAGGATGCCGAGCGCCTCCGCCGTCATTTCGGCATGCTTGACGCTGCCATTGGTGAAGATGAACTTGCGCCCCGGCAGCGCCTTGATCGCCTCGCCGAGTTCCGGCTGCGGCGTCAGCGCCGTGTAGTCGATCGCATGCGCCTTTTCGAGAAAGTCGTTCGGGTCGATGCCGTGGTGGATCATCAGGCCCTGCAGCGTCGTGCCATGGTCGAGGTAATATTGCTTCTGCAGCTTGCGCGCCTCTTCCCGCTCCATCTGCAAGAGTGCCGCGACATAGGCAGTCATGTTCTTGTCGATCTGCGCGAAGAGATTGACATGATGCGGATAGAGCGTGTTGTCGAGGTCGAAGACCCAGTCTGTGACGTGCTCGAAATCGGTTTTATCAGGCGTGCGGTCGATCTTGGTCATGGCGGTCTTATGGCACGGCTTATCCGCCAAGGAAATCGGCAAGAAAGAATAGACGCCCGATTTTCGGCGGACGGCGCAGGCACGGAATGCTAGAAAGCGGTCATGCTTTTCGAACTCCCCGATGATGATACGCTCTATGATGCCCTGATCGCGCGCAGCGCCGATTATGAGGGCCAGGCCTATGTCTGCGTCAAGACGACCGGCATCTTCTGCCGTCTGACCTGCCCGGCGCGCAAGCCGAAGCGGGAAAATACCCTCTTTTTCGATACGATCGCCGCCTGCATGCATTCCGGCTTCCGCCCGTGCCAGCGCTGCAGGCCGCTGGAGCAGCCGGGCAGGGAGCCGATCGTCGACGAACTGCTTGCCGCGCTCGACCGCGAGCCGCAGCTGCGCTGGACCGAGGATGAGCTCGTCCGCCGGGGCCACGATCCCTCGACCGTGCGCCGCGCCTTCAAACGCGGGCTCGGCATGACCTTCCACGATATCGTCCGCTATATCAGGCTGGGCGAAGCGGCCCGGCAACTGGCCGATGGCGCGCGCGTCATCGATGCGCAGCTCGAGGCGGGATATGACTCCGCAAGTGGTTTCCGGACGGCCTTTCAGCGGCTCGTCGGCAAGGCGCCGGCGCTGTCGCAGAACCGCGAACTACTCTCTGCCGACTGGTTCGACACCCCGCTCGGGCCGATGGTGGCCGTTGCCGACAAGACGCATTTGCACCTTCTCGAATTCCACGACCGCAAGGCGCTGCCGACCGAGCTCGAGGCGCTGCAGAAGCGTGTCCGCTCCTCGGTTGCGATCGGCCGGACGCCGGCGATCGATCAGATCGACGCAGAAATCCGGGATTATTTCGAAGGGCGGTTGACGGTTTTCAGGACGCCATTGGCCCTTGGTGGCACGCCCTTCGAAAAGCACGTCTGGGCAAAGCTCATGGAGATTCCTGCCGGCCAGACGCGCGCCTATGGCGATCTCGCCAGGGAGATGGAAAGACCGGACGTCGTGCGTGCCGTCGGCCGCGCCAACGGCGCCAACCAGCTTGCCATCATCGTGCCCTGCCACCGCATTCTCGGCGCGGACGGCTCTCTGACGGGATATGGCGGCGGGCTATGGCGCAAGCAATGGCTGCTGCGGCATGAAGAGAAGATCAGAGCACAAGCACCTAACATGGAGGAGACGGCATGAACCAGATTGAAAAGGCCAAGGCATTCGACGCATTGCACCGCAAGGGCAACCCCGTGGTTCTCTACAATATCTGGGATGCCGGCACGGCAAGGGCCGTCGCCGATGCCGGCGCCAGGGCGCTTGCCACGGGAAGCTGGTCTGTCGCCGCTGCCCACGGTTATGCCGACGGCGAGAAGCTGCCCATGTCGGTGCTGGTCGAAACGGCGAAATCGATCACCGCTGTCATCGATCTGCCGCTTTCGGTCGATTTCGAAGGCGCCTATTCGGCCGAGCCTGAGGGAGCGGCCGCCAACGTCGCCAAGCTGGTGGATGTCGGCGCCGTCGGCATCAATTTCGAGGATCAGGTGATCGGCGGTGGCGGGCTTTATCCGGGCGAGAGGCAGGCGGCCCGCATCCGCGCCATTCGCGCCATGGCGGAAGGTAAGGGCATTCCCTTCTTCATCAACGCTCGCACCGATCTCTTCCTGGCCGAGAGCGATCTTTCCAAACATGCCGGTCTGGTGGACGAGGCGATTGAGCGCGGCAAGGCCTATGCGGCGGCCGGCGGCAGCGGCTTCTTCGTTCCTGGCTTGATCGATCCCGCCTTGATCGAGAAGATCTGCGCGGCATCGCCGCTGCCGGTCAACATCATGATGCGGACAGGCGCCCCGGATGTGAAGACGCTCGCCAAGCTCGGCGTCGGCCGCGTCAGTTATGGTCCGGGGCCTTACCGGTCGATGATGGAAAAGCTGAAACAGGAGGCGGCGGCGATCTATAGCCCGCTCTGACGCCGAATGTCCGAGGGCCGCAGATCTCGTGCGAAAGGCTGCGGCCCCGGAATGAAATCCCGTTCCGCTCAGGAACGGAAGCGCAGATTCCGTCGCGTCAGCTGGCTGACCGAGGTGCAGCCCATCAGCTTCATGCCGCGCTCGATCTCGGTGCGCATCGTCTCCAGTGCCCGTTCGACGCCGGGCTGTCCGGCAGCGGCAAGCGGGAAGAGATAGTAGCGCCCGAGCCCGACGGCCTTCGCCCCCAGCGACAGCGCTTTAAGAACATGCGTTCCCCGCTGCACGCCGCCATCCATCATCACGTCGATCCGGTCGCCCACGGCGTCGACGATCTCGGCCAGCTGGTCGAATGCGCTGCGGGAGCCGTCGAGCTGGCGCCCGCCATGATTGGAAAGCACGATGCCGCTGCAGCCGATCTCAGCCGCGCGCTTGGCGTCTTCGACCGACATGATGCCCTTCAGGCAGAATGGTCCGCCCCATTCGCGCACCATCTCCGCCACGTCGTCCCACGACATCGAGGGGTCCAGCATCTCTGTGAAGTATCGGCTGATCGACAACGCGCCGCCATCCATCTTGACGTGGTTTTCGAGCTGCGGCAGCCGGAAGCGCTCGTGCGTCAGCCAGTCGATTGCCCAGGAAGGCTTGATCGCGAACTGGGTCACGCCGGCAAGATTGAGCTTGAAGGGAATGGCAAAGCCCGTGCGCTTGTCGCGCTCGCGGTTGCCGCCGGTGATGCTGTCGACCGTCAGCATCATCGCCTGCACGCCGGCATTTTTCGCCCGCGCCATCATCTCGCGGTTGAGGCCGCGGTCCTTGTGGAAATAGAACTGATAGACCTGCGGCCCGCTGCTGATCCGTCTGGCTTCCTCCAGGCTGATCGTGCCGAGCGAGGAGACGCCGAACATCGTGCCGTGTTTTGCCGCCGCCGCCGCGACCGCCCGCTCCCCCTGGTGGTGAAAAAGGCGCTGCAATGCCGTCGGCGAGCAATAGACCGGCATTGCGAGCTTCTGCCCCATGACGGTCACCGACATGTCGACCTCGGCCACACCGCGCAAAACGTCAGGCACCAGATCGCAAGCCTCGAAGGCGGCCGTATTGCGCCGGTACGTCACCTCGTCATCGGCACCGCCGTCGATATAGTCGAATATCGGCCCGGGAAGACGCCGTTTGGCCATGCGCCGGAAATCGTGAAAATTATAGCAATCTGTCAGGCGCATTTTATCCTCGATACCCTGTTCCCGTGTGAGAAAGATCCGCCCTTCGTGGTGAAGGGCGCAGCCTCGATCAGGGAACGATCAGCGTTCCGACGCCGTGCTCGGTGAAGATCTCGAGCAGCACGGAATGGGCAGTCTTGCCGTTCAGGATAACGACACCCTGCACGCCGGCTTTGATCGCATCGATGCAGGTCTCGACCTTGGGGATCATGCCGCCCGAAATCGTGCCGTCGGCGATCAGCGCATGGGCTTCGGCGACGGAAAGCTCCTTCAGGAGCTGACCGTTCTTGTCGAGCACGCCCGGCACATCGGTCAGGAACAGCAGCCGGGTGGCGTTCAGCGCGCCGGCAATAGCGCCGGCAAAGGTATCGGCGTTGATATTGTAGGTGGCGCCGTCACGGCCGGGGGCGACGGGCGCGATGACCGGGATCATCTCGGAGCGGGCGAGCAGATCGAGCAGCGTCCGGTCGACCTCGACCACTTCGCCGACGAAGCCGAGGTCGAGCACGCGCTCGATGTTCGAATCCGGATCCTTTACGGTCTTGCGCGCCTTTTCGGCGAAGACCATGTTGCCGTCCTTGCCGCAAAGGCCGATCGCCCATTCGCCGGTCTGGTTGATGAGGGCGACGATTTCCTTGTTGATCGAGCCGGCGAGCACCATCTCGACGATCTCGACCGTCTTCTGGTCGGTGACGCGAAGCCCCCCCTCGAATTTCGATTCGATGCCCATCTTGCTCAGCATGGCGCCGATCTGCGGGCCGCCGCCATGAACGACGATCGGGTTGACGCCCGATTGCTTCAAGAGCGCGATGTCGCTGGCAAAGGCCTTGCCGAGCTCGGGATTGCCCATGGCGTGGCCGCCATATTTCACGACAATCGTCTTGTTCTCGTAACGCTGCATGAAGGGCAGGGCCTTGGCCAGAAGCCGTGCCTGCATTTCGCTTTCGGTTTCGTTCATGGGAACCCCGCAGAATTGTTCGCGGCCTTTTATCGCAAGTTTCTGACAGAGGGAATAATCCAGAGGGCAATAGTTTTTCGTATCTGTCGCGGAACCGGACGCCGTTACCGTCCGGCGCAGGCAAGCTTGAGATGAGGAACGGCATGCAAGGCGATGAGATCGCAGACCTGATCGGCCGCGTCGCACTCGGCGATCGCAGGGCTTTCGTGGCCCTCTACAACCAGACCGGACCGAAACTTTTTGCGATCTGCCTGCGTATCTTGAAGGATCGCACGGAAGCCGAAGAAGCCCTGCAGGAAGTCTACATCAGCATCTGGCAACGCGCTCGCAGCTTCTCCGCCGCCGCCGGTTCGTCCTCGGCATGGCTCGCCGCGATTGCCCGCAACCGGTCGATCGATGCGCTGCGGGCGCGCAAGCCCATCGCCGACGAATTGGATAGGGTCTATGATCTTGCCGATGCCGGACCCGACCCGGAAAGACAGACGATGACGAAGGATGAAGGAAGGCGGATTGACACCTGCATGGAAGAGTTGGAAGCTGATCGTGCGGTCGCGGTGAAACGGGCTTATGTCGAAGGGCTGAGCTATCAGGAGCTGGCCGATCAGTTTGGTGTCCCGCTGAACACGATGCGGACCTGGCTCAGGCGCAGCCTCTTGAAACTGAGAGAGTGCATGGAACGATGACATCGCCCGACAAAAGCAAGGGAGACCGCTCCCGCGACGAGGTTCTCGCCGGCGAATATGTGCTTGGCGTCCTATCGATGCAGGACCGTCGGGTGGTCGAAGAGCGGATGCGCCACGACCGGCCCTTCGCTGCGATTGTCAGCCGCTGGGAAACCAACCTCTCCGCCTTCAACGACGAGTATGAAGGTGTCGCTCCGAACCGGGAAACCTTCAAGCAGATCGAGGCGCGGCTTTTCGGCGATGGCCAAAAGCCCGCATCCTTTTCGCAAGGGCTTTGGAATTCCGCCGTTTTCTGGCGCTCGCTGAGCTTCGCCTGCATCGTCGTCGCCGTCAGTGCCGTCATCTTCGCCTCCGGCATGGTGCCGCAGCCGCAGGGGCCGGCACCGCTGGTGGCTTCGCTTTCAGGCCAGAACAGCACCATCAATCTTCTCGCCTCCTACGAGCTGCAGAGCGGCCGGCTGAAGATCGTGCCGGTCGCCGCCGGCAAGCCGGCGGAGAAATCGCTGGAACTCTGGCTGGTCCCGGGCAGCGGCCTGCCGAAATCGCTCGGCGTCTTCCAGCCGGGCGAAAGCGGCGAACTCGTCATTCCCGCCGATCTGCGCAGCCAGGTCGCCGGTGGCGCAACACTTGCCGTCAGCCTCGAACCCTTCGGCGGCTCGCCGACCGGCCAGGCGACCGGCCCGGTGATCGCAAGCGGGCCCCTGCGCCGACCATAATCTGCGTCGGCCATAAATCATTTTCTCCTGCCTGAAACTCTTCCGCGCGGCCCTCCGTAGTTCGAAATGTCCGGACGACGCTCAGGCATAAAGCCCGCGGATGGTGTCCGGTGAGGAGAAAATCATGATCAAGTCCGTATTCCGCGGCTGCGCGCTCGCCGCTGCCATGTCCGCTGTCGCCTTCGCCGCCGCGAAAAACCCGGTGGTTGGCGGCGCTGCGATGTTCGCTAGCAAGAACATCATCGAGAACGCCGTGAATTCAAAGGATCACACGACGTTGGTCGCAGCCGTCAAGGCCGCCGGCCTGGTCGGCACGCTCGAGGGCAAGGGTCCTTTCACCGTCTTCGCGCCGACCAACGAAGCTTTCGCCGCGCTGCCGAAAGGCACCGTCGATACGCTGCTGAAGCCGGAAAACAAGGCGACGCTGACCAAGGTTCTGACCTGCCACGTCGTTGCCGCCGATGCGATTGCCAAGACCGTTGCCAAGATGATCAAGGATGACGGCGGCGAGCACGACATCAAGACCGTCGGCGGCTGCGTGCTGAAAGCCAAGGAAAACATGGGCAAGATCACGCTGACCGATGAAAACGGCGGTGTCTCCCATGTGACGATCGCCGACGTCAAACAGTCGAACGGCGTCATCCACGTCGTCGACAAGGTGCTGCTGCCGAAGATGTAAGCCCGCTCGTATCGGCAGACGCATTGGGGCGCTCTTTGGGGCGCCCCAAACACAGATTGATGAGGTGGCTAGCGCATAACCCCGAAAATCGGAATCGATTTTCCGGGTTATGCGCAGATTCAAAATGATAGAGCGTCCTTAGCGCGTCTGAAAAGACGCGCGGCGCTCTATCGGGCCGCTTCAGCTCTCGGGAAGAAGAGGCTGACACTCATGCCGGTATCAGGGGACGAGGTGACTTCAACCTCGGCGCGGGCGTTCTGTTTCAGCGCGTCATCAAATATTACTCGTGGCCACGGCTGCTCCCGCACAGCAGGAGAATTAGCGTTGCTTTAAAAGCGGCGGGCGCGCAAGCGCAATCAACGCCGGTCAGTCCATGCGTTCGCAGTCTCGGCCATTGACGCTTCCCTGGTGTGGGTGAATGCGCAGCACGCCTTCGGCTATGCTGCAGCGCGCGATCTGCAAGCCCGCCATTTCAGACGCGCTTTAAATCTCGAGCCTTGGCGATAGCGTTGTGATCTCAGCGGGCCCTGGCGCGTTTCGCAATGAGGGCAGAGGTGGCCGACACCCGGTTACTCCGTTCCCTCGCAAGCCGGGCCTCCCGAAGCCGCAAGGTCTTTGCCTGTTGCGACTGGGCGTCGGATTCGAGCTCTTCGGCCGCCTGGTTCTTCGCGAAAAACTGGGTCTGGACGTTGCCGAAGGCGATCTCCGCCCGCTGGCGAGATTTGCTGTATGTTTCTGTCATGTTGGCTCCGATACTCGTGGGCTCGACACGCGAGCGAAAACAAAAAGGCCAGGCAAATCGCCTGGCCTTGAATGGATAACGTGCTTCCGGCAGTGCCAGTACATCCGTGGTCAAAGGAAAGCAGATACCGATTTAAGCGTTCTGGAGATTGCAAGCGGACATCTTGCCCGACTTGTTGTCACGCTCGAGGTCGAAGCCGATCTTCTGGCCTTCGACGAGTTCGCGCATTCCGGCGCGCTCGACGGCGGAGATGTGAACGAAGGCGTCAGCGTCGCCATTGTCAGGCTGAATGAAGCCGAAGCCTTTGGTGGAATTGAACCATTTAACTGTGCCAGTGGTCATGATGATGAACCCTTTCATAGCAATATTGAAGAGCCGCAACGCCGAGGCGATGCGGATGGTGATAGCGATTTTTGAAAGGAAGTTCGTTCAGATCGCGGTGCCAATCGCGCGATAACCAAGCCAGCAAGCAAAATTCGATGATCGCTATCTAGCTCAACGCACCCGCGTTGTCAACCATTGGTTTTATGGTGGCGCATAGTTCAACTTTTGGATGTCGCTGAGGCATTTACACCAAACCGAGCGCCGCGCCCGGGGCGCACGCCCTCTACTTCCAGCGGGCGATGCCGACGGTTTCGGCGATCGCCTGGCGCAGATCGTCCAGCCCATCGCCCTTTTCGGACGAAGTGGACAGCACGCCGGGATAAGCAGCCGGGCGCTTGCGGATCTTTTCCGCCGTTTCGGCAAGCAGCTTCGGTACACCAGCCGCCTTGATCTTGTCGGTCTTGGTCAGCACGATCTGGTAGGAGACGGCGGCCTTGTCGAGCAGATCAAGCACGTCATCGTCGTTCTTCTTGATGCCGTGGCGGCTGTCGATCAGCACATAGACGCGCTTCAGCGTTGCGCGGCCACGCAGGTAATCGAAGACGAGCTTGGTCCACTTGTCGACCTGCTCCTTCGGTGCTTGCGCATAACCATAGCCCGGCATGTCGACGATCGCCGTCGGTGGCAGGTCGCCGCCTTCGCCGGAATAACCGTCCGGAACGAAATAGTTCAGTTCCTGCGTACGCCCCGGCGTGTTCGAGGTGCGTGCCAGGCCCTTTTGGCCGACCAGCGCATTGATCAGCGACGACTTTCCGACATTCGAGCGACCGGCAAAGGCCACTTCCAACGGCCCTTCCGGCGGCAGGAAATTCAGGGACGGTACGCCGCGGATGAAGATCCACGGGTGGCCGAAGAGCGGCTTTGCGGTTTCGGACATGCGGGCTCGGCAATCTCTGGGTTGGGTCTTTTACCGGGCTTCATGGTTTTGCGGGCGGATGTCAAGCTTTTCAGGCGCCTGCGCGGCATGCCTTGTCTCCTTCGTCCGCTGCCCGGAAATGAAAAGCCCCGCCGGAGCGGGGCTTGGCAAGCATCATTTCGACGGCGCCGTTTTTCGTCGGAACAGACCCTTCAGATTGTCGAAGAGTTCGACCTTGACGCCGTGGCGCTTCATGATCACCGACTGCTGCGCCACCGAGAGCGTGTTGTTCCAGGCCCAGTAGATGACGAGGCCGGCCGGGAAGCTTGCCAGCATGAACATGAACACCAGCGGCATCCAGGTGAAGATCATCGCCTGCGTCGGATCGGGCGGCGTCGGGTTCATGCGCATCTGCAGGAACATGGTGACGCCCATGATCAGCGGCCAGACGCCGAGATGCAGAATGGTCGGCGCCTCGAAGGGCAAAAGGCCGAACAGATTGACGATCGTCGTCGGATCGGGTGCCGAAAGGTCCTTGATCCAGCCGAAGAACGGCGCGTGCCGCATTTCGATGGTGATGTAGATCACCTTGTAGAGCGAGAAGAAGATCGGGATCTGCAGCGCCACCGGCCAGCAGCCGGCGATCGGATTGATCTTTTCTTCCTTGTAGAGCTGCATCGTTGCCTGCTGCAGCCCCATGCGGTCATCGGCGAATTTCGCCTTCAGCTCCTCCATCTTCGGCTGCATGCGCTTCATGTTCGCCATCGAAGCGTACTGCTTGCTGGCGAGCGGGAAGAACAGGAGCTTGACGACGATGGTGGTGCACAGGATCGCCACGCCGAAATTGCCGAAGAAGCGATAGAAGAAGTCCATCAGCTTGAACATCGGCTTGGTGATGAAATAGAACCAGCCCCAGTCAATCAGCCGGTCGAACTTCGGGATCGAGTAGCTGGCCTCATAGCCGTCGATAACAGGCACTTCCTTTGCGCCGGCGAAGACGAGGTTCTTGAGCTCGATCGATTGGCCCGGCGCGACGGTGAAGGCATCGTCCTTGTAATCGGCCTGATAGCGCGGCTGGCCATCGGCAAAGTGGGAGAAGCGCGCCTCATAGGCGGCACTTTGCGGCGGAACGATCGTCGCCGCCCAGTATTTGTCGGTAATGCCAAGCCAACCGCCGGTGGATTTCGCCGGCATCACGGCTTCCTTTTCGGCGGCGCTATATTTGGTTTCGATCAGGCCGTCATCGCCGATGACGCCGATGAAGCCTTCATGCAGCACGTAGACGGAGGGTGTCGTCGGCTTGTTGTAGCGCGTCACGCGGCCGTAGGAAGACAGCGAAGCGGGCGCCTGGCCGGCATTGCTGATCTTGTCGGCGACGGTGAACATGTAGCGTTCGTCGACGGAAATCGTGCGGGTGAACGTCAGGCCCTTGTCGTTGGTATAGGAAAGCGTTACCGGCGTCTTTTCGGTGAGCTTGGCGCCCTCAGGCGCGGTCCAGAGCGTCGAGGCGCCGGGAACGTTGCCCGTCGCGTCGCTGCCGATATAGCCGAGCTCGGTGAAATAGCCGTCCTTGGTCTCGGCCGGGCTGAACAGCGTGATTGTCGGGCTCGAGTCGTCGACGGTCTCGTGATAGCCCTTGAGCTTCAGATCGTCGAGGCGGGCGCCGGCAAGGTTGATCGAGCCGGAAAGCGCCGGTGTGTCGATGACGACGCGCGGGGACTTTGCCAGCGCCTGCTCGAGCGTGGCTGTCGCGACCGCCTGGCCGGAAGGTGCCGTACCGCTCGGCTGTGCCGGCGTCTGGCCGCCGGCTGCCGGCTGCTGCACCTGCTCGGTCTGTTGCTGCGCCTTCTGGGCTTCCTGCGTCTTGCGCTGGGCCTCGATGCGCGGATTCATATAGAGAAACTGCCAGCCGAGGACGATCAGCACCGAGAGAGCGATCGCAATGAAGTAATTGCGGTTGTTTTCCATCATACGTTCCTGGGGCGTCCGTCTCCGGAGCGCCGGTGTTTCGGCCTGGTTTCCACGCGGGATTTCAGTTCCGCGGCCAATTCCTGGAAGGACGCGTCAAGCACGTCCCTGCGCGCGACAACCACATAGTCGTGTCCGGGCTGCATTGCAAACCCCGCATGAAGCCGCACCGCCTCTTTCAGGCGGCGGCGCATGCGGTTCCGTTCGACCGCGTTGCCATGTTTTTTGGTGACTGTAAAACCGACGCGTGCCTGGCTGTCGGGTTCCTTCCGGTCGAGGACTTCGAGAAGGAAGAGGCCGCCCCGGCGTTTTTCGCCCTCGCGCGCGGCAAGAAACTGCGGGCGGCTCTTCAGCCGCCCGACAGTGTGTTTCTTCTCACTGGTCGTCAATTCGCCCGCCATCTCTTACCGGGCAACCCGGTCTTACGCCGACAGACGATTGCGGCCCTGCGCGCGGCGGGCTGCGATGACCTTGCGGCCACCCTTCGTGGACATGCGCGCACGGAAACCGTGGCGACGCTTGCGAACAAGCTTGGATGGTTGGTAGGTACGCTTCATTTATTTTAAACACCGCGGAGTGCGGCCCTTCTTGAATTTGCATAATGCAAGGAGCGTTGTTTTTCGAACGGGCGGGCCATGAAAGGCTTGAGTGACCGAACGTGCGCGGGCTTATAAGGACGAAGCCCGTAAAAGTCAATTATGCCGGATAATTTCACTCTGCGCTGCCGGCCTCGAAAGTAATTTCGCACTTTGGTGTTAAGAAATATGGCATGCCCTGAGTGGTTGTATTTTTGCGCCGCGGCAGATCAATCGCCCTGGTTTTCAGGCGCTTACGCCTTCCGACCGCGTTCGGCATGGATCACTTCCAAAGCCATAATCGTAAATATTAGAAATCTAACTTTAATTAATTTCGCCGATATTCAACGCATCGACTGGGAATTTGCTTTCCAGGCAGTGGCGTAGCTAGGAGCATTGCATTGAAGATCCGGGGCAAAATTAATCTGCTGGTTTGCGTGATGGGCGCGGTCGCACTTCTGATCGGCGCAACGGCATTGTCCGCCATGCACGAATACAGTCGCAACCTGACGGCTTACGAGCAGGCCGCCGCCCGCGCCTATGCCGGCGAGCGGCTCAACCGTTTCGTCACGGCTGTGGTCATGGAGGCGCGCGGCATCTATGCCGCCAAAACGATCAAGGACACGCCGAACTTCGCCAAGGGCCTGATGGCCGACCTCGACGAGATCGACAAGGTCATTTCGGGCTGGGCGCCGCTCGTCCCCGAGAGCGAGAAGGCCGATTTTGCCAAGCTTGTCGCCCGCGCCGCGGAATTCCGCACCTTCCGCACGGAAACGGCCCGCCTCGGCACGGAAGTCGGCCCCGAAGCCGCCGGCCAACAAGGCAACAATGACGCCAACCGCGCCAACCGCAAGGCGTTCCAGGCGGAAATCGATGCCGTCGTCGCCACCGACAAGGCAGCACTGGAAACCGTCAATGCCGAGATCGAGAGCTTCCGCTCCTGGGTGCTGATGCTCGTGCTCAGCATCACCGGCATCGGCATCGCGGTCGGCATCGGCATGGGCTTCTATATCGGCACCAGCCATCTCAGCCGCCCGATCAAGCGCGTCACCCATGCGATCAAGGAAGTCGCCGACGGCAATTTCGACGCCGAGGTTCCCTTCGCCGGCCGTCCGGACGAAATCGGCGAGATGGCCGCAGCGGTTGCGGTCTTCAAGGCAAACGGCCTCGCCGTCAAGCGCCTCAACGCCCAGGAAGCGGCGATGCGTGCCAAGAGCGACGACCTGCAGTCGAGCATGTCCGTCGTCGTGGCCGCGGCTGCAGCCGGTGATTTCGGCCACCGCATCAGCAAGGACTACGAGGACGACAACCTCAACCAGTTCGCCGGCAACATCAACACGCTGCTGTCGAGCGTCGATGCCGGCATCGGCGAGACCCGCCGCGTCATCGCAAGCCTTGCCGAAGGCGACCTCACCCAGACGATGAGCGGCAATTTCCAGGGCGCCTTCGCCGAGCTGCAGCAGAACGTCAACAATACCTTCGTCACGCTGCAGGCGACGATGCGCGAAGTGCGCGCGACGACGGAAGCGATGAACGGCAACACCGCCGAGCTGCGCAATGCCAGCGACGACCTGTCGAAGCGCACCGAGCAGCAGGCAGCCGCCCTCGAAGAGACCTCGGCGGCACTCGACGAGATCACCGCCGTCGTCCAGAATTCCACCGAGCGGGCGCATGAAGCCACCATCATGGTGTCCGAAGCCAAGGAGAATGCCGGCCGCTCCGGCGTCGTTGTGGGCAATGCCGTCGAGGCGATGGGCCGCATCGAGCAGGCCTCGCGTGAAATCAGCCAGATCATCAACGTCATCGATGAGATCGCCTTCCAGACCAACCTCTTGGCGCTGAATGCCGGCGTCGAGGCGGCCCGCGCCGGCGAGGCCGGAAAGGGTTTTGCGGTGGTCGCCCAGGAAGTGCGCGAACTCGCCCAGCGCTCGGCAAAGGCCGCCAAGGACATCAAGGCGCTGATCACCAAATCGGGCAACGAGGTGCAGGTCGGCGTCAAGCTGGTGCAGGCGACCGGCGAGGCACTGGCCGAAATCGGCACCCGTGTCATCGCCATCAACGACCACATCCATTCGATCGCGACGGCTGCGACCGAACAGTCGACTGGCCTCAAGGAAGTCAATACCGCCGTCAATCAGATGGACCAGGTGACACAGCAGAATGCGACGATGGTGGAAGAAACCTCCGCCGCCACCCACAGGCTTTCAGCCGAAGCCGGTGGACTGGTGCGCCTCATTGCCCGCTTCAAATTGTCGGATGATGCGCAGGCACCCGTGGCGCTTGTCCGCAACGAGCCGCAAAGACCGGTTGCCTCGCCCGCCCGCCGTGCGATCGCCAAGGTCGCCCGCGCCTTCGGCGGCAATGCGGCCGCAGCCGAGCAGAGCTGGGAAGAGTTCTAAGCTTTACTGATCACGCGCCTTTTAACGCCGCCTCCGGGCGGCGTTAGTTTTTTCTGCCCGGTCGGCAAAGACCCCGCCCCAAACCCCTCCCCACAAGGGGGAGGGGCTCAATCTGTCGCACTGGCGCTTCCCACTTCGTCGTTTCATCCGCGGAAAGGCTGACATTTGCTGCGCGGGCGCCGCAAATTAGTCCCTCCCCCTTGTGGGGAGGGGTTGGGGAGGGGCTTTCCTCCTCTCGGGCGGCGTTTTCTTTGTGACGACGTGACGCTGCTCGCAAAGATTTGAAAGCGGAGCATCTTGGTCTAATATAGAGCTCAACGGTAAGGGCGGCTGAAATGCTGCCGATCGGGCGAGACGAGAATGCCGATAAGAGACCAGGGCGACAATCCTTCGGCGGAAAACCCGGCGGCCGGCGAGGCCGCAAGGGCGCCGTGCCCGTCTGCCGGCCTGTTCGGCGGCCTTTCCGGCAAGCTGCTCTGGCTCACCATCGTCTTCATCATGCTCGCCGAAATCCTGATCTTCTTTCCCTCGGTCGCCAGCATGCGGTTGCGCTGGCTGCAGGATAGGCTGAACACGGCCGCTGCCGCCGCCATCGTCATCGATGGGCTGCAGCCGGTCGAGCTGCCGCGCGCGCTGCAGAAGGAGACGCTGGAGGCGACCGGCACCAAGGCGATCGTGCTGCGCAAGGACGGCACCTCGCGGCTGCTGGCGACGACCGATATGCCGACCTCCGTCGACGAAGCCTACGATCTCACCGACGTGCCGCCGGTAACGGCCATACGCGACGCGCTCGACACGCTGGTCTTCGGCGGCAACAGGATGATCCGCGTCTATGGCCCCGTCGGCGACACCAACACCGGCGTCGAGGTGGTGATGAAGGACAGGCCGCTGCGCAGGGCGATGTTCGTCTATTCCCGCAATGTCCTCTTGCTGTCGGTGCTGATCTCGCTGTTCACGGCAACGCTGATCTTCTTTGCGATCAACCGCATCCTCATCGGCCCGATCCGCCGGCTGACCGGCAGCATGCAGCAATTCTCCTCCGATCCGGACAACCCGGCCCATATCTATATCGGTGACGGCGGCCGCGACGAACTGGCCGTCGCCGGCCGCAACCTCACCTCGATGCAGATGGAGCTGCAAAAGACGCTGAAGCAGCAGAAGAACCTTGCCGCTCTCGGACTTGCCGTCTCCAAGATCAATCACGACATGCGCAATATCCTGGCCTCCGCGCAGCTGATGTCGGACCGGCTGGTCGATGTCGATGATCCGATGGTCAAGAGCTTCGCTCCGAAGCTGCTGCGCACCATCGACCGCGCCGTCGGTTATACCACCGAGGTGCTGTCCTACGGCAAGGCGAGCGAATCCGCGCCGCGCCGCCGCCATATCCGCCTTTTGGAACTGACCCAGGACGTCAAGGACATGCTGGCGATCGATCCGCAAAGCGGCATCGAATTCGTCGAGCAGATCGGCGCCGATCTCAAGGTCGACGCCGATGGCGAACAGCTGTTCCGCGTCATCCACAATCTCTGCCGCAACGCGCTGCAGGCGCTGACCGCGCCGAGCGAGGGTGCGCCTGGCGCCTTGAAGCGCATCACCGTCGCCGCCCAGCGCGTCGGCAGCGTCGTCAGCATCACGGTCGATGATACCGGCCCCGGCATGCCGCTGAAAGCGCGCCAAAACCTCTTTGCCGCCTTCCGCGGCTCGGCCCGTTCCGGCGGCACCGGCCTCGGCCTCACCATCGCCCGCGAGCTGGTACTTGCCCATGGCGGCACGATTGCGCTGGTGGAAAAACCGACGGTCGGCACGCAGTTCCGCATCGAGATCCCCGATCGCCCGGTTTCGCTGGAGGATTACCGCAGCCGGACGCATATCGAGAAGTGACGTGATTTCCGAAGGCGCGGCTGCTGGCAGACAAAGACGCGATTTTTTCAGAAATGCTCTTGCATTGTCCCGAAGGACGTTTTAGAGGATCGCCACGCAAGCGGCACCGCCGCATTTTGCACGCACCCGTAGCTCAGCTGGATAGAGCACCAGACTACGAATCTGGGGGTCAGGAGTTCGAATCTCTTCGGGTGCGCCATTTCTTTTCTGTCACCGCAAATCTGCTGCAAAGCCCTGAACGGTTGGTAAGACCGCGAAGGTTTGCGCCCAAAAAAGCTTAGGTTTGCTGATTGCTCCTCAGCGCCCACCCAACGGCTCACCTTTAGCGCCTGCCATTCTCCCGACATGATTGCGCCGGATTCTAAGCGCTACGATCAAGCATTGCGGTCAACAGGGTGTGGGGGCTTCCAATGCAACGCAGGCTGTCGGCGATCCTATCGGCTGACATCGTCGGCTACACCCGTTTGATGGAAATCGATGACATCAGCACGCTGAGCCGCCTCAAGTCGTTGCGGCATGACTTGGTCGACCCCTGTATTGCCGCTCACAACGGACGGATCGTCAAGCTGATGGGCGATGGGATGCTGGTGGAGTTCGCCAGCGTTGCCGATGCCGTGAGGTGCGCGACCGAGGTTCAAAGCAGGATAGCTAGAGCCGGACCCCAGGAGGCCCAGGACCGCCGGCTCGTATATCGCATCGGAGTCAATCTCGGCTACATCATCGTCGATGGTGACGACATCCATGGTGACGGGGTCAACGTCGCGGCGCGCCTGCAATCCCTTGCCGATCCCGGCGGGGTCGCGATCGCCGGCATCGTGCGCGAGCATATCGGCAGCAAGTTGGGGTTCGACTTCGAGGATTTCGGCCAACATTCCGTGAAGAACCATGAGAGGCCCATACAAGTCCATATGGCGCGCTTCGAACACGCATGGCAAGATTCGCCGCCGAAGCGGCCTGCTGCGGCGGTGGCCGCCGCCGAACGCGAAGGCGTGTCTATCGCGGTGCTACCGTTCACCAACATGAGCGGCGATCCCGAGCAGGAATACTTCAGCGATGGCATCACCGAGGACATCATCACCGATCTTGCGAAAGTGTCGGCGCTCAGAGTCATCGCCCGCAATTCAAGCTTTATCTACAAAGGTCGCTCCGTGGACGTGAAGCAGGTGGGACGCGAACTCGGCGTGCGGTATGTGCTGGAAGGCAGCGTGCGCAAGGCCGGAACCAAAGTGCGCATTGCGGCTCAGCTCATCAATGGAACGGATCGCGGGCACGTGTGGGCGGAGCGGTACGACCGCGACCTTGAAGATATCTTCGCGCTGCAGGACGAAATCTCCAAGCACATTGTCGACGCGCTTAAGGTGCGGCTCCTCGCAAAGGAGCTTGAGACCATCACCAAGCGGGGAACCGACAATCCGGAGGCCTATCAAATTTATCTGATGGGGCGATCGTTCTTTTACCGTGGACACGAATCGAGGAGCATAAAGACAGCCCGTGGTCTGTTCGCGAAGGCCATTGACGTCGATCCGCTCTATGCGCGGGCTTATGCCGGACTGGCCGACTGCGACTCCTACCTTCTGCTCGCCAATGATCCGGCAGCCACATATGACAACATCATAGACAACGCCAACCGGGCTCTGGAGCTCGATCCAGGTCTCTCCGACGCCCATGCATCGCGAGGTATCGCAATGTTTACCAAGGGTCTGCGCGCTGAGGCGGAGGCCGAGTTTAAGCTCGCCCTCGAAGGAGATCCGACCTCTTTCGAGGCGAACTTCTTCCACGGGCGCAATTGTCACGCGCAGGGCCAGTTCGAAAGGGCGCGCAGTCTCTATGAGCGCACCATCACCTTGAAGCCAGATGATTATCGGGCCTGGGACCAGTTGCGAGCGGTCCATGTATCCCTTGGACACCATCAAGAGGCGGTACAGTCGGCGCGAGAATGCCTCCGACTGATAGAAGGAGAAATTGCCGCACATCCCGACGAGCCGATCCTTATGTGCTACGGCGGCTGTTTGCTGGCGGATTTGGGCGAGATGGAGCGTGGAGCGTCGTGGGCGTCCCGTGCCGCCGCAATCGCTGGGGACGATCTCAGAGTCCTCTATAATCTCGCTTGTTGCTATGCGAAGCTCGGAAAACCTGCTGAGGCCATCGCCTGCCTTGAGCGGCAGGCGTCCGGATCGCCTACCTATGTCGCGTCGGTCGTGGCCTGGATGAAAAAGGACAGCGACCTGGAGCCTCTCCGGAACCATCCGCGCTACCTGGCTCTCGCCGACCGGATGGAAGTTCAGCTAGCAGAGCCTCCTGGCCTCATTCCTTAATGGGGATTCCGGCTTCGATCGCAGCGTCGATGAACGCCTGCCGCGCCTCTTCCCGGTTTCGTTTTCCCGCCATGACATCCGCGCAAACCGCACAGGCCTTGTCCAAGGCAGGTCCCTCTTCGGTCGGCCAATCTTCGACCAGCGCCCATGTCGCGGCCTGGGTCGTCTGGATCACCACCCACTGATCCGGGCCTTCAAGGGCGAGCGTCACCGGCTTCTTCCAAATGGTTTGCATGATCTCAAGATCTCCGCTGCGTGCTCTCTGCCGCTGAAGCCTGCACACATAGGGCGATTCATCCGGCGTGGCGAGTGCGGTATGAACGAGATGCTTTTCTCGATCCGCGAACTGCTGGGATGTGCTTTTCGAAAAGGGTTTCGTGCCGCCGTTTTACGCGCTTATGCGGCGCCACCTAGAATTCCTGAACGAATTCGCACGCCAGCAAGGTTTTGCCGGGCAGGGCGTTGCCTTGGCGGGCAACGATGGAGACCTTTCCAGGCCCGGCCATTCCGGGTTCGGGCTGCAGATCTGCCGGCAGCTCGCGCGAATAGCCCTTGGTGGATGTGCCGAGCAGGTCCGAGGTCTCCGGCTTCAAACCGTATTTTGCGGCCAGATCGTCAGCGCGCTCGCCTTCGACCAAAATTCCAACCGCGTTGCTTGCAAAGAAAACCTCGGTCGACTTAAAGCCGTCGCGGTCTATCTGGTTTGGGAGTTTGTAGATTGCCGCACCCAAGGATGACGTGTCCGGCTTGGCCAGAGCTTCCACGACATCATAGATCTTCATTGCCGATGTCATCGTATAGGGTGGCTCGCAAAGGGCTGCGTCAAAGAACTTGTCATTGGCCGAATCGGCCAGAACCTGCCCGGCCTGAAATGCCGCAGAAGCGACGCATGCGGAGAAGGCGGCGTAGCGAATGAATTTGGCGTTGTGCATGAAACATTCCCGAGAAAGTGGCTGTCGTGGATTGGTGAGGTGCAAATGCCTAGGGGATTCGAAGTAATTATGCCACCTCAAGTTTAATCTCTCGGTCCCGGAAAATACCCTCCGCCAGAGACGCTTGTCGCGCGTGGACCGCTCCGGCAGATCGCAACGGCAATCAGCGCTGCGGCGAGTGCCGGAACTCTGATTCGTCTGATCTCTGAAGCGAAGGATTGAAGTCCGCCTTAGCGCCGATTCACCCGTTTATTTGCCGTCAGCGACCGACCCAGCGGTTGAGAGATCAAGGTTAAGCTTTTTTCATCGGCCGCTCCAGTCTCTGCCGCCAGGCAGCGAAGCGAAAAACTATTGAGCGGTCGGGTAGTCTCTCAAAAAGTCTTCCTGTTCTTTTTTTCCGAACAAGGATGAGTAATAGCCGCTGCAAACCAGATATGAGCACTCATCCGGGTTGCCCGTTTGCCAGCCCGGCTGGCAGAGGACGACGTGATGGAATTTGGCATTGCAAAGTCCGTGGTTTGCTAAGAGCCGCGGATCGTTTCCGAAATACGCGCTTATGGCTTTCTCGCGAGTCCATCCAGGAACGACTTTCCAATCAGCGTCGCCGCCCTCATCGGTCACATTGGCGATCGCACAGAACGACCAGTTAGATATCACGATCGGCTGATCGCAGGAAAAAGCCTGAACGGCGCTTCCCAGCAAGATCGAAATCAAATGCCAGCAATCGCCGGACGCAAACGACCACGCTCTTCTCCCCCATGCCGCTTATTTGCATCGCGCTTCTACCCCCGAGATTCATTGCAGCGATCCTAGCAGAAGGGACTCGATAATAGAAGTTCCCAACTAAGAATATTTTCCTAGTTCATGGATCGTTCTTGCGCTAGGTTTGCAGCCATTGCAACCACGGACTGTTAGATGTTGAGCAAATTTTTTCTCAGAGATGGGGCGATGATGTGGACGAGCTTTGGCCGTCACGCGCTGCATGAACGGAGTTCCCGCAACGGGCTCGGGAAGGCGGGCGGATATCGACCGACAACACGGGCCAGGGGCTGATGGCGGAATTCAACCCTCGCGACAAAAGCCGAACCAGCCAGGGCAAGACGCGGGCGATGGTGCGCAAGCATACCGCTCCGCCGGGCGCGGCAGATGACGGCAGTCTTCGCTGGCAATGGTTCACCATTCAGTTGCTGGAATCTGCGGCCTTCACGACATTGAGTGCGAATGCCTGCCGCGCCTTCTTCCGCATCGTCATCGAGCACACGTCGCATGCCGCCTTGGAAAACGGCAAGCTGATCGTAACCCACCCTCAGTTCGTGTCCTACGGCGTGACCGGCGAATATGTGGCCGATGCGATCGACGAGCTTGAATATAAGGGGCTGATAAAAGTTCGTCGCGGCCGGGCAGGCAGCGGGGTCGCGCATCCCAACCGGTTCACGCTGACTTTTGTCGGTGACCATGAAGGGGCGCCACCCACCGACGAGTGGAAGCAATGCACGGCGGAAAGATGCCGGAAATGGTCCGAGACCGACCGCAAGATTGCCGCCGACAAACGCGGGCGCGTCGGCAGGAAGAAAAAAATCCCACTTCGGAATCCCGAAATCCCCCCGCTTCGGGATTCCGAAATCCGCCGCGCTTCGTGACCTGTGCAGGTGAAGAAACGTTGAATGAATTCAATGCCCCAACCAATTTCGGGATTCCGAAGTGCTATATAGATCTTGGTGGGGGAGTGCCGGCATGGAGCAAAGAAGCATTCGCTCGGACACATCCAGCCGCAGTCAGAACATGGTGTAGCCGGGCGTCAGTGTGGCGAGCGGATCGTAGCGCTGCTTGGCGTCATGGAGCAGCGACCATCTCGGCCCGAAGTGATCCTTCCAGTCGTTCTGCGACATGGGAAACGCACTCACGGGGTAGAGAATACCGCCCGCGTCGCGAAGCCGCTTGTAGACCACGCGGTTCCCTGCGACCATCTGGTCCGCCTTGGCCGCGTCCTTCGATGCCGGGATGCGGATGAGATTGAACGGGAAGGCGACGCTCTCATCCGGCATCCGGACAAGGGGCGTATGCAGCGCCTTTGTGAACATCGGGTAATAGGTAATCCGTCCGAAAGGACCGACATCCGAGTTGTTGAGCTCGGCCAGAATGTCGCCGGCAAGCTGCTCGGCGTTGGAGCCGCGCAGGAATGTCAGCAGCCACGGATGAGGATGAAACCATTGGCCGTTCGAACGAAGCAGGCTTTCCAGGCGCGCAAACGCGTTGAGATCCTCGTTATAGGTCAGATCGGAAATCACCGCCGCGCTGCGCTGATCCGACAAGCCGGCGAGCACGGCATCATTGTCGGGAGCCGCCTGGCCGTCGTAGTGGACGGCACCCTCGAGCTGATATCGCCAGGCGCCGGCGCCGTCGGGTAGAATGGCGCCCTGCAGTTGATCGAAACGGCCGTCGGTAAGCACCGTCCGCTGATCGGCCGTCAAGGAGCGCAAATCGGCGTAAAACAGGTTGAACCGCCGAACCCGTTGCGGGGCTGGCACCAGACGCAAGGTGGCCCGCGTGATGATGCCGCATTGGCCAAGCCCCGCACGGATGGCGTCGAAAAGATCCGGATTTGAGTTTGGTGAACACGTGAGTTGACGACCGTCACCGGTCACCACATTGTCGGTCTGCATGCCGTATCGCAATGTTGTCGGGCCTATGCCGCCGACAGCAAGCGTGCCGCCCACGGACAGTTCAAGATAATTCGTGAGCACCGGCGGCGTCAGCCCATGCGGCAAGGCGGCGTCGAGAACGGCCCTCCATGTCGCGCCGGCATCGACAGTGATGCGATCCGGCTGGACATCATGGATCGTGCGCATCGATGTCATGTCGAGCACGCCGCCGCCCTCCGCCATCGCCCGGCCGAAGACCGAATGGCCCTGTCCACGGGCCGCGACCTTCAAACCCCGGCTTGCTGCCCACGGCATCAGCTCGGTGATACCGGCCGCCGATGCCGGTTTGAGAACGGCCTGCGGTTTCCTATGAATGAGGTGGCCGAAATCCTCTGCCGCTGCGGTGACGGCATCGCCGGCGACGGACGGAGCCACTCCCGCCTTCGCGGCCGCTGCCAGACCGGTGGCCTTTGCCGCCAGCGCGGCGGTCGCGGTGAGGCCTGCACACAGCAGTGTCCGTTTGTTCGTGGTCATGATGCGCTCCTCTCTTGGGTGACAGGCAAATGGGTGACAGGCAAAAGACGCGTCGGCATTCCATATCGGGTGCCCGCTGACCGAGACAACCGGCTGCGATTGACGTAGACTCTTCCGAAGATCGGGAGAGTTTCGATGGACCGGTTGGATGATCTTGCAGCCTTCGTGGCGATTATCGAAAAGGGCAGCCAGACGGCTGCTGCCCGCGACTTATGCCCGACTCCGGGCTCAAGGCCAGACGCATCGGCGAATTGCGTGTCGTGATATTTGGCGCACCGGCCTATTTCGCCCGGCACGGCCGCCCCGGACATCCCGATGATCTTGAAAACCATCACTGCGTTCTGCACGCCGCCGATGATACGGACATCGAGAAGTGGCCGTTCCGTATCGAAGGCAAGTACAAGAGCGTTCGCGTCCATGGACGCTTCAAGACGGATAGCGCCGCTGCCGCCCATGTTGCCGTCGCACGCGGGCTTGGAGTCGGCCGCGCGCCGCTCTGGCAGATCCGCCGCCTGGTCGACGATGATGTCGTTCAGGTGGTTCTCGAGGACTTCGAAATCACCAGGATTCCCATTCACGCCGTCTGGCCATCCACAAAGATACCCCTTGCGAAAACCAAATTGTTCGCAGACTTCCTGGCCGCACGATTAAAGAGCGCGGATTTCTAGCACGATGCGAGAATTGAAAGCATCAGAGCACAGTGCGTCCGAAAGGACGCGCTCCGCTCCGATGCATATCGCTCAAAAGTCTGCAGCGGTCACCAGATGAAGAGACTTAATGCAAAGATACCGATCTGCTTTGGCCACGGCACTTGGCCACGATCAGGAACTCCGTCTCCCGTCCCCCGATCTTTCCGGCAGAAGTGGTGCGAAGCAGAAGACCGAAAGCTTCATAGAGCCAATAAAGTGGGGGAATTCGGTCCTTGAGCGCGTGCACCTGTGTCGACACATACTCGCCGACGAAGACGACATCCATGCCGAGTTCCTTCAATGTCCCGGCAATCTCCGAATGGGATGCCTCTGCGGCGTGCTCGACGCGAAATGGCGCATAGCCCGGTTTTCCGGCGTTTTTCTGCCTGAGAACGTAGCGATAAAACAAGACGTGGGTCCACCAGGGCGTCAGATCGGTGAAGATCCCCTTGGCTGAGTTCAGGATCGGACCCTTGACGAACACCAGACCACCGGGAGACAGGGTGTCATGGGCTCTCAACAAGGCAGAGCGCGGGCTTTCCAAATGCTCTAGAACGTCCCAGAAGACGCAGGCGTCGAAGTGACGATCCCCATAGTCGATGGTTTGAGCATCGCCGAGGATCCGCTCGGCCGCGTCCCTGTTCTTCTCGAGCTGCTCCTTGGAGATATCAACGACGGTATATCTGGCACCCTTCAAGGGGATATGCGTGCGAGAGCCGCCTCCAACCTCAAGGATATCTGTGTTGTTGTTGCCGGAAAACGCAGATTGTGCGTGCGACAGCGCGTCGTTTACCCACGGCGAAGCCATAATCCTTCCCTCCTGAAAGATTAGTGTCTACGACTATAAGTAAGCATTAATATACTATTTTAGCAATATTTTAAACATCTCTGGGACAGGCGGCGCCGTCCGGCCGAAATTGAGGTAAGCCGTCTGCCTAGTTTCGCGCAACCTTCCTGATGTATCCGCAGGTTTGGTGATTCAGAGGCGCTTCAGCCGGAGGAATGCATGACGGTGGGAATTTTTCGGGCTCTGGCTGCCCTGGCGATCATGACGGGCCTTGGCGGCTGCATCGACCATGCCAATGATCCCGTACTCCTGGCGGTCGGCGTGCCGGTCAATCCGCCAGCTGTCGCGCATGGGCTTTGCATGACCGACGGCAACGCCATGTATGACGAGGCGAGGAAGCAGTATCAGCTGCGCGCCCAACTGACCGGCTATGCCGGGGCCGATGAGCTGGAGGCCGAAACGATAGCGCGCGCCGCCGCCCACCGCCAATATGTCGCCTGCCTCTCCGGCCAGGGCTACCGGACATTATACGCGAATTGAGAACAGAGAATTCAAGTTTCCTCACAAGCACTGTTTGAGCCCGTCTGCTGATCGCGACTTTTCACGTTTTTCGGCGATTTAGTCACGCCGGATCGCCTGCAATCACGAGTTTTGGAATTGCGTGTGAGCCACGGAACTCGGCACGCCTTGAAGGCATTTTCCCGAGATAAATCCACTAAGGAGGGTTTATCATGAAAATGTTCAGACTTGCCCCTTCCACCGCCGCGCTCGGCGCCCTTCTCGTGCTCGCGGCAATCGCTCCCGCGCAGGCAGCACCCGTTCAGACGGTTCCCCCGCCTGCTGTCTCTGACGTGAAAATGGTGCAATATAAAGCACATGCCGGGACTTGGCATGGCTATCATGGCTTCCGCACCGAGCGCCCCGGCACACGCCGCCATTCCGATGGCTACTGGTATCCGCTTGCCGCCTTCGGCGTCGAGTCCGGCACTACGGGCTCCGTCCGCCGGCCGGTGAATAGGCCGGCAGCCCCGGGAATGTGCAACTCCAAGTTTTCCGGATCGATCGGTCCCGGCAGCATGCCGTGTGATAACGGCTACTGAGCCGGCAAATGAAAGAGGCGGCGATGAGCCGCCTTTTTCTCGATCGGGCCGCTGCTCACATATCCGTGACCTCTTATTTGACACCGTAGTATGTGACAGATCGCCTTCCTAACTCCGGAGCGTAAATTCCCTGAATCCTCCCAAGGAGACGATGATGACCACGACTTTCAAGAACGGCCTGATGGCCGCTGCCTTCGGCGCAATCCTCGGCCTCTCGGCCTTCTCGGCCACGGCAGCTCCCCTCCAGTCGAGCGCGACAGAGCAGGGTGCAGCCACGCGTCCGGTTGCGAGCCAAGAAACCACGGTGCAGCACGACCGGCGCACGACCGGTTCGATCGGCGAGCGCGCCTCGGAAACCACGGGTTCGACACATTATATGATGAACCCGAAGAAGCCGCTCAACATGGATTGCAAGCTCCGCTTCAACCCGACGAGCAGCTCCAGCTGCAATTACTAACGAGGCGCTCGGCCGTTCGCCATCGCGCGGCCCCCTCTGAGCTGAAGGGCGGCCTCCGAGCCGCCCTCAGTTTGTTGGCAGACATCGCTCTTCCCTCGGCGCCATCCTCGGCCTTGCCAGCCGGATACGACATGTCCTTCCCCAACTGTCGTTCATGCGATGTTGCATCGAATGCAAAAATGCAATAAGTACAGAATCAGGCAAACTGTTGACAGTGGTGTTGCGAAAAGCCGCAGCCAGGAGCGATTGACGCGTATGCCTTGGAATTGCCATGCTCGCCGCGATGGTCGCATTTCGTAATCAATCGAATTTCAGACAGGTGGGATAATCATGACTGCAAAGTCCGCACGCGCCGATTTCCTGCATTTTTTCCGCTCCTGGATCAGCAATCCGCTTCGGGTGGCGGCGATTGCGCCGTCGGGGGATTCGCTTGCCAGGATCATGACCAGTGAAATTGCCGCACTCGACGGTCCGATCATCGAGCTCGGCCCGGGAACCGGCGTCTTTACCCGGGCGCTTCTGGCGCGCGGGGTGAGCGAGGCGGATCTGACGCTGATCGAGTATGGTCCCGAGTTCATCAATTCGCTGCAGGCGCGTTTCCCCACGGCGCGCGTGTTGCAGATGGATGCCGCCCATCTCGCCCATGCCGATATTTTCGAAGGCGAACCGGTCGGCGCTGTTGTCAGCGGCCTGCCGCTGCTCTCCATGCCGCCCCGCAAGATCGCCTCGATCATGGCCGGCGCCTTCGCCTATATGCGGCCGGGCGGGGCCGTCTATCAGTTTACCTATGGTCCGCGCTGCCCGGTACCGCGGCCGATCCTCGACCGTCTCGACCTGAAGGCGGTGCGCATCGGCGGGACAGTGCGCAACCTTCCGCCGGCGTCTGTCTACAGGATTTCGCGCAGCAAACCGCTGGAACTGTCGCGCGAGCGCATCGGCTATCGCGAGAGCGAGACTGACATCGACGACGTCGCCGCCTTTTCCAACGAAACCGGCGGCTGAACGATGATGCCGGGCCGGAATGGCTGAAAACAAGCGGACGGAGACGACCGAAGGCAGGCGGGAACGCAAGCGGCGGCAGACGCGCGAGCGCATCGAGCAGGCGGCCATGACCCTCTTTCTGCAGCGCGGCTTCGAGGCTACGACGATCGAGGACATCACCGAGGCGGCCGATGTCTCCAAACGCAGTTTCTTCGATTATTTCCCCTCCAAGGAAGAGGTGGTTTTCGCCTGGCAGGATGCCTTCGCCGATCGCCTGATGGCGGCGGTCGCGGCAAGGCCGGCGGCAGAATCCTCTGTCGCGGCGGTCGAGGCGGCGATCACCGCAACCGTCATCGCCTCCGTCGACGAGCCTGGCCTAGCGCTTGGCGAACTCATCCATCGCACGCCGGCGCTGAAGGCCCGCGACCAGCTGAAATATGCCAGGCTCGAACAGAAGCTCGCCGAGGCGCTGCTACTGCGCAAGGGAGGTAATCCGCTCGAGCGGCCCCGCATGCGCGTCCTTGCGGCCATTGTCATCGGTGCGCTGCGCGTCGGGGCTGAGCTCTGGCAGCTGCGCCCGCCAAGTGCTTCGCCGCAGGATTTCGCCCGGGAGATTTTCACCGACCTTTGGAAGATGCTGGCGGAATTCGGCGACGAGGCAAAGACCGGGCGTTGACGCGGGGCCGCCTGAGGCGGGCGCAGCCCAGCTTCGGGTTCCAACCGCCGTCGATCTGACGATTTCAGTCGTCCGCTTTTGGTCGGCTGCATAAGCCCGCAAACAACAATCAGGCAAAAACGATTTCATGGAGAGCGACGGCAACGAGGATCGCGCCGGCCACCGCCTCGATGGATTTCGAAACCACCGCCAGAAGCCTCGGCCGCGTGCTCAGCAGGCGGGCGAGCTGCTCGCGGAACATCACGGCGACGATTGCGACCGCCGAGAGCGTGACGCAGACCCCGAGCATCATCGACAGGGCAAAGAGCAGTCCGGTGATGACCACCTGATGGATCATCGCGAAGGTCATGACGAACAAGGTCAGAGGGCAGGGGATCAAGCCGGCCATGAAACCGACGGCGACGCCTTCGCCGCTTGAATGGGTGTGTGCGTGTCGGAAGAGGGCGCTCGATACCATCCACAGGCCGATGAGGCCGAGCAGGCCACGGCTGACGGCCTGAAGTACGGGTGCCGACCCGGCATCGACGAAGGAATGCGAGACCAGAGGCAGCGCGAGCAGTGCGATCAGCACGGCCATGCTCACATGGGTGAACGACAGAGCTATCGATACCAACAGCGCCTTGTGGGCCTTCATCGAGGATCCCGTGAGGTAAGTGGCGAGCACGGACTTGCTGTGCCCCGGCGTCAGGGCATGGGCTGCTCCGAAGGCGACGCCCATTGGAAGAAAGGTAAGGAAAGCAAACCAGCCGCCGCCAGCGGCGAACGACTTGATATGCTCTGCGAATGACAGGTAGATGTCGCGCTGGAATTCGATGATCTGCTGCCAGGGCATCAGGCCAGTCCCGTCGTCAAAACTGTAAGCAGGATATAGCGCCCCACTTTGGCGATGGCCACCGGCAGATCGGCAGGATCGAAGCGGCCGCCATTACCCACGAAGAATAGGCCGCCAGGTAACGTCCGTCACTTCCTCAAAGATATTTGGTGATCGTCTTGAACTCGTCGATCGACTGCCGCTGGTCGCGCGGCAAGGCACCGACCGTCTCTTCCAGGCAGTGGTCGAGATGATCCTGGATCAGCGTGCGCTTGGCGTTGATGATCGCCTTTTCCACCGCCGAGAGCTGCTGGGCGATGTCGAGGCAGGGCCGACCTCCCTCGATCATGGCGATCACGCTCTTCAGATGACCTTCCGCACGCTTGAGCCGCTTGACGATGTCGGGATGGGTAGCATGCGTGTGCGGTTCGGTCATCGTGTCCATTTCCAGAATGCCTCCATCGCCTCCGACGGGATCGGTGGATCATACGTCGACGGCCACTTCATCGGCAAGTTCAGTGCTGATGTCCATTCGGCTCTTCCATGTGGAAGGGGAGATCGTCCACCTCAAGCCCCGCCATCAATTTCAGCACGGCGTCGAATTCGTGCGGCTCGGCAGGTGCGACCGCGCTCAACATCGCATGGTGATCGGTCGGCGAAGGAAGCAACGGCAGCCGCTCGATGGCGCCGTTTCCGCGATCGATCTCGACGACCGCCTGCAGGCCATGCGCGTGCTTTCCGACAGACAGCCGGAAGCGCTCGCCATCCGGCGTGTCGACGATCTCCAGCAACCCGGTCGCCAATGGGGAGCCGACGGTGAACGGGCCGGGGGCATGGTGATGTCCGCCGCCACGATTTTCGGCAGGTGTCGTCGTTTCAGCCGTCTCGAACTGGATCGTCGCCGTTCCCAGCGCCGGCAGATGGGCGTTCAGCTCGTTGCGGAGGGCGAGTACGACCGTATTCGCCTCGGCAACCGTCTTCGAACTGCCGACAGCGATCGTGATATCGGCATGGAGCCGGTGACCGATCCAGCGCGCCTTCACGTCCGTCAGATTACCAATGCCCTCGACATGCTCTGCTGCATGACGGATCTCGTCGGTGATGCCAGGCTCGACGCCGTCGAGGCTGCGGGTGATGATGGCGCGCGCCGATTGCCAGACGATGCCGAAGATCGCGATGGTGATCAGCAGGCCGATGATCGGATCGGCGAGCGGAAAGCCGAACCAGACCCCAACGGCGCCGAGCACGACCGCCAGGCTCGTCAGGCCGTCGGTGCGGGCGTGGTAGCCGTCGGCGATCAGCGCGGCGCTATTCATCTGCCTGCCCACACGGATGCGGAACACCGCCACGGCCTCGTTGCCGATGAAGCCGATAACGCCGGCGACGGCCACTGCCAGAAGCTGGGTGATCGGCTGCGGGTTCAGCAGGCGGTCGATTGCCTCATAGCCGGCGACGATGGCGCTGAAGAGAATGATCAGCACGATCAGCATGCCGGCAAGGTCCTCGACCCGGCCGAGGCCATAATTGAAGGTCTTTGTCGGCTTCCGTCTGACCAGCGTGAAGGCGATCCACAGAGGAATTGCGGTGGCAGCATCGCCGATATTGTGGATGGTGTCGGCCAGCAGCGCCACGCTGCCCGAAGAGAAGACGACGGCAAGCTGCAGAGCCGCGGTGATGGCCAGAATGACGAACGACCACTTGATCGCCCAGATGCCGCGCTCGGACGAGGCGATGCTGGGATCGACGACGCCGTGGGTGTGACCGTGGCCTCCGGCATCTCCATGCGAGTGGCCGTGCGAGCCGTGACTGTGGCCATGGGATTGACCGCCATGACCGAAACCGAACCATTCCCTGATGCTGACGAACATTGCAGACCTCTATCCCAATTGGATTTTGACCTATCCCCCTGGAGAGGATAGGTCAAGTTGGCTTCTTGTCTGCAGATGCGATCCAATTCCATCCGAGGCGCTTGAACGCTCCTCGCGCGTCTATCCGGCGCCGCTGTTCCAGCACCAATTCTTTCGTCGGGCCCCGTTTATCGAGCCCTGTTATCGGGTCTGTCCTGTCCTATATCTGCAAGCGTCGCAGCGGCCACATTCTGCTGACCCCGCGAGGGCGGATCATCATTATGGCGGGCATCGCTTTCGATCAGGGCAGACATTCGCGCTCGAAGGCATCTCCGAAAGCCTCGGCATCCGTGCCGCGGCCGTTGAACCGCCTCCGACCGTTCCACCGATTTCAATGATTGATTGATTGATAAGAGAGGAAAGACCATGTCCAGTCACAACGCAGCCCAATACAATGCAGCAAAGTCAGGCACCTTCAAGATCGGCGGCGACATCGAGATCAATCGTCTCGGTTTCGGCGCCATGCGCGTCACCGGCAAGGGCATCTGGGGCGAGCCTTCCGATCATGCCGAATCCATCCGTACGCTGAAGCGCCTGCCGGAACTCGGCGTCGACTTCATCGATACGGCCGATTCCTACGGCCCCGATGTCTCCGAATGGCTGATCAAGGAAGCGCTGCATCCCTATGGCGGCAAGTCTGTCATCGCCACCAAGGGCGGCCTGACCCGCCACGGTCCCGATATCTGGCTGCCTGTCGGACGTCCGGAATATCTGATCCAGCAAGTGCATAAGAGCCTGCGCAATCTCGGCGTCGAGCAGATCGATCTCTGGCAGCTGCATAGGATCGACTCGAAGGTGCCGGCCAAGGAGCAATTCGATGCGATCAAATCGCTGCTCGATAGCGGCCTCATCCGCCATGCAGGTCTGAGCGAAGTGTCCGTTGCCGACATCGAGGCGGCCTCGAAGCATTTCAAGGTCGCGACCGTCCAGAACCGCTACAATCTCGTCGACCGCACCAGCGAGGACGTGCTCGATTATTGCGCCAAGCACAATATCGGCTTCATCCCGTGGTATCCGCTCGCCGCCGGCGACCTCGCCAAGCCGGGCTCACTGCTCGATACGATCGCCAAGAAGCACAATGCAGCACCTAGCCAGATCGCGCTCGCCTGGGTGCTGAAGCGCAGCCCGGTCATGCTGCCGATCCCCGGCACCTCCAAGGTCAAGCATCTCGAGGAAAATGTCGCAGCCGTCGACATCACCCTCTCGAACGAGGAATTCTCCGCCCTCGACGGCGAAGGCAGGAAGGTCTTCAAGGCCGCTTGACGGGCGAACCCACGGCTTTCCGGTTTGCGGGTAGCTGCCCCTCACCCTAACCCTCTCCCCGTTCTGACGGGGAGAGGGGACGTGCCCTGCGAGAGGTAACGGGAATCGAGAGGGCGCGGCATATCCCCTTCGCCCCGTTTACGGGGGTCCGAAGGACGGGTCGAGACCGGTGGCTCGACCCCGGTCGGTGCCGGCAGGCGGATGAGGGGCAAGTCGGAGATCCAGGCCGGGGCCGCGATTTTCGGCATAATTTTGACCATCCGGTCAAACATGCTGCAAAATGAGGCGGCGACCTGTTATTTTGAGGGCAAGCCTTGCATGCAGTGCATTGCTGCATTGCGGTATTTTCGCTATTCCGAATCAAAAGAATTGGCTATTACTATCTTCGTAAGCAGCGCACTCCTCCTCCCAGCGCTCTTACATCGGACTGACAACACTCCTCCTCCCAGTTGTCAGTCAGGATCAAGAGCCCGGCGCACCTCCTCCCGCGTCGGGCTTTTTTCTTTTCCCCCAGTCTCATTTCCCTTAAGTCAAATCGATCAATCGCCGATCCGGGCAACGCCGGTCTTGCCATTGTCGCGGGTCCATTTAATCGTGTTGGCGCCGGCGCGTTCGAGTTCGAAGCACATCGGCTTGCCCTTGTTCCAGCTCTGGAATTTCTGGCAGAGGCGGTTGGCGTCGATCCACCATTGGCCGGTATCGCTTGGCTTGACATAGCGGCCGAGGCCGATCGCCTGGCCGTTGCCGTCGACCGTGCCGGAGGAGCGGAAGATCAGCGGCAGTTCGCCGCCAACCGGTGTGGACAGGTAGACCGTCTTGCCGATGATGTCGCGGCGGATATCGGCTTCGCCGAGCGTCTCCGTCAAGCCGAGCGAAGGCATCAGCATCAATGTCGATAAGCATGTGATCGCGAGCGACTTCATGACCGTGATCCATCGATTGAATCTGATCGGAAAAGAACGCCGGGGGCGGCCGAAAGTTTCAGGAGCAATTCCAGCAAAAGCGTGCAGCGGTTTTCACAGGAATGTTCTTGTCCACTTCCCGCGGTTTGACTCGGCAAGCCTCGTCGGACTATTTGAACGGGCGCCGCCTGTCCGGTGCGTGAACCAATTGGAGTTGGTCATGATCGGCAAAAGACGCGCCCCGCGCGCGGCCCTGACAGGTCTTTTGGTGGCAATGATGGCGCTTTCCGGCTGTGGCGGCAGGCCGGTCGGTGTCATGCAGGCGGCCGGCACCGTGCCACCCGGCACGTCGAAAGTCGATCTGCTCGTCGCGACGACGCGTGCAGCCGACGACAATCCCGCCGTGCTTTTCTCCGGTGAGCGCGGCACCGGGCTCGCCGTCAATGCGGTCGACGTCTCGATCCCGCCGGAGGCCAATCGCAAGGTCGGCCAGGTGCAATGGCCAAGCCGCCTGCCGGCCGATCCGCTGCGCGATTTCGTCACCGTTTCTGTCGATCCCCTGGAAGGCGAGCGGGCCGGCGAGACCTGGCTAAAGTCGCATATGCCGAAGAGCCGCCGCGTACTGGTCTTCGTCCACGGTTTCAACAATCGTTATGAGGATGCCGTCTACCGCTTCGCGCAGATCGTCCACGATTCGCATGCCGACGTTGCCCCCGTCGTCTTCACCTGGCCGTCGCGCGGCAGCATCTTCGATTATAATTACGACAAGGAAAGCACCAACTATTCCCGCGACGCGCTGGAGGAATTGTTGACCCGCACCGCCGCCAATCCCGCCGTCAGCGACGTCACCATCATGGCCCATTCGATGGGCACGTGGCTCACCGTCGAAGCGCTGCGGCAGATGGCGATCCGCAACGGCCACGTCGCTCCGAAGATCAACAATGTCATCCTTGCCTCGCCGGATCTCGATGTCGATGTCTTCGGCCGCCAGTTCGCGAGCCTCGGCAAGGACAGGCCGCACTTCACCATCTTCGTCTCGCAGGACGATCGGGCTCTGGCGCTGTCACGGCGCATCTCCGGCAATGTCGACCGGCTCGGCCAGATCGATCCCTCCGTCGAACCCTATCGCAGCAAGCTTGAGGCGGCCGGCATCACCGTGCTCGACCTCACCAAGCTCAAGGGCGGCGACCGACTGAACCACGGCAAGTTCGCCGAAAGCCCCGAGGTGGTGAAGCTGATCGGCGACCGGCTGATTGCCGGCCAGACGATCACCGATTCCAATGTCGGGCTTGGCGAGGCCGTCGGCGCGGTGGCGATGGGGGCTGCCCAGACTGCCGGAAGTGCTGTCAGTGTCGCCGTCAGCACGCCGATTGCGATCTTCGATCCGCGCACCCGGCGCAACTACGATGCCCAGCTGAAGCGCCTCGGCCAGTCGATGAACAACACCGTCGGTTCGGTCGGCGACAGCGTCGGCGCCGGCCTGCCGGCAAGCCAGTAAAAATTCCACAGAGCAATTCCAGCAAAAGTGCGCAGCGGGTTTGCGTTTCGGAATTGCGAAACAAAAAGATAGAGAATTTCCGTGATTCGGAAAAAATGGAAATTCTCTAGGCATCGCATCTTGTTGTGATATATCAGATTCACGACGGCACTTCTGTCTGCCGTGCGATGGGTTGATGGCATGGCGGATGAGACGAAGAAGAGTGTGGCGGTCGTCGGCGCGGGCGTGATCGGCGCCTCGATCGCCTTCGAGCTGCAGCGGCGCGGCCTTGAGGTGACGCTGATCGACAAGGGCGAGCCGGGCCGCGGCACCTCTTTCGGCAATATGGCGAGCATTGCGCTTGATTTTGCCGCCGGCTCCGGCCCTTCGACCTGGAAAAAGATCCCCGGCTGGCTGCTCGATCCGGAAGGCCCGGTCTGGCTGCGTCCCTCTTATGCCGTAAGGATGCTGCCCTGGTTCCTGCGCTTCCTCGCTGCCGGCCGGCCCTCGCGCCTCAGAGAGATCGAGGATGCCGGCATGCTCCTGTCGAACCGGGCGCTTGGCGATTTCAGGCAGATGCTCCAGGCGATCGGCGCACCCGAGTTGATGACGGAGGAGGGCTGTCTCGCAATCTACGAGACCGAGGCGGAATTTGCCGCCGACCGCGGCCATCTCGCCATGATGCAGCGCTACGGCCTCGAATTCGAGGTCTTGAGCAACGGCGCCATCCAACATTACGAACCCAGCCTTTCGCCGGCGATCGCCAAAGCCGTGCTGCTCCCCGACAACAAGTCGATCCGCGATCCTTACAAGCTGGTGGTCAAACTCGCAGACGCCGCAAAGGCTGCGGGCACCACTTTCGTCTCCGGCACTGTGCGGAATATCGAGCGCAGGGGCGATGGCACCGCCGTCGTTCTCCTCGAGGATGGCAGGCGCATCGAGGCGGGTTCGGTGGTGCTTGCCACTGGTGTCCACACCCGCTTTCTCGCCGAAAAGCTCGGCGAGCCGATCCCGCTCGAAACCGAGCGCGGCTATCACACGCAGATCATGAAGCCCGGCATCGCCATGCGCTATTCGGTGATCTGGCCGCATCGCGCCTTCATGGTGACGCCGACGGCGGGCGGCATCCGGGTTGGCGGCAATGTCGAGCTCGCCGGTCTCGATGCGGCGCCCGATTTCCGCCGTCCGCGAGTGCTGGTACGCCATGCCCAGCGTGCGCTGCCCGGTCTCAAGGTCGAGGAGACGACGGAATGGATGGGCCATCGTCCGGCGCTGCCCGATACGATCCCGATCATCTCGCCGTCGTCGAAGATGCCGGGCGTTTTTTATGCGACCGGCCACGGCCATCTCGGCCTGACCTTTTCGGCAACGACAGCGCTGGTGATCGCCGATATGGTGACCGGGCTGAAACCATCCCTCGACATGACCCCGTTCCGCATAGACCGATATTAGGAGGTCCCGATGTCCGAAACCACCAAACCCGTAGCGCTGATCACCGGCGGCGGCCGCGGCATGGGCGAGGCGATCGCCCGCGAGCTCTCGGCGCAGGGCTATCAGCTGGCGCTGATGTCGCCGTCGGGAAGCTGTGAGAAGCTGGCGACCGAACTTGGCGGCGTCGCCTCGCGCGGCGTTGCCGAGAAGGCCGAGGATCTCAAGGCGATCTTCGACCTGACGATGAAGACCTATGGCCGCATCGACGCCGTCGTCAACCTGAGCGGCCATCCGCCGAAGGGCGACCTGCTCGATATTTCGGACGAGAACTGGGCGCTCGGTTCCGACATGATGATCTTGTCGCTGGTGCGCATGGCGCGGCTGGTGACGCCGGTCATGCTGAAACAGGGCAAGGGCGCCTTTGTCAACATCACCACCTTCGCGGCCTACGAGCCCTCGCTGGTCTTCCCGGTTTCCCGCACCTATCGCGCCGCGGCCGGCGCCTTCACCAAGCTCTATTCCGATCGTTATGCGGCCGACAATATCCGCATGAACTGCATCCTGCCGGGTTATATCGATAGCCTGAACCACAAGCCAGAGACTGCCGAGAAGGTGCCGATGAAGCGCATCGGCCATGTGGAGGAGATCGCCAAGACCGCGGCCTTCCTGCTCTCCGATGGCGCGGGTTATATCACCGGCCAGAATATTCGCGTCGATGGCGGCGTCACCCGTCACGTCTGATCTGGAGTTTTCTTATATGAGATGGAAGCGCACGATCCAGCTGCTGGATGTCCATGCCGAAGGCGAGATCGGCCGCGTCGCGATCGGCGGCGTGCCGAAGATCCCCGGCGATACCATCGCCGCCCAGCTGCACTGGCTGAACACCGATCCGAAGGGTGACGAGCTCCGCCGCTTCCTTTGCCTGGAGCCGCGCGGCGCGCCGATCGGCTCGGTCAACCTGCTGCTGCCGGCCCGGCACCCGGAGGCGGACGCCGCCTTCATCATCCTGCAGCCCGACCAGGCGCATGCGAGTTCCGGCTCGAACTCGATCTGCGTCACCACGGCGCTTCTCGAATCCGGCATCGTCGAGATGACGGAGCCGGAAACGATCGTGACGCTCGAGACCGCCGCCGGCCTCGTCAAGGCGACGGCGACCTGCCGCGACGGGCGCTGCGAGAAGGTCAGGCTGACCATGGTGCCCTCCTTCGTCCATGAACTCGATGTCGGGATCGACACGCCGCATTGGGGAAGGATCAAGGCCGATATCTGCTATGGCGGCATCTTCTATGCGCTGGTCGATGTCGGCCAGATCGGTCTGACGATCGAGAAGGCCAATGCCGCCGGACTCGTCCAGGCCGGCATGATCCTCAAGGAACTGATCAACCGCGACATCAAGGTCGTTCATCCCGAGATCCCGGCGATCTCGGGCGTCGCCTATGTCATGTTCCGTGATACCGAAGCCGACGGCACGGTGCGCACCTGCACCACCATGTGGCCGGGCCGGGCCGACCGCTCGCCCTGCGGCACCGGCAACTCCGCCAATCTCGCCACGCTTTATGCCCGCGGCAAGGCCAAGGTCGGCGACACCTTCACCTCGAAATCGATTATCGGCTCCGAATTCGAAGTCGGGCTGCAAGCGGTGACCGAGGTGGCCGGCCGCCCCGCCGTCATCCCCACCATCACCGGCCGCGGCTTCACCTTCGGCCTGACCCAGGTAGCGCTCGACCCCTTTGACCCGCATCCGAACGGTTTTGCGCTGACGGATGTCTGGGGGCCGGCCGCCGGCGAGATTTGAACGTTCAGGACATGATGCCGGAAAGTGCGAACGATTTCCGGACGGTTCGCGCGAATGGCTGCCCTCTCCCTTCCTCCGATCCCGCTGAGAAGAGGGAGCCAAGCGGCGGCATCCTCCAACGCTCCTCATCCTGAGGTGCGATCCGCAGGATCGCCTCGAAGGACACGTCGCAACGCCACTCCTTGCATCCATCTGACACCAGCGCGGACGCCTCGTCCTTCGAGGCCCCTTCGGGGCACCTCAGGATGAGGCTCTCTTGAATGCCGGTGCTCCAGCGATCCTACCAAGCGTCCGAGACCGACTGACCAAAAGGCGACGCATGATCTGCGTAACGATATTCGAAACGCGATCAACCCCGCCTGCGCTCAGCATCCCCGGTTCGAGTATCCCAACCCAGCATGGCCAGCTCGGCCACTGCCTCCAGTTCGCCACGGGTCGCTCCGTCGCGGGCCAGGATCGACATGCCATTCTGAACGGTCTGCACGAAGCGGGCAAGCGCGTGGACGTCGGTCGAGGCTGGAATTTCGCCCTCTGATATCGCCTGGTTCAGGCGCAGCTTCAGGCGCTCGAGCGTGATGGCGCGGGCGGCGCGCACGAGTTCGCCGAGTTCCGCGTGGCCCTCGCTGCCGACCGAAGAGAGCGCCACCATGCAGCCGCGGGGAATATCCGCGACACAGCCGGTCAGGGCAGCGGCCGAATCCATCAGCAACGACCTCACCGCCTCACGGGCCGTGCCCGCGGAAAAGAAGCCTGCCCAGACGAGCGCCTCGTTGTTGTCGCGATAGTGGCGCAGCGCCTCGGCATAGAGCGCCTCCTTCGAACCGAATGCCGCGTAAAGACTCGGCGATCCGATCCCCATCGCCTCGGTGAGGTCGGCGATCGAGGTCGCCTCGAAGCCCTTGATCCAGAACAGCCGGGTCGCCTGCCCTAAGGCTGCTTCCCGATCGAACGCCCGCGGCCGCCCGCGACTGCGGGCAGGGGTTTCATCGACGTTCGACATCTCATCCGATTTTTGCATCGATCATTATATAAACCCGTTGACACCCCATCGCAACGCGCCTAGCTATTTATATATCGATCACTACAGAAAGAGAAGTTCATGACAGAATTGGCTGGAAAGCGTGCCCTGGTAACAGGTGGCTCGCGCGGCATTGGCGCCGCCATCGCATTGGCGCTTGCCGACAAGGGCGCTGATGTCGCCATCACCTATGAGCGTTCGGCCGATCGCGCCGCCGAAGTCGTCCGGGCGATCGAGGGCAAGGGCCGCAAGGCGCTTGCCATCCAGGCCGACAGCGCCGATCCGGCAGCCGTGAAGCGCTCGGTCGACGAGGCAGCCCAGGCACTTGGCGGTCTCGACATTCTCGTCAACAATGCCGCAATCGCGCTTTACGGTGCGATCGCCGACGTCAGCGTCGAGCAGATCGATGCGCTGCTTGATGTCAATGTGCGGTCGCCTCTGCTCGCTTCGCAGGCCGCCATTCCCTATCTGCAGGCGGGAGGCCGCGTCATCACCATCGGCTCCGTCGGCGCCGAACGCATCGTCGGTGACACCGGCACGGTCTATTACATGACAAAATCCGCGCTCCACTCGTTTACCCGCGGCCTCGCGCGGGAACTCGGATCTCGCGATATCACCGTAAACCTCGTCCAGCCGGGTTCGACCGACACCGATATGAATCCGGCCAATGGTGACTTCGCCGACTTCCAGCGTGCCTTGATCCCACTTGGCCGTTATGGCGAGCCGGAAGATGTGGCGGCCGCTGTGGCTTTCCTCGCGAGCCCTGCTGCAAGGCACATCACCGGAACCATCCTCACAGTGGATGGCGGCTTGAACACCTGAAACGGAAGATGCTGCTTCCGGACCTCAAAAGAGAGGGGACCGACAGATGTCGGCCCCTCGTTCTCACCGATGCGCTAGAGCCTTTCCGGGTTAGATTGAAGCATTCTGCCGGAGCAGGTTTTCGTCAGGGCAAAGGCGATTGGCGAAGGGCATACCCCAAGGTACGTGCGAGCCGATCGCCTTTGATCCTGGCGCAAAGATGCCCGGCCCTTCGGGTTGGCTGAAACGGGCCGCCTGATCGACCGGCCGGCTTGGCCGTAGAGCTGGGCTACGACGCGCGCCGGCCGGTCGACCATCCGACTCCGTTTGAGCCAACAGAATGCTTCAATCTAACCCGGAAAGGCTCTAGGCGGACGGGGTGACGGCCAGGAGCGTGTCGGAGAGCCTGTGGCCGGGCGTGGGGGTCGCGTGCAATGCGCGCTCCGCGTAGCTGTGCAGCAGCGCGGGATCGTCGATCACATGTGCCGGAACGGCGTAGTAGCGGCGAACCGTCACCTCCCGGCCGGCAGCGCGGTAGCTGAACGGTTCGGAGCCATCCGCCTCGAACTCCGCGCGCATCGCTTTGTCGACGCGGAGATACAAGGTGCCCTTCATGACGAACCCGAACTGCGCGCCGTTTCGGACCAGGGCGGATCCGCCGAAGAAGCGCCTGATATCGATGCAGCCGGCTGGGGCGATCTGGCTCGCAAAGTCGAGCGCCAGCCTGCGTGTCGCCTCGCTACTCATGGTGCTGCTCCGCCAGAGGATCGAAGAAGCCGGTGATCGCGCCGAGCCGGCCATTGGAAATCACCCCGAAGCTCGTGCCGGTCTGCAAGATCCTCTCGTCTTCGTGGCGCAGTGACCAGCGCGCCAGCGAACGGTCATTATGGTGAAGGACGCTTGATATCTCGAACCGGGTTAGCGGCATGCTCTCCTTGAAGCCCGCCATATAAACCGAGAGACCGGCGCGCCCCGCAATCGTTCCATTCGGGTCGCAATAGGTCACATCGTCAGCGAGGCAAGCCAGCATTTCCGGCTCGCGAGCGGAAGCATCCAGCGACCAGATGGCTGCATATCGATTCCAGAGGGCCTCAGGTGTCATGACATGGTCTCCAGTTGATTGAATTCGTCTTCTATCGCCTGCTGCAGGCCGGCCTTGTCTTCGCCGCCGCGAATGAGCACGAGGAGGCCCTGATAGAAGGCAAGAAGGCGGATGGCTGTCCTGTTCGCCTTGGTTCCGTCAGCGTCCCGAGCGAAGATTGACGCCTCGGTCAGCCTTAAGCGGAATGTGGTGCGAAGGAGGCCGAGCGCTGCCTCGACACGAGGATGCGGATCGGCACCGCCGCCGAATTCCACCGCCATGTTGGTGATCAGGCAGCCAAGGGAGCCATTGTCGGGCTCATGCAGGAGTGACAGGAACAATTCGCGCAGGCCTTGCAGCCCGCTTCCCGGCGGCGCAAAACGCTCGATGCGTCCCTCCAGCACCGTGCGGTTGTAATGCCCGAACGCCGCGTCGAACAGGCCGGCCTTGTCGCCGAAAGCGTGATAGATGCTTCCGCCTTTGAGCCCGGTCGCCTCCTCGAGATCCCGGATCGACGCACCTTGATAGCCGTGCTTGCGAAAGATGTGCATCGCCCCCTTCAGCACCGCCTCCTCATCGAATTCCCGCGTTCGGCCCATCGTTACTCCGATTCTTTATCAATTGTTCTAGAATGAATGATAAAGAATAGAAGCGCAACGGGCTCCCGTGATTTTCGGCGAAAATTCTCGCCAGGCGGCCTCGATCATCCAAAGTGCGTGAGCATCCGTCGCTTAAGGTTTAGGATGAACGTTTTGGAGAGTGTGGAACGGCTGGTCGGCCAGATGGACAGCGCTTGTTTGCCGATGGCGTCAGGTCCTATGCGTTCGATGCCGACTAAGCCAAGCAGCTCTGGGCGAAAAGTGAGGCATTGATAAGCGTAACTTGAAGTCGGTAAGCTCGTGTCGGCTCTGATTTAGAGCCGACATACCGCGGCCCCCATCAACCGCGTTGCAAAATTCTGGCGCCGACCTGGCCTGTGGCAAGCTTCTCTGCCGGCGCTGGCCTGCCAAGCAGATAACCTTGGCCGATGTCGCAACCCAGGTCCTGAAGCCGCTGAAGCTGGCTCTCCTCTTCGATACCCTCGGCCGTTATCGTAACGCCAAGTCCCACACCGAGAGCGATGATCGCCCTGATCACCTTGTCTTGCTTATCGTCGGTTTCGAATGAAGAGACGAAACTCCTGTCGATCTTGATCTTGTCGAACCGATAGTTGGATAGCTGTGAGAGGCTGGAATAACCTGTTCCAAAGTCGTCGAGAGCAATCCCGACCCCGGCATTCACCAGATCATCGAGGACGATTCATGCCGTAACGGCGTCCTGGATGATGGCGCTCTCTGTCACTTCCAGCTCGACCCGGTGCGCGGGCAGACCGACATCGCCCAATATCTTGAGAATTCTGAGCCCCAGTAACCGATCGCTCAGTTGGATCGGAGAAAGGTTGAATGACAGGACGAGCTCACTTGGCCAGGAAAGCGCATCGGTGCAGGCGTGGCGAAGCAGTTGGTCGGTCAATTCGACGATCAGACCGGCCTCCTCCGCCACCGGAATGAATTCGTTCGGTGGGATGAATTCGCCGGAGGCCGTCTTCCAGCGTGCCAGCGCCTCGAAGCCGATAATCCTATTCGTTTTCAGGTCCACGAGCGGTTGATAGTAGGGAACGATCTCGGCCTTCTTGATGGCTGCTCTCAGATCAGCTTCCATCCGAATCCGCTTCGCCAACTCGTCCTGCATCGAAGGCACGAAGGGCTTCACCAGATTGCGCCCCTGCTTTTTGGCGACATACATCGCACAGTCGGAATGTCGAATGACTTGACTGAGGTCATCGCCGTTCTCCGGAAAAAGCGCGAAACCGACACTGGCGCCGAGGTCAACGGCGACACCATTGAATGTGAACGGTTTGCCGATCACGGTCACTATGCGGTTCGCCAACGCGACAAGATCGGGATTTCCGGTTCGCCGCGCCAGAACAACGAATTCGTCTCCACCAAGGCGGAAAACGTGTTCACGGGGAAAGAGGGAAGAGAGCCGCTGAGCAACAGTCTTCAGCACCGCATCACCGTGATCGTGCCCCAGGAGGTCATTGACCTTCTTGAAGCCGTCGAGATCGATGCTGAACACGGCGTAGGTTTCTTCCCTTTGATCGGTCATCGCTTGCGCGCATACGGAATCCAGAAACCTGCGGTTAGGCAGTTCGGTCAGCGTGTCGTGACAGGCAATCCAGTCTACGTTCTTTTCGGCCTGCAGCCGGCGGTTGACCTCCCTCGAAAGATCCCGGATTCTCAGCGCGGAATAAATGAGCCCGAGAAACCCGGAGATATTGAGGGCGAGGAGCGCGTGGTCCAGCGGATAGTCATGATGCTTCTCGATGAACCGATCCAGCCCTTCATGCCATTGGAGGAACCAAGATAGGCAGAAGAGAAGCAGGAAGACCGCGAGCCAGGCAACGATCTCCATTTGCGGTCTGGTTGGTTGGATGCGAGGCATATGAACAGGCTCCTGTTATGTGAAGAGCCGTCATGGCCAGTTTGGTACGCTCGTATCACCGAATGCCGACGACGGATGGCGCAACTTCGCGGCATCGGCGGTCACGCCATGATCGAAGACCGCCTCAATTCATTCGGGCGGAATAAGAGGGCCGGTATCGCAGTGGCTGATGAAGCCGCGCAGCACCGACAAATCCCAAAGATCATCTGTTCGGTTGATAGGTTAATGGTGGGTTGCCTTTACGAAGGCACGGGAGTTTCGCTGCGCACAATGGATATCTTTGCCGTAAATCGGATGAGGATTCGGTTCCCGTCCATCGGTCGCCGCACACAGCCATTCTCTCGATCGGGTGAAGAATCCGCCGGAGGATCGGCATCGAACCGACCGCTGTCAGACCCCGGATGGGTGCAGGGCGCGTCCCAGAGCCGATCAACCCGCCAGCATGTTGTCCCCCAGGCTGTAGCAGTGGCTCGCCTGATAGGCGTTCCGACCTCGGTTCATGTGCGTCACATTGAAAGTCCGTATGGCGCGCAAGATACGGCGCTCCGCGAGGAATTTGCGGATCGAGGCGGGGCCCCGCACAGTGATGCCGAAGATGTCCTCGCCGCGCGGAAAAAAATAACCGACGTCTTCGGTCGTCGTGACGCAATGCTCGAGAAAAGCCTCGTCCACATCGCCCTGCGCGGGTGAATGGTCCGTGGTGAAATGCGAAAGATGCACCAGGAATCGTGCACGCAGGCCCTCGCCGTCGGCGTAGAGCGTGAAAAGCTCCATCCAGCTCGCATTAACGCGGACGAGCGGCTTGTCGGAAGTCGAGGGCAGACATGAAACCGACCAGTAGTGACGCTCGGTCTTGCGCGGGATGGGGATGCAGGTTTGCCCGTATACCCTCAGAATTTCCAGAACGTCTTGCACTTGCGGGCGACGAAGCAGCTTCTCGAACCGCGCGACGTACTTGAACCGCTGTTCCAGGGACTCCAAACGCTCTTCGGCGTCGATCAAGTCCGCCTCGCCTTCTATCCAATCGCGCTGCTGCTCAGGATCCAGAAACTTGCGCAGACCAGTGGTGCTGCGACGAGGAGGCGTGCTCATGTCAGGTGCCATGTGAGATCCGTGTCTTCATCGCTTAACCGGCCTGATCCCGCACGTGTCCATGCAGTCACGCGACGTCGGCTCCTGGTGGTGAGACGCCGTTCGCAGCCGGGCGGTTTGCCGGCGCGGTGCACCAACGCACCGGCCGCACCATAACATCTATCGAGCGAATGGCGAAAGACCGACCTTCAGCTGGCCCGAAAGCCAAAGCTTACCAACCACCAAACCGCTGCGCACTTTTGCCGGAATTGTTCTAGTAGACGAACGGATCGACTCCGGCCGCGGCATGGGTTCCCGGCTCTTTCGGATAGATCACGCCCTTGCGCAGGATGATGTTGGCATAGAGCCTGGGCTCGCCGGTCTGGATCACCGCATGGGCGGTCTTCACCCTTCCGTAGAAATCCTGGCCGATCAGCGGCACCACCTGCCGGTGCGGTTCGTGGCGGGCGCAGCAGTCGATCATCTCCTCGTGCACGGGGTCGAGCTTGTCGCGCTCGGCCTTGACGGTCGAGCGGAAGATCGCATCAGTCACGAAATCGTCGATCGGCAGCACGCTGAGCACGGCGTTAAGAACCGGGATGAGGTGGTGGCCGTCGAGCCGGATCAGCCGGCGGGCATGTTCGACGCCGGGATAATTGCCGTCGACGATGGCGATCTCGTCACCGTGGCCCATGGCGCGAAGCGTAAAAAGCAGCTCCGGGCTCAACAGCGGATCAAGTCCTTTCAGCATGGTCTACCTCCTTGAAGAGTACGTTCTGGTCGGTGAGGTAACGCGCAAAGATCGGCAGGCTGGCGCCGCCGATGGCGCGCGCCTGCGCGCCGACCGCGCCCTCGATGATTTCAGGCATGACGACGCCCTGCAGGTCGAGCTTGGCAGCTTCGTCGATGGTGGCCTGCACCACGCGGCTGCGCACCCAATCGGGAAAGCCGCCATCGATGACGGCCGCACTGAAATCGACGATCGAGGCGGCGGCGACGATCGCCTGCGCCAGCGCCTTGGCGCTATCCTGGATCCAGGCTTCCATCGGCTCGCCGAAATCCACCCAGTCGTCGGCGGAATACCAGAGCGGCTCGGGATCGATGCCGCGCTCGCGCAGCATGTTTTCGAGCACGAAGATCGAGGCGATTTCGAGCAACTGCTTCGTCTCGCCGTTCTTGCCGCGCACCGGCAGCGGCCCGATCGCGCCTGCCGTTCCGGTGCGGCCGGAAAAGATCGCCGAATTGAGCACGATGCCGCCGCCGATGAAGGAGCCGATGAAGAAATAGACGAAATCCGGGTAGGACGGCCCGACGCCGAAGACCAGTTCGGCGCCGCAGGCGCTGGTCGCATCGTTCTGCAGGAAGACTGGATGCGAGACGCGGGCGGCGATGTCCGCCTGCAGGTCGACGTCGCGCCAGACCTCCATGGCGCCGGCCGGCGCGCCCACCTCTTCGGCCCAGTTCCAGAGCTCGAAAGGGGCGGCGATGCCGAGGCCGGCGATGCGGCCGCGCTGCTTGTCGTCGAGCCGGTCCTCAAGCTCCCCGATGCCCGAGGTGACGAAGGCGAGGATTTCATCCGGCAGCGGATAGGCATAGGTCCGGTGCAGCTGCATGCGGATGCGGCCGACGAAATCCATCAGCACCAGATCGGCGCTGCGCCGGCCTATCTTCAGGCCGAAGGAATAGACGGCATCGGGATTGATATGCATCGGGATCGACGGCTGGCCGACACGGCCGCGCACCGGTTCCCCGCGCGACAGCAGCCCTTCCTTCTCCAGCACCCGCATGATCACGGAGACGGTCTGCGCCGACAGCCCGCTGCGGCGTGCGATATCGGCCTTCGACAGTGCGCCGTAGAGACGCACCAGCGACAGCACGAGCCGTTCGTTATAGGCTCGCACCCTGACCTGGTTCGCACCTCCGGCCGGATTCAGAATTGGTGGCGGGACCGGCGTGTGTTCCGGTCCATCCAAGGACGACATGGCCGCTCCTCCCGATCGTTGGCCTATGCCCTAATTCGATGGAGCATGCCACATCGAATTAATAATTCAATTGGATTTATTTATTGACAAGCCAATTTCTTTTCGCTCTTAATTGCCGTCGTCAAGGGCACGGGACCGCTGGGAGGCATTAGCGATCCACGGCGAAGTGTCATATCTTAAGCTTCCGGCCCCGCAGGGGCGGCGCCGGCAAACTCTGGGAGGAGTTCCATGAAGAAGTCTGTTCTCGCTTTCGGCGCGCTCGCGCTTGGTGTCACCTTTTCCGCTCCTGTCATGGCGGCTGACGTTGCCGCCTGCCTGATCACCAAGACCGACACCAACCCCTTCTTCGTCAAGATGAAGGAAGGTGCGACGGCCAAGGCCAAGGAACTCGGCGTCTCGCTGAAGTCCTATGCCGGCAAGGTCGACGGTGACAGCGAAAGCCAGGTGGCCGCGATCGAAAGCTGCATTGCCGACGGCGCAAAGGGCATCCTGATTGCTGCTTCCGACACCAAGGGCATCGTCTCTTCGGTCAAGAAGGCCCGTGATGCCGGCCTGCTGGTCATCGCTCTCGACACGCCGCTCGAGCCGGCCGATGCCGCCGACGCCACCTTCGCCACCGACAACCTGCTCGCCGGCAAGCTGATCGGCCAGTGGGCCAAGGAAACGATGGGCGACAAGGCCAAGGATGCCAAGGTCGGCTTCCTCGACCTGACCCCGTCGCAGCCGACGGTCGACGTTCTGCGCGACCAGGGCTTCATGATGGGCTTCGGCATCGATACGAAGGACCCGAACAAGATCGGCGACGAGGACGATGCTCGTATCGTCGGTCATGACGTGACCAACGGCAATGAAGAAGGCGGCCGCAAGGCCATGGAAAACCTTCTGCAGAAGGATCCGAGCATCAACGTCATCCACACGATCAACGAGCCGGCCGCTGTCGGCGCCTATCAGGCGCTGAAGGCCGTCGGCATGGAAAAGAACGTGCTGATCGTCTCGGTCGACGGCGGTTGCCCGGGCGTGAAGTCGGTCAAGGAAGGCGTCATCGGCGCCACCTCGCAGCAATATCCGCTGATGATGGCAGCCCTTGGCGTCGAAGCGATCAAGAAGTTCGCCGACAATGGTGAAAAGCCGAAGCCGACCGAAGGAAAGTCCTTCTACGACACCGGCGTCTCGCTCGTCACCGACAAGCCGGTTTCCGGCGTCAAGTCGATCGACACCAAGGAAGGCACGGACAAGTGCTGGGGCTGAGCCCTGATTGTTGAAAGCAGACCGGCCGGGGCTTGATCCCCGGCCGTTTTCGACGGACGATGTGCCGTCGCCTCACGAACCGGCTAATCAAAGACCGGATGGATATCGGTGACGGCCCCCGCGCGAGTTCGGCGCGCGGATGCGGAGGAGGAACCATGACCGGAACACAGGAATTCGAACGTGTCCTCGACGGCAGCGACAAGAGCGTTGCCTCCTTCGAGCACGAGAAAGTCTCGCTGATCAAGCGCGCGCAGCATTTTCTCCACTCGACGCCGGCCGCCGTGCCGCTGATCGTGCTGGTGCTGGCGATCATCATCTTCGGGATCACCATCGGCGGACGGTTCTTCTCGTCCTATACGCTGACGCTGATCCTGCAGCAGATCGCCATTGTCGGTATTCTCGGCGCCGCCCAGACGCTGGTCATCCTGACGGCCGGCATTGATCTTTCGATCGGCGTCATCATGGTGATCTCGGCGGTGATCATGGGCAATGTCGCCATCACCTACGGCATACCGACGCCGATCGCGGTCGCAGCCGGCATGCTTGTCGGCGGCCTTTGCGGATTGCTGAACGGCTTCCTCGTCGCCTACATGAAACTGCCGCCCTTCATCGTCACGCTCGGCACCTGGAACATCGTCATGGCGACGAATTTCATCTATTCCGCCAATGAGACGATCCGCGATACCGACGTCGACGAAAAGGCGCCGCTGCTTCATCTTTTCGCCGTGAGCTTCAAGCTCGGCAGCGCCGTGCTGACCGTCGGCGTCATCGCCATGGTGCTGCTCGTCGTGGTGCTCTGGTATGTCCTCAATCACACCGCCTGGGGCCGGCATGTCTATGCCGTCGGCGACGATCCGGAAGCGGCCAAGCTCTCCGGCATTCAGACCAAGAAGGTGCTGCTGACCGTTTACGCCATCTCGGGTGTCATTGCCGGCTTGGCCGCCTGGGTCTCGATCGGCCGCAACGGCTCGATCTCGCCGTCCTCGGCCGTCACCGATTTTAACCTCCAGGCGATCACTGCGACTGTGATCGGCGGCATCTCGCTGTTCGGCGGCCGCGGCTCCATTCTCGGCACGCTCTTCGGTGCCATGATCGTCGGCGTCGTCTCGATGGGTCTCAACATGCTCGGCGCCGACCCGCAATGGAAAGTCCTTTTGACAGGCGTGCTGATCATTGCCGCCGTCGCCATCGATCAGTGGATCAGAAAGGTTTCGGTGTAATCATGGCTCGCGAACCCCTTCTCACCGCCCGCGGTCTCGTCAAGCGTTATGGCCGCGTGACCGCGCTCGACAATGCCGATTTCGACCTCTATCCGGGTGAAATCCTCGCCGTCATCGGCGATAACGGCGCCGGCAAATCCTCGCTCATCAAGGCGATTTCAGGCGCCGTCACGCCCGATGAAGGGGTGATCACGCTGGAAGGCCAGCAGGTGCAGTTCCGCTCGCCGATGGAAGCGCGCGAGGCCGGCATCGAGACCGTCTATCAGAATCTGGCGTTGTCGCCGGCGCTCTCCATCGCCGACAACATGTTCCTCGGCCGCGAGATCCGCAAAAAGGGCGTGCTCGGCTCGCTGTTCCGCATGCTCGACCGGCCGGCCATGGAAAAGCTGGCGCGCAACAAGCTGTCCGAACTCGGCCTGATGACCATCCAGAACATCAACCAGGCGGTGGAGACGCTGTCGGGCGGCCAACGCCAGGGTGTCGCCGTCGCCCGAGCCGCCGCCTTCGGCTCGAAGGTTATCATCATGGACGAACCGACGGCCGCTCTCGGCGTCAAGGAAAGCCGCAAGGTGCTGGAGCTGATCCTCGACGTGCGCGCCCGCGGCCTGCCGATCGTGCTGATCTCCCACAACATGCCGCATGTCTTCGAAGTGGCCGACCGGATCCATATCCACCGTCTCGGCCGGCGGCTGACGGTGATCGATCCGAAGGAATACACGATGTCCGACGCCGTCGCCTTCATGACCGGCGCCAAGGCGGTGCCGACGGAGCCGGTCGCCGCATGAATGCACGCATCGATGAAATCGCCGGCGCAGTTCTTGACCGCGCCGGCCATTCTAAACGTTTCCTGGTCGCCATTGCCGGACCGCCGGGTGCCGGCAAATCGACCATGGCCGACAATCTGGCGGAAGCGCTGAAGGCCAGGGGCGAAAGTGCCGAAGTCCTGCCGATGGATGGCTTCCACATGGACAACGCCATCCTGATCGAACGCGGCCTGCTGGCGCGCAAGGGGATCCCCGAGACCTTCGATGTCCGCGGTTTCCTCGATATCATCCGCGCCGTCAGGCTGGCCGACCAGGAGGTTCTGGTGCCGGTCTTCGACCGCTCGCGTGAACTCGCCATCGCCTCGGCTCGCCCTGTTTCCCCCGATCATCGCTTCATCATCGTCGAGGGCAATTATCTGCTCCTTTCGCTGGGCAAATGGGCCGAACTCGAAGGCGTCTTCGACTTTTCGATCATGCTGGCGCCGCCGATCGAGGTGCTCGAGGAGCGGCTCTGGGCGCGCTGGCGCGGCTATAACCTCACCGAAGAGGCCGCCAGCGCCAAGGTCTACGGCAACGACCTGCCGAACGGCCGGCTGATCCTCGAAAACCGCCGCCCGGCCGATGTGACGCTGGAGATCGCGCTGGTGTGATGCGGCAGCAATTGTTTTCATGTAAAAGATAGTGCTATCGAGGCCGCAGACGCATCGTTTCGGAGGCCTGCCATGCAATCGATCACCATCCGCCGTCCTGATGACTGGCACCTGCATCTGCGCGACGGCGCCATGCTGGAGGGCGTGATCGCCGATACGAGCCGCACCTTCGCCCGCGCCATCATCATGCCCAATCTCGTGCCGCCGGTCGTTACCACCGCTGACGCCAGGGCCTATCGCGAGCGCATCTTCAAGGCCTTGCCGGACGGCCATCGCTTCCAGCCGCTGATGACGCTTTATCTGACCGAACATACCAGCCCCGATGACGTCGAGGAGGGGAAGAACAGCGGCCTCATCACCGCCGTCAAGCTTTATCCCGCCGGCGCCACGACCAATTCGCATGGCGGGGTGCGCGACATGGAAAAGGCGATGCCGGTGCTGGAGCGCATGGCAATGATCGGCCTGCCGCTTTGCGTCCATGGCGAGGTGACGACGCCGGAGGTCGATATCTTCGACCGCGAAGCCGTCTTTATCGAGACCGTGCTCGATCCGTTGCGGCAGCGCCTGCCGGAGCTGAAGGTGACGATGGAGCATGTGACGACATCGGATGGCGTCGATTACATCAAGGCGGCCAAGGGCAATCTCGCCGGCTCGATCACCACCCACCATCTGATCATCAGCCGCAACGCCATCCTCGTCGGCGGCATCCGTCCGCATTATTATTGCCTGCCCGTCGCCAAGCGCGAAAACCACCGGCTGGCCCTGCGTGCGGCGGCCGTCAGCGGCGATCCGCGCTTCTTCCTCGGCACGGATTCCGCCCCGCATATCGATCCGCTGAAGGAATGCGCCTGCGGCTGCGCCGGTATCTATACCTCGGTCAATACGATGAGCTGCCTCGCCCATGTCTTCGAACAGGAGCGCGCGCTGGAGCGGCTCGAAGCCTTCGTGTCGCTGCACGGGCCGGCCTGGTACGGGCTGCAGCCGAACGAGGAGCGCATAACTCTGTCGAGACAGGCCGAGCCTGTTGTCTTTCCCGCGAGGATTGAAACCGGCGCCGGTCCGGTGACGGTGTTCGATCCGATGTTTCCCCTGCACTGGCAGGTGATGCAGCAGGCGTAAGCTTTCGGATTTCAATTTTAAATAGAATATTCATTTTAAAGTTCGACGCGATGTTAAACGCGTAGCATTTGCATTGTGCAGTGCATCATTTGTTAACGGATGCATAAGACATTCCTCTTCGCGGGCCGGTAAGCCGCCATTCGAAGCGACAATAGCTGCGGAGGCTGAAAAGCATGATGCTTGACTATAACTCCCTCTTGTTGGCGCTCGGCGTCTCCGCGGCCTGCCTGGCGGTGACGCTGATGGGCAGCTGGCTTGCCCGCCGCTCGGAAACCGTGCTGTTGACCGCCACCGTCGGCCTTGTCCTCGTCGTCAGCGGCATTTTCGTCTATAGCGCCTACGTCAATACGCCGGAGAAATGGCTGGGCGTTGCCAATTTCGTACTGTTTCAGGCCGGGTTTGCCACCATCTGGGGGGCAGGCAAACAATTCCTCACCGGCCGGGTGTCTCTCCCCGCCATCGCGATCCGCGCGATTGCGGCGATGGTCTTCTCCGTCGTGCCGATGCTGTCAGGCTATGACGGCCTGGCCTTCATCGCCGACAATCTCGCCATCGCCCTTTTGCTCTTTGCCACCGCCCGGCAATATTGGCTCGCCCGTGCCGAAGCACCCGCGCCGCTCCTCGGCATCACAGCGCTTTATACGTTGACGGCGATTTCCTTCGTTCTCTGCGCCGCCGTGCTGATCTCAGACGGCAAGCTGGTGCTCGGCAAGGCCCCCAGCAACTGGGCCGAAGATCTGAGCCTTGCCGTCTGCATCGCCGGAATGACCGGGATTGGCGCGCTGTCGCTGGCGCTGCATCAATGGCGGCTAGCTGCCCGCCATCGCCTCGATGCGATCACCGATCCGCTGACCGGCCTGCTCAACCGCCGGGCCCTCTTTGACCAATACGGCACGCGCCCCATGGGAACGACCACGGCCGTCATCGTCTTCGATATCGACCATTTCAAATCCGTCAACGATCGCTTCGGCCATGCCGCCGGCGACCGCGTGCTCAATGTGTTCGCCAGCGAACTGTCGGCCCAATGCCGCACCGGCGACACCGCTGCCCGGCTTGGCGGCGAGGAATTCGTACTGGTGCTGAAGGAGATCATGCCCGGCCGGGCGGAACTGACGGCCGAGCGCATCCGCCGGGCGTTCGAGGCGCGCGAGATCCATATCGACGACGAGGTGCTGACATGCACGGTCAGCGTCGGCGTCGCCCCCGGCCGCTCCAAGAGCTTGGGTTTCGACACCATGCTGAGTGCCGCCGACAAGGCGCTCTATGTCGCCAAACGCGCCGGCCGCAACCGGGTCGAGCTTGCCAGCTACCTCAAGGCGGTTCCCGTCGAGGCAACGCGCACCGCGTCTTGATTCTCGGCTGACCCTCTCATAACATCGCGCTCGGCCGGATGCGGCCAGCCGCCCCGCGACGCTTCTGCGTTAAGGTGAATGCATTCAGACAACATCCTTCACATCCCTTGCCGTTTGGCGATCGATGGCGAACGGGTCAGCAGACGCGGGCACTGATCTTCCTGTTTGCCGCCAACGGAAGGATGACATCATGCGCGATTTTCGCGATGCCAAGCTCATGGCAAAGACATTGCGGCAGGCCCTTGCCGACCGCAACATTCCTCTCACCCACAGCGAGACGCTCGAAATCGTCGCCCGGCAGTTCGGGCTCGATCAATGGAATATCCTCTCGGCAAAGATCGATGCGGCAGGGGCGAGCCCCTCCGCCATCGGCATCCAACCACCGATGCCGATCTTCCGCATCTTCTCGGTGGAAAAAGCCATGGAGTTCTATTGCGGCTTTCTCGGCTTTCATCTCGATTGGGAGCACCGTTTCGGCGAAAACTTCCCGCTCTATTGCCAGGTGTCGCGCGACGGCATGGAGCTGCACCTCAGCGAACATTCCGGCGACGCCAGTCCCGGCGCCAAGGCCTTCGTCCGTGTCGCCAATGTCCGGGCCTATCACGCCGAACTCTCAGCCAAGGACTATCGCTACATGAAGCCCGGCCTCGAGCAAGCCCCGTGGGGCCTCGAGATGACCGTCATCGACCCCTTCAGCAACCGCATCGCCTTTTGCGAGCAGCCGTAGGCTAAGTCGCTGCGCCGGCATCGGAATGCGGGTCGATGCTATAGGGATAGACCGGATAATCGGCGCCGATGGCATCTCGAACGCGGTCGGACCAGGCGGCGAAGGCGGGATAGGCTGCGAGAGAAAGGCCGCAATCCTCGGCCCGGTGGCTATAGGCGTAAACGGCGATATCCGCGATCGTCAGCTCCTGGCCGACAAGAAAGAGGCTGCCGGCCAGGCTGCGATCGATGGCGGCAAGCGCGCGGGCTGCGGCTTCGCGCTTGCCCGCAACCATGCTCTGGTTACGGTCCAGCCGTCCCGTCAACGTCCAGAAGCGAAGCGAGCCAATAACCGGCTCGACGTGATATTGTTCGAAGAACAGCCATTGCATGACCTTAGCGCGCAGATAGTGGTCTGACGGCAGGAAGCGTGTGCCCTCGGCAAGAAAAGTGAGGATCGCATTGGATTCGGCGATCGCACGCCCGTCGTCGAGCTCGAGAACCGGGATGGCACCCACCGGATTGAGTTTGAGAAACGCCTCGGTACGGCTCTCGCCGTCGAAGATCGAGACGATACGACTGTGATAGGGTATGTCGAGCAGGCCGAGCAAAACCCTGACCTTCCAGCCATTTTGCGACGGCAGATAATCGTGAAGCGTAAACATGACGGTCCTTTCGCGGCGATTGCCCAACATCGCATGCCCGCCCGGGGCCAACCACCCGATTCCCGAAAGGCGCGGCGGATCGTCGAGAAGCAATCATTCAGACGATCATCAGTACCCGCACGAAGGCGACCGAGGCGAGCAGCGAGGCGATGGTCCGCACATGGTTCCACCACGTCCAGTCCCTGAGATAGGTGGCCCAGAGCTGAACCGCTTCCGGGCCGTTGCCGCCGACCTTTGCCAGCGCATCGTTCATCGGCACGTTGAAGATGATGGTCGAGAGGAAGGAGGCGAAGATGTAGAGGGCTGCTCCCGCCAGCATCAGAAAGGATGCCCCGCCGCGCCAGTCGATGAGGGCGAGCACGGCGATGACGAGGCAGAGGATCGCCGTCGGCACGAAGAGGCCCATGAAGGGCGAGCGGACGATTGTCACGTTGATCGAGTTCATCGCCGCAATACCCTGTTCCGCCGGAATCCGCGAGAAGGCGGTCATGATGAAGGTCGAGAAGGCGAAGAAGATGCCGGCAACGAGGCCGCTGCCGATCGCCGCGGCCACGAGGGAGAGGGTGAGAACGATCTGCATGGTCAGGCGCTCCATAGTCCGGTTGCCGCGGTCCGGCGGGCATATTCGCCGAAATCGGTGGCGGGGCGGCCAAGAATTTCGGCGACACCGCCCATCACGCTGGAATTGCGCCCATCGAGCACCTGGCCGAAAAGCTCCTCCAGAAGATCGATCAAGCCCTGCGGCAGGCCGGCGGCCGCAAGCCCGCCGGTGAAATCCGCCATCGACACCTGCTCATATTCGATCGCCCGCCCGGTGGCCTGAGCGATCTCGGCGACCGCCTGGCGGAATGTCAGCGCCCGCGGGCCGGTCAGTTCGTAGGTCTTGTTGCGATGGCTGGGATGGGTCAAGGCGGCGACGGCGGCATCGGCGATGTCGTCGGCATCGATGAAAGGTTCGCTGATCTCGCCCGCCGGCAATTGCAGGCGGCCACTCAGGATCTGCTCGACAAAGGCGCCCTCGCTGAAATTCTGGCAGAACCAGGAGGCCCGCAGGATGGTGGTGTTGATGCCGGAGGCCTTCAGTGCCGCTTCGCTTCGCTGCGCGCCCTCTTCGCCGCGGCCGGAAAGCAGCACGATATGCTCAAGGCCGCATTCCCTAGCGACCTTGGCGAGCGCTTCGATCGCTTCCGCCGCCCAGGCGACAGAAAGATCCGGCTGGAAGGCGACATAGGCGCTCGATGCGCCCTCAAGCGCGCCGCGCCAGCTCGACCTGTCCTCCCAGTCGAAGGGCCGTGCGCTGGAGCGCGACGCCGCACGAATGTTGAGGCCGCGCTCTTCCAGACGCGTGATGATGCGGCTGCCGGTCTTTCCCGATCCACCGACGAGGACGATTTCGGAAGTCTGCATGTCAAAACTCCTCCCAAACTTTAAAGACAAGAGAAACTCTCTCATTTGCAAAATGAGATAATCTCTCTTATTTTGTTTGTCAACTTGGAAAAGGAGAGAGCATGTCGGAACAGCCGGTCGCAACGCGCAGGCGCCAGCAGGAGTCTACCGGCCAGCTACGCCGCATCCCCAGCCAGCAGCGCGGCCGCGAGCGCTTCGAAAAGATCCTCACCGTGGCCGCCGAGCTGATCGAAAGCCACGGCAGCGACGGCCTGAAGATGAGCGAGATCGTCGAAAAGGCCGGCCTTTCCTTCGGCGCCCTCTACCAATATTTCCCTGACAAGACCTCGATCATCCGGACATTGGCCGAGCGCTTCAACGAAGAGGGCAGGCGGTGCGTCGAAGAGGAGCTGGCGAAGGTCATCGACGTGGCGGCCCTGCAGGGTGCGCTCGCCAATATCGTCGATGAATATTATGCCTTCTTCCTCAGCGAACCCGTCATGCGCGACATCTGGCATGCGACCCACACCGACAAGCTGCTGCAGCAGGTCGATGCCGAGGACATGGAATTTCATGCCCAGGCATTTCTCGCGGTGCTTGTCCGCCTGTGGCCTGATCGCGACCGGAAGGAGCTGCTGGCGATCGCCCGGCTGACGATGCAGCTGCTTGCCGCCGCCGTGCGCTATGCCGTGTCGCTGGATGCGGAGGAGGGCGAGAGGGCGCTTGCCTTGTTCAAGAAAATGCAGATCGTTGATATCGGCCGACTGCTGCAGCAATAGCCCGCCTTTCGTCTGGAAACGGCGGGCTCTTGCTGCTATTCCCGCAAGGATCCAAGCCGAAGGAGAGCCGCATGATCCAGACCACATTTCCCGACCGCGCCGTGATGGCCGAATTGCTGGCCAAGATGCTCTGGGAGATCAAGGCGGTGCATTTCAATGCCGCCCAGCCTTACAAACTCGCCTCCGGCATGGCGAGCCCGGTCTATATCGATTGCCGCAAGCTGCTCTCCTTCCCGCGCATCCGCTCGACGGCGATGGATTTTGCCGCCAGCGTGCTGATGCGCGATGCCGGATTCGAGCAGTTCGATTGCATCGCCGGTGGCGAGACCGCCGGCATCCCCTTCGCCGCACTGCTGGCAGACCGCCTCGGCCTGCCGATGATCTATGTCCGCAAGCAGCCGAAGGGCCATGGCCGCAATGCCCAGATCGAAGGCAATATGCCGGAAGGCTCGCGCGTGCTGGTCATCGAAGACCTGACGACAGCAGGCGGCAGCATGTTCAAGTTCATCGATGCCGTCCGTGCTGCCGGCGGCATTGTCGATCACGGCATCGCGCTGTTCTTCTACGGCATTTTTGGCGAACAACGCTTTGCCGATGGCAAAGTCAGGCTGCACCACATCGCCACCTGGCGTAATGTTCTCGCCGTCGCCAAGGAGCAGAAACTCTTCGACGACAAGACGCTGTTGGAAGTCGAGGCCTTCCTCGATGCGCCGCTGGCCTGGTCGGGAAGGAATGGTGGCGTAAGTGAGCTTTCGCTCTAGCCAGTTGACAAAAGCTCGCTTAATCGGTTGATGAACGTATCAGTGCTGTTGGAGGAATACGATGATTTTGTGCTGCGGCGAAGCCTTGATCGACATGCTGCCGAGGGACACGACGCTCGGCGAAAAGGGCTTTGCGCCCTATGCCGGCGGCGCGATCTTCAACACCGCGATCGCGCTCGGCCGCCTTGGCATCCCGACGGGCTTCTTCACCGGCATTGCCGATGACATGATGGGCGAAATCCTGCTCGAGACGCTGAAGGCGAGCAATGTCGATTACAGCCGATGCGCCATTACGCCGCGTCCGTCGACCATCGCCTTCATCAAGCTGGTCAACGGTCAGGCGACCTATGCCTTCTACGACGAGGGCACGGCCGGCCGGATGATCACCACGGCCGACCTGCCGGATCTCGGCGATGATTGCGAAGCCTTGCATTTCGGCGCGATCAGCCTGATCCCCAGCCCCTGCGGCGAGACCTACGAAGCCTTGCTCGACCGCGAAGCCGCACGCCGCGTCATCTCGCTCGACCCGAACATCCGTCCCGGTTTTATCAAGGACAAGCCATCGCATATGGCCCGCATCAAGCGCATGGCTGCGAAGTCCGACATCGTCAAGTTCTCCGACGAGGACCTCGAATGGTTCGGCTTGCAGGGCGACCATGATACGCTCGCCGCCCACTGGCTGAACCACGGCGCCAAGCTCGTCGTCATCACCAAGGGCGCGGAAGGCGCTTCCGGTTATACGAAGGAGCGCAAGGTAACGGTGCCGAGTGAGCGCGTCACCGTCGTCGACACGGTCGGCGCCGGCGATACTTTCGATGCCGGCATCCTGGCGTCGCTGAAGATGGATAATCTGCTGACCAAACGCCAAGTCGCTTCGCTGGATGAGCAGGCGCTGCGCAACGCCCTGACCCTCGGCGCCAAAGCCGCCGCCGTCACCGTCTCCCGCGCCGGCGCCAATCCGCCCTGGGCGCGCGAGATTGGGCTTTAAGCGAGCCAGCCTCTGCCCCTCATCCGCCTGCCGGCACCTTCTCCCCGTAAACACGGGGCGAAGGGGATGTGCCGCGCCCTCTCCGTTCCCCTTGACGTCCTGTATGGCATGTCCCCTCTCCCCGTTTTTCACGGGGAGAGGGTTAGGGTGAGGGGCAAATCTCGAACGCTTATTTCGCGGGCTTCGCCGGCACCAATCCGCCCCGGGTGCGCGCCTGGCTTTCCTTCTTGATCGGCCGACCGACGGGGCAGACCTCTTGCACGAAGCCGTTGAGCGTGTTGACGAGATTGTTCTCGATCAGGGAATAGTGGACGAACTGGCCCTGTTTCTCTCGTCTGATCAGACCCGCAGCCTCGAGGATGGAAAGATGCTGCGAAACGGCTGGCTTGGACATGCTGAAGCGGTCAGCGATCTCGCCGGCCGTCAGACCCGATGCCGAGAGATAGGCGAGGATCTTCCGGCGCGGCGCACTGGAAAGCGCGTGGAATACCCGCTGGGCGGCGCTGACGGAACTGCCTTCTACGGCGTTATCGAAAGTCTCTTCGTCCAAGTCCGGTCTCCGTGCCTATCATCATAAATTAAGCAATTAATGTTTTGCTTAATTGTTTCCATTCGTGCAAAGTAATTAGGTAATTGCTTAAATAATGAATTGCTAGGCGATCTTCAAGTAGAGAATGCGCCCGATGGGAAGGAGTTTGTCATGAGCAGTATTTCCACTGGGCGAATGATCGACAATGGGAGCGATCCGGTGAAGGGCAGAGTGGTCTGGATGCCCACGAAGTCGATCTGGATCACTGCCATGACCTTGATTGCCATCATTGGTGGCCCACTGACCTTCACCTGGAGCGCCTTTGCCGTCTTTATCCTTTTGACCGCCATCACCATCTGCCTTGGTCATTCGGTCGGCATGCACCGGCTGCTGATCCATCGCTCATTCAGCACTCATATCTGGATCGAGCATTTTCTTGTCTATCTCGGTACGCTGGTCGGCATGGCCGGCCCCTTCAGCATGATCTACGCGCACGACATTCGCGACTGGGCGCAACGGCAGCGAGACTGCCATGATCTGTATGCCCATCGGCGGTCTTTCTTCATCGATGCCTTCTGGCAGATGCATTGCATTGTGGCGCTGGACCATCCGCCGCGTTTCGTCCTTGAGGAGCGCGAGCGGCGCGACCGCTTCTATCGTTTCCTGGAGGCGACATGGATGGCGCAGCAGATCCCCTTGGGACCGTGCTCTTTGCGCTCGGCGGACTGCCGTTTGTGGTCTGGGGTATTGCCGTGCGGATATCGGTGTCGCTGAGCGGACACTGGCTGGTTGGTCATTTCGCGCATCGAGCCGGCCATCAGGGCTGGAGTGTCGATGATGTCGCGGTGCAGGGCTATAACCTGCCGCGTTTCGGGCTGGTGACCTTTGGCGAGAGCTTCCACGGCAACCATCACGCCTTTCCGGAATCGGCGCGGCTCGGCATCGAGCCGGGACAGCTGGATCTCGGCTGGTATTTCATCCGGCTGCTGGCAAGGCTCGGTCTGGCTTCGGCGATCAAGCTGCCACACACGATCGTGCCAAGGCGAGGGTTGAGACGCATCGACGCACCTGAAACGGCGGGTGACAGTCATCCGCCATATCACGCAGCAGGTCGCGCGGAATCTCGCCCGTAAGCACCTCCTTGTCGCAACGTTTGATTCCCTCTTCTTCCCTCGGGTCCGAAGGACGGGTCAACGCCGATCGATCAAGAAACTATCCGGGATCACGCTCCGGTCGAAGCTCGGGAGCAAACACGAGATCCCGCAGGAAGTTTTCGCACCAAAGCGAGACGTCGTGGGTTAGCAGATGCTCCATCATCATGCTCCAGCGGTCGCGGCGCTCCTCCAGCGACATGGCAAGGCCCTTGGCAATGGCATTGGCAGTGCCTTCGACATCGTAAGGATTGACCAGCAGCGCACCCTTCAACTCTCGAGCCGCGCCGGCGAAGCGTGATAGCACCAATACGCCCGGGCGATCGGGATCCTGGGCGGCGACATATTCCTTGGCGACGAGGTTCATGCCGTCGCGCAACGGCGTGACCAGCCCGATCGTCGCCAGCCGGTAGAGGCCGGCAAGCACGTTGCGGCTGATCGATCGGTTGACATAGCGGATCGGCACCCAGTCGACCGTTCCGATGGCGCCGTTGACGCGGCCGGCCTGTTCGGCGACCATCTTCTGCATATGCTCGTATTCGGGAACGTCCGATCGCGATTTTGGCGTGACCTGCAGATAGGTGACCTTGTTCTGGTAGGCAGGATTGCTGGTGAGGAAGGTTTCGAACGCTTCCAGCCGCTGAATGATGCCCTTCGAATAATCGAGGCGGTCGACCCCGATGATCATGTCCCGGCCTTCAACGCTGCGCCGGGTCTTCTGTACCATGATATGGTTTGCGGCCCTCTCGGCGAACTCGGCGAAACCGGCAGTTTCGATCCCGATCGGATAGGCGCCGGCCTTGAATATCCGTCCATGGGAATCGAACAATCCATTTCCGAGGTCGTCGCCAATTCCCTCCCTTCTGAGATACCCGGCAAAGTTCTGGAGGTCGTAGTCGGTCTGGAAGCCGACGACATCGTAATGCGAGAGGCCGCGCATGATTTCCTCATGGACGGGCATCGTGACGAGAATGTCGGCCGGCGGCCAGGGAATGTGCAGGAAGAAGCCGATCCGGTTTTTCAGCCCCATTTGGCGGAGTTCGGCCGCCAGCGGAATGAGGTGGTAATCATGAACCCAGATGATGTCGTCCGGCTCGATCATCGGCGCCAACCTATGTGCGAAGAAGCGGTTGACGCGGAAATAGCCGGCCATTTCCTTCCGGCCATATTCGGCGAGATCCAGTCGATAATGGCAGATGGGCCAGAGAACCCGGTTTGCGAAGCCGCGATAATACTCCTCGACATCGGTGTCGGTGAGATCGGTCAGCGCATAGGTGATGTTGCCTTTCTGCAGTTGCGACAGCGGGCCAGGTTCCCTGTCCCCGCTCGATTCACCCGACCAACCCATCCAGATGCCGCCCCGCTCCTGCAGGGCTGCATGCAGCGCAACGGCCAGACCGCCGGCAGCGGCGCTCCCATCTTTGGCCGGCATGGGAACACGATTGGAAACGACGATAAGACGGCTCATGAGCTTCCTTTAGTGAAGATGGGAGATGAAACGCTGTGTGACGAGCGTCTTGAGGCATCTCCTGAACTTGGGCAGGGACCATGCAGTGAAAGCGCCGACATCGACAGAGCCGACCGGGACGCGAGCGGCTCGGTGCAGATGCCAACAAGAATAACGAACGAAGCATTTTCCGCACAGATTTTGCTTGAATCTAGGGCGATTGCAGCGGATTGAAAGAATTCATTCTACAATTTTTGATTAGAAGAACGTTCAATCCGGTTTCGTACCGCAGGCCTTTCTTCATCGATGCCTTCCGGCAGATGCAGCCAGCACTTGGCCGGGCCACGGGTCCGACCCATCCTTCAGACCCTAATAAAAGGGTGAAGGGATATCCCGCAGCCTCTCGATTCCCTCTTCTCCCCAGCGGGGAGAAGGTGACCGTAGGGCGGATGAGGGGGCCGGCGAAGCCGGTCTTTCCAACAACGCCCATGCGGATTTCGACCGCGCTGGCATCGTCTCGACCGTGTTTAGGGCGCCGGCAAGATGGGATATGAGGTGAAGGATGTGCCGCGCGACCCCCTCATCCGCCTGCCGGCACCTGCTCCCCGAGGGGAGAAGAGCACATGCCGTGACCTCTCCGTTCCTCACTCGCCTCTCGCAGGGCAAGTCCCCTCTCCCCGTCAGAACGGGGAGAGGTTAGGGTAGGGGCAATCTCGAATACTTACTTCGCAAGCTTCGCCAGCGCCGCAACCAGACCCTGCGTCGAGGAGTCGTGCGATGCTGCACTTTCCTTGCCTTCGACGACCGGCAGCAGGCCCGTCGCCAGTTCCTTGCCGAGTTCGACGCCCCACTGGTCGAAGGAGTTGATGCGGAAGAGCACGCCTTCGACGAAGACGCGGTGTTCGTAGAGCGCGATCAGGCGGCCGAGCGCATAAGGGGTCAGCTTGTCGTAGACGAAGGTGATCGACGGCCGGTTGCCGGTAAAGACGCGGTGCGGCGCGATGAAATCGGCCTTCTTGTCGTCCATGCCCTTGTCGGTCAGCTGCTTCTTGGCTTCTTCGAAGGTGCGTCCCTTCATCAGCGCTTCCGACTGGGCGAGAACGTTGGAGATCAAGAGCTGATGCTGATGCCGCAGCTCCGGCTCGAAGGCGTTGGCGGCGATCATGAACTCGGCCGGGATGATGCTCGTGCCCTGGTGGATGAGCTGGTAGAAGGCGTGCTGGCCATTGGTGCCGGGCTCGCCCCAGACGACCGGGCCGGAATTGCCTTCGACCGGCGTGCCGTCGATGGTGACGCCCTTGCCGTTCGATTCCATGTCGAGCTGCTGCAGATAGGCCGGGAAGCGCGACAGGCGCTGGTCGTAGGGCAGGATGGCGCGGGTGGGGTAGCCCAGCACATTGCGATGGTAGAAGCCGATCAGGCCGAGCAGCATCGGCAGGTTCTCGGTAATCGGCGCCTTACGGAAATGATTGTCGACGGCATGGGCGCCGTCGAGGAACTTGCTGAAATTCTCAGGCCCGACGGCGATCATCAGCGGCAGGCCGATCGCTGACCAGATCGAGTAACGGCCGCCGACCCAGTCCCAGAAGCCGAAGACGCGGGCGCTGTCGATGCCGAAGGCGGCGACCTTGTCGAGCGCCGTCGAGACGGCGGCGAAGTGGTGCTGCACGGCCGCTTCACCGAGCGCCTTGGCGATGAAATTGCGCGCCGTCTGCGCATTGGTCATCGTCTCGACGGTGGTGAAGGTCTTCGAGGCGACGATGAACAGCGTCGTTTCCGGCTGCACCAGCTTCAGGATATCGGCGACATGGGCGCCGTCGATATTGGAGACGAAATGCGCGCGCGGGCCGTCATGGAAGGGGGCAAGCGCCAGCGTCGCCATCACCGGGCCGAGATCCGAGCCGCCGATGCCGATATTGACGACATCGGTGATCGCCTTGCCGGTGGCGCCCTTCAGCGTGCCGGAGCGGACGTCGTCGGCAAACTTGCCCATGGCGGCAAGCACCGCATTGACGTCGGGCATGACGTCCTTGCCGTCGACCAGCACCGGCGTGTTGGAGCGGTTGCGCAATGCGGTGTGCAGAACGGCGCGATCCTCGGTGAAATTGATCGCCTTGCCGGAGAACATTTCCTCGCGCTTCGTCTCGACGCCGCCGTCTTCGGCGAGCTTCACCAAGAGCTTGAGGATGTCGTCATTCACCGCCGTCTTGGAAAAATCCATCAGCACGTCGTCGAGCGCGACGGAAAAGCGCGAAAAGCGCTGTGAATCGGCGGCGAAGGCGGCACGGATATCGGTTGCCTTGGTGGCATCAGCGGTGCTTTTCAGCTGTTCGACGATGGCGTTCATGGGAGGCTCCTTTGGAGGCGGAAAGGTTGCGGAAACTATTCGCTTTATCACCCGCAAATCAAGTTCAGCCACCTGCCGAAATCGAAAAAAGCCACCCGCGGCAGGCGGATGGCCCCATTCAGGAAAGGCTCTAATTCATCAGATCGTCAAATTCAGCCGCGCAGGTCCTTGCGCAGGATCTTGCCGACCGGCGACTTCGGCAGCTCGGTGCGGAATTCGATGAAGCGCGGGCGCTTGTAGTTGGTGAGGTTGGCGATGCAATGGGCTTTCACCTCGGCTTCCGTCAGGTTCGGATCCTTCCTGACCACGAAGAGCTTCACCGCCTCGCCCGAATGTCCGTCCGGCACGCCGATGGCTGCGGCCTCGAGGATGCCGGCATGCATGGCGGCGACTTCCTCGATCTCGTTCGGATAGACGTTGAAGCCGGAGACGAGGATCATGTCCTTCTTGCGGTCGACGATCTTGGTGTAGCCGCGGTCGTCCATGAAACCCATGTCGCCCGAGCGAAAGTAGCCGTCATCGGTCATCACCCGCGCCGTCTCCTCCGGCTTCTGCCAGTAGCCGGCCATCACCTGCGGCCCGCGAATACAAATCTCGCCGACGTCGCCGAGCGGCAGCGAATTGCCCGCCTCGTCGCGGATATCGAGTTCGGTGGAGGGAAGCGGCAGGCCGATCGTGCCGGTGAACTCAGCCGAATCGAAACGGTTGGCGGTGGCAACGGGCGATGTCTCGGAAAGGCCGTAGCCTTCCGTCACCGCCGTGCCCGTCATCTTCAGCCAGCGGTCGGCGACCGGGCGCTGCACAGCCATGCCGCCGCCGAGCGACATGATCAGCGAGGAGAAATCGAGCTTGGCGAAATCGGCATTGTTCATCAGCGCATTGAACAGCGTGTTGAGGCCGGGGAAGATGTGCACCTTCGATTTTTCGAATTCCTTGACGAGACCGGGAATGTCGCGCGGATTGGCGATCAGGATATTGTGGGCGCCAAGCGACATGCCCATCAGCGAATTCACCGTCAGCGCGAAGATGTGGTAGAGCGGCAGGGCGCAGAGGAAGTTCAGCACCTCCGGCTCTTTCTTGCGCTCGAAGGCCGATCGAAGCCAGAGCGACAGCTGCGCCTTGTTGGCAAGCAGGTTCTGATGCGTCAGCACCGCGCCCTTGGCAACGCCCGTCGTGCCGCCGGTATATTGCAGGAAGGCGATATCGCTGCCAACAAGCGTCACCGGCTGGAGCTTTTTTCCCGCACCTTCACGGAGCACCTGGCCGAATCTCTTGTGCTGGGGGATCGACCAGGAGGGAACGAGCTTCTTCACCTTGCGCACGACGAAATTGACGATCAGCCCCTTCGGCCCCAGCATTTCTCCGAGCGAGGTGACGACGACATGGCGCAGATCCGTCTTGTTGAGAACCTGCTCCACCGTGCGGGCAAAATTCTCCAGCACGAAGATCGCCTTGGCGCCGGAATCTCGTAACTGGTGTTCGAGTTCGCGCGGCGTATAGAGCGGGTTGACGTTCACGACGACGAGGCCGGCGCGCAGGATGGCATAGGTCGCGATCGGGTTCTGCAGCACATTCGGCATCATCACGGCGACACGGTCGCCCTTTTGAAGGCCGGTGCTTTGCAGCCAGGCGGCGAGTTTGCGCGTCTGGCTCTCCAGTTCGCGGTAACGCATCCCCTTGCCCATGCTGGAAAAGGCGGTCCGGTCGGCGTAACGGGCGCAGGATTTTTCGAGCAGTTCGGCAAGCGAGGCATATTCCAGCGGCGGAATCTCTGCCGGAACGATATCGGGATAGGCGGCAAGCCAGGGTTTGTCGGGCTTGGCTCCGTTCGGATGGACGGAAATGCTGTTCATCTTTGTCCTCTCTCCCTTGCGGCCGCCGCCGGCGCCGAGCCGGTAATCGACCAGAAGGCTCCTCCATCTTCCAGTCCGGCAGCTTATGCCATTGCCTGAACGGTTCAAGCCGAATGAAGCTATACTAACCTTGACGTAAACGTCAACATTCGGCCGCTGCATGATCGTCGGAAGCATGGGAACTTTGAGTCCGCCATGACGTTGATCTTGCATACTCATCATGAGGAACACCAAAAGGAGGTGCACAATGTTGAACCAGGATACCGACGCCACCCGGCGTGACCCGAATGTCAAGGGCACGCACTCGCTGATCGCCAGCGACCGCGTCGAAGGCACTCGCGTTTATGGCCCCGATGGCAGGCATATCGGCTCGATCGAACGCCTGATCATCGGAAAGCTCGACGGCCGTGTTGCCTATGCCGTGCTGAGCTTTGGCGGCTTCCTGGGCATCGGCCACGATCACTATCCGCTTCCCTGGGAAAAGCTGAACTACGACACCCAGCTGGATGGCTATCGCATCGACCTGACCAAGGAGCAGATCGAAGGCGCCCCGAGCTATTCGGACGATGACGACACCTGGTACAACGACAATGGCCGCCGGGTCTATGATTACTACGGCGTGCCGCCCTACTGGATGTAACGTCGTCCGATAGGCCGAGCTGGAAGGGCCCCGCGGATGCGGGGCCTTTTTAGTGTTTGGCGACGATAGTTGCCTCTTTGTCGTCTGCGCCGACGACTGCCCCTCACCCTAACCCTCTCCCCGTAAAAACGGGGAGAGGGGACGTGCCCTGCGAGAGGCTGGCGGGGAACCGAGAGGCCGCGGCATATCCCCTTCGCCCCGCTTGCGGGAAGAAGGTGGCGGCAGCCGGATGAGGGGCTTTCCTAGCGTCCGAAAACAAGATCGTTGGCCGATCGAAGCACGGTGCCGACAACAATGTCGTCTGCCCCGATCGCCTTTGTCGTCTTGACCACAAACACATGGCACTCGCCGGGCAGCAGCGTCACCAGCATGGAATCGACGACGGCCTCCGGATCCAGTCGATCCGCCATCAGGCAAAGATCCTTGAGGAAGTTTTGCGCCGTCACCTTGACCTCGTACCCGCCGTCGATCCCGACGACATCGACCGTCAGCCGCGGCGCCGGCAAGGCAAGCACGATATCCTCGACGAAATAGTGGAAGGCCCGCCTGTCCAGCATCTCAACGACAATGACCTCGTCCTTCGGTAAGTCAGGGGTGACGATCTCATCCGGCAGCGGAAATTCCTTTGCCTCGAAGCGGTCGCAGAGCAGGCGCCAGAATTCGAACTCGGCAATCACGGTGCCGTCGAGCTTCATGCGTTTACCGCTGATCCTCGCCCGCCAGAACAGCGTGCGTTCATTGACGGCCACCGCGGCAAGCCCGCCGCCGCGCGGCTGGATCGTCAGTAGGCGCGGATCATAGGCTGCCTTCAGCGCATACCAGAGCGGCTTGCGGCGTCCGGCCGAATCGAGCGCTGCCCATGAGGTCACCGGCCAGCAATCGTTGAACTGCCAGACCACCGCACCCTTGCAGATATCCCGATGCGAGCGCATGTGCTCGACGCCGAAACGGATGGCGCGTGCCTGGTTGAGCTGGGTGGCGAAGTGCCAGTCTTCCATCGTCTTGGGCTCCGGCAGATGGCCGGAGAGGCCGCCGATCAGCTTGTCGTTGCCTTGGGTTGCCTTCTGATGGTGGAAGACGCCGTTCGATTGCGGCGTCAGTGGCGCGTCATGCACGCTCTCTTCGATCGTTGCCCAGGCCGGCGGTGCCTGCCAACCGAATTCGGAGCAGAAGCGCGGGATATAATTGCGGTAGACCTCGTAGCCGACGTCGTTCCACACGTCCCAGATATGTTTGCAGCCATGTGCGTCGGCATTCGGTTCGATCTCCATCGAGCCGGAATAGGGACTGCCGGGATAATAGGGCCGGTCCGGATCAAGTTCGGCGCAGAGTTTCGGCAGCAGGTCGAGATAGTAGCCGAGCCCCCAGCTTTCGCCCGCCTTGATGATCGGCCGCCAGCCCCATTCGTCGAAACCCCAGATGTTCTCGTTATTGCCGTTCCAGAGGACCAGCGAAGCATGCGGCATCAGCCGCACGACATTGTCGCGCACCTCCGCCTCGACCTCGCTTCTGAGCGGCTCTTCCTCCGGATAGGCGGCGCAGGCAAAGAGGAAATCCTGCCAGACCAGCATGCCGGCGCGGTCGCAGGCCTCATAGAACTCGTCGGCCTCGAAGATGCCGCCGCCCCAGACGCGTAGCATATGAATATTGGCGGCCTTTGCTTCCTCGATCCGCGCGGCATAACGCTCGGCCGTCACCCGCGGGGGAAAACAATCGTCCGGTATCCAGTTTGCCCCGCAGATGAAGAGCGGCACGTCGTTGATGACGAAGGTAAAGGCCGAGCCGTGGTCGTCGGCTGCGGTATCGAGCCGCAGCGAGCGGAAACCGAGTTCGCGCTCGTGAGCGTCGAGCAGATCGTCGCTGCCATCTTCGACCAACCGGAGCGTCAGCGGATAGAGCGGCTGCGCGCCAAGATGGTGCGGCCACCAGAGCTGCGGCGAGGGGAGGGCAAGCTCGAGGGAAACCGCTTCTTCGTCAGCTCCAATCGCCACCGTCTTGCTCACGCCGCCGATTTCGGCGATGAGCTTGCATGGAGCCTTATCGCCATGCCGCGCCAGCCTGGCATGCACTTTTATCAGCCCGTCGCCGCCGGCAAGCGTCGCGGACACCCTGGTTTCGGCAAGCCGCGCCCGATCCCAGCTTTCCAGCCGTACCGGCTTCCAGAGGCCTGCCGTCACCAGCGTCGGCCCCCAGTCCCAGCCGAAATTGCAGGCCATCTTGCGCATCAGATTGCCCGGTCCCGGATAGTTGTTGGGGCGGTAGCCGTAATGCCTCTCCATCTCCGCGCCATAGGCGTAAGCCGAGCGGAAGGTGACGGTGAGTTCGTTCTGGCCAGCCTTCAGCAGCCGGGAAACATCGAAACGATAGGTGCGGTGCATGTTGAAGGTACGGCCGATCTCTTCGCCGTTGAATGATATCACCGCGACCGTATCGAGCCCGTCGAAGACGAGTTCATGCACCCTGCCATCGTCCGGCATCGCCTCGAACGTGCAGCGATAGGTCCAGTCGGTCTTGCCGATCCAATCGTTGGTGATTTCGTTGACGTCGATATAGGGATCGGGGATCAGCCGGCTGGCGAGAAGGTCGAGATGCACGCAGCCCGGCACCGTCGCGGGTATTGCAGCCGGCAGGCCGGGCCTTGCTGTATCGTTGCAGGAGAGCATCCAGCCGGAATTGAGCGCAGTCTTCTCGATCATGGCGGGCTCCTGATATATGCCGCTTGAAACTGTGGGATTATCTATGGATTGGAACTGCGCTGCCGCGATCCGCGGTCGGCGTGAGATGCCTCAGAGAAACCGGCCGTGGCGCTGCAGCACCTCGATCTTGTAGCCATCGGGATCGCTGATGAAGAAGAACAGGCCGAAGAGCTTGCCGTCGCGGTTGAGCTCCACCAGTTCACCGGGATTGAGCCCGAGCTTCGACAGCCGCTCGCGCTCGACCGCCACCTCCTCGACCGAGACGGCGAGATGGCCATAGGCATTGCCGGTATCGTAAGGCGCGGTCCGGCCCTTGTTGACGGTCAGTTCCAGCTCGAAGCCGGTCTCGGCATTGCTCATGTAGATCAGCGTGAAGGTTTCGAAATCGACGCGGTCGGCGACCGAAAGGCCGAATGCCCTCTCGTAGAATTCGACGGAGCGCGCCTCGTTGAGAACGCGGATCATGGAGTGGATCATCTTCGCCAAGTCTGCCTCCCAGTGCCAATCATTGCGATCTTGGTACCCGTCCTTTTACGCCGCGCGCAAGCCGATTCTTCGGGTAATCGATCCTTCGACCAAGCCCATGGCATCATAGATCAGCACCGCCATCAGGCCGACGATCAGGCCGCCCTGCAGGATGAAAGCGGTATTGTCGGAGATCAGCCCGGCGATGATGACCTCGCCGAGACCCTTGGCCGCAACCGTCGAGCCGATCGTCGCCGTGCCGATATTGATGACGGTGGCGACCTTTAGCCCCTCGAGGATCAGCGGCAGGGCAAGCGGCAGCTCGACGCGAAACAGCCGCTGTGTACCGTTCATGCCCATGCCGTCGGCAGCATCGAGAACCTGCGGCGAAACCTGCTTCAGCCCGGCGACGGTGTTTTCGAAGATCGGCAGCAGGCCGTAGAGAAAGAGCGCGATCAGCGTCGGCATGGCGCCGAAGCCGGTCGCCGGAACCGCGAGCGCCAGCACCGCGACCGGCGGAAAAGTCTGCCCGGCATTGGCGATGGCGCGCGACAGCGGCAGAAAATCAGCCCCGCTTTCCCGCGTCACGAAGATGCCGCCGATAACGGCAAGCACGGCGCTGCAGACGATCGAGCCGATCACCAGCTGCAGATGGCCGGCGGCCAGCGAAGCAAGGCTGTTTTGCGTATAGACGGCGGGCGCATTGTTGCTGGTCAGCGGCACCAGCATGAAGGAAAGCCACTCCGTCCTGAACAGCAGGATGAGCAGCAAAGCCAGCGCCGCCAGGCGGAAGAGATTGGCGACGACGAGCTTCATGCCTTGCGGCCCAGTTCAAGCAGTCGCGTCATCGAGATCGATCCCACAGGTGCCTTTTGCGCATCCTGCACCGCCGCCTCGTCGACCCCCTGCCAGATCATCTCGGCCAGCGCATCGCGCAGGCTGAGCGATTGCGGCAGGGCATAGGCAAGACCGTTCTTGGCCGGCTCCATGCTTTCCTTCAGCGGCAGCAGCGACATCAGCTTCAGCGCCCGGTCGGAGGTGCCGGTCAATTGCTGCACGAAGGGATCGGCGGGTTCGGTGAGGATCTTTTCCGGCGTCGAGCATTGCAGCAATCTGCCCTCGCTCATCACCGCGATCTGGTTGCCGAGGTGGAAGGCCTCATCCATGTCGTGGGTGACGAGAATGACCGTCGTGCCGAACTGCTTCTGGATCGCCAAGAGGTCGTCCTGCGCCTTGCCACGGATGACCGGATCGAGCGCGCCGAAGGGTTCGTCCATCAACAGCAGCTCCGGTTCGGCCGCCAGCGCCCGGGCGACGCCGACGCGCTGCTGCTGGCCGCCAGAGAGCTGATGCGGATATTTATCGGCAAAGGTTGCCGGATCGAGGTTGAAGAGCCCGAGCAGTTCCTCGACGCGTTTGGCGATGCGGGCGGAATCCCAATCGAGAAGCTGCGGCACGGTGGCGATATTCTGCGCCACGGTCCGGTGCGGAAACAGGCCGTGCCCCTGGATCGCATAGCCGATCTTGCGGCGAAGCTCGGTCACCTCAACGTCCATCACATTCTGCCCGCCGACTGAGATTTCGCCTTCGGTGATCGGCACCAGCCGGTTGATCATCCGCATCAGCGTCGATTTGCCGGAGCCAGATGTGCCGACGATGACGGTGATCTCGCCCTTCTCGACGCTCATCGAGACGTTGTCGACGACGGTGGCCGTGCCGTAGCGCTTGGTGACGTTCCTGATCTCGATCATGGTCATGCGGCAGATCCCCGGATGCTTTCGATGACCGCATCGAGGATGACGGCCGATGAGAAGGCGAAGAAGACGGTCGGCACGGCGCCGAGCAGGACGAGGTCCATGGCCGTCTGGCCGAGCCCCTGGAAGATGAAGATGCCGAAGCCGCCGCCGCCGATCAGCGCGGCGATCGTCACCATGCCGATCGCCTGCACCAGCACGATACGGATGCCGGTGAGGATGACGGGAAAGGCGAGTGGCATATCGATGCCGGCCAGGATTTGTAAGCGTGTCAGCCCCATGCCGGCTGCAGCATCCCGCACCGAAGGGTCGACGCCCTGCAGGCCGACGACGGTATTGGCGACGATCGGCAGCAGCGAATAGAGCACCAGCGCAATCAAGGCAGGCGCCGTGCCGATGCCGCGAATGCCGATCGCGGCGGCGAGCGGCACATGGGTGGCGAGATAGCCGAGCGGCAGCATCAACAGGCCGAAGAGCGCCAGACTCGGGATCGTCTGGATGAGGCTGAGGCCTTGCAGCACGATGGCGCGTAGCTTCGGCACCCAGAAGCAGAGGATACCGAGCGGCAGGCCGAGAACAATGGCGATGGCAAGTGAGCCGAACGCCAAGAGCAGATGCGAGGTCGCCTCCGTCTCGAACTGCGGAGCCCGCGTCGAGAATTCCTTCATGATCGAAAGGCTGTCGAGCAGGCCGGAGGAGAGCGAGATGAAGAGCAGCGCCGTATAGGCTGCAAGGGCTGCGATCCGCATCCAGGGCGCCAGGCGGATCTTCACCAGCGCATCGGATATGACGAGGCCGATCACCGCAAACAGCACCCAGAAGCCACCGCCGGGCGTCATCCGCGCCACCGTGCTGCCGGGCGGCGTTGCCGCGGTCGAGACGAGGCCGATCGCAACGATCAGCGCCGCAAGACAGAGTGTCGCAATCGCAAGCCGCGCGATCGCATGGCGTAGGAACAGCGTGGCGAAGGCGGTGAGAAGGAGAAGGATGGTCAGGATGATGACGGAAGGCTGGGGAAGAAGCTGCATCAGCAGCATCGGCTTGCCGGCGGCGATGCGGTTTGCCTTCACGTAGATGAAGGGCATCAGTGCCGTCGCCGCGATGCCGCCGGCCACCAGAACCACGCCGAGCCGGTCCAGCCTGCGGACCGCTAAGGTTTCTGCCATGAATCCCAATCCTGTCTGGCCAACCCTGTCAGCAAAGGAGGCTCCGCCCTTAATCGGGCGGAGCGGGCAATGACTACTTCAGGAAGCCTTTTTCCTTGAGATAGGCTTCGGCGACGGACTTTGCCGGCTCGCCATCGACCTGGATCTTGGCGTTGAGCTTGCGCAATTCGTCGGCAGTCAGGCTCTTGAAGATCGGCGAGAGCACTTCCTCGATCTTCGGATTGGCCTTCAACACCTCTTCGCGGATGATCGGCGTCGGGGCATAGACCTGCTGCACGTTCTTGTCGTCTTCGAGAACGGTGAGTTCGGCCGCTTCGATGGCGCCGTCGGTGCCGTAGACCATGGCGGTGTTGACGCCGTTCGTCTGGTCGGCGGCCGCCTTGATCGTTGCCGCCGTGTCGCCGCCGGAAAGAACGACCATTTGGTCGGGCTTCAACTGGAAGCCGTAGGTCGTCTGGAAGGCGGGAAGCGCGCCGGCTGAATTGACGAATTCGGCGGAGGCGGCAAGCTTGGCGGCACCGCCGCCGGCAACCCATTTGCCGAAGTCGGTGAGGCTCTTCAGCTTGTTCGGGCCGGCGACGTCGCTGCGCACGGCGAGCGCCCAGGTGTTGTTGGCAGGCGACGGCGTCAGCCAGACGATCTTGTTGGCATCGTAATCGAGCTTCTTCGCCAGCTCATAGCCCTGGTCGATGTTCTTCCAGGCGGCGTCATCGGCCTTGTTGAAGAAGAAGCCGGCATTGCCGGTATATTCGGGATAGATGTCGATTTCGCCTGCGGTGATCGCCTTGCGCACGACGGGTGTCGCGCCAAGCGCGATGCGGTCCTGCGTCTTGATGCCGTTCGCTTCGAGAGCGAGCGCGATGACGTTGCCGAGCAGCGTGCCTTCCGTGTCGATCTTCGACGAGACGACGATGTCGGCAGCATGGGCCGCACCCGCTGCGAAGGCGGAGAGCGAAACGGCAAGTGCGAGTTTCTTCAGCATGGAAAGTCCCCTTTTTCAAAAACCGTTGACCTACAGCGCCGCATGTCTTTCAGACGTGCAAGGACGTTGTAGCACTTTGAATTGCTGCATAATTTTATCTTAAATCGATACCGATTTAAGGAATTATGCAGTGGCCCAAGCTCCGGACAGGAGGCCTGCGCATAGGAAATCCGCCGGCGAAGGCGGTGAGGCCGCCATCATGCCGGAATTGCGTGCGTGATGGAAATAGCGTGCATGCCCGAAAAATCGATGCAAGCCCCCTCCAGTATTTGCGGTCGCGGCACGATTATGGCGGCGAATGCACCTCCGCGCGCGGAAAGGCATTCCCTTTTCCAAGGCCGGCGCGATTTGTTTTTGTCCCCTTGCGTGTTTCCACGATATTCCCAGGCTCTGTTGCGGATTCTCGCCGCCCGGATTTTTCTATGGTCGAACGATAGCCCGGCTCTCCGGAGGCAGGGATATCTTTTTTCATGAACACATCATATCGTCCGGTTTTTCCAGCACTTTCCGGAGGTGGCCGTTTGCATCTTGGTGCCCTGTTCATCGCAAGCCATGTCCTGATCTCCGGTTCGGTCCGCGAGACCGCGCGGCGTTTCCAGCTGTCGCCCTCCACCGTCTCGACGGCAATTCATAATCTTGAGACCGAACTGGCGATGAAGCTGACGGAACGCGCCTCCGGCGAGCTGGCGACGCTGATTGCGAGCGGCAGGGTGCTGGAAGGCCTGGAGCCGATCATGGCTGCGATCGGTGAGCTCGGCCAATGGGCCGGTCACGACGGCGCCGGCGCCGAGATCGACGAGGCCTGGACATCCCGCCTTCCCGTCAAGATCGTCACGATGGAGCGTTTTCTCGAAGTTGCCGACCAGGGCAGCATCAACCGGGCCGCCCGCCGCCTTCGCCTCGGTCAGCCGCAGCTTTCGCTTCAGCTTGCCAATCTTGAGAAATTTCTGAGGCACCGCCTGTTCGAGCGGCAGGCGCAGGGATCGGTGCTGACGGAGGAGGGCAGGCGCGCCTACCAGATCTTCATGGCGATCAGCCAGGCGTGGAACGATCTCAAATCGTCGGCCGACGAGCGTTATCGGCGCACTGCCCGGTCGCTGCGCATCGGCTCGATCATTCCGACCGGATCGGAAAGCTGGGTGGCACGCTGCCTGGGATCGCTGGTCTCCGAATGGAATGCGCGCCGCAACAACAATGCGATCTCGCTGGTGTCGATGACCGCCGACGATCTGCGCGAGGCGCTGAAGAACGGCCGCATCGATGTCGCAATCCTGGATTCGGTCTTCGGCCTCGAAAGCTTTCGCCATCGCGAACTGCTGCAGACCGATATGGTGGTGATCGCGCCGCCGGATAGTACGGAGACCAGTGTCGCCGATCTCGTCGCCGGCCACGCGATCTGCATGCCGAGCCCGCGCACCGGCCTCGGCCATGCGGCCATGGCCTTCAGCTATGAACGCGCGCCCAACCGGCGACGGCGCGGCCAGGATATCACCGCGGCAGATTCGCTGCCCGTGATCGTCGACCTCGTCGCCAATCACGGTTACGTCTCTTTCCTCGGCCGGGTCAGCGCCATGCCGATCGCCGACAAGGTGCGCATCGTCGATCTCGACGAGCATCTGCCGATGTCCTATCACGTCGCCTTCAACCATCGCAAAGCCGCCGCCGATGCCTGCACTGTCATCATCGAGGCGGCGGCGAGAATTACGTCGGAATCCGTCGTACGAACCATAAGGCCGGCGGATGCCGGAGCCAGGGAGACTGCAGCGTGACGATCTTGCTTGAGGTATGCGTGGACAGCGCCGAGGGTCTCGCCGCCGCGATCGAAGGTGGGGCCGGGCGCATCGAACTCTGCTCGGCGCTGGAACTCGGCGGCTTGACGCCGCTGCCGAGCCTGACGCGGATCGCCGCCCGGGCACCCATTCCGGTTTACGCGATGATCCGCCCTCATGCCGGCCCATTCATCTTCGATGGGGCAGACGAGGAGGCGATGATGATCGATATCGATGCCGTGCGCACATCGGGCCTTGCCGGCGTCGTCATCGGCGCCAACCGGCCGGATGGTACGCTCGACATGCCGTTGATCCATCGTTTGAAAGCGCATGCCGCAGGCCTCGGCTCGACGCTGCATCGCGCTTTCGATCTGGTGCCGGATGCCGATCAGGCGCTGGAGCAGGCGGTCGAGCTCGGCTGCGAACGCATCCTGACCTCCGGCTGCGCGCTGAAGGCGGCCGATGGCCTCGACACGCTGAAGCGCATTTCGGCAAAGGCCGCCGGCCGCATCGCCATCATGCCCGGCAGCGGCATCCGCCCTACCAATGTCGGCGAGATATTGAAGGCGACCGGCGCCCGCGAGGTCCACGGTTCCTGCAGCTCGCCGGTCGAAAGCGCCGATCCGCGCGCCGTTGCCTTCGGCTTCGAGGCGAAAAGCACGAACAAGACGGATGTCGCCGTTGTGAGGCAAATGCGCAGAGCGATCGAAGCGGGAGTTTAGCGACCGCGGCTTGCCCCTCATCCGGCTGCCGCCACCTTCTCCCCGCTTGCGGGGCGAAGGGACATGCCGCGCCCTATCCGTCCCCCGCCCCCGTCTCGCAGGGCACGTCCCCTCGCCCCGTCAGAACGGGGAGAGGGTTAGGGTAAGGGTTAGGGTGAGGGGCAGCCGCCGGCGCGAAGCGGACGGAAATCACGCCACGCTTTCGCTGGAAATTGCCCTAACCACCAATACTGATCACAGCCTTGATCAGCCCATTCTTCTCATGCGCCCAGCGCGCGAGATCGCGCGGCGCATCGGCAAGCGTCGTGCGGTGGGTGATGAGTTTGTCCACCGGCACAAGCCCTTTGGCGATCGAATCCGCCACATGCTCGAAATCGACGCGGGTGGCGTTGCGGCTGCCGATTACCGTCATCTCGCGCTTGTGGAATTCGGGATCGGAAAAGCGGATATCGTCCTTGACGACGCTGACCAGCACCAGCGCGCCGCCATGGGCGACGAAGGAGAAGGCCTTTTCCATCGAAGGGCCGTACCCCGTCGCATCGAAGACCACGTCGAAACCGTCGCCGTTGGTCTTGTCGCGAACGGCTTCCGCTGTCGCCTCGTTGGCAACGATGCCGGAGGTGAAGCCGAAACGCTCGGATGCCATCTGCAGCCGCTCCGCGCTGGTATCGAGCAGCGTCACCTCATGGCCGGCGATGCGCGAGAAGATCGCTGCCCCAAGCCCGATCGGCCCGGCGCCGATGACGAGCGCCCGCGCTCCGGGGCCGGTCATCGAACGGCGCACCGCATGGGCGCCGATTGCCAGAAACTCGGTCGTCGCCGCCGCCTCGAGGCTTAAGCCATTGGCGGCATAGAGGTTCTCGGCCGGAACCGAAATCTCCTCGCAGAAGGCGCCGTCGGTATGGACGCCGAGCACCTTGATATTGGTGCAGCAATTCGGCTTGCCCTGGCGGCAGGCAATACATTGCCCGCAGGAGAGATAGGGATTGACGATGACGGGCGCGCCGGCTGCGATAGTGACGCCATCACCCGCTTCCAGCACCGTCGCCGATATCTCATGCCCCATCACCCTGGGATATTCGAGGAAGGGATGTTTGCCCTCGAAAATGTGGTAGTCGGTGCCGCAGATGCCGACATGGCTGACGGCAAGCCGCACCCAGCCGGCGGCGGGAGCCGCAGGCGACGGACGCTCGACGACATCGAGCACGCCGGGCTCCCGGCAAAGAACTGCTTTCATGACGGATCTCGCATTCTTCGTTCTTTACTTTCTGTCGTGCCACTGCTGTTCGGTTCGTGCCGATAGCTGCCCCTCACCCTAACCTACCGGGGTCGAGACCCGTGGCTCGACCCCGGGTGGTGACGGCAGGCGGCGATCTTTCGCTCGCCTCTCAATTGCTCCGGCGGCGGCGCAGCTGGTCGAAGAACACGATCACGATGATCAGCAGACCGGTGATGATGCGCTGCCAGAAGGAGTTGACGTTCAGAAGGTTCGCGCCGTTGTTGATGGTGGCGAGAATGAAGGCGCCGATCAGCGGGCCATGCACCGAGCCGACCGCGCCGAACAGGCTGGTGCCCCCGATGACGGAGGAGGCGATTGCCTGCAGTTCCCAGCCGTCGGCCTGCGTCGCGTTGCCGATCGCGATGCGCGAGGCGAGCAGCACGCCGACGAAAGCGGCGAAGGAGGCAGACAGGATATAGGCAAGATAGATCATACCCTTGACGTTGACGCCGGAAAGGCGCGCCGCTTCGGCATTCGAGCCGACCGCAAAGAGATAGCGGCCCCAGCGGCTCAGATGCAGGAAGATGAAGGAGGGGACAGCCACCAGGATGACCATCCAGAACAGGCTTGGAATACTGAGCAGATCGGCGCGGGCGAAATTGCTGAAACCCTCATTGGTGATGCTGATCGTCGAGCCGTTGGTGATCAGCAGGCCGATGCCGCGCAGCGAGGTCAGCGTTGCCAGCGTGATGATGAACGGCGGCAGGCCCATATGCACGATGCCGAAGCCATGGAAGCTGCCGATCGCCACGCCCATGAGCAGCGTCAGCGCGATCGCAGCCCAGAGCGGCACGCCCGCCTGCAGCAGCCAGGCGATAATGACGGTGCAGAAGCCGACGATGGCGCCGACCGAAAGGTCGATGCCGGCGGTGATGATGACGAAGGTCTGGCCAAGCGAGAGGATTGCCGTCATCGCACCCTGACGCAGCAGGTTGGAGATGTTGAGCGGCGTCCAGAAGCTGACGGTAAAGATGCCGAGCAAGACCCAGAGGAAGAGCAGCAGGCCGATCAGCGTCAGGCCGAACAGGATGTTCATTTTCCGGCGCGGCGGCGGCGCGACGATTTCGGTGGGGGTGGCAGTCATGAATTTTCTCCCTCTTATTCTTTTGGCTCAGACGCCGATCGCTTCGCTGAGCACTTCCTCATGCGTCGCCGCGTGGAAATCATGGCTGGCGACGATTTTGCCGGCGCGGAAGACGTGCAGCCGGTCCGCCAGTTCGTAGACCTCGGGCAGATAGGAGGAGATCAGGATGATGCCGGCGCCCTCCTTCAGAAGCTTGGCGAACAGCCGGTAGATTTCCGCCTTGGTGCCGACATCGACGCCGACGGTGGGCTCGTCGAAGATGAAAAGCCTCGCGCCGTGGCTCAGCCACTTGCCGATGACGATCTTCTGCTGGTTGCCGCCCGACATGCTGGAAGCCGGAACGCGCCGGCTCGGCGTCTTGATGCTGAGATTGCGGATCTGCTGGTCGGCATTGGCCGATTCCCGTGCGTGGTTGATAACCGGCCCGTGGCTCAGCCGCCCGAACACCGGCAGGTTGATGTTGAGGCCGATCGACAGGTTGAGGCAAAGTCCCTGGTCGCGCCGGCTTTCCGGTGCCAGCGCAATGCCGAGCTCCATCGCCGTGCGTTCGTTGCGGATATCGACAGGCTTGCTCATCCATTGGATATCGCCTGATGTCGTCGGCTGGCGGCCGTAGAGCCCGAGCGCGAATTCGCTGCGCCCGGCGCCGATCAGGCCATAGAGGCCGACGATCTGTCCGGATTTGACGCTGAGCGACACGTCTTCGAAACCCGGACCGGAGAGGCCGTTGACGGAAAGGATCGTCTCGCCGATCGCAATCTCTTCCTTGTGGTAGATCTGTTCGATCGAGCGGTTGATCATCAGTGCGATCAGTTCGGCGTCGTTGGTCTCGCCGATCAGGCGCGTGCCGACATGCGTGCCGTCGCGCAGCACCGAGACACGGTCGGCAAGCTCGAACACTTCCTCCATACGGTGGCTGATATAGACGATGGTGACGCCTTCGCCCTGCAGGCGGCGGATGAGCTTGAAGAGCTGCGCCGATTCCTGGCGCGTCAGATAGGCTGTGGGTTCGTCGAAGATCAGGAACTGCGTGCCGCGCATCGCCGCGCGCGCCGTCGCCACCAGCTGCTGCTGACCGATCGTCAGCGAGCTCAGCAGTGCCGCCGCAGGCAGGCCGAAGCCGAGATCGTCGAGCACGGCCTGCGCCATCTTCTCCATCTGCTTCTTGCGCATCAGGCCGAAGCGGTTGACCTCGTCGCCGAGGAAGAGATTGGCGGCGACCGTCAGGTGCCGGCAGAGCACGACCTCCTGGTGGACGGCGTTGATGCCGCGGGCGATCGCCTCGTTCGGCGTCGACAGCGCCACCGGCTGGCCGCACCACAGCACCTCGCCGGCCGTGCGGGTGATGACGCCTGTCAGCAATTTGATGAGGGTGGATTTGCCGGCGCCGTTTTCCCCGACGATGGCGTGGATTTCGCCGGCAAGGAAGGTCAGCGTCGCTGGCTTCAGCGCCTGCACATGACCGTAATTCTTCTGCAAGCCCTTGAGTTCGAGGATAGGCGATCCGGCGGGAATTCGATTGGCTTCTTTCAGCGTCGCGCTGTCATCATGGCGATGACTGACCTCTTCCAGTCCGATCATGGGACCTCTCCTCCTTATGTCGCGTCTGCTCTCCATCCAGCGCAAAACATAGCACGGATGGAAAAGGCCGCGCCGGTTTTTGAAGCCGGCGCGGCCTGTCTGTCTTCGTTACTTGATCTTCGGGTTCAGCAGCGCGTCGATCTTCGGATCGGCCATATTCGCCTTGGTGACGAGGTTTGCGCCGGTGTCGACATTCTGTTCGACCTTCTCGCCCTTGGAGACGGCAAGAGCGGTCTTCACGCCGTCATAGCCCATGCGGTAGGGGTCCTGAACGACGAGGCCGGCGATCGCGCCGTCCTTGAGGAAGCCGACCGTCTTGTCGTCGCTGTCGAAGCCGATGACCTTGATCTTGTCGCCGAGCTTGTTTTCAGCGATCGCCTGGCCAACGCCCTGCGCCAGGATGAGGTTCGAGGCGAAGACGCCGACGAGGTTCGGGTTTGCCGTGATCAGGTCAGTCATCATGTTGAGGCCGGTCGTCGCCTGGCCGTCGCCATACTTGTCGGCGATGACCTTGAGCCCGGGATGCTTGGTCTTGATCTGATCCAGGAAGCCTTCGCGGCGCTGCTCCAGCGAGCCGACGCCGGGAAGATTGGTGAGGATGACGATTTCGCCTTCTTCCTTGCCCGTCATCTCCTTGATGGCGGCGGCAAGACCGTCGGCTGCGATGCGGCCGCCCTGGACGTTGTCGGTCGTCAGGAACGACTTGAACGCCTTGGAGTCGGCGCCGGAGTCGATGCCGATGATCGGAACCGACTTGGCCGCTTCATCGATCGGCTTGCCGAGCGCCTTGAATTCGGTCGGCGAAATGACGATGGCGGCAGGCTTGCCGGCGACGGCGTTCTCCAGAATGCTGATCTGGCCGTTGATGTCGGATTCGGCCTGTGCGCCGAGTTCCGGCACCTTGACGCCGAGATCCTTGCCGGCCTTGCGGGCGCCGGCCAGAACGATCTGCCAATAGAACGACGTCGTGTCCTTGACGATGATCGGGATCGTCACGTCGGCGGCAAACGACGGTGCCGGCATCGCCGTGGCGATGACGGCGGCACCTGCAAGCGCAGTAAAGGCGCGGCGGGATAGAAGGGATTTCACGATACTCATAAAGGTTCTCCTCTCAGGGTGCGTTCTCCTCCAAATAAATCGGCCGCTGAACGCAGGCGGACGATTTTTATCGATAAAAAACATTTGCGGACTGAAGCTAGCCGAGGCGCAATCAAATTGCAAGAGCGCCAAAGCGGCTTTTTTTCTTTGGTAAACTCCCGCCAAGCAACTGATTTTATTCCAATACCACGATACCCTAAAATAGGAATCAGGCTTGATCGACCTCGTGCGGATGGACGACGCCCTTTTTCAAAATCAGGTTGCCGTACAGCCGGAATTCCGTCGTCGCGACGATATAGGTGGCCTTGCGGGCCATCGCGTAGAAAGCAAAGCGTTCGACCGGCACGATGCGGAAATCGCCGGCGCGGCGCGTCACGATCTCCTGGAACTCGGCGCAGACCTCGGGCATCGCATCGGGATCGCCGACCACCTCCATCCGCCATGCCGCTTCCGGCACGAAGGTGTCGAGCGGCATATGGGTCAGGATGGCCTCGGCCATCGCGGTGGCGCTGACGCCGTCGGCGCGAATGACCGGCGGACCCATCGAGCCCGAGGGAAAATTGGCGTCTGATATGACGATGTCGTCGCCATGTCCCATGGTCTTCAACGCATGGAGCAGGTCGGGGCCAAGCAGCGGATGAATACCTTTGAGCATAATGTCTCCTCAGACTCGGACGGCTTCGGCGCCGAGCGGCGGCGCGACCAGCGTATAGGGTTCGAATTCGGCATAGATGTCGTCGGCAAGCCGCGGCTCGACGATCTCCATGTTGCGCGTCAGGCTAGACGCCTTCGCCGTGCCGATCAGAACCGACGCGACGATCGCCTCACGCAGCGGAAATTGCAGTGCGGGAGCAGCCAGCGGCACGCCGTGGCGTTTGGCGATCGCCTCCATGGCACCGACCTTGGCAAGCACGTCGTCATCAGCCGGCATATAGTCGAAATGCGAACCCGGCACCGGGCCGGTGGCGAGGATGCCGGAGTTGAAGACGCCGCCGACGACGAGCGAGGTGCCCTTCTGCCGGCAGAGCGGCAGCAGTTCGGCGACGGCCGAGCGGTCGAGCAGCGTGTAGCGGCCGGCCATCAGGATGCAGTCGAGATCGGAATGGCGCATGACGTCGAGGCAGACGGGCACCTCGTTGACGCCGAGGCCGAAGGCAGAGATTGTGCCAGACGACTTGAGTTCCTCCAGCGCCTTCACGCCGGAATCGAGAAACTGCTTCTGGTGGACCGCATTCTTCGCCGCGCCATGTGTATAGACGCCGAGATCGTGCACATAGAGAATATCGATGCGGTTGAGGCCGAGGCGTGCATAGCTAAACTCGACCGAGCGCATGATGCCGTCATAGGAATAGTCGTAATCGGCATCGAAGGAGAGAGGATTGACATAGCTGTAGTCGGGCACGGTGCCGGTCGGCACCGGCCGAAGCAGCCGGCCGACCTTGGTGGAAAGCACGTAACTGCCATCCGGCTGGTCGCGCAGGAAATCGCCGACCCGCCGCTCGGCAAGGCCGAGCCCGTACCAGGGCGCCACGTCGAAATAGCGAATGCCGCTGTCCCAGGCCGCCTGCAGCGCGTCCATTGCCTGCTCGCGCGGGCAGTCGCGGTAGAGACCGCCGAGAGCGGCTGCACCGAAACTGATTTCGGTCACCTCCAGCTTGGTCTTGCCGATCCGTCTCGTCTTCATCATTCCTCCTCACGAAGAAGCTGAACTATCTGGAGCAATCCCAGGAAAAGTGTGAAGCGGTTTTCCCAGGGATTGCGTAAAAACAAAGATTACAGCGTTGCACCCAGATGCCACGGCACGAATTCATTGTCGCCGTAGCCGAAGATCTCGCTCTTGGTCTTCTTGCCCGAGGCGGTATCGATGATGAGGTCGAAGATCTCGCGGCCCTTGCCGCTGATCGTCGCGTCACCCGTGGCGATCGTGCCGCAATCGATGTCCATATCCTCTTCCATCGAGGCATAGAGCGCTGAATTGCTGGAAAGCTTCAGCGACGGCGCCGGCCGACAGCCGAAGCAGCTGCCGCGGCCAGTGGTAAAGGCGATCATATTTGCCCCGCCCGCCACCTGGCCGGTCGCCGAGACCGGATCATAGCCGGGCGTGTCCATGAAGACGAGGCCGGGGGCCGTGACCCGCTCGGCATAACCATAGACCGCCGTCAGCGGCGAGCGCCCGCCCTTGGCAACCGCCCCGAGTGACTTTTCAAGGATGGTCGTCAGCCCGCCGCGCTTGTTGCCGGGCGAAGGGTTGTTGTCGAGCGAGGCGCCGTGGAGCGCGACGTAATCCTCCCACCAGGCGATCTTCTCGTCGAGCTTCTTTGCCACCTCGTCGCTGACGGCGCGGCTGCGCAGCAGATGTTCCGCACCATAGATTTCCGAGGTCTCCGACAGGATCGCCGTGCCGCCGGCCGCCGCCAGCAGATCGGCCGCGACACCCAGCGCCGGATTGGCGGTGATGCCGGAAAAGCCGTCAGAGCCGCCGCATTGCAGGCCGATGATGATCTCACCGATCGACATCGGCGCGCGTTTTTCCTTGCCGACATCGGCGGCGATCTCGCGCAGCATGCCCATGGCGCGCTCCACCGCGCGGCGCGAGCCGCCGGCATCCTGGATGTTGAAATGCCGCTTCGAGGCGCCCGCACCACTCTGGCCGTAGAGCGTCAGCTGGTTGACCTCGCAGCCGAGGCCGATCATCAACACGCCGCCGAAATTCACATGTCTGGTGTAGCCGGCGAGCGTCCGGTGCAGCACGTTCATGCCGTCGCCGGTCGAGCTCATGCCGCAGCCCTGGTCGTGCACGATCGGCACAAAACCATCGATGCCTTCATAATGCGGCAGGATCGTCCGGTTCGCCTCGTCGGCGATGGCCCGACAGACCGTGGTGGAACAGTTCACGCTGGCGATGATGCCGATATAGTTGCGTGTCGCCGCCCGTCCGTCGGCGCGACGATACCCCATGAAGGTGCGCCCCACGTCGTCCACCGTGGCCGTTTCCGGCGCCGAATTGGCGGTGGCGGCGAGGCGGTCGTTTTCGAAATGCAGGTTGTGGCTGTGCACATGGTCGCCGGCCTTGACCTCGGCCGTGGTGCGGCCAATCGCCTGTCCGTATTTCACCACGGGTGACCCGAGCGGAATATCCGCTATCGCCACCTTGTGGCCGGGGTCGATCTTCTCACGGGTCTGAATGCCGGCAACCGTCGAACCCGGCGCGATTGCCGCCGTTGCGACCGCGACATTGTCGCCGGTCGAAAGGATGATCCAAGGCAGTTTGTCCAATTTTTTCTCCCTGGGAAACACTCGCTGCATGGGCGAATGCGCATTGATTTTGTTTTTTATCTACAATAAACATTTTCAAGTCAACGGGAATATTGATCCTGTGGACGAGGGAGGCAATGAGCCGCAGGCGACCGGAACTAAGCTAAAGGTCGTTTGAACAAGCCCCGGTCTGTTCTGCCCTGCTTTGAAGCGGGCGGTGGACACGAGGGCGGAAAGCGGGGTCTGGTGGCAAGGCAGAATACGGTTTTCAAGGAAGCCTACAACAGGTATGCCGCAGCCCTGCGCAGCGATACCGCGCTGCCCTCGGAGCCGGAGATCGCCGCCCAGCTCGGCGTCAGCCGCTCGACGGCGCGCGCCATCCTGACGCGGCTCAGCGAAGAAGGCATCATCCGCTGGAACAAGCGCCAGAAGATCGTGCTGCGCCAACCCACCGACCATGACCTCTTTCCCTCCGAAGAAACCGACTCCCTGCATGATATCATCGAGCGCAGCTTCATGCAGCGCATCCTTGCCGATGATGCGGCACCCGGCATGCAGATCAACGAGCTGGAGCTTGCCCGCGAGATCGGCACCGGCACAACAAGCGTGCGCGAATTCCTGATCCGCTTCTCCCGTTTCGGCCTCATCGAGAAGCGGCCGAACAGCCACTGGACGCTGAAAGGCTTCACCCGCGAATTCGCCCTCGAACTTGCCGATGTGCGCGAAATGTTCGAACTGCATTCCGCCGCCGAATTCGGCCGGCTTCCCAGGGATAATCAGAGCTGGGCCGATCTTGCCGCCATCCGCGACGAACATCACGCCATGCTTGATGACATCAACCAGCGCTTCAAGGATTTCTCCGTCCTCGACGAGCGTTTCCATTTGCTGATCCACCGCGCCTCGAAAAACCGCTTCATCGCCGATTTCTACGACGCGATCGCCATCGTCTTCCACTATCACTACCAGTGGAACAAGACCGCCGCCCGCCAGCGCAACGAGCGCGCCATCCACGAACATCTGGATTATATTGCAGCGCTGGAATCCGGCGATCAGGCGGCGATCGAAACCGCCTGCCGCGCGCATCTGCACTCCGCCCGCCAGACCCTGCTGCAATCCCTGCCGCAGATCGCCGCCGAAACCGCCTGAGCGGGTGAAGGAAACTCTGGGAACGCTGGGTCTTATGCAGCTGATGCCATCATCGAACTGCACCTTTCGGTCCGTTGCGGACGTCAGTTAGCCACGACATCATTAGCGATGTCGTGGAGCTTGACCGCTGAATCTTGGCTTGCCCACTTAACTAAATTCCTCAGGTTCTTCATTCTCAGGTCAGCCTGCGCATCGTCGCAATCCTCTTCGCCCAATATCGCAAGCGCGGCCTCAAAACGCTGAAACACTTCCACTCTGGTCAATTTGCTCATTGTTCCGCTCCTTGTGAATCGAAGGAGGAGTATCGTCGTGAGATGGCTGATGTCACAGCCCTAGATGCGGGCCTGGCCACTTTTCCGCGTTATCCCCACTATCCGTCGATGTAGTAGCTGTTCGTAGGCCGGATACTTTCACAATGTCGGCTCTCGCCGCGTTGCGGCCGACCTTGCCAATCCCACGTTCGACACTGGCATCACGAAACTTTTTGATGTGTAGGCCGTTATCGCTGACATGGCCGACGCTAAACTCAATCCGACATCGGTCGACGGTACCGAACCGCACGGTGCCGATAAGACACGCCAGGAGACGGCATCGGCTGTCGAGGTCGGGCCGCCGCCAAATGTCACTGAACCCGATCCGGAGTTGACGCCTGAGGAGGCTGAGCAGGCGCGCAAGCGGTATTTGCTCAAGCGCTTCTGGATCAGCGCGCGCCGTTACTGGGGTCGTGGCGGTGACAGGTTCGCCTGGCCGTGCTCGTTGGGGCTGTTGGCGATGATCTGCATGAATGTCGGCTTCCAGTATGGAATCAATCGCTGGAACCGCGGGATATTCGACGCCATAGAGCGACACGATGCCGGCACCGTCTATTACCTCAGCGGCGTGTTCGTGCCGCTCGTGCTCGGAAGCGTCATCCTGGTCACCGCACAAGTCTATGTTCGCATGATGATCCAGCGCCGGTGGCGTTCCTGGCTCGCGACCGCGGTCATCGCGCGCTGGCTTGCAAACGGCCGATATTATCAGCTGAACCTCATCGGCGGCGACCACAAGAACCCCGAGGCGCGCATCTCGGAGGATTTGCGGATTGCTACGGAAGCCCCTGTCGATTTCATCGCTGGTGTCATTTCCGCATTCCTGTCGGCCTCGACCTTCATCGTGGTGCTGTGGACGATTGGCGGAGCCTTGACCCTGCCGATCGGAGGGTTGACCGTCACCATTCCCGGCTTTCTCGTCGTCACAGCGGTCCTCTACGCCGTGATCACCTCCAGCGTGATCGCGGTGATCGGCCGCCATTTCGTGCAGGTCTCCGAGGTCAAGAACCAGGTAGAGGCCGAATTTCGCTACACCCTGACGCATGTGCGGGAAAACGGCGAGAGCATCGCGCTGCTCGGCGGCGAGGAGGAGGAGCGCAATGACCTCGACAAGACCTTCGGCAATGTGCTGAGGCAATGGGCGCTGCTTGCCCGCCAGCACATGCGCACGACGTTTGTGTCGCATGGGTCGATGCTGATTGCGCCTGTCGTGCCGCTCCTGCTTTGCGCGCCCAAATTCCTCGAAGGCAGCATGACGCTGGGCGAGGTCATGCAGGCGGCGTCTGCCTTCGCCATCGTCCAGACCGCCTTCGGATGGCTGGTTGACAATTATCCGCGTCTTGCCGATTGGAACGCCTGTGCGCGGCGCGTCGCTTCGCTGATGATGTCGCTCGACGGGCTGGAGCGTGCCGAACAGAGCGACTCGCTCGGGCGCATCAAGCATGGTGAAACCGAAGGCGAGGCGATGCTCAGCCTCAACGATCTCGCCGTGTCGCTTGACGATGGCACCGCCGTGGTCACGGAAACCCGGGTCGAGATCGAACCCGGCGAGCGGGTGCTGGTCGCCGGTGAATCCGGGTCGGGCAAGAGCACGCTGGTGCGGGCCATATCAGGTCTCTGGCCGTGGGGCGGCGGCAGCGTCGATTTCCATGCCGACAGACGATTGTTCATGTTGCCGCAACGACCCTATATCCCTTCCGGTACGCTTCGCCGCGCCGTCGCCTATCCCGGCGCCGCCGATAGCTGGCCGCTGGATGAGATCAAGTCGGCCCTCGACAAGGTGGGACTAAATTATCTGAACGACAGGATCGAGGAAGACGCGCCCTGGGACCAGACCTTGTCGGGTGGCGAAAAGCAGCGGCTCGCCTTTGCGCGTCTCCTGCTGCACCAACCCGATATCATCGTGTTGGATGAAGCAACCTCGGCACTCGATGAGAAGAGCCAGGACAAGATGATGCAGATGCTGATCGACGAATTGCCCGAGGTCACCATCATCAGCGTCGCGCATCGCGCTGAGCTGGAAGCCTTCCATAGCCGCAAGATCACGCTGGAGCGGCGCCGGGGCGGCGCAAAGCTGGTCAGCGACATCGATCTTATCAAGCGCAAGAGAAAACCGAACCTGCTGTCACGCGTTCTGGAGAACCGCCGCTCCCCACCGAAAGGCAGCACGACCGCGAGTAATGCGCCGCAGCCTCAGAACGGAAAATGAAGTCGGCTTGGTCACAAAACGCATCAATCGCGTAAGGAAGACTCTGCGCTCGCAATCTGATCCAGGTTTTCGATCAGCCGCTTGAGCAGATCGGCAAGTTGTCCCGCTTCCGCATCCGTGAAGCCGGTCAATGCCTCACGATTGCCCAGGAACAAGGCTGTGATTGCCTCAGGCATGCGTTCCTGCGCGGGTTTCGTCAGCACGATGCGGCTGCTGCGGCCGTCAGCCGGGTCGGGTGTGCGCTCAATCAAGCCATCCCTCTCCATGCGTGCGAGCATCTGCGCCATCGGCGGTTGCTCGACCCTGGCAAAGCGGGCGAGGTCGCGCTGCGTGCTGGCCTTGCCATCGTGCAGCGCCACCAGGACAGGCAACTGGCCGACACCGAAGCCGAGCGGCTTAAGGCGTGACTCGCTGAGGCGGACAAACCCCCGCGCCGCAAGGCTGATGAGATGCCCCGGCGTTGAAAGCACGTCTTCATTCATTCCGTTCCCCTTGCCTGCACTTGACCGCGAGATATATATGTACGTATGTATCTTGATGTGCGGCGTGTGACAATGTCATTTCGATGCCGCCCAGCGAATGGTTCAATCTCCATTGAGGAAACGACATGTCTAGAAATAATGTCGAAACGATCAAGCGCATCTATGCCAGCTTCAACGCCAGAGACATTGACGCTGTCCTTGCCGTCCTTTCCGATGATGTCGCCTGGGCCAACGGCATGGATGGCGGCCACATCAATGGCCGTGAGGCCGTGCGCGACTATTGGACACGCCAGTGGGCTGTCATTAGTCCCCACGTCGAGCCGGTCGCATTTGAAGAAACGCCAGATGGCGCTGTCGCTGTCGAGGTAATCCAGTCGGTCTTTGACCTCGATGGCCGGCCACTGGAAAGTCAAAGTCATGGCCTGAAGGACAAGACCGTGACGCATATCTTCCGCATGCAAGGCGACAAGATCGTCCGCTTCGATATCCGGGATGCCTTCGGCAGCGGAGCGGTCTGATCCTGATCGAGGAGGCTCCCTCTTCTCCCCAGCGGGGAGAAGGTGGCCCGCAGGGTCGGATGAGGGGGCCACACGGCACACCATTCATTGCCCTTCGCTCGCGCTCAGCGCATTCGCAGCCTTGTCGCTCACCCCCTCATCGCCTCGCTATCGCTCCGGCACCGACCGGGGTCGAGCCACAGGTCTCGACCCGTCCTTCGGACCCCCGCTGGGGAGAAGAGGACAGTGGCCGCACCTTCGTCCCCCTCCTGCGGGCACCGTGCAGCCAGGGCCGAGCCACCAAGGGCTCAGCGGTCCAGCCAGGCGGCGAGTCCATCCAGCGTCTGCAGCCCGTATTCCACCGCGCCGAAGCCGATGACCACCTGACGCCGCTTGGCGCTGGGGTGGAGCTGGCGCATGGTCAGCACCGTCTTGCCGTCGGTCTGCTCATCGAAGGTCACCGTGGCGCGGAAACGGTCGGGGTCGTCGGGGTCGGGCGTGCCATAGTCCATCACGATCCGCTCGTTCGGCACGATCTCCAGAAAGCGCATGAGGTTTGGGAAGCGCTGCTGCTTGCCCTCGAACACACCCACCATGTCGAAGCGCCAGACCCCGCCCTCGCGGATATCGGCTTCGTGGGTCTCGATGCTGAGGCCGGCCGGGCCGTACCATTCGCCAAGCGCCTTGGGGTCCATCCAGGCGGCAAAGACCTTGTCGCGTGGGTGGTTGAGCAGCTTCACCAGCACGATTTCGCGGTCGAGCGACCATGTCTCAAACAGGTTTGCCATGTCCTTCATCGTCCTCTTCGGTTTTGTCCAGGTAGACTTCGAGCCGATCCAGCCGCTCGGTCCAGCGCCGGCGCTCCGATATCATCCAGTCCGCCGCCTCGTCGAAACGCGCCTGCACCAACCGGCACCAGCGGCTGCGCCCACGCTTCTCGCTGGCGATCAACCCGCAATCTTCCAGCACCCTGAGATGCTGGGCGAAGGAGGGCAGCGCCATGTCGAAAGGCTCGGCAAGCGCGCTGACCGGCAACTCGCCCTCGACCAGCCGCGACACCACGGCGCGGCGGGTCGGGTCGCTGAGAGCGTGAAAGGCGAGGTCGAGGGGGGTCGAATGGTAAGGCATATCAATCCGTAAATTGCTCAGTGGCGGCGGTCAAGGATAAAAAGGTACTTGCCTTAGTATCGGGCTCCCAATATGAAGGTACTTGCCTTAGTGTCCGGCCCCGAATGGATGGGCCGCTGTGGTGCAACACCTTTCAAGGAGGACTCCAATGGTAGTTCGTGTCGATCTCATGATCTCGCTCGATGGTTTCGCGACAACGACGGACCAGACGCCCGAAACACCGTTCGGCGAGGACTGGCCGCGTCTCGTCGGCGCCTATGCGGCAACGCGAACGTTCCGTGAGCGCGTGCTCAAGGATACGACGGGAGGCGGGATCACAGGTCTCGACGACGACTATGCTAGAGAATATTTCGAGAATGTGGGCGCCGAGATCATGGGCGCCGGCATGTTCGGTCTCCACAATTTTCCCGACGATCCGAACTGGCGCGGCTGGTGGGGCGACGAGCCACCGTTCGGGTGTCCGGTCTTCGTCCTCACCCACAAGCCGCGGCCCTCCATCGAGATGGCCGGCGGGACGACGTTCCACTTCCTCAATACCACCCCTGTCGATGCGCTCCAGCAGGCCGTGAGGGTCGCAAACGGCAAGGATGTGAGGATAGGCGGTGGTCCTACCGTCGTTCGCGACTATCTCAAAGCTGGCCTTGTCGACCGCCTTCATGTTGCGATCACGCCGATTTTGCTCGGGCGCGGCATCCGGCTGTGGGACGATCTGCGCGGCTTGGAAGCCGGCTGCACAGTCAAGGCGGAAACGTCACCGAGCGGCACCATCCACCTCACTTTCCAACGCTAGTCGCTAGCCTGAGGCCGATCTCGGCCCCTTGCATGACGCCGATCCGTGTGCTAGACACTGAACCAGATGGTTCAGTTTTCGACAGCCCGCCTTGATGCCTCCTTTGCCGCGCTCTCGGACGCCACGCGACGTGGCGTTCTGGAGCAGCTCGGGGGTGCGGATGCTTCGATCACGGAGCTTGCAGCGACGTTCCACATGACCCTCACGGGCATGAAGAAGCACATCGGCGTCCTGGAGCAGGCGGGGCTGGTGACGACGGAGAAGGTCGGGCGTGTGCGGACCTGCAGGCTTGGCCTGGGCGGGCTCGAGGAGGAGGCGGCCTGGATCGAAGCGCGCCGCCAGATCTGGAACGCACGCTTCAACGCGCTTGATGACGTCATCGAGGCCCTGAAACGGAAGGAGAAAGCTGATGGGAGACAGAGCGAGTAACGGCCGCACGGTGGTCGAACGGAGGTCGGAGCGCGAACTCGTGGTGACGCGCACCTTCAACGGCCCGGTTCGCCTCGTATTCGACGCGTGGACCAAGCCCGAATTGTTCAAGCTATGGTGGGCGCCGAAGTCGATGGGCGTGCCCATACTTTCCTGCGAGATGGATGTTCGCACCGGGGGCAGCTATCGCATCGCGTTCGGACACGACGCCTCGGACGCCATGGCCTTCTTCGGCAAGTATCTCGACGTGTCGCCGCCTTCGCGCCTCGTCTGGACCAATGACGAAGGCGGGGACGGCGCCGTCACCACGGTGACCTTCGAGGAAGAGGACGGCAGGACGTTGCTGGTCCTGCAGGAACTCTATCCCTCGAAGGAAGCGCTCGACCAATCTTTCGTCGGCATGGAAGACGCGATGCCCGAGCAGTTCGAGCAGTTGGATGAACTTCTCATCACGCTCAGCGCGAGCGCGTGACAGCCCGCCTTCAACTCAAACTGCCTAGACCCGCACGAACTTCGGCAAGCCGCTTGACTGCGTACTCGTCCTGCCAGCAGACGGCGGCTTCCCATGCGGCTGAGGCTTGCGCGGCGATGTCATGTGCGCCGTCGTCGAGATCGGCGGCGTTGCCGGGCAGCACCAGGTCGAGGTCGGGGACGTCGACATGTGACTCATCCCAGTCGATCAACGCGACCCGATCTGCGGTCATTCGGACGTTGGCAGGGCTGTTGGGGTTGCCGTGGACAACACAGGTCTGACGCCCGATGAGCCGCGCCCACGCTGCCCGACATCGAGTAACGCCCTCGGGCGGCATCGCGGCAAGGTTGATTCTTGTTCCGGTTTCGGCATGCAGGAGGTCGGTCGACGATCGCCAGCCCGGGCGCTGCGGCCAGCCCTGCGTCAGCCGATGCAGCTCGCGCAGCGTGTCGGCGACGCGACGCCAGTCGGACCCCGTCTCGGGCGGTCCGCCCTCCATATATTTCATCACCACCAGACCGTCCACGAACAGCCGGCCGTCAGTCGTCGGGATCGGTACCGGAACGGTCATGCCTTCACGGTCGAGGTATTGGAGCAGCTCCGCTTCCCATGCGAGATCAGCGTCGCTCCTGGAGCCGAGACGAGCGACCGCGATCTGCCCGTGGAGGCGAACGCTCCACACGTCGTTGGCAACTCCACCCGTGAGCCGTTCGATGCGAACCGCATCTTCACCCCATTGCCCGAGTGCTTCCCATCCCATTGGCGACGGCCTCGGGCTATTGATGGTCACGGGAGCTAAGTTCGAGGATCAACTTTCCGGAAACTAGTTTTTTGATTGTCTCCATGCTTTCAGCACCCGTTGCGCCTGCCGGAATTGGAATGTGAAGCTGCTGTCCAGAAAATAGAAACGGGTCGATGATGTGCGGCGATACGACAACATTTTTGTTGATTAGGACATCTATGTCCTTGCCGACGTGGCGCACAGTGAATTCAGACAAATCTCTGGAGCTGTCCAACGTAAGATTTAGCCAAATGCGATCCCCTTGGCTTGACGGTGCAGCTATCTCTCCGCCAGCGACCTGCAGCTTAACCGTTTCTGCTGTCGCCAAACCTGACCATGAGACTGAGCACGAAAAGACTAGCGTGGCTATAATTGCCTTCATTCCATCTCTCACTTCCAGCAGTGTTTCAAGCTCGCGCTACGTAACTTGGGATAAGCAAATTGTTTCATAGAAGATCGTTCGTGTCGATCAATCTGGCTTGCGAGCTATCATGGTGACCGCAAATGGCAGCAAAGCTGTCGTTGGTAGCAACTGCTCGACGACTGCAACCTGATACTGCGGCCGACCCACGCGAACCGGCAGGCCCCCACTTCTCCTCCCTCATCAAGTCAGTTCAGGCTGTGGCCGGCATTGCTTGGTTTCGCTGGCGGATGGCACCCCTGACGCAGCGTTTGCGCCGTGAATGGCTCCTTCCGCCCGCCCCAACCTCCGTCATGCTCGGGCTTGTCCCGAGCATCCACACTGCATCCACCAGCAGCCACGGCAATGGATCCTCGGGTCAAGCCCGAGGATGACGGAGAGTTGGCCTTCTCGACAAATTTGCCCCCGGCATACTGAGACAAACCACGTCGGGCGCTTCATCAAGCCGCCTCAACCTCTCTCCTACGTCCTCCGGCTTTCCCCAACCAGCTCCCATAAATCGACCTTCTCGGCGCGCCCCTTGACCTGCACCAGCCCAAGCGGCCGAAACCCGAAGCGGTCGGCGACGGCATTGTGGATGGCGGCGCTGACCAGGATCGAGGTGTTGAATTCCTTGTTCAATCCCTCCAGCCGTGAGGCGACATTGATCGTGTCGCCCATGGCCGTGTACTGCTGGCGCGAAATCGCTCCGAAACTGCCGACGACCGCCGGGCCGGTGTGCAATCCAAATCGGGTGACGAGCGCGGGACGGCCATTCTGACCATTGAGTTCATTCAGGTCGTCGACCGCCACTTTCATGGCAAGCGCGCATCGGCAGCCGTTTTCGGCATGGCTGGCATCCGGAACGGGGGCGTTCCACATGACGAAAATGGAATCGCCGAGATATTGGATGACGGTGCCGCCATGGCGCTCGGCGATGGTGTTCAAGAGTTCGAAATAGGCCGACAGTGTATCCACAACGTCTTCGGGCGAATGCTGCTCGGATATGGTCGTAAAGTCCCGGATGTCGGTGAAGAGCACGGTCACATCCTGCCTCTGCGCCTTGGCGACCGCTCGCCCTTCGGGATTGACGATCCGCCTGACGACTTCACGCGGCACATAAAGGGCAAACTGGCTGATGGCATGGCGGCTTGCCGCCAGCGCGCTCGCCAGTGTGTTGATCTCCGATATCCAGGAGTGGGAGACGCCTTTCTCGCCGACATCGAGATCGCCGATCCTGCGTGCCTCGTCCGCCAGCCGATAGAGAGAGCGGCTGACCATGCGCGACAGCAGCACCGATGCCGCGACACCCGCGAGCACGAAGGCGCTGGCAATCAGGAGATTGTGCAGGAGCAGCCGATGGGCCTCAGCCACCAGATCTTCCAGAGGCACGACGATTGCGGCGACGCTTCCCTTGAACAGACCGGACACGCCGACGGGGGCGATCTGCAGGATCTGGCGTTCGCCATCGAGATCGATCCGCGCCACGCCGCCATTGGCAAAGGCGGGATCGCGTCTGAGCCTCGCCACCGTTTCCAGGCTCGTGTCGTAACTGTCTGTCGTCGTATCGACGGCAACGGCGCCATCGGCATTTTTCGACCATATGCCGAGAAGCCTGTTCATGGTCGCCGGGTCGGAATGGGCGATCAGATCATCGGCATCGTCGATGATGTAGGCGCGCGCCCGCGGCGAAATCTCCTGCGCGTCCAACAGGCGGCTGATGGTCTGCAGGTGAATGTTGATGCCGACAACCACCTGACCATTGTCCCGCATCGGGGCTGCGATCGTCAGCGTCGGGACCTTGAGCGTTCCTGCGATATAGGGGCCGACAGACACCGGCACACCGGCCTGAACGACGGATTGATACCACGGGCGTTGCCGCGGATCGAAGGATGCATAGTCGAAGTCCCGCTCGCCGATCGGTCTTGCCCGGTTGTCGAGAAACCGCAGCGTCGAGATGACATCAGCACCTTGTCTCCCGGCGATCGTCCGGATCGCGAAAGCCGTACCGTCGGGTGCCGCCAGCGTCTGGCGAACATCCCGTCTTTCGGTGTTGATGACCTGTAGGTACGAACCGTCGGGGTAGCCGGTGAAGATGCTCGTCGCGTTGGGGACGTTGCGCAGGATCTCCAGGAAGAATTGCTGTTTTGCCGCGATATCCTGCGGCGGCGGGGAGGCGAGCAGCGGCAGGGCCGATGCCAGCGCCACCGCCTCGGTGCCGCCCTGCAGCGTATTGCGGTATCCCTCGATCAGCCGCAGGCTCATCTCGCGCATCTGCTGCACGCCCGCACTGACCGCGGCATTGCTTCCCTGGCTGAACGCCAGCCAGATGATCGGCGTCGACGTGCAAAGCAGCGATGCGACGACCAGGACGCCGAGGTGCAGTCTCAGGGGTTTGGACCAGAGCACGAGATATCCCTCGAAATGCGGACACATTTCAGCAGCCGTGCAGGAATAAGCGTCCCCGACGATGGCAGCTAACTGCTTTTTGAGGATTTACACAAGGCAGTCATGGGGGTGCCCCGGCGCTGTTGAGTTCGCTGGCTATGGTTGCTGCAGATGTTTGCTTGTGGTGGATATCGTTGAAAATTCGATGGGATTGTCCGCAGCGGGATGCATGGTTGAACCGCAGTCGGTGTGCCTCAATACGTCGGGGACGAGTTTTGCGAGAAAGCCAAGCCCACCCTCCGTCATCCCAGGCCTTGAGCCTGGGAACCATGCCGTGGCTGCTGGTGGATGCGGTGTGGATGCTCGGCTCAAGGCCGAGGAGGACGGAGGGTGGGGCGGGCGGAGGGAGACACTCACGGCGCAGACGCCCGAGTCAGGGATGCAATCCACCAACGGAACCAGACAATGCCGGCCCCGGGCCGACCTGACTTGATGAGGGAGGTTGAGGCGGCGCTTCAGCCAAACTTTCTGCCTGCGACTGTCCGGCCGGCGTTGGGGGGCAAGTGTGCGATGATCTCACGGGCAGCAGGGGCGTTCATATCTTCTCGGCCCAAAGCTGCCGCCGGATTGCAGCAATCGTGGCATTTGCCGCGCAATGGCGCTTATTTCCATTGAATCCCGCCATCAGCGGCCCATAGTGTCGGCATTCCCGGCTTTGCCGGTTGGGCGCATGGGGGGAGGCGGGGCATGTCAGCAAATCTCGACGATATCCGTAACCAGCAACGAGAGACCTGGGACAAGTTTTCGGCCGGCTGGAAGAAATGGGACAGCCTGGTTCTCGGTTGGCTCGCGCCGTTTGGCGACGCCATGCTTCGGTGCGCCAATCTCTCCAGCGGCTTCAGCGTGCTCGACATAGCCGCCGGCACTGGCGAACCCGGCCTGACGGCGGCGGCGGCAATCCCCGACGGTCAGGTTGTCGTCACCGATCTCTCGGAAAATATGCTGAATGCTGCCGCCGAAAATGCGGCCAGGCGTGGCCTCAAAAACTTCAAAACTCAATTATGCGATGCGGGCGCGTTGCCTTTTGCCGATGCCAGTTTCGACGCCGTCCTCTGCCGGTTCGGGTTCATGTTCTTCCCGGATGTCGCTGCCGCCGCCAGGGAGATGGCGCGCGTGGCAAAGCCTGGTGCGCGCGTCTGCGCCGCAGTCTGGAGCGCGCCTGCCAAAAATCCATGGGCGACCACGGTCATGGGCACGATTGCCCGCCACGTGGACATGCCTTCGCCGCCACCCGGCTCCCCAGGCCTCTTCCGCTGCGCGGCGGAAGGCATGATGGCCGAGACCTTCAGGGAAGCCGGCCTTCTCGATGTCGCCGAGGAAGAGGTGACGGCGATGATGGTGCACGATGCCCCGGAGCGCTACTGGGACTTCATGACAGAGATCGCCGCGCCTGTGGTCGCTGGACTCTCCAGGGCCGATGCGGCAACACGGGAGAAAATCCGCCGTGAGGTCCTGGAGCTGACGCTACAATCCGTCAGCGATGGAAAGGTTCACCTTCGCTCAACGGCAACTGTGATCACAGGCACGCGATAGGCTGCTGCAGAATTCCTTGAGCCAGAATCGTAGCGCCTTGTCTCGCGCCGCCGAGCCTAAAGGATGTCGCGCAAAACTGTGGAGCGGATTTGCGATAACGATATGCCTAAAAACAAAGACCTAAAGCGCAAGGAGCGAATCTGAAAGATAGCGCGAAGGGCTGCATCCCTCAGGCGCCGCAAGCCACAACATGATCCCGTATTGCCGCAGCACTCTCTGAAGGCGAAGTTAACGTCACATCCAACGTCAGCGCGTGCTGGTGCGGAATATCAAGAACCACGGCCTGCTGGCTTCGGCTCCTCGACGTCTCGACGTCGGTGGTTTTCAAGTGGTCGCGCCGTGCGGGGGAGGAAACGCGACGCGCCAATTCTTCTTCGGCACAAAGCAATCTCACCGGAACAAAGACCGCGGCGCGCTGTGTGGCGGCGTCGACGAACTGTTGGTACGTCCGCGCGCTCCGCTCATCGCCTTCGACACCGGCATGGGTGAAGATGAAATTCGCCGACGGGCCGCTATAGGCGGCGATTGCATCCAGCACGGCCTGCCGGACTCTTGCAGTGTACTCCCAGATGTCCTTCGGCAGCGGAGCGGCCTCGTCGAGGAGGCGCAAGATCGGGTTGTTGAACCAGTGATTATCAACGATCTTTGCTGATATCAGCGAGCCGAGTTCTCTGGCGATCGTCAGCTTGCCCACGCCCGGAAACCCCAAGAGCAAAACGAAAACACTCATCGTTCCACAACTCTCTCAACACAATCCGCCGGTGTAGCAACGCAGCGCAGAACAGCGTCGTCCCAAATCTACCAGAATTTCCACCATGGACGCTTTGGATCGGGAGGCATCGAAGGCTCGGGCGCGAGTATGGCTTTCGCCGGCATCACCATGCTCTCGCCATCACGGCCATAATGTTCTCCCTCTTCTCGCTGGACTTTGGCTTCGAGAGATTGGGCGATAAGCCACATTTTCCGACGGATTTCTTGATCGGGATTTTTGACAACGATGTTGCCTCCGCTCCACCAAAGCCATGCGGCGTTTTCCCGATTTTCGCCGCGTGAATATCCTTTCCACACGCATATGCCCGCCTGTTCCACCCGTAGAACACCTCTGTCGGCGGTAGGGGTTTCAGCAAAACCGTCGTGTTGAATTTCCGGGTCATTGTCCACATATTCGAGCCAATCGTCGAGAGTGATCGACGGAGACGCATCGAACCAATTTACTTTACGAGTGATGTGAAGAACGTAACCCATCAGAGCCTCTTACCTAAGTCGCGCCGAACGGCTGAACCATTTTAGTGCGAGGCCGCCTCGCTTGCCGCAGCCGGAGCCGCCCCCTTGCGCTTCTGGCTCGGCCCGACCGGGATCAGCCAGGTGGTGAAGAAGGTCAGCACCGCAACGACGACCACGCCCCAGAAGCTCCAGTGCAGCGCCGCGTTGAAGACGGCGCGGATCGCCGGATCGGCGGCGAGCGCCGAAAGTCCGGTCGGCTGGTTCAGCGCCTCATGCAGGCCCGCCGCCGCCTCGCCGCTCGCATAGTAATTGATGCCGGCATTGAGGATGGCGCCGAGCACCGTGGCGCCAAGCGTATTGCCGAGGCTGCGGGAAAAGATGATCGAGGCTGTGGCGCTGCCGCGCATCGACCATTCGACGCTCTCCTGCACCAGCACGATGCTGGTGAGGCTGATGAGACCCATGCCGAAGCCCATGAAGAAGGAGCCGGCGCCGGCAACGATCGGCGAACTGTCAGGCGTCAGGAACAACAGGAAACAGGCGCCGAAGGGAAACATCAGGCTGCCGACGCGCAAGGTGCGGCGGATGTCGAAGGCCTTGTAGAAGCGGCCGGAGAGGATCACCGCCAGGGGCCAGCCGACGACGAGCATGGTGAGCGTGAAGCCTGCGACAACAGGCGAACGGCCGAGCACGCCCTGCACATAGATCGGCAGGATTGTCGAAAGCCCGATCAGCGCCATGCCGGCCAGCAACGTTGCCGCATTGCTGGTCGCAATCAGCCTTCGGCTCCAGAGCGGGATCGAAATGATCGGCTCCGGCGCCCGCTTCTCCTGGGCGAGAAAGAAAAGGCCCGCGACCACGAAGACGGCAAAGAGCGAAATCAGGATCCAGGCGCTCGCATCGGTTTCCGTCAGCATGATGAGAAGTGCGACGATCGAGATCGAAAACAGCGCCGCTCCGAGGTAATCGATCTTGGCCTGCTTGTGGGCCACGTCCTCCTTCAGGAAGATCATGAAGGCGATGATCGAGATGATGCCGATCGGCAGGTTGATCCAGAAGATCCAGGCCCAGGAGATGTTGTCGACGATGATGCCGCCGGCAAGCGGCCCGACGACGGCCGATGTCGCCCAGACGGTCGCCATGAAGCCCTGCACGCGGCCGCGTTCCTCGAGCTTGAAGAGGTCGCCGATGATCGTCGTCGTCACCGGCGGGATAGCACCGGCGCCGAGCCCCTGCAGCAGCCGGAACAGCACCAGCGACATCATCGACCAGGCAAGCCCGCAAAGCAAAGAGCCGACGAGGAAAATCAGGATGCCGCCGATCAGCACCGGCTTGCGCCCGAAAATGTCGGAAAGCTTGCCGTAGATAACCGTCGTCGTCGACTGCGCCAGCAGGAAGGCCGAAAACACCCAGCTGTAATAGGAAAAGCCGCCGAGCTGGCCGACGATGCGCGGCATCGCGGTCGCCACGATCGTCGCCTCGATCGCCACCATGAAGGTCGCGAGCATGATGGTGGCGACGATAAGCACGCGGTTCGAGCGTTGCGCTGCATGCGACATGACGATCCTCTTCGGGTGCTCCGCAGATGCCGGAAATGTCGGCAGGCTGGCTTTGGTGTGGGGCGATGCGCCGCTTGCGGAGTGGTGTGGCTCTTTTACGTCTTCAGGGCCGAACGGTAAAGCAGGCCGCGACCGGTTTCTGACGGCAGCGATCCTTTTCGCGCGATGTCAGGGAAGTTTCGGTCGAAAGCGAAGGCCCGGGCTGAGCGACGCCGGGCCTTCATTCTGTCGGGAGGGAAGGCGAACAATCGCTCTATCCTCATTGCGGGCACGCATCGCCGACCGAGCTGTTATCCGTCCCCGTGCCGGCCGCCCCCGCGCAACCCGGCGTCTGCTGCAGGTTGGGATTGACCCCGCCGGGATTGATCGTGCTGCGGCCGCTATTGAGATTGACGCCGCCATTGCCTCTGGTACTGCCGGTAGTGCCGGGATCGGTCCCGACAGAACCGGTGCCAGCCGACCCGGCCCCGGCGGAACCGGCGCCCGAACTCCCCGACCCGCCAATGATCGGCGCCACCGAAAGCCGCCCATTGGCATCCGCACCTCCGGCCGTCTGCGCCATGGCCGAACCGGCCAGACCGATCGAAAGCAATGATATCGCGATGAACTTGCGGGACATGATCTTCTCCATGCTTGTTGCCTCTAGGGAGGAAACCGGCTGGGCGGGGGCATTGTTCCTGTCGTAGTTGCGGTTTTCACGGTCGTTTGATCGGGACAGATAACGACTTGGGCGACTACTGGAACTGTATCTCCCATGATGGGCAGAAAGCGGGCTATCGAGGCTCGAAATTTTGTTTGAAGCCAAATGGCCGCAGCGTCCGAATTGCTTGGATCGTGCTTGCTAAGCAGATCGGCGCTCGTCCTCGCGCGTATCTGAATCATCCACACGCGTCGCTGTCAGCTTGTATCCGAGAGCTGCGGCTACACCGATGAGCGTTGAAAGCTTTGGGTCGCCTTTTTCACTGAGCGATTTGTACAGAGCCTCGCGGGTAACGCCGGCATCCCGGGCGACTCGTGACATGCCACGAGCTTTCGCAACAACGCCCAATGCATGCGCGATATAACCTGCATCACCGCTTTCAAACGCATCTTCAATGAGATGGGCCTGAGATTCTTTGGTATCCAGAAACTCGGTTGCGTCAAAAGGGATGATTTCAAGCGCCATCTCATATCTCCTTGGACATTTCGATTGCTCGCTTGATGTCCCGCTCCTGGCTGCCCTTGTCGCCCCCGCACAGGAGAATAACGACAACGCTGCCCTGCATTGCAAAATACAAACGGTACCCAGGACCGTGGTGAGCCTCAATTCCCCGATGCCATCGAAGAATTTGTGGTCTCCCAAATTGCCAGCCTCCGCACGAACGATGCGCGTGACAATTCGGTCTCTCGCATTCCGATCCTTCAGCTTACGCAGCCATTTCTGGAATTCGACTGTCTGGAGAACAGTGTATTTCTGTGAACTATAATTAACACCCTCTCAAGGGTAGTCAACTTTTTGTTGATCGGAGGTCTGGCCGCTGGCGCGTTCGCGAGGAGTGTCGTCTGATACCATAGGCGCGTCCGATAGTAGAATCGTTTCCACGATATAGGTGACATGCAACGCGCTCAATTGTGCTCTAACGACTGAGCGAACCGGCACTTTGACGGCCGGAGCATGCGGCCTGCGATTTGCGTCGCGCTGATAGTGATCACAGCGTCTATTCCTACAGGATGGCGGAGGGATTCTGAGATCTCATCTGCTAGCTGACTAGTCTGTTGGCGGTGTGAAACACAGCCATCCTGTTATTCGTCATCCATCAAATGAAACTCCCGCGCCGCCTGAGGGCAGAGAAGCCTGAACTGCTCGATCAGCGGCGGCATCCCCGAAGCGCACGATACGTCTGAATTCTCTGGCAATGGGAAAGTGACGCGCCACGGTTTTCCGGCAGAAGGTTCGAAGGATAGGGTGCCTTCGCTGCAATTGGCGGTGGAACGGAAAGTGTCTTTCCCATTCACCCTTGTGTACTTCGCCACGCACTTCTTTACCGTAAGCTTGCCGCCATGTGCTATTGTCTCACCTCCTGGGTCTCGCTCGCAGTATTCCTGGAAGTCGGCCTGAGTGACCTTTCCTTCCATAACTGCAGTGCTTGAATCGGTGCCGGTTCTGCTGACAAGGGTTCCGTTCCATCCACTACATGAGGCGAGAGGGAAATCTGCGGCCTGCGCCGGGGACATGGTAAATGTGAAAAGCACGATACTCACAAGCGATGTCCTGTAAGCGACAAGCCGGGGCCGTTCAGGCGGCGTAGTTCCATGGCATGAGCGCGTCGATTTCACTGCTGGGCCATCCATTCGCAAGGCGCTCAAGCGTCTGGGTCAACCAAGCTTGCGGATCGACGGCATTCATCTTTGCCGTTTGCAGGAGCGTCGCGATGGTCGCCCAAGTCCGGCCGCCACCGTCGCTTCCAGCGAATAGACTATTTTTTCTCGTGATCGCTTGGGGTCTGATTGCTCGCTCGACTATGTTGGAGTCGAGTTCGATGCGGCCGTCGGTCAGGAAGCGCTCGAAGATGTCTCGACGCGAGATGGCATACCGCAGAGCCTCGGCGAGTTTGGATTTTCCAGAGACGCGCGGCAGGGTCGCCTGCCAGAGAGTGAAGAGGTCACGGACGATCGCTGCGGAGATCTCCTGGCGTGCAGCGACACGAGCTTCAGGGCTTTGGCCGCGCACACGCTCCTCGATCTCCCATAACCTCGCCATACGCTCGACGGTGTCGGTAGCGACTTTCGAGCTCTTTGCGACATGCAACTCGTAGAACTTTCTCCGGCTGTGCGACCAACAGCCGGCCAGGATGGCGCTGTCATTGCCTCCATCTTTCCGGACGAGCTTGTTATAAGCGGCATATCCATCGACCTGCAGGATTCCACGATAGCCGCTCAGGTGTCGTGCGACACACTCGGTGGCTCGACTGTCCTCGAAGCGATAGGCTACCATCGGTGGACCGCTGCCCCCAAAAGTCCGGTCATCCCTGGCATACGCCCATAGCCATGCCGTCTTCGCTGATCCGGAACCAGGAGCAAGTGTGGGCAAGGTCGTTTCGTCGGCAAAGATCCGTTCGGCCTTCTTGATCTCATCGAGGATGTAGTCGGCGAGGATATTGAGCTCGAACCCCAGCTTGCCCATCCATTGAGCCATCAGCTTGCGGTCGAGTTCGACCTTGTCGCGTGCGTAGATGGCTTCCTGGCGATAGAGTGGCAGCCCGTCGGCATATTTGGAAACGGCGATCTGGGCCAGAAGTGCTTCCGTGGGAATGCCACCTTCGATGATGTGTGCCGGAGCCGCCGCCTGGACGACACCATCCTCGTTCCTAAAGGCATACTTCGGCCGGCGGGTGACGATGACACGGAACTTCGCTGCCACGACATCCAGC
>NZ_LWBS01000012.1 GCF_001652265.1 Rhizobium leguminosarum
CGAGGAACTTCGACAATCAGAAAACAGAAGCCAAGATCGGCGTCCACGTTCTCAACCGGATGACTGAACTTGGCCGTCCAGAATTGCGGCGTGTTGTATGAAAAATCCCAAGGGTGGGGTTATCTCGTACAGAATCTGATCCCTGCAACACGTCCGTTCAATATCTCGTTTCCGACCCAAAATAAACAGGATTCAACGGCCGCAACCCGTTCATTGACGATGTAATGCTCACCACGGAGATCCGCCGCCTGCGTCCAGTGTAGTCATAACGATATCTTCCATAAGCGGGATGTCCTGTAGAGGATGCTTGTGCATCAGCGCGAAGGCTGCGGCTGCCAATGCTTTTGACATCCGCTCCTTCTTAGCCGATTTGAGAATGATCGCGGTTTGCAGAAATCGTCTCGCCCAAATGTCTCGCCGGCCTTCGAGAAAGGCCCAGATCCTTTTTTCAACAGTCCGCACTGAGCGAGAGCCCTGGATGATGCCGCGTGTTTCTCCTGTGTCTTCAAACCAGCTGTCGGTGAACGGGACAAGCGCATCCAGTGCGGGCTCATTGCGGAGCATCCGATCCAGTTGTGCCGCTGTCGCATTCTGGATTTCCTTTTGCGGATCGACGTGATCCAGCAAAGCCTGCAGATCCCTTTCCTGGGGCCGCAATTGGCTCAAGCTACAAGCCTCCATGACGTCAATGAAGCCCGGCGCTGGTGGATGGCCGTTTTCTATCCCATCTGCCAGAGCCGCCTCCAGCAGAAGCTCGGCAGTCATTCGATCTATTCGGACGCTGTTTGCTTCTTGGCGGGCATAAGAGATGATGTTGGTTGCTTCGCGCTTTGAACGGCAACGAATGACAAAGGCATCCTTGATGCCGTATCCGGTCTTTAACAGGATCATCGCAACAAATGTCTGGGCTTGCAGTTTTCCCACAATCGTTAGGCCTTGCGCTCCAACCCCGTCAGCGGTGGTCGCCAGGATGTCGCTGACGATCGGCTCTGCCCTGTTTTGTTTGGAAACATCGGCGAGACCTTGTCGCAGCGCCAGCTTGCCAATGTCATCGATAGCCGCCCGGCCAGCGCTCGCTGGCAACCAGCCGCGAATGATCGGCAAATAGGATAAAGTTTCAGGCTGCAGCTCCCCGCGCATGAGCCTTTCTCGTAGGCCGGCAGCCACGGCCTCCCGGGTCAATGCTGCACCAGACACCAGCCAATAGAGCCCGCAGCGCTCCAGAAAGGGATTGTCGAGGCCCATAAGATGATGAATAAACCCAGCTTTGGCCTCCTCCGGCATTCCTGCCGTCATCTCATCCAGGCCACTGAAGAAATCATAAGCGCCACCGCCTTCAGCCTCAACGTCCGCCGCTAAAGCGGCAAGCGCGCCATCAAGATCCGGCATCGGGATCTCGTCGGTGGAATTTTCCCCAACCGGGTCGAGCATCAGTATCTCTGGCACGGGCAAACTGGCACGCCGATACAAGCCAGCAATTTTCAAACGGCGAAGCGGTTCGAAAGCGTCGGCGGCAATGCGAGCCTTGATCGCCTTCTCCGCATTTTCCAGGAAGGCCTTTCCATATGGGCTGTCATTCTCGATGCCCATTCGTGCCTCATCCAGCAGCAATCCGAACAAGGTTGCCGCATCCCGACGATCGTCCATGGACTGCATAACCTCCGCAACGATGGCGTCGCAGGCCATGTCATCGGCCAGGAGATCATTCTTTGCTCTCTCGAAATAAAACTGGAACCGCGCCGACGACAACCCGTGCTGGTAGAGAACATTCAGGCATGATTCAGCAATTTTAACCATTGGCATCTCCAAAAATTATGCCGCCAGTCGATCAAAATCGATCCGACTATTCAAGTCGAGATCGAAACGGCCATAAGGATTGACGTGACTGTAGATCAGAGGCGTGAGGCCGCGATAGTCTTCCCGCGCCATCCGTGCGGCCCATTTCGGTTCCACCAGTACGGTCTGAAGCATGCGTGTGTTCACATAGACCAGCGACGCTTGCAGCAGATGCAAAGCCAGAGCAGAGATCTCTTGCTCATCGATCCGATTGGTGGCGATCTCGCCGCCCTTGCCGAAGAAGACAGAGCCATTGGCGCTGTTCCAGTTCTCGACGACATTCAGCCCCTCGTGGATTTCTCGACGGAACGATTCCTGGCGAAGATAGCGGCACAGGAATATCGTCGGTTTTGTCGCAAACTTTTTAAAAGGCCGCAGAAGCGGCCATGGCGATGTCACGTTGTTTGATCAACGGCCGAAAAGTCGCTTGTCGGTAAACTCAGGCAATTGCAGCGGTCACGGCTTTCCACTGCGCCATGGCGCGGATGCGATGAATATGGGTGGCTAGGGCTGAGTGTCTCTGGTGCGGCGCGACGAAAAGATTTCGGACTGCTGAAAAGACCGAGATGAAACGTTGCAAACCTCCGACGGATCGAAAGCCCTGCATCATCCGCTCTCGTTTTCGAAGCGGCACGTGAGAATTCTCTGCGCGATTGTTAAGGCCCTTGTGCGATCGATGTTCGACAGCGGGCATCACGTCCCGTTTTGCCGCTCCGTATGAGCGCAGTTTGTCGGTGATGATGCGCTTCGGTGACAGGCCCTGCTTCTTCAGCAGCCTGACCAGCAATCTCTTGGCAGCCTTGGTATCGCGGCGGGTCTGGACGATCTCGTCGAGAACGTAGCCGTCCTGGTCAACGGCGCGCCAAAGCCAATGTTTTCGGCCGCCGATGGAAATCACGACCTCGTCCAGATGCCAGATATCTTTCCGCGACGGCTTCTTTCTAGGCAGCTGCTTGGCGTAGGCTGCCCCGAATTTGCGGCACCATCGCCGTATCGTTTCGTAAGAGACGATGATGCCGCGCTCCAGCAACATTTCCTCGACCAGCCGCAGGCTCAACGGGAACCGGAAATACAGCCAGACCGCACGGGCGATAATCTGCGGTGGAAAGCGGTGGTTCTTGTAGCTGATGGTCGATGAGGTCATCTCAACCGAATTATCCGCCACCCGTTAAGTTGCCGACAACGTGACATCGCCGTTGACGGTGCTATGATCGACCTCGAAGCCACGTTCCCGGAACGTCTCCTCAAGATCCCGATAGCTGAGTGGACAACCCAAATACCAGGCAACCGCCTGCACGATCAGCCATGCCTCGAAATGCCGGCCCTTGAAATCATCCTTCGATTGCCGCTTCAGCTTTTCGGCAATAGCATTCAGAATCATCGGCTCGTTCCACAATTTTCGGAGCGGCAATCTCTCTTCCCATGGTCAACATACCGTTAAGCGCCAAAAATTTGCGACAAGCCAGTTGTCGTTCGCGTGGGTGGCGTCAGCTCGCGTTGTTGCACGAATACTGCATTGCTGATATTGAGCGCGTGTTCTCGCCCGCAGCATGTTCGCGATGCTCGGTTAGCGTTGAGATGCCCTGCGCGGGGGTGGGTTCAAGCGCCGGCTATCCTGAGCGATCATCGGCGCCAGGCGCGTCTTCCTTGAGGCTTTCCAAGACGCATTCCGTGCGGCGAACGATGAGAACAACGCGCGCAAGTCCTACCGCATATTGGGCGGCAGCCTCCTTCACATTGAGGCGCTCCCCTTCCACGGAACGGTGACGCTGACGAAGCTGCTCGAGCTCCGCTTTCACCATAGCTGCTTGCCGTAGTGATTTGTGCAGCTCCTGCCCGTTGACCCGCTGGCCTGGCTGCAGCAACCGCGTCGGCGAGGCAGCATCCGCTCGCTCGCCTGTGGAGTGAAGATCCAGCGCAAGGGCCTCTGCCTCCGCTTCCATATCAACCAATCGATGACGCAACGCCGCAAGCTGTCGGGCAAGACCATCAGCGCGGATATTTCTGATCTGCAAGAGCTTCTCAAATAAGCTCGCGTCGTCCATTCGGGTCACCATTGGCCAAGTTAGATCAGTTCGCCGCGGCAGGAGGCGTGATCATTTCCACATGGCCGCTTTTGATCACCTCCACCGTTTCGACGGTTGATCGGTTCACCACCATTTCCACCGCGGAGACGAAAGCGGTGGGGCCGCGCACGATGATAAGGTCGCTGGCCGGATCATATCGTATGCCGTCTTCGGCGTGAAGAAGAAAAAGCGCGTCTATGGCGCTCCGTGTCCCTCTCCAGCCTCGCCTTTTCTGCTCCAGGATCACAGTCGTGATGTCGTTCTTGGGGGCGATGATGACCCGGATCCCATCAAAAGCGACGAACAGATTGCTGACACGGCCGAGCGCCTCAAATGCGGCCACGCCCTCTTCCTTCACCGACCAGTTTTCTACCTGGCCGGTTAATTTGCCTGTAGTCGTAACCGGTATTCCGGACATGAAGGACAAGGTATCCACAACGTCAGCCACCGGCTGGGACACGACATTAAGGCGGACGTCTTGCCCGCTGGCGGCTGCCTGCACAGTCAAAGGCGCCAGCAGGATGAGAAGGGTAATCGATGACACGCGCAACTTCATCTCCATAATCTCCAATCTTTTTCGGCTTATCCCCTAGCATCCTATCCATAACATCACAGCTCGCGATTGCCTATTTTTAATATACAGTTGGCATAATTCCGCGGTATAATCGATATATCCAAATATATACTCCGTTTATGCAACAATATCTGAATATCCGTATTACGATAATCATATCCAAAATACGATCTAACGGAATTTTGACAACTATATCTTGATTAGTACATTATTTTCGCCAATTCTGCACTCGCTTAACCGCAAAGGAGACCAGCAATGGCTACTACCACTACCAGCAGCAGCTCCACTCTGGGTGCTGGCATCAACTCCGCTATCGCGAGCTTCAAGTCCGCTCAGAACGAAGCAACGGCTCAGAGCTTGCAGGTCGCGACCGAGATCACCAAGATCAACGGCGTTGCCAACGCCATCAAGAAAATCGGCCCGGCCTGATGCTTTCGGCGAAGCCGGCCATTGTCGGCTTCGCCTCTCTTTCTGGTTGCCGGGCAGTTCACGGCACCACGCCTTTCCCTCATCACAGTGATAGTCTGACGGCTCGGATTGGCCGGAAAGGCGTCGGAAACAGAAACCGCCGTTGAAGATCATGCGCACGGTTCCATCTCCATCATCCGTCACTTCACGCCAGACAACGGGCGGCAACAACCCGCCGACCTTGCGCATTGCGCGTGCCGGGCGAGCATCCGTCCATAACCTTGGCCCGGGGACATACACCGTCGGCGGTGGCCCGACCTGTGACTTCGTCATTCTGGGCTGCGATCCGGAACCGGCGCTTCGCCTGCATGTTTCCGATGAGGCAAAGCGGATGGCTGCAACTATCGAAGCACTACGCGACGGCGTGGCCATCGGCGATTCTATCCTGCATCGCGGCGAGCGCGTTTCCATCGGCTCCAGCGAAACCATCCACTTTGCGGACGTCGAGTGCCACATCGAGAACCTCTCTGCGTATCCGCCTGTCCGACAGCCCTTGACCTTCCGCAGAATGGCGGCCGCCTGCCTTCTGATACTCGCCGCTCCCCTCCTGTACATCGGCTTCGGTCCGGACCGGGAGCCGGCGCGCGACATCCAGACGGCACAAATCAAAACGGTTGCCCCGCAGCCAACCGCCAGTTCGATCACGGAAGAGCTGGGCGAGGCTATGCGACTGGCCGGCCTAAAGCTCGGTGCGAAACTCGCGAACAACGGGAATGAGATCCGTATCGGCGAAGGCTCCAAGCCGCTCGACATTGCCAGCAAGACACAATTGGACGGCATTCTCGCCGCCATCTCGCGCCGCAGCCCCGTTCCTGTCGTCGACATGACGACGCTCTCGTCTGGCCTGGCCGGCTTCGTCGCCGCCGCCGGCTATGCACCTGTCAAATTCGTCGTTGGCAATGACGGTCGACGTTACCGTGAGGGGGAAACGGTATCCGGCGACTGGCGTATCAAGGAGATACGTCCTGGGGAAATGGTGGTCGCCCGTGGCAAGGAAACGGACACGATCAGCTTCGATCCCGCGCCGGACAAGAAATTGCGGCTGGCGCGCACCGCAGGCGACGGAGGAGCGTAATCCATGATCCGCCTCCTGCCGCCATTCGCAGCCATCGCCAAACGGACCGACATCCTGTTTGCGGGATTTTTCGCCGTCATCGTCGCCATGATGGTGCTGCCGATGCCGACGGCGCTGATCGATGCGATGATTGCCTTCAATCTCGCCTTTGCCTTCGTTGTCCTGGTAACGACCATCTACCTGCGCACCGTGCTCGACATTTCGACCTTTCCGGCCGTCATCCTGATCGGAACCCTGTTTCGTCTCGCCTTAACGATTTCCACAACCCGGCTGGTGCTTGCCGAGGGCGATGCCGGCGAGATCATTTCCGCATTCGGTTCCTTCGTCGTTGCCGGCAATGTCGTCGTCGGCCTCATCATGTTTCTAATCATCGCCTTGGTTCAGTTCATCGTCGTGACCAAGGGCGCTGAAAGAATTGCCGAAGTCGGCGCCCGCTTCACGCTCGACGCCATGCCCGGCAAGCAGCTTGCCATCGACAGCGACCTGCGCAGCGGCCATATCACCGGCGAAGCCGCCCAGAAGCGGCGCTCGCAGCTGGAACGGGAAAGCCAGTTCTTCGGCGCCATGGACGGCGCCATGCGGTTCGTCAAGGGCGACGCCATTGCCGGACTGGTGATCGTCGCCGTCAATCTCCTCGGCGGCCTGACGATCGGTATCTTCCAGCGTGGATTGAGCTTTTCCGAGGCCGCCCACCTCTATTCGCTGCTGTCCATCGGCGACGGTCTCGTGTCCCAGATCCCGTCAATGCTGATGGCGGTTGCCGCCGGCACGGTGGTCACCCGCGTCAGCGCCGACGAAAGCAGCAATCTCGGCAGCGAAATTGGCCGCCAGTTGGTGAAGGAGCCCCGCGCCCTCGGCATTGCCGCTGCAATCACGCTGGCAGCCGGCCTCATCCCTGGCTTTCCGACCACCATCCTCTGGCCGATCGGCATCGGCCTGGCGACACTGGCGCTTGTCCTCGTCCGCAAGCGCAGACCCCAATCCCCCGCAATCGACGCCGCAAATGGTGTGGCTCATCAGCAGAACGGCACAGCGACAGCCGCCCTCGATCGCGCCAAATATGGCGACCCCATCGTCGCGACGCTCTCGGCGGCCACGATGTCCCGGCTCGAGACCGATAATCTCGGCGGCCATCTCGATGCGCGCATCCGCGTTGCGGCCCGCGCGGTGGGCGTCGCCATCAGCGTGCCGACCTTCAACGCCGACCCCCGCATAGGGGAGGACATGATCCATATCCAGGTCGAGAATGTGCCGGCTGGGCTCATATCCTGCAAGGCTGATCGTCCGGCGGAGCTGATCGCCCAGGATATCGTTCGCATTGTCCGGCGCCATACCGGCTCGATTTTCAGCGTCGATGATGCAACGCAGTGGCTTGCGGGCCTTGAGCCAAGACTGGGCAAGCTCGCCATCGACGTTCGTACCCAGGTTTCACCGATGCTGCTGGTTGCCGTCATTCGGCGCCTCCTCGATTCCGGCGTTACGCTATCGCAACCACGCGGCCTGCTGGAGACGATGCTCAAGATCGAGCCACATGAGCAGGATCCTGATAAATTGGCCGAGAAAGCACGATGGGTTCTCTCGCGGCAGATCGCGTTCGGTCTTCTTGACCAGCGAGGGCTGCTCCCCGTCCTGTCGCTTTCGCCGGAATGGGAGCGTTTTGTCCGGTCTTATAGCGAGACCTCGGACAAGACGGAAAAGGAAGAGATCAGCGAAAAACTGCGACGCCTCGCAGCGGAGACCAAGGACGCCTTGGCGGACGCAAACGAACTCGGCTTCGATCCGGTCGTCGTCATGCCGGGCGAACTGCGCTTCCAGACGCAAGCATTGATGATCCGGAACAATTGCCGCGTGCCGGTCGTCGCCATCGAAGAAATAGACCACGACATCACGTCCGATGTCGTGGGTATGGTCGGAGTGCAGCAAGAAAACGCTGCGTAGTAACAAGCCCAATCAGGCGTGAAACTGAACACAGTCGCGACACGTATCAGAGGGGAACAGACATATGGTGGATTCCGTCAATAACTCGACCTATCCGGACTTCCTGCAACAGGACATGTCGAAAACCGGCGAGCTCCAGAACGACGCAACGAAGCGCCTTGTCGACGAATACAAGAATGCGGACCGCAGCTTCGAAAGCTTCGATGTCGCGAAGAACCCATCGAAACATACGGCCGAGCAGAAGCTGATCATGTTCCTCGATATCCAGCAGAGCAACACGGTCAAGAAGACATCGCCTTTTGCCTCTGACGGGACGACGACGGCAGGCCTGACGATTTTCTCGTCAAAATCGGCACAGACGACCAGCCCGAAGTTCGTTTCGCTCGCCAGCACCTCGAACGGCGATTCCAGCCCTACCGCGCCGATCCAGCCGGTCATCGATCTTCTGTTCAATTCCGATTTCATGAACGAAATTAACCAGGGTTTCATGGAAGGGCTGAAGGACAAGGACAAGTCCTTCGAAAGCATCGACGTCGTCAAAAACCCTCAGAACTATACCGCCGAGCAGAAACTAATCATGTACCTCGATCTGCTTCAAACCAAGGCAACCTTCGGCAAATTCAACGACAGCCTCGGCGACAACAAGCGTGGCATCTATAACGATCAGGAGATCCTGAAGGATCTCGACAAGTCGATCGCCATCCTGGGCTCGGACCCCGATGTCAACTCGCTGATGACCGAGAGGGCGCTGAAGGCCTTCAAGCTGATCTTCTCCGGTTATCGCGTCGCGCCGCCCGATACGAACAAGGACGCCTTCAAGATCATCGACGATACGATCACGCGCGATGAGAAGATGAAGGACCTGCGCCAAAAGGTCGAGAATGCTTTCGAACACGACATCGTCAATGGCGGCCTACTGAATGACGGCCTGAAAGCCGGCAAGGACGTCACCACGATTCTCAAGGAATATAATGCCGCGCTCGGCTTTTATTCCATGCTGCTTCCCGACGATTTCGTGAAGCAGCGCTCGGCAATCGCCGACAAGGCCTATGCCCAATTCTTCGACAAGAACGTGCTGCCGACGATCTCCGATCCGACGACGGCGCTTGATGGCCTGATCCGGATGGGACTGGCAGGCGACAAGACCGAGCGGGTGCTGAAGGGGCTGGGCTCCATCCTGCCAGTCGTGGACAGCGACCAGCTGCTCGGGCACGGCGGCAGCCTGTTTACCGATCTCAAGATCGACCTAGACGGTTTGAAGAAGATTGCGGCTTCCGAGTTCGGCAGCACCGTCCCCAACAATATCACCCACCTGTTCAACCCGACCATCCAGGCGATGGCCAACCAGTTCTACGGGTCGGACAGCGCCGAGGTCCGCGACACGTTCAAGGGCGACGTCAAGGCACTTCTCGGCCCGCTGCTCAATAAAGTCGGCGCAGGAGAGGTCGGCCAAGTCGACCTCGGCGGCCTTCTGGAGCGCTTGACATCGCAATTGACCGCACCCGGCGGCAAGGAGGTCTGGGGCTACCGCCATGCCGTGCAGACCGCTCTCGAAGGTCTCGTCATGGGCGCCAGCCTCGTCTCGAAGCTGCCGGCCAATGGCGAATGGGACAAGAGCGTCTCGCCGCTGCCCTCCAGCAATCTCGCCAGCTATTCGTTCAACGACGTCATGGCGGCGATTATGATCGGCACCGGCCTGGCCGGCAAGGGGATCGCCGCCAACGGCTCCGAGGACGGGCGCTTCTTCGCAGGCAGCGGCGGCGACGCCTGGACCGCCGAGCGCATGTTCAGCACCAAGGACAACGGCTGGAGCAAGGCCATCCAGGCTCTCGACCTGCCCTATATCGACAGCGAATATCTGACATCGAGCCTCAAGAAGATGGGGCTTTCCATGTCGGGGCTGATGAAGACGCTGATGCCGACGGGCACGGATGTGATCGATCCGATCATCGTCGACGGCAAGACCGCCGAGGAGGCTATCAGGAAGATCATCGCCCCGAGCCTGGATGCGCTGGCGGAGACCCTGTTCAAGGGCAATGCCGAAGCCATGGCGCAATACAAGACCAATTTCACGACGATCTTCGCCGCCCTCTGGGCGACGATGCGTCCGGGCGGCAGCATCGAGACCATCAAGGCCGAACTTGGCAAGCTGATCGACAAGACCGCCACCTCGACGCCGGCAGGGGCTGATCCAGTCAAATACAAGGCCGCATTATCCTCCGGCGTGATGTCGGTACTCACCGCCTCCCGTTCCATCTATGCGGGCCTCAACATGACCAGCCCGACCTGGGACAGCATCGGCGTCGTGGTTCTGCACGCCCTTGGCGCGCTGGCTCATATGGGCAGCGCGCTCGGCTCGGCAATCAAGGCCTCGAATTTTTCGCTGCTGGACGGGATCGGCTCGCTCGTCGGGTTTTCCGACGAACTGGCGCGGGCGGAGCGCAGCGTGCTTTCTGTCTTCTTCAAGAATAGCGGGACGATGGTCGGCGCCGTTGCCGGCGTCGCCTGGCTACCGATCGAATTTTACTGGTTCTTGCAAGGACTTACGAGCAGAAAGGGCGACAAGATCGACCTCATTTTCATGAGCACCGGACTCGCGGCCGACACAATCGGCGCGATCGAAGGCCTGGACGGCGTCGCCAACATACTGGTGAATTCCACCTTTCTCGGACGCACGGGCGCAACGGTAGCCCTGGTCTCCGGCGGCTCCTCGCTCGCCTTTGCGGTCGCAGGTGCGGTGTCCTGGGCGGCCTGGGCGGGCTTTGCGATCTACCAGAGCATCAAGCAGGAAAAAGCCTTCCACAAGCAGACCGACATGATGAACGACATGCTCAAGCGCACGGTCAACGACACGGTCGACATCTATGTCAAGACCGAGCGGACCGTCGGCGGCAGGGGCGGCGTCTTCCCCGCGGGGTTTTGACGAAGGGAGGGCGTAGGGGCCTGTCGCAAATTTTCTTAGTTCACCGTCTGTTGACGCTCGCCGGAGATATTCTCGCTTCGAATTTGTGGAGCGAGCCTGTGATTCTGAATACCATTGCCGAGAAGCTGAAGCGTCGGTCGAAAGATGATTTCAAAGGGCGGCATTTCGAGGCATGGCTCATCGTGCAGGCGGTGGCCTGGTATCTGCGGTATCCGCTCAGCTACCGAGACCTTAAGGAGATGTTCCAAGAGCGCGGCTTCG
>NZ_LWBS01000013.1 GCF_001652265.1 Rhizobium leguminosarum
CAGCGAAGCGCGTGCTGGTGGCGTTAATGAAGCGCTATGGCTTTGCTCCCAAACGGATCATCACCGATAAGCTCCGCTCCTACGGTGCAGCAAAGGCGGAAGTGGCACCCGGCCTTGACCATTGGTCGCACAAGGGCCTCGATAATCGGGCCGAGAACAGCCATCTGCCGTTTCGAAAACGGGAACGAACCATGCAAGGCCACTGATCACCAGGCACGTTGCAACGGTTCGTCTCCATGCACTCAGCGACCCGCAATTGCTTTTCAGTTCAGTTCAGTTCAGTTCAGTTCAGTTCAGTTCCGTCGCCGCGCAAACAATTCGCTACCATCGGCTCGAAGCTTTCGATGCATGGAAAATTGCGGCCTGTGTCGCCTGAATATCCACGAGCCGCTGACCTTTCCAGCCAGAGAAACTTAACGTGACAACACCACTCTTCCGGCAATGTCCCGGGCAGATCGCCGCATCCGGGCCGATATTGGCGCTCGGCGCCATGCCGACGCCGCCGACAAGGGCCGGCGCTCTGGTCGTTCCTTCACGAGTTCGAAGCAATGCGGTTATCCCGCACCGCGGATGCGGCGGCCGTTCCGCTGCCTCGCAATAGCTCTCAAGATTCGTGCCAAGCCGGCCGATTTTGCTGACGAACAATTATTCGATCGGCCAGTCGGGCGGTTAGCTTCGTTTTAGCGGCACCGAATCTCGTGACCGGAAGAAAGAAAGCCGCGAGTCGCCCAAATCTCTGCCACCCTCAATCCGTATCCACCACAGCGGGCTCAGTTGTCGCGTCAAGCGAGATGAAGCGGACGCTGAAGATTGGGCAATGGGATGTAACGATGCCGCGCGACTTGAAACAACAAGCAATCACCGCTTGTCGCCTCACGAACGATCCGGCGCGAATCTCGAACGACAAGCTATGCCGCGTCGCATTTCGTCGGCGAACACTCTTAATCGCATGAATGTTTGTCCTCGTTTTGCCAACTATCGGTAGAGGCCCGCGCTCCTGATGTCATCGACCACAACAAGGTGCACCAGCGCTTAATTGACCATCAGCCGGATCGGGCGCTGTGGATGCTGGAACTAAATCCTCCAACCGCTTCACCGTGAACAGCTGCTACCTGCGTACATCGGTCCCGCGCATCGAACCGCCTCTCCAGGGTGAGCCTGTGTTCTATCTTTGGGTAGGAGTTTCAGCATCGCTAAGCGCCCGCCACCCCGTGCGGGCGACGCCGGGATCAACCGGCGGGCAGATGCGCCGAGGTCAACAAGCGCGCCTGACGCAGCGCCGCCAGATCAGCCGAGCCGGTGCAGAAGCAGGCGACCGCCAACTGGCGGATGACGATCTCGAAATGTGCGACAACCGCCTCGGTGGACACGGTCGCCGCGCCCAGCACGCCGGCCGCCTGCCCGGCGATGTCCGCGCCCAGACGGATGGCCTTGGCCACATCCACGCCATCGCGGATCCCGCCCGACGCGATCAGCTTCACCGTTGGCAGCGCCCGACGTACCGCCTGCACGCTGGCCGGGGTCGGGATCCCCCAATCGGAGAACGCCATCGCAACTGCACGGTCGGCGGTATCGCGGGCGCGCTCGCCCTCCACCGCGGCCCAACTGGTGCCGCCGGCGCCGGCCACATCAATCACCGCCACGCCCGCCTCGACGAGCGCACAGGCCACCGAGGCGGATAGGCCCGACCCCACTTCCTTGGCCACGATCGGCACGCCCACGCAGCGTGCAGCGCGAGCGATCTGCGCCAGGACGCCGCGCCAGTCGCGGTCGCCCTCCGGCTGTACCATTTCCTGCAGAGGATTGAGATGGACGATGAGTGCATCGGCCTCCAGCGCATCCACCGCCCGGCGCGCCAGATCCAGACCGTCTGCCTCGCGCAGTTGCGCGGCGCCGATATTGGCCAGCAAGGGAATATCTGGGGCCAGGCGGCGCACCGCGCGCGCCAGCCCCTGGGAGTTACGCGATGATTGCAGGCTCACGCGCTGCGAACCGACGCACATGGCGATCCCCAAGGCTTGCGCTGCCTCGCTCAGATGCCGGTTGATGGCCTCGGCGCGTGGCATGCCGCCGGTCATGGAACTGATCAGCAGCGGCGCGCGCATGGTCTTGCCCAGCAGCGAGGCGCGCAGGTCGATCTGCGTCAGGTCCAACTCGGGCAATGCGCAGTGTTCGAAATGGATGTACTCCCAGCCGCCGGCGACCGTGGCCGGCGCCGTTCGCTGGGCCAGCACAATGTCCAGCTGGTCGTCCTTGCGCCGGCTCAGGGCGGTGTCGCTCATGATCGCCCCTTCCCTCGCATCGGGCGACGGCGTTGCGTCGGATGGGACCGACGGGCAGCACGTGCACGCGGCCTCCCGCGCGTTCAGGCCGGCGCACGCTGGCCTCCCTTCTGCAGCGTCGCTGTGGTAGCGGCTTGTCGAGGTCTGGTAGTACTGCGCGCGGATGGCCGCCATAGCCTCGATCAACCGTTCCCACGGCGCGGGAAAGCGTTCTTCCGCCATCACCCGATACAGCATGCGCGTATGGCCGGCCAGTTCGTCGTTGAGGAACTCCACCACAGGCATAGCCGGATAGCGCTGCAGCAGCAGGATCGCCGCGTTGTCGGGCTCGCCGGCCGACCTGTCCTTGTCGCGTCCATGCAGATCGTTCTGCAGCCGCCCTATCTCGCAAATGAGCCGCAGGACCTGGCGAAACGCCGGACGCGCGCGCAAGGTCGCCATGTCCAGCCCCCACAGCAACGACAGGCAACTGAATACGTTCGCGTAGGCGATCGAATCGATGCCGTTGTGCAGATACTCGGCGTAGGACCAGCGTTCTACCCCTGCGGCCTGCGCGTGTCCGGCGCACAGCGCCGCGCAGTAGGACCGGGTATCGTCGAGAAGCTGGTCATAGTCGCGACGATCGTAGGCGAGCGCGGCCAGTGAAGCGCGCAGCACAGCGCAGCCCTCGAATCCGGGGAGCGCGCAGGGCACGCCCTGCCCCAGCGCCTGCTCCACCGCGGCGAGCTGCTCCGGCGCGATTAGACCAAGGTCGTTGCAATCGTCGAGCCAGAACAGCAGCGCCAGTTCGCGATAGAACGCCACGATCAGCGTTTCGTCCTGCGGATCGCGGCCGGTGCGGGCACTGGCATCGCGCAGGCTCGGGTGGATGCGCTGCAGAATGTACTCGCCGCCCCTGACGGCTTCCACGGCATGCTCGTCGGCGAACCCGGTGAGGGAACGCCCCCACTCCAGCACCTGCTGCAGCGCGCGTTCGGTCTGGATCATGGCTCCACTCCTTCTCCGCCGGCCAGTACGCGCTGCCCCCAACGAAGCGCCATCCACAAACCGGCGAGTTCGGCCACGCGCACCACTCGGGTGGGGCAATACAGTTCCTTGCCGATCCACAGCGGCGTCTGCGGCAATGCATGCGCCGCATAGCGTGCAAGCATCCACTTCAGCGCACGCGCCACCGCCTGCGCGATGCGCCGGCGCCCTGTTGGCTCTTCGCTCCCGTCCATCGCGTGCAACGCGAACACCGCATAGGCGGTTTCCTCGAATGTGGACGCGCGCCCGGCGCCCCAGCCGCCGTCGTCGCGCTGCGCCTGCAGCAGCGCCGCCAGCGCGCGCTCGTCGCGCCAATGAGGCTTGCCTTGCGCCAGCGCCGCGACTGCATGCGCGGTGGGATATAGCCACGAAACGTGCCATTTGTCGTTGTCCCATAGACCGTGCGGGTTGCGATTGGCCTCGACGTAGGCGCTGGTGCCGACGGCGGGCTTCCCCAACAGTCGCAACGCATGCAGCGCATGGATGTTGGTCGACACCGAGGCATTGCGTTCGCCGGGGAAGGTGACGAACAGCTCGCCGATCTCGAAATGGCGCAACGCATCGACCGCCGGGTCGCGGCCTGCAAGGCACAGGACGCACAACGCAACGGCGGTGTCGTCCGCATCGGCCGCGAAGTGCAAGGCCGGGCCCAGACCGCGCACGCCCAGGCGGGCGTCGAGTTGCGCGACGATCACGCACACCGCCTCGGCGAGCGCGGGATGCGCGAACAGCCCGGCCAGATGCAGGGTGTACAGCGACCAGCATGGCTCGAACACATTGATCGGCCAGACGTTGGGAACGACACCTTCGATGCCGCTGCGCGTCGCCCGCGATGCGGCCTGCAGATAGGCGTCGGCGCGTCCAACCTTCGGCGTGCTCCCCTGTGTTAAGGCGTGCGCACGCCACGCGGCGGTGGCCGCCGGACTGATGCCGATGCTATCGCCCTCATCCGGGCATGCGGTGGTCGGCGACGATCCCCAGGCTTCCCAAGAGTGAAGCAACGGATGGCCGCTCGGCAACATCGCCGCCGCCCCCAGCTTGACCAGGCACGCTTGTCGCAACGGCAACAGCGCCTGGTGGCGCGGAAACGCCACGCCGCCCAGCAAGGATGCGGCCTCGCCGCACAACTGCGGCAGGATCAGCTCCGCGCCAATCGGCGCGTCTTCCGGCACCGCACGCGCGTATGGATCGGGCTGGCGCTCGAGGAACCTTGTTGCAGTCTGGATTGCTTCGGCAGCGCCGGGGAGAGGATCGGAATGCTGCAACGCCAGCAACGCCAGCAACGCCGCCCACGTGGGCGCATGGCGGAACAGCGGGAAGTCCGCGTTTCCCCATCCGCCATCGGCCTGTTGCTGCTCGATGAGCCACGCATATGCGTCCTGCCGACCGGTGACGTTGCCGCGGAACTGCAGAGCGCGCGCCGTGTCGTAGACGGACGGACCTACCCTGCCGCCGTCGTTCATCTCGCTCAGCAGGTGGCACAATTCGGAAAGGATCTTTTCGGACAGCGCGTTCACGCGGAATGTTCCTTCTTCAGACGGTTGACCAGAACCAGGATCGGGCAGACGCCACCGCGGGCCCGTCGCGCGGCGACGCGTCCCCATGCTGGCGCCGGTCCGCCGCATAGGCTTGCTTGTAGCGCGGGGCGTGCGCCACCGCCGTGCTGGGCAACCGCTGCGATCGGCGCCGCGGATTCGGACACTGTGCGGCACACCGTCGCCGCCGGCCGATCGCAGCGGCACAGGGGAACTCCATACGGACGGGCACGCTCATGCGCATGGCGCCTGCTTGAACAGATACGCCTTGGCCCGCTGCAGCATCTGTGCCAACCGTTCCCCACGCGGCCCCAGTGGGGCTATGGCCTCCCCGGCGTCGCTCAACAGATCCAGCGCGAACTGGTGTGCTGCCTCAAGCCCCATGATCGACGCGCAGGTCGGCTTCTGCGCCGCCGCGTCCTTACCGGGGGTCTTGCCCAGCGTCGCGGTATCCGCTGTCGCGTCAAGAATGTCGTCGATCACCTGCAACGCCAGACCTAAACAGGCGCTGTAACGATCGAGCGCACAGTACAGCGCGGCGTGCGCGGCATCCTCCGCGATGGCGCATAGCGCGCCCATGCGAACGGACGCACGCACTAGCGCTCCGGTCTTCATCCGGTGCATCGCCACGATCCTGTCCAGCTCGACGTGCTTTCCGACCAGCGACAGATCCATGGCCTGCCCGCCTGCGGCACCCTCGGCGGACACCGCCTGCGCCAGTTCGCGCACGAGCGCGATACGGTTGTCGCCCGGCGCATCCAGGCTCGCCAGGGTCAGGAAGGCGTGCGCCTGCAGCGCATCGCCGACCAGGATCGCAGTGGCTTCGCCGAACTTGACGTGCACGGTCGGGAGGCCGCGGCGAAGCACGTCGTCGTCCATCGCGGGCAGGTCGTCGTGGACCAGGGTACAGGCGTGCATCATCTCAATGGCGGCGCCGACTTCGTCGAGCATGTGTACTGGCGTGTCGGCCAGTGCGCCGGCAGCCATACAGAGCAAGGCGCGGGTGCGCTTCCCGCCTTGTAAGGTGGCGTAGCGCATTGCCGCCATCAGTTCAGTCTCACCGTCGTCTTCGGCGCGGAGAAGACGCGCCAGCGCCTGTTCGACCCGCTTTGCGTCGTCGTGTAGTGTGGAACCGGCCTGCATGTTGTTCATGTCCTTTTACCTCACAGAAGACGGCTACGGCGAGCGCCAAACCGCCGCAGTGCTGGCGGCGTCGCGGCCTCGCCACACCGGCATGCGATGCCAGCTCATGAGAATCCGATGCGGATTGTCATGGACGGATGGGCGGTCGGGTAATAGCGCCGGCCTTTTTCGACGTCGTTCAGCAACCGCGGCCGCACCCCGGCCTTGTGCATGGTCAGCGCCAAGGCGATGCAGAACTGCACCAGTTCCAGCCATACCAGGTGGTAGCCGATGCAGACGTGTGGGCCGGTACCGAACTGCAGCATGTCCACCGACCGGATCGGCTCCGTGCGTTGCAGCCACCGCGCCAGGCGGAACTGATCAGGCGCCTCGTACAGCAGCGCCGAGGTCGAGAAATGCAGCAGCGGGATGCACAGATCGGTACCCGCGGGAATGCGCCGTTGGCCGAGTTGCAAGTCCTGCAGCGCGCGACGCGGCAGGAGCGTGACCGCCGGATGCACGCGCAACGTCTCGCGGAACAGCGCCTCGGCGACCGGACACTGCGCCAGGTCCGCGTGCCGGGTCGGCACCGCGCCCACGCGTTGCGCCTCTTCGACCAGGGCGTCCCACAGCACAGGCTGCCGCGCCAACTCGATCACCATCCAGGCCATCGTTGAGGCGGTGGTCTCGTGACCGCCAAGCAGCAGCAAGCGGATATTGGCGACCAGGACGTCATCGGAGAGCGCATCGTCGCTGCGATCGAAGGCGCTCACCATGTCGCTGATCAACCCGGTGCGTGCGGCATAAGCGCGCGCGTCGCGGACGAACTGGCGCAACTGCGCGTCAATCCAGTCGCGGGCGGCGCGGCCGCGCCGCAAGGGCAGTCCGGGCAGGTCGATCGGAGGCGCGACGATCAACTGCAACAGTTGCCGGTACTTGCGATGCCATCCCGGCAGGTCCTGCACGGGGATTCCTATAAGGCTGAAGATGAGCTTGAGCATCAGGTCACCGGTTTCGCGCAGGATGGTTACCCCCCCGAGGTCGCGCCAAGCCTGCACCTGCGCCTGGATGACGGGCGCGAACAGGTCGCCGATGCCGGCCTGGGTCAGCCCCTTGGGCAGGAACGCTGCCTTGATCGCATCGCGCGCCTGCCGGTGCGCGATGCCGTCCTGCGCGACCAACGTTCCCCCAAACAATTCGGGCGCGATCTCCTCGATCAGCTTCGAGGACACGTCCTTGTGTCGGAGCAATGCGAACGCATCTGGATCCACGCAGGTCATCATGTGTCCGGCAGGGCCGAAATCCAGCCAGAAGTGGCTCCCCAGCGTCCGTTCCGCGCGCCGGAGCAGGCGCGGCAGGTCGTAGACCATGGCGGGAAGATGACCGACCAGGGGGAAAGCGCCAGGCAGGACCGGGATGTCGTGCCGCAGCCGGTGCCGACGGTTCAGCGGGTTGAGCAGCATGTCCATCAGCGCGGCTCCGGGGCAGCTTTGCCGGTGTCGCCGGCAGGCCCCACGGCGCGGCTGTTGCCACCGTCGGCGTACGTCGGCACATGCGCCAGCATGCCGCCGTCGATGCACACGACCTGGCCGGTGATGAACGCAGCATCGTCGGAGAGCAGGAACGCCACCAGCGCGGCCACGTCCTCGGGGCGGCCGACGTGCGGCAGGAGCTGGTGCCGGCGCAGATGCCGTTGCATGCACTCGTCCAGCTTGGCGAGGAGACGCTCGGTCATGATGAGACCCGGCGCAACTGCGTTGCAGCGGATCTGCGCATGGCCGTACTGGGTGGCGAGTGAGGCCGACAGCATGTTCATCGCGGCCTTCGACGCGGCGTAGGACGTCAGCGCGGTGTCTCCGCTGAGCCCCTGGCACGACGACATGTTGACGATCGCGCCACCGCCGCGGGCGATCATCCGTGGGATGGCCTGCCGGCAGCAGAGCAGTGTGCCGCGCAGATTGGTCGCCATCGTCTGATCCCAGACCGCCACGTCCAGGTCGAGGATCGCGCGGTCGCGCGGGGTCAAATGCATGGCACTCGCGTTGTTCACCAGCAGGTCGACCCCACCGAAGTGCCGCTCCGCCGTCTCGAACAGCGCTGCGACCGCCGGGGCATCGGCGATGTCCATGGCCAGCGCCAGGGCGTGCCCCGCTTCGGCGGCGATCTGCGCGGTGCAGGCGCTGGCCGCCGAGCCATCAATGTCGGCCACCACCAATCTGCCGCCCTCGCGCGCGATGGCGAGGGCGCATGCCTTTCCAATGCCGGCGCCGGCGCCGGTCACCACAGCCACCTTGCCTTCAAACCGTCCCATTGTGTCCTCCTGGTTGCGTTGTTCTTTCGAGGCATGCCGCTTGGCCTTCGCCGGGAAAGGCGCATGGTCGGCGCGGGCGCGCTCATCATCGCCAGTGTTGCTGTCGATGACCCGAATCGCTTCGACCGGGCACTGGCTGGCGGCGAGCCGCACGGCGGTGTGCAGCGCCTGCGGGACCGTCGCCACGAGCGTTTCGGCCACGCCGTCCGTTTCGCGCTGGCGAAAGGTGCCCGGCAGCGTCAGCACGCACTGCCCGGTGGTTCCGCACAGATCCGGGTCGACCACGACGCGCATCTCAGCCTCGCCCTGCGCATGCAGCCGCACCGGCAGCGCGCGGAACGTCCTAAGGAACGCGGAGGGCTCCCGGGTCGGCTGCTCGGCCAATGCCAGTGTGGGGAAGCGCGCCTGGATCCGCGGCAGGCTTTCGGCCAACTGCACCCGGGCCAGTTGCGCACCGAGGCAGAAGTGGATGCCGTGGCCGAAGCTCAGCATGATCTTCCCGTCGGTCGATATGCCAGGGCTGGTGCCGTAGAACCGCGCGGGATCGAAGCGGTCGGGATCGGGAAAGGCGTCCGGGTCGCGATTGCCGGCCGCGATCAGCACGCGCACGTCCGCGTTCTTCGGGATCACCACGCCGCCCAGTTCAATGTCGCGCTGGGCGATACGCGGAATGGAGCTGAACATGGCGGGCGCGTCGCAGCGCAGGACTTCTTCGACGAATGCCTTAACCCCCGCCGCGTCTCCCTGCAGCCAGTGTCGCTGTTCGGGATACGCCAGCATCGCCAGGACCGCATGGTCAATGGTCGCCGCAGTGGTGGTGAAGCCACCCAGCAGCATGCCCCACAGCATGCCGATCAACTCCGCATCCGACAGCGTGTCGGCATCGTCGTCGTGTGCGCCTACCAGCATCGACACGATGTCGTGGCGGGGATCGGTGCGCTTGCGCTGTACGAGGTCGCCGAAGTAGGCCTGCACCCTGGCGCTGGCCGCGTCCGCCGCCGCGAGTTGGGGATCGCTGGCGTGCGGGCTCAGGCCTTCCAGAATGGCGCCGATGCCGGCGGTGAGCCCGAACATGTCGTCTTGTGGCATGCCGAACAGTTCGGCGAAGACCAGCATGGGCAAGGCCAGCGCGAATTCCCGATGCAGGTCCACCGTCTCCCCGCGCTCCAGCGCGGGCGCCATGCCGTCCAGGCGCGCTGCGACGATGCGCGCGATGCTCGGCCGCAGGTTGTCGATCTGGCGCATGGTGAAATCGCGCGAGATCAGCCGGCGCAAACGCGTATGGGTCGGCGGGTCCTTCATCGCCAGCGTGGAGGCCAGCAGATTGAGCGACAGACTGGTCGCCGCACGCGGGAAATAGCGCGCCAGTTCGCCCGGCGCCGGTCCCCGAAACGCATCGCCCGTGGCCTTGAACGCCCAGTAGATGTCGGCGTGGCGGCTCAACAGATAGAGTCCCGACGCCGCGCGATGCACCGGATCGTGCTCACGCAACCACCGCATGAACGGATACGGGTCGTGGATGCACGCTGGTGACGCCAGTTCGGCGAAGGCGTCCCGGTATGCTGCCGTGGTTTCTTGCACGTCCATCTGGGTTACCTCTTGGCTGGCTGATCTGACTGGCGCGCGCCGGGTGCGCCGGCAAATTGCGGAAAGATCGCGATTCCCGGTGGTGTCCGCGCATCACCAGAGCACCGGCAACTCCTCAAACCCGCCAGTGATGATCTCCTTGCGCAACTTCAGTTCTTCGGGCGCCACGGCCAGGCGCAGCGTGGGGAAGCGCTGGAAGATCGAACCGAACACCACCTTAAGTTCCAGCCTGGCAAGCGCCTCGCCGATGCAGTAGTGCGGCCCGCAGGAGAACGCCAGGTGCGGTTTTTCGGCGCGTCCGATGTCGAAGATTTCCGGGTCGTCGAAATGGCGTGGATCGAACGACGTCGCCGGCAGGCCGACCAGCACCTTGCTCTCCGCGGGAATATGCAC
>NZ_LWBS01000014.1 GCF_001652265.1 Rhizobium leguminosarum
AATTTCATCCTGCCGATGCGATGGTGGCGGGCGGCGTTATGTTTGAAAGGCATCAAGGTCACAGATCGGTTATTGAGGTTGCCGATCGCCTACACCACGACCGCTAAACGATCCGTGCACCAACGCGGTTCTCCGATCATGCTGCTCGAATATCACCTCGATCAGCAGGATCCGTTAAGGCGACGCCGCCGTCCACGGACCACGGATTTGCGAGAGGTGGTGAATGCTTTGCTTTACATCGCCACATCTGGTTGTCAATAAGCGGATGCTGCCGAAGGCCTCGACCGTCCAGCGCTATTTCTATGAATGGGGAGCGTTGGGACTTTGCCTACGGATCAACCATCGTCTGATCGGAACTTGGTCGCGCACCGAAAACGCTCCACTTTTTCCAAATATTTTCCAAAAATACAAAACATATTTTCGCATGAGAAGTTCCGGTTCAGAGGCTCTCCACCGTTGACTTGCCGAAGTAAAATGCTATTTGAACGGGTTGCTACCGCCATTTATAAGTAAGCATCGCGAGGTCGAAATGTTGCACAAAGAGGCTCCGCGTTCTCAATTTGGAGATTGGCCGAAGCGGATTGCGGGCTACAACAAAAAACTCATGTATATAATGCACGAGCAGGGCCTCGTCCAATTGGTTCCTCTCGAGGTGATAGTTGATGCCTCTAACAGGAGTTTACGCTCTTTCTCTTTAGGCGAGGTTGCCGAGATTCTGGGCGTGTCGGGCAGTTATCTGCGCCAGTTGTCACTTGATGGCCTGGGACCAACACCGGCGCTAGGGACCGCACGTCGACGCTCCTATACGCTTCGACAGATTAACGAACTTCGCGACTATCTCGCATCGGCCCGTCCGAAAGATGCTTTGAAGTTTTGCCCGCACAGGCGCGAGGGTGAGAAACTGCAAATAATTGCAATACCTGACGGCCCCGGGGCAACCACTACATCGTTATATTTGACTGAGGGACTTGCGCTTAAAGGATTCCGCGTTCTCGCTGTAGATCTCGATCGGACAGCCTCATTGTCGAAAATGTTTGGTTATTTCACCAGTCACATGCCCGGAGCCAATGCGAGCATGTATGGCGCTTTACGCTTTGATGACGGTCTGAGTATGAGCCTAGTGATCGAAAAAACTTATTTTCATGGTGTTCATGTCGTGCTCGGTTCTGCCGATCTCGCAATCTTCCAACAGGAATGTACGCAGCGCCACTACAGCGGGAACTTGAGTTATGCAGACGTTGGCATCAGGATGGTGCGTGCGCTCAAGGAAGTCGAGGAGGATTATGACGTGGTCATAATCCGCTGTGGAGCTGATTCCTTTCTAACCGCGGGAGCGTTGGAAGCAGCGACTGGCGTACTGGCAACAACCCGCGCCCAATTCGCGCCAACGTGGACTTCCATCAATGAGTTGTCGTATTTGGTTGCCTTGAGCGAAGAGGCCGGGAGTCCGGTAAGTTGGGATTTTTTCAAGGTTTTGGTGACAATGTACAACCCCCGTGACGTCTTAGAACAGAGCGTATTCGTACAACTGCGGCAAATACTGGGGGATGATCTGTTGACTACGACGGTTTTGAAATCGGATGCGCTTCGGCAAGCGGGGAACATAAGGCGATCATTGTATGAGCTATCAGCCGGAGAGGTAGGCCGATCGGCTTACGAGCAAGCGATGGAAACGCTGACTTCCGCCAATGAGGAGGTAATGGATCTGATATGCAAGGTTTGGGGCCGTCCCCCGATCTATGCCTCGCAAGCTTCGCGGACAGCCTTCGACTAGGCGCGATGGCCGTTGAGGTCGCAGAGCGACATGGCCTAAAGCCGAACCACCTATCTACCTCGCGGACGATGCACATTAGGGCAAGCTGATTCTGCTTGACCGAGGATGCGGTAGAATTTGCAGCGGTGATCGTTGATCCACCCGTTTCGGAACAGCCGGTCAAGAAAGGCAGCCGTCCCGGGATCATAGTCGGGTTCGTCACGGCGATACTGGACAGCCCAACCGTCGATACCTGTCCTGTTGCCTGCACTTGTGCGCGATGGCTGACGGGAGCTAGACACCGCTCTCCGCGGCAAACTGATGACAGTGAGCCCTGCAACGATGGATCGGCTTTTGTCGGAAGTCCGTATCGTAGCGTGCAGCAGTCAGCGTCGACGTGCTTACATGAGTTCGCCGGTCGGTTCCGGTGCGCACCTTCGTCCCAGGAATTATGCAATGTCTCTATCACGGTGACCCCGGAATGGCGTTGTTGCGTGGATCACCCGTCGACTGATATTGAGCGTTGGTTTTCAGTCTCAAGTTTTCAGTCTCCTGATCGGGATTTCGACGATGCCGCACAAGTTCAATGCCGATCGGCGGGACAAGATTACCAAGCAGAAATATCAAGTGACGAATTGGCCGGCATATAATGAAAGCCTGCGTCAAGGTGGTGATTTGACCATCTGGGTGAAGGATGAGGCGCTGGCTGGGCTTGTCGCAAACTTCCACAGAGGCCGCGGCTATCCCCTGAACGATGCTATTTTCATGTTTTGTTAACCTTTGTAAGTCCGAAGAGGCGCGCAACCAAATCGTTTTGATCGTTGATCGTCCAGCCGCCGGAAAAGCCGAAGCCTTTTCTCAACCACAGCATCGCCTCGAAACCGGCAATCGTTCGCCGCGCCGTGTTGAAGGATTGGAAGCCGCCGATCTTCGGCATGTTCTTTTTCACACGGAAATGATCGCTCTCAATGCCTTGTTGCAGGTGCTTGGTCACATAGTGCACGGGGTCGGGCTGTAGAAGCCCGTCTTCAACCGAAGCTTTGATCGCCGACGGGAAGGTATTGGCACCATCTGTGCAGATCTTGTTCGGCGACAGTAAGGGTTGATCTTTCAGCGTCTTGCGGAAGAACCGCTTGGCGGCTTCGAGATCTCGCTTTGCAGAAAGCAGGAAATCCACCGGGTTGCCATGCTTATCGATGGCTCGGTACAGATAGCGCCATTTGCCGCGGATCTTAACGTAGGTCTCGTCAATCCGAACCGATCCGCAATGCGGCCGGCGAAACTGGCGAAGACGCTTCTCGATCATCGGCGCATAGCTCAATACCCAGCGGTTGATCGTGCTATGATCGACCTCGAAACCGCGCTCTTCGAACATTTCTTCCAGATCTCGATAGCTCAGGGGATATCTCAAATACCAGGTGACCGCCTGTACGATCAGCCATGCCTCGAAATGCCTGCCTTTGAAATCATCCTTCGACTGCCGCTTCAGCTTTTCGGCAATAGCATTCAGAATCATCCGTACGCTCCACAACATTTGGAGCGAAATTTCTCCTCCGACGGTCAACATACCGTTAAGCGCAAAAATTTGCGACAGGCCCCCCCGTCCACTATGTCACCAAGCACCTCCAGCAAGGCATCGAAAGTGACCATTTCCGGGTAAAGAAGAACATGCCAAAAATCGGTGGCTTCCAATCTTTCAACACGGCGCGGCGAACCATCGCGGGTTTCGAGGCGATGCTGTGGCTGAGGAAAGGCTTCGGCCTCTCGGGCAGCTGGACCATCAACGATCAGAACGATCTGCTTGCGCGCCTCTTCGGACTGCAGAAAGTTAACAAAGCATGAAACTGAAGATGCTCAAGGGATAATCGCGCGCTCCGAAAATGTTTGCGACAGGCCCGACCAGAAGCACCTGAAATGCCGCTCAAGCGGCTTCGTTCAATCGCCCCTCCTATTCAGCTCAAGGCTGACCGGCAAACTATTGGTTTTTGGGAGCAGAATCTCCTTGCTGTTGTGATGCTGGTGCGTCAGCCCACTTCAAGAATGGAAGTAGGCTGTAACTGGATGATCGAGAGCTGCGCCCACCAAAAGGAGCAAAAAATTCTGATCTGCTGCGATGGGAGCGGGGAGCCTATCGGTCCGGATGACGGCTTGACTAAGTCGATGTATGACGGTAAATATCCGCCATAACGTTGATATTCCGTCAGGATGTGAGAAATGCCACAGTCGTCTTTAAAAAGCGATCTCCAAGCCGACCCCGATGTCCATTTCGGCACGCTCGCCAATGGAATGCGGGTTGCGATCATGCGCAATGTCACGCCGCCCGGACAGGCAGCGATCCGCTTTCGCATTGGCTCCGGTTCGCTCGACGAAAACGACGACCAGCAGGGCTTGGCGCATTTTCTCGAGCACATGGCCTTCAAGGGTTCGACGCATGTCGCCGAAGGGGACATTATCCGTATCCTGCAGCGCAAGGGCCTGGCCTTTGGGCCGGACATCAACGCCTATACCTCTTATGACGAGACTGTCTATTTCCTCAATCTGCCCAAGGTCGATGCCGACACGGTTTCGACGGGCCTGATGCTGATGCGCGAGACGGCGAGCGAGCTGACCCTCGATGCCGGCGCCTTCGATCGCGAACGCGGCGTCATTCTGTCGGAGGAGCGGCTGTGCGACACGCCGCAGTATCGCGCCCGGCTCGGAATCAGGAATTCGTTGCTCGCCGGCCGGCTTGCGACCATGCGCGCCCCGATCGGCAAAACCGACATCATCAGCAATGCCCCCGTGGAGCTTGTCCGTGATTATTACCGGGCCAACTACCGGCCCGAGCGGGCGACGCTGATCGTGGTTGGCGATATCGACCCCGCAGCCATGGAAACGGAAATCCGGCAACGCTTCGGCGACTGGAAGGCCGTGGGGCTGCCGCCTGCAAAACCGGATCCTGGCACGCTGGTGACGAAAGGCGAAAGCGCCGACGTCTTCGTCGTTCCCGGCGGCATGACCAGCGTACAGATCGCCTGGACGCGTCCCTATGACGCCGCGCCCGACACGTTCGCCAAGCGCCGTACCAAGCTTATCGAAGATCTCGGCCTGAGGGTGCTCCAGCGTCGGCTGAGCACCATTGCCAGCAAGGCGGATGCCCCTTTCATCGAAGCGATCGCCTACTCCAAGGATGTCTTTCATTCCGCTCATGTCGTCCTGGTCTCGGCGAATTCCGAGCCGGATAAATGGCAGGAGGCGCTCACGGCCATCGATCAGGAACAGCGTCGCATCCAGGAGTTCGGCGTTGGGCAGGCTGAACTCGATCGCGAAATTCTTGGATACCGCTCCGTCCTCCAGGCTGCCGCGGCCGGAGCCGCGACGCGCACGACCACCTACATAGCTTCCATGCTGGTCAGCAGCGTCGATCAGGTTTTCACCTCGCCTGCCAAAGACCTTTCGCTGTTCGAGACGATCACGAACGGCGTCACGGCGGTCGAGGTCAATCAGGCCCTGCTGCATGCATTTTCCGGCAACGGTCCACAGGTCGTGCTGCAGACCGCCCGATCACCGCAGGGCGGAGCCGATACGGTTCGGCAAGTCTATGATGCTTCAAAGGCTATTGCCGTTTCGGCACCATCCGGTGCGGCCGATGTCGCCTGGCCCTACACCCATTTCGGCGAACCGGGTGCCGTGGTCGAACGCCGTACGGTCGAGGATCTGGGTTTGACCATGGTGCGCTTTTCCAACGGTGTGCGCCTTACCGTCAAGCCGACCAAGCTGCGTGCCAATGAAGTGCTGGTGCGCGAAGATATCGGCGGTGGGCGGCTGGACCTGCCGCGGGACCGCTCCGCCCCGATCTGGGCATCTCGGGCCGTCGCGCTGTCCGGCCTGAAGGCCATGGATTACCAGGATATACAGAAAGCGCTCACGGGTAATATCGTCGGTGTCAACTTCTCGGTCGGCGACAGCTCCTTTAAGTTCCACGGTCGCACGCGAACAGAAGATCTTGCGACGCAATTGCAGCTGATGACGGCATACACTTCCGATCCCGCATACCGCCCAGAAGCATTCAAGCGGGAGCAGCAGGCCTATTTGAGCGGCCTCGATCAGTATCAGGCGACCCCCGGCGGCGTTGTCAGTCGTGATGTCGAAGGTCTCGTGCATTCCGGCGATCCGCGCTGGACCATCCCTGATCGCGCTGAGTTGTCCGCCGCCAAGCCGGAAGATTTCGAGACGCTGTTTCGGCCTATGGTTTCCAACGGCCCGATCGATATCACCATCGTCGGCGACGTCACGGTGGATGACGCAATCCGGATGACAGCTGAAACCTTCGGCGCTTTGCCGCCGCGGCCGGAGGCAGCGCCGAGCAATGATTGGGGTGACGTGCGTTTTCCGGCGGCGAACAAGACGCCCGTTTTGCTGACCCATAGCGGCAGGGCGGATATTGCAGCCGCTGCAGTAGGGGTTTCCATCGGCGATTTGCTCTCCGATCTGCCGCGGTCCTTCACTGCCAAAATCGCCACGCAGATTTTCCAAAACAGGTTGATCGACCAGTTGCATACACGCCGTCGTCAGCAGTGTTCGACGACTTTCTCCTAGGGTTGGCGCCCATATGCGGTCCCATAAGGTAAGCTGATACTTACCGCGTTGAGCGATTCGGCTCTACGGTTGAGCGACAGGCTCGATACTTATTCGCAATACAGAACTGTTAGGAGTTACAGCCATGAGCAATGATTTGGTCCTCATCATTGAAGACGAGCCGGCAACTCGCGATCTAATGCACAGGTACCTTCGGAGAGAAGGTTTTAGGACAGTGGATGCTCCCAATGCAAAAATTGGTCTCGAGCACCACCAGAAGCTGAAACCCGATCTCGTACTTCTCGATATCACGTTGCCCGACCAGAACGGCTATGAGGTGCTGGCTGAAATCAGGCATCTCGGCAATACGCCGGTGATTCTTGTGACGGGAAGGCGTGAAGTTATTGACGAACTGCAGGGCTTTCGAGTCGGATCGGATGATTACATTACCAAACCGTTCCATCCGGATGTGCTGGTAGCCCGTGTCATCACGGTGCTAAAGAGAGGCGGTTATCGAACCGCCAATCAGCTAATCCGCGTTGGAAACCTGATCGTCGACTACTCCGCACGCACGGCATCGGTAAATCAACCGACCGGACAAAAAGACCTGAATCTGACTCTAAAGGAGTTCAGCCTGATCGATTGTTTGGCCCGTACCCCCGGCCGTGTGTTCGAACGTAGTCACCTGATTGACAAATGTTATCCAGGCGATGGGCCTCTCGATCGAACCATTGACTCTCATATGTGCAATTTGAGATCCAAACTAGAGGCCGCAGGCGCTAGTTGTATGCTGGTCACTGTCCGGGGAGTTGGATATAGGTTGGAAAATAGCGATGGCTAGATCCGATAATAAAAAGAGTTTGCAAAAGGTGATCATTCGGGCTTTGATCGCGCAGACCTTGCTAGGTTTTTTCATATCTTTCCCCGGATCACAGATCTTAGTCGACGTATTTGGGGACTATATTGATCCTGAATTGGCACAAATCCCCATTCTCATATTGCTAGTAACGAGCGGTCTTATTGCCGCCATTTTTGTTGGCCGAGTCTTGGCCAGAGAAATTGGGAGTGTTCTGCCACCCATTGCAGCTACAACCCGTTCAATAGCCGCCGGCGACTATTCAGCGCGTGTCAATGCGCCTCCGAGATCATTCGAGGAGGCCGCTGCAGTCACTGCCGATATTAACACGATGGCCGAATGCCTGGAGAAGTTAGAAGCAGACCTCAGGTATTTGAACTCAGCAATTGCGCATGAAGCCCGAGCGTGTTTGACGGTGCTGATTGGCAATTTGCATGCATTTTCGACTGGAGTTCTCGAACCCACTCCCGACGTCCTAGCTCGGATGATAGGCTATGCCAGCAGTCTTACCACTATTGTGGGCGATATCGACAATCTCGGCTTGTCGAGCGGCGTCAAGCCAGCTCTTGATATCAAAGAGATCGATTTGGCGGTGGAAGCCGAAACGGTGATCTCGTCGATGGAGTACGACTTGATGCCCGCCAGCATTACGATAGAGCGAGATTTAAGCCCCGCGGTTTGCTTCGCCGATCCGACGAGAATACAGCAGGTGTTGCGCGCGCTGCTAGATAACTGTCAGGTCCACGCACCGGGGAGTACCGTTACCGTCCAGACTTTTGAGGAGGAAGATTGGGTTGTACTGCTTTGCAAGGACACAGGCCCTGGCCTGCCGGCGGCCGAGCGGGATAGAGCCTTCGATCGCTTCTGGCGTGGTAGTGACTCGCGAAAGCGCGCTCCCGAGGGTTGCGGTCTTGGCCTTGCAATCGTGAATTCGATAGCAATCGCCCACCACGGCAAGGCCTTCATAGCACCTGATTGCGGACGGGGTTTCGACGTCGGGATTCGGTTGCCAAAGCACGCCACAAACATAAAGACGATATAGTTTTGACGGACTTGAAGCGAAGATTGCAAAAGAACACGTGCGCGTGTTTGGCCATGCGCCTAGCTTTGACAAGATGATGGTTGCCACCGAGAACTGACCCTCTGCAGCATTCTGATGAGCGATGGCGTTGGTGCACCGCTCAGCGACGGGTCATCATTCGGTCTTTGATGCGTACTTATTTCGTTGCTGCCGTCGGTGCCTCGCAACGAACGGATTTCGGGCGTCCGCAGGCGAGCATTCGGTTCAGTATGGTGACCCCGATCGCAGCCTCTGTCTGCTGCGACCGGAATGAACGAGCGTGCAAACGCGGCCCGATGATGCCCTTGTATCTGCCCATCGCCGTTTCGATCAGCGCCCGTTTGCCATAGCCGGTGGACGTCTGCCATTTCAGCCGGCCATCTGCCTGCATGGATGATATGTGGTCGTCTCTCTGGCAGGATGCTTGGACGTTGGGCCGTTCAACCGCGTTCGAGCGCGGTGGAATGACGACCCTTGCGCCTGCGCTGTGACGGAGAACTGCGTCGTAGGTTGGATAGCCATCATAGGCTCCATCGGCAGTGAACTGGTCGATCTCATCGTCGATCTGATCCAGCAACGGCTCCAGCTGCGAGGCATCGCCGGTTTCCTGATCTGTCAGACTATGTGCAATGATCTCGCCACTGTCGGCATCAACAGCCAGATGCAGCTTTCGCCGGGACTGTCAGGAATTCTGTGCGGGGGGCCATGATGATGAAAAGGAGAGAATCATCACATGGCTATCGAAAAAGAACTTCTGGACCAGCTTCTTGCGGGACGTGATCCGTCCGAGGTTTTCGGCAAGGACGGCTTGCTGGATGACCTGAAGAGGGCGCTTTCGGAGCGCATTCTCAATGCCGAGCTAGACGAGCATCTCGATGTTGAGCGTAGCGAGGGGACCTGTGCCAACCGGCGCAATGGCTCCTCGAGGAAGACAGTTTTGACCGGAACGTCGAAAATGACGCTGGCCATTCCGCGCGACCGGGCCGGCACGTTCGACCCGAAGCTGATCGCCAAATACCAGCGCCGCTTTCCCGATTTCGACGACAAGATCATCTCCATGTACGCCCGCGGCATGACGGTGCGGGAGATCCAGGGTCATCTCGAAGAAATCTACGGCATCGAAGTATCGCCAGACCTGATCTCGGCGGTGACCGATACCGTTCTGGAGGCAGTTGGTGAGTGGCAGAATCGTCCGCTTGAGCTGTGCTATCCCCTTGTGTTCTTCGACGCCATCCGGGTCAAAATCCGGGACGAAGGTTTCGTTCGCAACAAGGCCGTCTATGTCGCACTCGCTATTCTTGCGGACGGCACCAAGGAAATCCTCGGGCTATGGATCGAGCAGACGGAAGGGGCAAAGTTCTGGCTGCGGGTGATGAACGAACTGAAGAGCCGTGGCTGCCAGGACATCCTGATCGCTGTGGTCGATGGCCTGAAGGGCTTTCCCGAAGCCATCACTGCCGTCTTTCCCCAAACGATCGTGCAGACTTGCATTGTCCACCTGATCCGGCATTCCTTGGAGTTCGTTTCCTACAAGGATAGAAAGCCCGTCATGCCGGTGCTGAGAGCCATCTACCGTGCCAGAGATGCCGAGGCGGGCCTGAAGGCACTGGAGGCCTTCGAGGAAGGCTACTGGGGCCAGAAATACCCTGCCATCTCTCAAAGTTGGCGGCGCAATTGGGATGCGCGGCGACAAACAAGGTGAGACTCAGCGTCAATCAGGATGAGACTCGGCGGCGGGGGTGTGACGAAGGGAGGGCGTAGCCCGACCGGAGTTACACCCCCGCCGCGGCGCAATTTTTCGGCGTCT
>NZ_LWBS01000015.1 GCF_001652265.1 Rhizobium leguminosarum
CTTGAGGATCGCTACCACTTGCGGCTTCGCGGACGTGAATGCTATGCGCCGGGTCTTCGCCAAAACCATCGGCGTAAGTCCGAATGACTACAGGAGCCGTTTCCAGACATCGTCGAAGCCATCGCAAACCATGCCTATTGGCGATGCTAAAGGGCACCCGCGGAGGGCTCTCGCGATGGAGATAGCGTTAGCTACCTCCCATCCGGGCGCGGTCAGCGGGCGAGGAGCGCGAGCGGTTTGAGTTTGCGTCTGTGGCATTGAATTTCTTCACACACCAACCGACCCAGGATGATCGGAAAGTCCGGGCCAACCGCCCCCCCGAATGGCAGCGACGACCTCGCTTGCGAACCGTGACCGCTCCTTGATCGTCGCACCACCATAGCGATCGGTAAGGCAGTTGGTGCCTGACCATAAACGAACGATATTCGAACCCTGTTGACCCGCAACGCTCAATCTTTGGTTCAAACGGGTCTCACACCGGAATTGGGCCGTAGGTCTTGACGTTTTCCATGGACACGCAGGTGCGGAAACTTTTGACGTTGCCCGCGTCAAAAAACAACCTCCGCGTGACCTCATTGTACTCTGCCATGTCCTTCACGTTGAGGATCAGGATGAAGTCCATCTCGCCAGTGACGTAATAGCACTGCTGAACCTGTGGACACCGGTTGAAGCGATCCTTCATTGCATCCAGCAGGTCCAACCGTTCATTCTCGGTGGTGACATGGACGATGATCGTCAGCGGCCGCCCGACGGCAGTCTCGTCCAGCACCGCAATATCTTGTCGGATGACTTTTGTTTCGCGCAGATGCTGAAGTCGGCGTGCGACCGCGGGAGGCGACAGCCCAATTTTCTCTGCGATGACGCGTTGAGACGCATGGTTGTCCTGCTGCACCATGCGCAGGATTTTCACATCGAAGTCATCGAGCTCAACTGCGACAGATCGAACCACATTTCCCCTCGTTCGCGCAAACTTCTTGCAAAGACTACGTGAAATGAGAGCAGAAATAAAGGTCGTTACGCAATATTGTCTCGCAATCAACGAACGAGGCGGCCATGATCCATTTCCATTCTCCCGACCACGATCTTCTAACCGAGTCCGACAAGGTGCTTCTCGGCGCTGCGGCGCCGAACCTTGTACGCCCCTACCTCAGCCTCTGGCGAATCGAACGTTCAACGCCGCTGATCTTGCTGCCAGAGATCGCGCAGGCAACTGAAGTGGCGACGGTCGTAATGAAGGACGAGGGACAGCGGCTAGGTCTCGGCAGCTTCAAGGCGCTTGGCGGGGCATATGCGGTGATGACCCTTTTTAAGCGCATGCTGGAGGCGCACCTCGAAGACAACATCTCCATCGCGCAGCTCATCTCTCCAGCAGCTCGTGGATTCGCGGCATCGATTACGTTCTGCTGCGCCACCGACGGAAACCATGGGAAGTCGGTGGCCGCCGGCGCGCGCATTCTTGGTTGCCGTTCGGTCATCTTTGTCCATGAGGGGGTGACAACCGCCCGCGCTGCGGCGATCGGCGCGGATGAAATCGTGCGGGTCAAGGGCAACTACGACATGTCTGTCGATGAAGCCGAACGGGTCAGCAAGGAGCGCGGTTGGCTGCTCGTTTCAGATACATCATGGGAGGGCTACGAGGAAATCCCATCGTTGGTGGCACAGGGGTATACAATTCTCGCTGAAGAGGCCTTGGATCAGATCGAAGAACTTAACATCGATCCGCCGACCCACGTGTTTCTACAGGCAGGCGTCGGTGGCTTTGCAAGCAGCATTTCGCTCCACCTCAATGAGGCGCTTGGACACGAGAACATAAAGACGATTGTCGTCGAGCCTGACCGTGCAGCCTGCCTGTTCATGTCTGCAAAGGCCGGACGGCTCTCTTCGTTTTCACCCACCGAACCAACCATTATGGCCATGCTTGAGTGCTACACGCCGTCTCTGGTCGCCTGGCGGATCCTGAACGCAACCGCGACCGCATTCGCCACAGTTTCGGAAGAGGAGGCGAAGGACGCCATGCGCAAGCTGGCTTTCCGAAAACATCCCATCGTCGCGGGTGAGAGTGGTTGCGCCGGGCTGGCGGGGCTGCTGACCGTTGCCGGTGATCCAGAGGTGCGTAGGAGACTTGGCCTTAACGATAGTAGCCGCGTCCTCCTCATCAACACGGAAGGTGCAACCGATCCAGCTTCTTACGAAAACATCGTCGGTTCCACCGCTGATGACGTGCTTCGGAACGTTGCCAACCATTCAAGTTGATATGCCAAATCGCAATCAACCCAACCCTATAGAAAGGGAACAAAAAGTGAGCGCCATCAACATTCCCCAGCGCGGCTTTTCGCCAAAAGAATTCGAAACCCGCGTTGAGCGCGCAAGACAGATCATGCACAGGCACAAGTTCGATGCGCTGCTGGTCTCTTCGCCGCCGAATGTCCGCTATTTTACGGGATTTGACTCCCAATTCTGGGAAAGCCCGACCAGGCCGTGGTTCGTCGTCGTTCCGCTCGAAGGGGATCCGGTAGCCGTCATCCCCGAAATCGGAGCGCCGGAAATGGCGCTGACCTGGATGAAGGACATTCGCACCTGGCAGGCTCCAAATCCCGAGGATGACGGCATCTCGCTGCTCAAGTCGACGATCGAAAGCTTCCCACGGCGCTATGGTCGCATTGGTGCGGAGCTTGGCCGCGAGATGGCGTTACGCATGCCTGTGTCGGATCTGCTTAGATTGCGCGATACCCTCGCGCTTGAGATCGCCGATGGATCGCCCTGCATTTGGGAAATCCGCATGGTCAAGACCCCGGCGGAAATCGACCACATCCATTACATTTGCCAAATTGCAAGCGATGCTTACGAGGCGCTCCCCGCGAGTATTTCAATCGGCGAGAGCGAACGCGAGATCGCCCGAAAGCTACGGATTGACATTGCCCGCCGCGGGGCGGACGCCACCCCATTCATGCCGGCGATCTCCGGACCGGGCGGCGTGTCGCAGATCGTGTGTGGGCCTCACGACCGTCTGATCCAGGCGGGTGATGTTCTTTTTATCGATACAGGTTCAACATTTGACGGGTACTTCTGTGACTTCGATCGGAACTACGCGATCGGCAGCATCTCCGACGAAGCAAAACGCGTTCATGACGCCCTTTGGCTGGCGACGGAGGTCGGAATCGCTGCGGCTGTGCCTGGCGCGAAGACCGACGACGTGTTTCGCGCCATGGCGAAGATCATTGACGATGCCGGTGCCATTGGCAACAATGTCGGCCGCCTTGGCCACGGGTTGGGATTGCAGTTGACCGAACCGCCTTCCCACAGGCTCGGTGATGACACCTTGATCGTCGAGAATATGGTGCTGACCATCGAACCCGGAATGGAATACGCGCCAGGGAAAATGATCGTCCACGAAGAGAACATCGCCATCACCAAGGACGGACCGCGGCTCCTGACCAAGCGGGCGCCGCGGGAGATGCCAACAATCCGCTAAGAGTTTCGGGAGGGAAAACGGAGGAGGACTGCTTCAACACCGCGCGGATGGTCCGCACGGGAAACACAAAAATGGGGAATAAAATGCACAAGAAAATTATTTCGGCCGTCGTAGTGGCATTCACCGCATTGGCCACAATGACCGCAAGTGGATCGTCTGCGGCAGCGGGAAACCTCAAGACGATTACCGAGGGGACTTTGCTGGTCGGCTCGGACCAGGTGTACCCGCCTTACGACTATCTTGAGGATGGTGTGACGAAGGGCTTTGACGCCGATGTCATGGCTATCATAGCGCCGAAGCTAGGTGTGGAAGTGACGTTTATGGATACGCGCTTTGCCAGTCTCATCCCGGGTCTTCAGGCAAACCGCTTTGATATGATCGCGTCTGCGCTCTATGTCACGCCTGCGCGCGCCAAAGTGGTTGATTACATCGCTTATGCCAAAACGGGCGGCTCGTTGATGGTGCGCGCCGACGACACCTTCGAACCAAAGACACCGGAAGACCTTTGCGGCAAGCGGGTGGCTAACCTCAAGGGCGCGGCCTGGGTGCCCGAACTGCAGAAGGTTTCGCAAGAGAGATGCGGTTCCAACCCAATCGACGTCAAGGAGTTCGTAACGTCGGCCGAAGCAGCGCAAGCACTCCTGTCGCGCGGCGCCGATGTCGTGTTCGACGATGCCGGTGTATCAAAAGCGGCATTGGTTGCATCGGGTAACCGACTGAAGATCACGTCCTCTGAAATTCTCTTTCCGGTCATCATGGGACTGGCGGTGAAGAAAGGCAATGATCAGTTGCTTGCCGGACTCAAAGAGGCATTCGAGCCGCTGAAATCGAGTGAGGAATACAAGGCGATTCTCGCCAAATACAACCTTGATCTCCCGACCGATGCCGAAATCGCCTCTGCGTTGACCGAGGCCAAGTAACCTCACTCCGTCCCGGGTCGCCCTGGCGGCTCGGGCATCCTCTGTTGGAAACTGAAGATATGGCTTTCGATTGGTCTTACACAGTCGGGCTCCTGTGGAGCCGCGACTTTTGGAATGCGACCTTGCTGGTCGTCGAGCTCAGCGTTGCGACATGGGTGCTAGCCGTAGTCCTTGGCTTTTTCGTCGCCCTTGCCGACCGCTCCGGCCTCATGGTTGTGAGGCGCGCTGCTGCACTATACGTCTGGTTCTTTAGGAGCCTTCCGCTTCTCGTGCTGCTAATCTTTGTCTACAACCTCCCCCAGGCCTTCCCTTCGACATCGGCTCTCCTCTCAATTCCTTTCGTTGCGGGACTCTTGGCCATGGTGCTGAGTGAGACGGCGTACATCGCGGAAATTCACCGCGGCGCTCTTGTTTCGGTGGGAAAGGGCCAGTACGAGGCGGGTCGCGTCCTTGGCCTCTCACGGGCTGGAATCCAGCGCCTGATTGTGATCCCACAGGCACTGCGTATTGCTCTCCCCTCGCTTGGTAACGAGTTCGTATCGATCGTAAAGCTGACATCACTCGTGTCGGTCATTTCGCTCGCTGAAATCCTCCTGGTCGGCCAACGCTACTACACCCAAAACTTCAAGGTCATCGAAACGATGGTGGCCGTCGCCTTCTACTATATCCTGATCGTCACCGTTTTTGATACCGGACTGAAGGCGCTCGAACGGCGGCTGGACTTTTCCAGACGCTTGGCCGAGCTAACCACGGAGGATGTGGCATCGAACGGCGAGATTGCAGAAGAAATCGGCACCGACAGTCCGCCAGCGTCCAGGCAGCCTGCCATCCGGCTGGAGCGCGGTGGCAAGTCATTCGGTATTTATCCGGTCTTCCAGGATCTGAACCTTGCCGTGAAACCCGGTGAAGTTGTCTCCATTATCGGACCGTCCGGATCTGGGAAAACCACACTCATTCGCTCACTGAACGGACTCGAAACGCTTGAGCACGGCGTGGTCTATCTCGAAGAGAAACCCTTCCTTGCGGGGTCGAAAGAGAAGCTCGCCAAATCACTCCGTCATGTCAGCAGCGACGCACTCCGGATCGGAATGGTTTTCCAGAACTTCAATCTCTTCCCGCACCGCACAGCGCTTGAGAACGTCATGATCGGCCCCCTGTATCACAAGCGCGCAAGTGCTTCGGAGCTTCGGCAGGAAGCGCGGACCATGCTCAACGATGTCGGAATGCTTGTCCACGAGAACAAGTATCCGCATCAACTTTCCGGAGGCCAGCAGCAGCGCGTCGCCATAGCGCGCGCGCTCGCAATGCACCCGTCGATTCTCTTGTTCGACGAACCCACATCCGCGCTTGATCCTGAAACCGTCGGCGAAGTGCTCCGGATCATGGCCGCGCTGGCGCGATCGGGTCGAACTATGGTGATCGTCACACACGAGATGAAGTTTGCAATGGAGGTCTCCGACCGGGTCGTCTTTATGGAGAAAGGACGGATCGTGTTTGACGGATCTCCGGCGCTACTGGCCGAGCGAAGGAGAGAGGACGGTCGACTGGCTGAATTTGTCCGCATCTAAGGGAGTAATGATGGCAGCGCGGGCGATTTCAGATGAACAAAAGCTGGCTGAGGCAACAACGCTTCACGCCGATACCAAAGGTCAAATATGAGCGATATCTCGGTTGATGGGGACCGTCTCCTAGGGCGTCTCAAGGAGCTTGGAAATATCGGACGTGACGCTGGTGGGCGACTTGTCCGGCTTGCCGGATCTGACGGCGACAAACTTGGGAGAGACCTCTTCGTTTGCTGGCTCAGCCAAGCAGGTCTCGACGTTGCAGTCGACCGTATCGGCAATATCTTTGGTATATGGCGCCCGGCCGGAACTGAAGACTGCCTGCCCCTCATGCTTGGTTCACATATCGACACCGTCATCAATGCCGGTATTTACGATGGATGCTACGGCGTTGTCGCCGGGCTTGAAGTAATACAGGCACTCAAAGCGGCAAATTTTCGGCCGATACGTCCAATAGCGGTTGCAGCCTTCACCAATGAGGAGGGTGTGCGGTTCGCACCTGACATGATGGGGTCGCTGGTCTATGCCCGGGGCTTGGACGTGGATGCCGCGCTCTCGACGGTCGGCACCGATGGAGCGATCCTCGGCGAGGAACTCAAACGCATCGGTTACGCTGGAGCGGAAGCGCCCGGGTTCCTGAAGCCCTTTGCCTACGTGGAGCTTCACATTGAACAGGGCCCTGTCCTGGAAAGGGAGGGTATCGCCCTGGGAGCGGTGGAGAACCTGCAAGGCATCTCCTGGCAAAGGATTACGGTTGAGGGCACCGCCAACCACGCAGGGACAACCCCAATTAACATGCGGTCGGATGCGGGCTACGGAGCCGCCCGTATCATTGCCTATCTTCGCGAACGTGCCCGTTCTTCAGCTACCCCCACGGTTGCGACGGTCGGCTGCCTCGATCTCGAACCCAATGCGATCAACGTCATTCCGTCTCGCGCTACGTTGACCGTCGATCTCCGCGACCCATTCGAGCATAGGCTCAGAGAGGAGAGCAAAGCATTGGGGGCATTTTTGGAAATGCTGGCACGGGAGGAACAGTTGCTGATATCAGCTGAGGAGCTGGCTCAGTCCAGTCCTGTCGCCTTTAACCAGGAGATCGTGCAAATGATCGAAGGTGCTGCGGAAAAGCGCGGTCTTACCTGCCGCCGCATGACCTCCGGCGCTGGGCATGACGCGCAGATGATCGCGCCAATCGCGCCAACCGCGATGATTTTTGTTCCCAGCTGCGGCGGCATCAGTCACAACCCTGCCGAATATACATCAAAGGCCGACTTGATCGCAGGTGCCAACGTACTGATGGATGTCGTTCGCCATATCTCATCGCAAGCGTGTATATAGCTAACACCGAGATTTTGACTTCTCGAAGCTGCCATGAACAAGCGTGAACTGATGGATATCGGCGCTGGCAAGCCTTATGTGCGTCGCGACCAAGACGACAGGTTCAAGGACAGGTCGGCATACCGGGAACTCTTTTGCCCCGCCGGCCGGATTTTTGCACAGCCGTTTTCGCTTGTTTGCTGTCCTGTACATATAGACAAATTCGCGCATATGCGGCATAACGGGGATATTTGCTGCGCAGAGAATATCTATGGAAGAGCTTATAGCTGTCGATATGTTGAGTGAGTTGACGACCAGCCTTACGGAGGCAGGCGGGGAAATCACGTCCGAGCCCATGTTTGAGCCGCAGATGGGAAACTCTCGCGCAGATTTCCTTATAGATGCGCGATTTTCCGACGCACCCTTCAGGCTTGTTATCGAAGCCAAGAGATCGGCTTTTCCAAGAGACGTCAGGGAAGCAATCTGGCAGCTAAAAAGATACATTGCAGCGATGCCGCTGGGCAATTCCAGAGTTCTCCCCCTATTGATGGCCGATACCATTTCCCCAGGTGCACGTGCACTCCTGCGCGAGGAGAAGATCGGTTATTTCGATCGTAGCGGCAGTCTCTATCTTTCGGCCGACAATCTCTTTGTTCTCGTCGAAAAGCCAGCCTCGAAGCAGCAGGCTCGATCGCTCAACAATCTGTTCGTTGGGAGTCGCGCACAGGCCCTCCATGCCGTCTGGACATTTAAGGACCAATGGTTCGGTGTGCATGAACTGGCCGAGCGGGCCTCCGTATCTCCGACAACAGCATCCCAGGTTCTTATCGAACTAGAGCGCCGCGAATGGGTGAACTCCAAGGGTGCCGGTCCATCGAAGGAAAGGATACTCTCCAACCCCCGCGCGCTGCTTGACGCGTGGTCTTCCTATGTCGCTTCGATCAAGCCGAAGCCGCTCCGCTCTTACTATATGCGGATGACCAATATCGATGAGGCGATCCATGAGATTGACCGCATCTGCGATGAGACGGGAGTTCGCTACGAAATCTCCGGGCTGATGGCCGGGCAGATCCATGCACCGCACCTCTCAAAAATATCTCAAATCCATTGCCGCATCGATCACGGCGGCGAAAGCCTTCTTCGAAAACTGGGAGCAAAGGCCGTCAAAGAGGGCTGGAATCTGGGAGTTATAGACTCTAATCCACGGCATGACTTTCTGTTTCGCCAACGGGTCGGTCATGTCTGGGTCACAGATCCACTTCAAACTTACCTCGACCTCCTGCAGCTTGACAGCGGTCGCTCGAAGGAACTGGCCGACCATCTTCGGCTGACAAAACTCGCGGTACCCGAATGACAAAGCCCCAGATACTGACTGAATACAGTGCCGATGTTACCCGCGACTGCGAGCGCGTCCTGGTTACGCTCTTCAGCGGCCTCGGCCCCTGGCGTGATTCCGTCTTTCTGGTCGGTGGGCTTGCACCGCGCTACATCGTCACCAAGAGGCCGCCTGACGTCCCGCCTCATGCAGGAACCGGCGATATCGATGTCGTCGTCGATCTGTCGATCCTCGCCGACACAGAGGCATACCGGACGCTCGAGCAGAACCTCAAAAAAATGGGTTTCGAGCGTGCGCAAAATGACAAGGGCAATAAGGTCAACTGGCGTTGGCAGTCCATGACCGAGCACGGCATTCTCGTCATTCTGGAGTTCTTGGCAGACGATCCGAAGCTCCGGGGTGGCGCATTGCAGGAACTGCCGACGGAAGGAAATGTTTCTGCGGTGAATATCCCTCACGCGTCGCTGGTGTTCGGGCACCACGATCGGATGGAAGTCACCGCTGATCTGTTGGGTGAAAAAGGCCGCTCGACAGAATCCATCCCCTACGCCGATATCGTGGCATTCACATGCCTCAAGGCGTTTGCCTTTGATCACCGGCGTGAGCGCAAAGATGCGCACGATCTCGTCTACTGCCTCGAACACGGAGAAGGCGGGCTCGCCGGTGCAATCGCCAAATTCCAAGAGGCTCTGAAAGGCAACGATCGGGAGGTCATCGAACGTGCCCTGACGCTATTGCTCACCCGTTTTTGTGATCCGGAGCCAGACGAAGGCTACCTGCGCGAAGGCAACGTTGCCGTGGCGCAGTTCGAAATTGAAGGTGCTGCAGACGACACGGAAATCAGAGAAGCCCGGATTTTGCGCCAGCGTGCCGTCAATGACGTCATGCTCGAGTTTTTAAGCGCGCTTGGTATTGCGTTCAAGTGATGCTCGGAGCGCGGGATCTCGTTACTTAGTTATCAGGTGTAGGCCTCTCACATCGTTCAAGGCGGGCATTTTGCACGGCTCGATGATCGCCCACCGCTTCGCAGGTTATGGCGTTGCCGATGAAGATCTCAAACGCACTTCCTAGCTGACACCTTGACCGCAGGACCATCGCTCCATCGGCAAAAACAACGCATTCAAGGCGTCGTCATCGGTCCGGTTTGGGCGGCATCAAATTGCCGAACTCCATCGGAAAAGGAAATATGATCGTCGAGGTCTTTTCGCCGGCGATGACGTTCAATGTACTCAAATAACGAAGTTGCATGGCCTCGGGTTGCCTGGCGAGGATTTCGGCTG
>NZ_LWBS01000016.1 GCF_001652265.1 Rhizobium leguminosarum
GGCTCAACATCGAGACCTGCGTAACGCCGCCATGCAAATCTGGAACAAAATCGCGTGTGTCGCCGCAGCCTGACAGCCGTCCCGGCCAGCTATCGCTGCATCAATCCGCTGATAACTTTACAGTGCCATCTCACCGATTTGCCGGACACGGGATTGCCATCCGTCGAAAAACCGGAAGGGAAGAAGCGCGGCCGTAGGCCTCTGCCGGCAAACCTGCCACGCCAGCGCGTCGAATATGACCTTGCCGACGACCAGAAGGTCTGTCCGTGCTGCAGCCACCAGATGCATCGCATGGGCGAGTTGGTGACCGAGCAGCTTCACATCGAGGTGAAGGCCACGGTTCTGCAGAATGTCCGGGCCAAATATGCATGCCGCAACTGCGACCGTACCGGGATCAATACGCCTGTTGTTATCGCGCCGATGCCGAAGCAGCCCTTGCCCGGCAGCATCGCCACGGCCTCGACGCTGGCCTTCGCGCTCGTCCATAAATATGTCGACGGCACGCCGCTCTATCGCTTGAGCCAGGCCTTCGAGCGTGCAGGCGTTCCTGTCAGCCCTGGTGCTCTCGGCCATTGGGTGATCGGTTTGAGCGAGAAACACCTCGTTCGGATCTATGATGCGCTGAAACTGCGGCTTCAATCGCAGACGACATTTCAGGTGCTGAAGGAAGAGGGCAAGGATCCCACCAGCATCTCTTACGTGTGGGGCTACCGTAGCGGCGAGGACAGCCGGCAACCGATCGTGCTGTTCGATTATCAGCCCGGCCGCGGGCAGGAACACCCGCAGGCCTTTCTTGGCGACTACCGCGGTATCTTGATGAGCGATGGCTATCAGGCCTGGCGCACGTTGAAAGGCGCCACGCATGTCGGGTGCATGGCCCATGCCAGGCGGAAGTTTGTCGATGCTCTCAAAGCGCGCAAGAAACCCGGTGGGCCGCCGGCGCAGGCCATCAAGTTTTTCGACCAGCTCTACCGGATTGAAAGGCAGGTGCGGGACGAAAAGCCCGACGACGGCGAAACGCGAGATCATTATATGCGCCGCTTTCGCCAGAAACACAGCGTCCCGGTCCTTGCCGCCCTCAAGGAATGGCTCGACAAAATCGCGCCAAAGGTCGTGCCCGACACCAAGCTTGGCGATGCCGTTTCCTATGCGCTCAATCAATGGGAGTACCTGACGCGCTATACCGGCGACGGCAGGATGCCGATCGACAACAATTTGCTGGAGCGTGACATCAGAATTTTTGCCACTGGAAGAAAGAGTTGGCTCTTTAGCGATACAGTCCAGGGGGCCAAAGCCAGTGCCGTCATCTACAGCTTAATGCTGACCTGCCGGGCCTGTGGCGTCGAGCCATTCGCATGGTTGAAGCACGTTCTCACCGAACTGCCGCAGCGCCCCGACGATGCTGATATCGACGACCTGCTGCCCTTCAACTTCAAAAGCCAGCCAGCATAAGCCGACGCCCTTCAAAGCGATTTACGACGTGCACTGAAAAGCGCGCTTACCGATGATCTGCGGTGGAAAGCGGTGGTTCTTATAGCTTACGGTCGGTCTGTTCATCCCACCCCACCCCCTACACAGATCAACTTCACAGCGTTAAGTTTACGGTGTCGCTCCAAGAGCGATGTCACGTTATCAGTTGCTGCCTTCTTGCTCGCTGGACCGCGCTTGAAGCTCTTTCAAAATCGAGTACTGAATCTTGCCCAACGCTGTTCGCGGCAATTCCCTCGTGAAAATAAACTCCCGCGGGACCTTGAAGCGAGCGACCTGCGACTGCACGTGCGCGGCCAGTGCTTCCGCTTCGATCCGTGCCCCCGCCCGCCTGACCACGTAGGCGACCGGCACCTCGCCCCAGTGCGAATCAGGCCGACCGACAACGGCGCATTCCTCGATATCAGGGTGCTCCCCGAGCACACGCTCGACTTCGGCTGGATAGATGTTTTCTCCGCCGGAAATAATGAGGTTCTTTTTGCGATCGCGAACCCAATAGTGACCGTCGGCATCGCGGTGCCCGATGTCGCCAGTGCGATACCAGCCGTCACGCAGTGCCTCGCGGGTCGCTTGTTGATCGCCCCAGTATTCACAGAAGACATTTGGGCCGCGCACTGCGATTTCGCCTGGGGCACCCGCCGGCAACTCGTTGCCGGCGTCATCGATGATCATCGCCTCGCAGCATAGGCCCGGCAGGCCAATAGACCCGCAGCGTGAGAGATCACTCCCTAGCCTCGTGTAGATGGCGATGGGGCAAGTTTCTGTGGAGCCATACACCTGCAGGACCGGTACCCCTCGCGCGGTAACGCGTTCGATCAGGGCCTGGGACACAATCGCTGAGCCGGTTGAAATAGCCTTCAAGGAGTACAGGTCGACCGTCCACCAAGCGGCGTCGTCAGTCAATGTTTGGATGGCCGTCGGTACCAATGCCGTAAGCGTTGGCCGATCGCGCTCGAATGCAGTAAGTGTCGCACCTGCCGCAAATCGGGAATGGATAGTAACCGTCGCACCATGGTGCAAAGCCGGAGTGGTCTGAATGTTGAGCCCGCCCACGTGAAAGAACGGCAGTACCGACAACACATGATCTTCCGACGTCAGAGCATGCATGTGCTGACTCATCACCCCGTTCCAGAGCAATGCTTCTTGTCGGAGGACCGCGCCTTTCGGCCGCCCGGTAGTGCCAGAAGTGTAGACGATCAGAAGCGGGCAGCTCAAGTCAGCATGTGAGTTACGGCTATCACCGCTGCCTTGGGCCAACAGGTTATCCCATGTGCTCCCGCGAGGGGGCGTGAAGTCCAAACCGACGACTGAGGTGTCGGGCAGTGTGTGTGCCAGATGCGGCAGAAGGCCGTTGAACGCCTGCTCGACAACCAATACCTTTGCTCCGGCATTAGACAAGATGAAGAGCTGCTCAGCCGGCGCGAGCCGCCAATTCAAAGGCAGCATAATTGCGCCAAGACGCGCACAGGCATAGAGGAGAACTAGATACTCGGGCCGGTTCAGGCTGAGGATGGCGACGCGGTCGCCTTTAGTGACTCTCAGCTCTTTGTTCAGGGCGCGCGCGGCTTGCTCGATAGATCCGCGCAACGCGGCGTAGCTTAGGGTCTCACCCTCGAAATGGATTGCAGCCTTGTTTGGAGCAAACGCCGCATTGCGGTCAATCAGTGTGCAGAGATCCATTGTCGCCTATTCCTTCTGTCTGGAGCCGCATGAGACTTGGTCCGGCGCAGTTGAGCTACTGATAACGTGACATCGCCGCGTGAAGGCATCGGCGACGAATTTGGCGGGGTGCTGCAGCGCTTATGAGCTATATTCAAGGGTGCTCATCCAATCGGCATCGAGACGCGGCCTTTGCCGAATTCGCCAAGAAGCGATCGAGCAACAATATGATTGGACAACGGCGAGCAAGCATCGAGAACCGCAGGCCTGGCAAAAAACGATACTGTCGCTTGGATAGGAAGCGACGATCCGGCTTGTTAGCTCAAGATTCCGTTGCTCGTTGGCGGGCGCGATTGGTTCAATGTTCTTCTCTGCGTCTTCTATCACTTAGACCCGTCCGCGCATATTTTTCGATCAGAAGGAAGGCCGAGAGGGGGAGCCGCACTACATTCTAAAGATGCCATAATGTGGCGCCTCAATGGGAGCATTGAGCGAGGCGCTCATGGCGATTGCGAGCGCGTTTCTGGTGTCAACAGGATCAAGAATCCCGTCGTCCCAGATTTCAGACGTTGCGTAGTAAGCGCTTGATCGCTCCCTATACTCTCCCAAAATCGACTGTCTCGTGACTTCGTACTCCTGCGCCGATAGGCGCCTACCATCGGCCGCCAGCTGCTTTGCCTTCACATCGGTAAGCACTTGCGTCGCTTGATCGGCACCCATGGCTGAAATCTGAGCCTGCGGCCAGGTGAACAGAAAACGCGGATCGAAAGCGCGCCCGGCCATAGCGAATGTTCCCCCACCGTGAGAATGGTTACAAATGACCGTGAATTTGGGCACCGCCGCTCCAGACACGGCCATGAGTAGCTTGGCGGCATTTTTGGTGATGCCACGTCGCTCATATTCGCTGCCCACCATGAAGCCGGTGATGTTCTGCAAGAACAACAGCGGCGTCCGATTCATGTCGCACAACTGGATGAAGTGAGCGCCCTTCAGCGCACTGTCGTCGAACAGCACGCCGTTATTCGCCAGAACACCGATTTGGTATCCATGAAGGCGCGCGAACCCGCATACCAGAGTTCGCCCGTAGAGCGGTTGGTATTCATGGAACCTGCTGCCATCGACCAAGCGCGCGAGAATCTCCCGCATATCAAAGTGCACTCGAGGATCTCTTGAAATTATGCCGTATAGCTCAGATGCATCATAGGCGGGCGGCTCGGGAGCGACTCGATCGATCGAGACTTTTTCGGGACGATTGATACGGCCGACTAAGTCGCGGGCAATCGCAATCGCGTGCATCTCTGAATCCGCGATACAGTCGGCCGTTCCCGATACACTGGTTTGCATGTCAGCACCGCCGAGCTCGTCGACAGACACGTGCTGGCCAGTCGCAACTTTTACAACCGATGGACCGCCGAGAAATATCGCTCCGCTTCCCTGGACGATAATGTTGTACTCGCTAAGCGCAGGAACGAAAGCTCCTCCCGCGTTGCAATGTCCCATCACGAGGGCGACCTGCGGCACGCCCATCTTCGAGAGAATGGATTGGTTGCGGAAGATTCTGCCCGCGTGGTGGCGATCCGCGAAGAGTTCCGCCTGCAGAGGCAGAAATCCACCGCCACAGTCGCAAAGATGAACGACGGGCAGACGGTTCTCGATTGCTATATCCAGGGATCGGACGATCTTTTTGACTGACAACGGATACCATGCTCCACCCTTCACGCTCGGGTCATCTGCGTGAACGATCACCTCGCGTCCCGCAACGATGCCGATGCCGACGACTTGCGCTGCGCTGGGCACACCCCCGTTGTAAGCCTCGTTCGCAGCCAGTGTCGAAAGTTCGAGGAAAGGGGTTTCTGGATCAAGCAAAGCCTCCACCCGGTCGCGAACAAAGTGCTTGTTTTGTCGCCGCAGGCGCTCGCGGTCGCGCTCGGGACGGTCGAAGCGGACCGCACGCTGGCGCTCCTTTAATTCGGCCGCAAGTCTTCTGTTGTGGAGCTCGTTGAGGCGAAATTCTTGCGCGTTCACGTCGACAAGAGAAGCGATGCGCTGCATCTTAATGCCCTTCCTCTTTGATCGTAACTAGTATCGCGCCATGCTCGAAGCTCTCGCCTTCGCTAAAATGAATTCGGTCGACCACCCCGTCCTGTGGCGCGCGTATGACGCTTTCCAGCTTCATGCTCTCGATCACCATCAGCCCGGAGCCTGCGGAAATCTGGTCGCCGGGCAAAACTGACGTTTTAACCACCACGCCTGGCATCGGCGCGCGCGCCACAAGAAGACCTGCATCCTTTTTCACGAGCGAATGGGCTAACAATGGGTCTCGGTAGCGCAGAACGCGCGTCCTGCCGCGAATATGCAGATGAATAGTGTCACCATCGATCGCAAACCTTACCGACTCGTTTGCGCCGGCAATGCTAAGAAGGCCGCCACCGTCGCCTTGATGGGAGAAGTCGAGCGGTACGAGTATTTCGTTCCCCAAATGCAGGCGATACCCCTGCTGACAGCGTGAAAGCCACAACTGATAATCTACACCTTCAAGCTCGAAAACGTGGTTCATGCGTTTCTCCAGCCGCCGAGAGAGGCGTGAAGCTCAGGTACGGCATCTGCCGAATCGCACACTGGTCTCGTCAGGAGAGCGGCGGCTGCTAGGAAGGTCGACAAGTCGGACGCGGAGTCGGCAGCGGTCAGCTGCGGATTTTCGTCAAGATATCCGGTATGGACCTGTCCGCTTAAAAATTGCTCGTCGGCAAGGACGCGCGCGAGAAAGCTCGCGTTTGTTTCGCAGCCGAGGAGCACCAGCTCCCGCATCGCGCGTTCGACCTTCAGCGCAGCCTCATTACGCGTGCGCGAATGTACGATCACCTTTGCCAACAAGGGATCGAACGCTGTTGTTATCTGCTGACCCTGCGAGATGCCACTGTCGATCCGTAGGCCTGGACCGTCGGGATACTCGAGTACCAGTACCTTCCCCGTCGTAGGAGCAAAGCCACGTTCAGGAGCTTCAGCATACATCCTCGCTTCGATCGCGTGTCCTTTCGACACGATATCTGACTGTGAAAATCTAAGCTCATGGCCCCCGGCGACATAGAGCTGTTCGGCAACAATATCGATGCCAGTGATCATTTCGGTGACGGGATGCTCCACCTGCAGGCGCGTATTCATCTCGAGGAAATAGAACTCTCCTCCGTCCACGATGAATTCCACAGTGCCTGCGTTTCGATAGTTGGCGGCTCGAGCGATGCCCACGGCAGCTTCGCAGATTCCCTGGCGGAACCGCGGGGAAATCGTTGACGCGGGGGCCTCCTCAATGACCTTCTGAAATCTGCGTTGGACCGAGCATTCCCGCTCGAACAAATGAACGACGTTTCCGAAGGAGTCGCCGAGCACCTGCACTTCGATATGCCGTAACTTTTCGATATATCGTTCGATGTAGAGTCGGCCATCTCCGAAGTAGCGCTGCGCCTCACTGCGTGCCTCCGCAATGGCGTCTTCCAAGGTGTCGAGGTCGCGGACGATCCGCATGCCCTTGCCGCCGCCGCCGGCTGATGCTTTTACCAGCAAAGGCGCTCCAATGGATCGCGCCCTCAGAATGAACGAGGCAGGGTCATCTTCTTCGTTCGCTGAATGCATGACCGGAAACCCGTTCTGCTGAACGAAGTTGCGGGCCCGAATCTTGTCACCCATCAGTTGGATGCTCTCAGGAGTGGGCCCGACGAAAGCGATCCCAGACTCGACCACCGCCCTTGCGAACTCCGCATTCTCTGCAAGGAACCCATAGCCTGGGTGAATCGCCCCGACGCTCGCCTCGCGGGCGGCGGCGATGATTTGTGCGGTATCAAGATAGGCCGCCACTGGCGTGCGACCGCTCACGGCAATCGCCATGTCGGCCATTGAGACGGCCGGCGCTCCCGCATCCAGATCATGGTAGACAATTGCGGAGCGCAATTCAAGCTCGCGCAGGGTCTTGATGATGCGTACGGCAATCTCGCCTCTATTGGCGATCAGAACGGTATCAAAGGGTAATTTTCGCATTCGCCTATTTGTCTACCTTAGGGCTGAGATTAGATTTGCCGGCCCTTTGTAGTGCTCTCCAATCTCCGTATAAGGGCCTGCAATCCACCTGGATCGGGTTCGCAAATGATCCCGCATCGTCACAATCTCTTTGTGGTCGATGTTTTGATGGCAGGGTAGCCTCATCCGCAAACCGAGGCATGGCCGGGGCATCGCTGAGCAGCAGCAATTCCTCAATAGCGTAAGCAACGAGCCCACTTGGGCGCGACAATTGCGGTTCTGCAATGCCCTCCCTGGTGGGCAGGTGGACGGCAGAGACGGAGCGCGCCTGTTCCATGGGCGTCATTTCGGATGCGTATTTCACTTGGCCTGTTGGATGATCCTTCTCTCGATCGGCTGGCACCCGAGACACCGAGCCGAGATCCTGTTCCCTAAGATGCTGCCCCGGTACACGGCCGTAACTGTAGAGTAGACGCAGGGTAGCATCGTAGGCAACGTCGACCTTTGCGGGTTGTGGTTCAGTAGTACAATTTGAGCCAACCCCACGCCCTTGTGGCGCTTTCTTGCAACACCGCATTTGCTAGTTTTTCCTCTGTGGATGTCCTTGACCACTGTATCCGGCAAATGCCGTAGTTAGCTGCTAGCGCGCTCCCCCGCTGCGGGACTTAGCCAAGCCTGTTTGTCCGTGCCGGCGTCATGGTCCTTTTCTAGGTCACAGCCTCATGAGGGGCTGAGATGAAATCGCTGACTCTCAGTTACAAGAACCACCGCTTCCACCGCAGATCATCGCCCGTGCGATCTGGCTGTACTTCCGGTTCCCTTTGAGCCTGCGGCTGGTCGAGGAAATGCTGTTGGAGCGCGACATTGTCGTGTCTTACGAAACGATACGGCGATGGAGCCGCAATTCGGGGCGGCTTTACGCATTCAATCAGCTTCGATCTATAAGGCCGGACTGTATGGCCAGGGCGGTGTACTGGGAGGCCTCCAGTGTCAGATCTCCAAACGCGAGTTGACAAAGAAGGTAATTGGCGCCCGCCTCTTCCAACTGCTCAAGGAGAGCCCGGCGCACGATAGCTGCCGTTCCTACCACGCACAATTCGCTCTCGATTGCGGCATCCAAGGTCAGCGGCAAGTTTGGCGGAACGGGGATCGCGTTGAGATCGTACAGGAATTTAAAGTTCTTGACCCATCGGCCGTAAGCAGGTGCCGCGAGTGAATGGGCATGCGCGGCAGAACGTCCGACCACTACCATTCGGAGCAATCCGAGAAAAGGCACTGGGTCGTCCGCGCCAGTGTTGTGCTCTCGATGGGAACGGAAGGCATCAGTAATTTTGCGAACAACAGACGCGGGTCCTTGGCACGCGATGTTTGCGCCGTTCGCAGCGGCCCAAGCCGCAGACTCGGGCCGGTTGGTGGCGATCCATGTAGGCGGATGCGGACGCTGATGAGGCCGCAGCGTCAAAGGGACATTGTTTAGCTCAAAATGGTAGCCTTGGTAGGATAGTGTGCCGCCCTTCATTGCCTTCATGAGGATTTCGCTGGCTTCGAAGTAGCGCTCCGGCACCGCGTCTGCACCAATCCCGAAGTATCTCAATTCGATCGGGAGAGAGCCGCGCCCTATGCCAAGCTCGAGCCTACCACCGCTCAACTGGTCCAGCGTACAGATCTCTTCAAACGCGCGTAGCGGATGACAAAGGCTAAGCAACATGACCAAGGGGCCGACACGAAGCCGCCGAGTGCGCTGTGCGACGCTCGACAAGAACAAATTCGGCGATGCGCCTCTCCCGTGCGGGGTACAATGGTGCTCCGCGAGGTGATATGCATAAAAACCGAGCCGATCGCACGTCTCGGCCAACGTGAGGCGGTCTGCGTACTGTTGTGCGATGTCGCGACCGTCCTCGTCTAAGTGATCAAAGATGCCGATGGTTAGCTTTGAAGGGAAGGTATGTCTCATTCGGTCATCTCCAACTTTCATGAACGAGCTTAATGCGTTGATCCGACTGATCTGAGACCTGGCTTTTTTGCTGGGCGGACATGATCTTAATTTGCTTGGGCTTTGCGCTGGCTACGCCAGATCGGGCGTTTGGAAGTTGCGCACACGCGTCCTTGCACTTCCGGCTGTTGCAGAGAAGTTTATCCGTTCCCCACGAAGGCCCCCTAGAACGTCGGCGTTGGGCACCCTAGCAGATCGCGTGGAGGGCTCCTTGCGCCAACAGGCAAACACGGCCAGATGCTGAACCGGGCTATGGGACTGTACTTTTGGTGGGGTGACCAGCCGAGCTGTGTGGATGTCCCCTTCGTTGGTCTCGTTGGCACAAATCATCATTGGCGTCTCCTTGTTGGCGTCTGTATGTACTGAGTAGGTTCAGGTCCCGTGGAGGCTGGATGGAGCGTTCATGGATGCACGGCCTGAGGGCCGCCCGCATCTCGGAAAATCAGCTCTGCTTTGATGGGATAAGCGCTGCCGGTATTGTCACGTTAACCCGCATCTCTCAGTGCGCCCCGACGGCGCGTAACACCAGTGGAGGAAGGTTCCACCCAGATAATTGTCGATAGGTCTGGTAGCTGACGAGCGGCTTGGCAGGGTAACCGGCCGGGCCGAAGCCTCG
>NZ_LWBS01000017.1 GCF_001652265.1 Rhizobium leguminosarum
CAGCGAAGCGCGTGCTGGTGGCGTTAATGAAGCGCTATGGCTTTGCTCCCAAACGGATCATCACCGATAAGCTCCGCTCCTACGGTGCAGCAAAGGCGGAAGTGGCACCCGGCCTTGACCATTGGTCGCACAAGGGCCTCGATAATCGGGCCGAGAACAGCCATCTGCCGTTTCGAAAACGGGAACGAACCATGCAAGGCCACTGATCACCAGGCACGTTGCAACGGTTCGTCTCCATGCACTCAGCGACCCGCAATTGCTTTTCAGTTCAGTTCAGTTCAGTTCAGTTCAGTTCAGTTCCGTCGCCGCGCAAACAATTCGCTACCATCGGCTCGAAGCTTTCGATGCATGGAAAATTGCGGCCTGTGTCGCCTGAATATCCACGAGCCGCTGACCTTTCCAGCCAGAGAAACTTAACGTGACAACACCACTCCAGCTGTATCCGGTTCGCGATCGCCGTGCCGATCAGCAGATGGGTGATTTCATCCACGAACAGATCATTCCGCATCAGGCGGAGAGGATCCTCCTGGTCATCCCCAGACAAGTCGAAAAGCCGCTCGTCGCCGGCGAACACCAAAAACAGCCGGTAGACATCTCTCAACGCGATCGAAGTGTTCAATTCAAAATTGTTGCGACCGATCGGAACCATGCCCACTCCATATCTATGATAAAGGACATATCACAGATGATCAGTATGTTGAGTCTTAGGCATTTGCGGGTCGCGGGTTCGAATTCGTTCAAGAGCACCAATTGCGGCGGTTGCCGGAAGCTAATTTAGTTGGTTCGATGGAATGACGAGTCTGAGGTTCGTCCTATCGAGGCGGTCAACAACGCGAAGATCTGAATGGCCCGACTTTCAGTGATGAAAGCTAGCATTTGCTAATAATGTCAGTGTGGCCTTCTTCAGCATGCGACCCCAAAAAATCAGTCGACACTGCACCTTGGATACTCACCCTGTTGCCCAACCTCACATATATTGGATGGCGTGCTCACTAGGATGAGCCACGAGCGGGGCCAATCATGAAGAAGATCGAATTCGACGCCAGCTTGCTCATTGGGGCGACCGGAATGTTGACGGCTGCTGCAGAATGGGTGGCGGAGAGATCCGTCAGCGTCATCCTCGTCGCACGTAACGCGTCTTCTTCGCCGCTCTGCAGCCGCAACAATGTTAAATCTCTTGACCTCGACTGGCGTGATCCGTTGCCCTTCGTTAGCGCCATTGTTGAAGCTTCCATGTTTGAAAGTGTGCAGCTTGCAGTCATCTGGGTCCACGGCAGTGGCGTGGAAGCCGCCCAAGGGCTCCTCCCTGCGCTGTCTCAGCGACCCTGCCTGATCGTCCAGGTGCGCGGCAGCCAAGCCTTGCACGATATTGGAACGAGACAGGACCCACCATTCGAAATGCGAGGGCGGGCGCGTCTGATAACCGTTACCCTCGGCGCGAAATGGAAGGCTGGACGGAAGCGCTGGCTGACCTGGGACGAAATCTCTGCGGGGGTCGTCACGGCGATCAACGCCCGCGAAAGCCAGGTGATAGGGTCGCTGTCTCCCTGATCTCCTCATACGATCAAGGCTGACCGCGCGATCGCAAGCGTCTTGGCCATCACACTCAGTTCGCGGCAGAATTTCTCAGTCCTTGCGGAAATATCCGGATTTGAGATACGGGGATCGTCGGTACCACCGGGTTCAAAATCGCCGTTCTGCGTGCAGATCTGCGTCGTAATCGCATGTCCGAGCAAGCCTCGGACCCATATGCGCATCTGATCGACAGCCTGGCTCGTTCTGTTTCCGCCGTGACTGATTAAGCCAACCGGCTTATAGGCAAAATGCTTGATCGCCAGATGATCGAGCGCGTTCTTTAGAACACCGCTGGGGCCGTTGTGATAGATTGGGCTCGCAAGAACGAAGGCATCTGCCTGCTCTGCCAGTTGCACGAGCTTTCGTACGCCAGTATCGGGATTTTGCTCCGGCGTCTTATGCCAAACAGAATCATGTAATGGCAATGTCACCTCACGCTGGTCGAATATTGTGACGGCCATGCCGAAATTCCCAAGAGCATCGGCCACGGAATGACAAAGTCCGCAGCTGTGGGAGGGCCGTCGCAGGCTGCCCGTCAACAAGAGCACGGTTTGGGAATGTGTCATGGTTCACCCCCTACCAACGATCGGCAAATATGTTCAATTGCTATTCTCGCTCTTCCATCTTGCAAGTGCAGCACCAAGTCGATCAAAAACGGCAGGGATATCGTATCTTGCGATCGCATAGCTGCAGCGAATGGCGGGTGGCCCCTGGCGCCGGAAAGCCTCTCCGGGGCTAGCAATCACGCTTGCATGCTCCATGCAATAGGCGACCAATTGCGCGCCGGTACTTTGGGCGCCCGGAAATTCAATCCAGAGCAGAGGGCCACCATTCGGTCGCAAAGCGGCAATCCCATGGGTGGCAAGGGTTGCCATCGCCAGGTCGGCGGAGGCTTCAAGCTGGCCGGCCGTGTTTTTGATCCGACCCGGATTCTTGACTTCAGCCATGAGCAGGTCGGCCGCCGCCAGCTGCGAGGAAACGCATGGCGACATGGCGAGAACCCAATTGATATCGGCCATCTGACGGCAGGTTTTCGCGCCCGCGATCACATACCCGATGCGCAGACCCGGTTGTGCGAAGCGCTTCGAGAAGCTGCCGATGCGGATGACGCCTGTGGCCTCTCCCAGAAGGGGGCCCGTCGATGCCGACCCAGAAAATTCGAGACCTGCATAGGTTTCGTCCAGGATGAGAGTAACACAGCAAGCTTGCGCCACGTCACACACCGTCTGGCGTTGTTGGTCCGTGATGACGTTCCCCAACGGATTGCCCGGAGAATTCAGGAGGACCGCCGCCGGTATTTCCTGCTCGATCATCCGCAAGACATTCGCGTCCCAGTTATGGTCGAGTTTATAGGTGATGACGGACCTTCCAAGAAGGCGCAGCGTTGCTTCGTAGGCCGGAAAGCCTGGTGATGGGAGCAGTATCGGCCGTGCGGGAGGGCAGGTTAGGAAAGCACAGGTCAGCCCCATCGATGCTCCGGCCGTGACGAGAACTTCGGAGGCGTCTACTGCGAAACGAGCGCCCAGTAGTTGCACAAGAGCAGGCACGCCTTGACGCGGCGCATAAGCGTTGTTGCTGCCTTCTTCCGCTTGGCAGTAAGACGGATCCAGCGTGCCAAGCGATAGGTCGCGCAGCGCCTTCATCTCACCACCGTCACGCTGATGCCGCAGTCGTCGAGCGGCAGGATGCAGTTGGGGCCAAAGCAATCCTGATTCCCAATGTAGGCGAAGAAGCGTTCAAAATCATTCCTGAACGCCGCTACGAGCGGATCATGAGCCAGGATCAGCGCTCCCGACCTCAGATGAGGCTTCGCGCATTCGAGTATATCCGTATACAGAGATTTGCGCGTGTCTACTGCGTCGACATCGATGAATAGCAAGTCAATCGAATCGCTGCTGCTTTCCAGATCGATCAGTGCATCCGCGACACGAAGATCGAGGGCGCCAATCGTCTCCAGCCAGGTCATATTGCGCCGAGCAATGATGGTTGCCGCACTATCGCAGTCGACACCCCTTGCATTGAAGTCGCCGTCGCCGACCTGCCTACCACTGATGAGCCACGCAAACGCAAAGCCGACGTAGGTGCCGGCGCCATATATGAATTGTGGTTGTGTCGCGCGGGCGAAGTGAAACAGGAACCGCCGCATCAAGGGGCTTATCGTTGTTTGCGGCACTTCGAAATGCGGTTCGATCCGTCCTTGCGCGGCCTCGTACAGGCTGGGTTCAAAAGATGGGACCGGCCTTTTCAAGATACCGCATGATGTGAGGATGGCAAAGGACGCGTCCACGATGGCTCCGACATCCCGTTGCGTTAGAGCGTTCATGCACCCTCTTTCACTTTGATGATGTGCTGCGCGAGCTGGGCGGATGCGCCGATTAGCGCACGAATCGCCGCATCCGACGCACCCGTCGCTGCCGGATTGGGCACAACGACAAGCTCGGAGGTCAGATGCGCGCCGATCGCCTCGAAGATACTATCCAGCTGCGAGATTGCGCTTTGCGTTGAGAAGGCGTCGGACCCGACAAGCAGAGCAACCGCCGGTTTGCCTTGAAAGGGAGAGGATGATGCATTTTCGTAGCTTGGTCCGCAGACGAGCTCGACAAATGTCTTGAAAGCACCGCCGACGCCGCCCCAATAAGCGGGAATGGAGAAGATCAATCCAGACGCCGCGCGGATGCGTTGGTGAATCTGCATGACCGCCGGATCATAGTGATGTGCGGGGGCCAAGCCCTCGAAACCGGGCAATGTCGCATCGCGTAAATCCAAGCTCTCGATATTGGGGACGACACGGGAGAGATAGATGGTCGCGGCTCTCAATATTTCCCGGCAAGCCGATGGTTCCGTTCGGCCCGGCGCCGGTTTCAACGATGCGCAAATCGCCAATAGGTTAGGATTGCTTTGCATATGGTCGCACCTCCTGTGCGGTTAAGAGATCAACCTCACGTGCGAAGTCGCGCAGGGCTTCGTTGAGCGTAAATTTCGGGGGGCCGAGGCGCTTGAGCATCCACTCAGTGTCCAAAGGCGGCCGAGCCAAGGGGGCACGTGACGGATCAGGAGCGATAAGATTGACATTGACCCGTCCGATGGACTGCTCAACCGCTTCTATCAGTTCTCTCAAGCAGGTCGTCATGCCGGTCCCGACATTGATGATTTCGCAACCCTCGGGATAACCGGGTCTTGCAAGCTTTTCGAGGGCGTCCCCCAGGTCGCGCGCATAGATGAAATCGTCACGGTCCTGCCAGTGACCCCGAAGGCTTATCGGTTGTTTCAAGGCGGCGCCGTAAAGGAGCCGTTCGACCAACTGAGACGACTGGCTGCCATGTCCATAACGGTTGGGGCCGTAAACTCCGGCTGCCCTCGCGATACCGACCGACAGTCCCTCCAACGCGATCATCGCGGCCTCCATGCGTCGAATGACGGAGCCATAGACGCCGACATGGCCGGTCGGCTTTTCGACTTCGCGCAGCGACTCGAAAGAGGTCTGACCGGCAGCATAAACGGCAAGACTGCTAACGCCGACGAGCCTGGGAATACCCTTTGCGCGCATTGCTGTCGCTATGGATTCGGTTCCTTTCAAGAGGATATCGGTCGCCAGAGAGGGATCTGCCTGGGTTCGCTGTCCCGTCAAGCCGGCGGCGAAGACCACGGTATCACACGCGCCGACATGATCGAAAAGAGCCCGAACCATCGCCGCATCGGTGACGTCCACACTTTGGATGGGGCAATCCGTGCGCCCGAACCTTCGTACATAGCTGGTGTTGGGGGCGAGATCAGCGGCGGTGACGGACCAGCCTGCGTGCGTAAAACTGCGTACCGCGAAGGTGCCGATCTGTCCGGTGCCAATGACAACGCACCGCGATTGTGGCCCTTTGGAGTGATCACTCATTTCTTCAACACCCTGACTGCTTCCACTTCCGATTGCCGTCCGCGCAACGTTCCGGCGATACTGGCCGGTGCCATGTCTTCGAGGTCGACTTCGGGTATATTCAACGAAAGCCCGTAATATGCATCCTGGATCCGTAGGCCACTCAGATCTCCGGATTCAAGGGTGGTGGGGGGCAAGACCCAGACATCTTCCATTTCTCCGATCGTATGGAGCAGCGACAGAGCTGCTTTCTCCCGGCCGAGCGAAATCTCGCAAGCCGCAAGTCCAACGGCATGTGTCTGCACTCCAAGCCGGCTGCGCAGTGCGCGCGCTTCGCCCAGGCAGACCGAAAACAGCTCTCGCGCTTCGCCGCAGGCGCCGCTCTGATAGAGCGCTTTTGCCTGCGACCGGCCGAGCGCTTCGGCGCTGATCGGCCGGTCGAGCTGCTGCATCAGTTCCCGCGCCTCTGCGAAGATTGGAATGGCCGCAGCGCCGTCGCCTGCTCGCGCCATCAGCGCTGCACGCATGCATCTCTGCTGTGCGATCCACTCCCGTTCGTTCTCGGCTCCACGCGCTAAAGATTCGTCAAAGGTTCTGTTCAGCAGGTCCAGTGCGACTGCGTAGTTTCCACCGATCTCCATCAGGTTGCTCATGTTGCCAAGTAGATTGAAGCGCAAATAGACTCGGTCCCGAGTACCTCCTTCACGGACAAGATCAAACGCCCGCGTCAGATGGCTGAAGGCAATCGGGAAGGCAGTCGAAATGGGCTTGTGCGCCAGTCGCGCGGCCAGGATTGCGTTCATCGCACGGCCGTTCTGAACCCATGCACGTTCCATATGGGGGTCGCCACCATCTTCCGCAGCAACGCTCTCTAACGCCGCATCGGCCATGTCAAAACAAGCATTCGAGCGCGCCACATTATATAGGCGCTTTGACCAGATGAGTCCGCTCACATACCAGAGATGGCAACGAAGCGTCGCTTGATCGCAGATGGCAATGGCGCGCTGTAGGATATCGACGGCATCGTCGTAGAGACCAAGATTGACCATAAGCAGAGCAATGAGGCGGCAGTCGTCAACGCCGGGATCAGCCCGGGCAGCAGCCCAATGTGCACAGGCATCGTAGTTGAGATTAGCAAGCCAGCCCGTCGCCCCGCCAACCCCGCGTCGGGCAATGTGGATTTTGGGAGTAATGTTAGCCGCGTGGGGACCTTGCGGAGCATCCAGTTCCAAAGGCTGCAGGACGGATTTTATGGCCTCCATGAAGGTCTCACGGGCGCAGACGGGCAGCATCCCGAATTCCGAACCAGCGTGAATTTTCCGGCAATCTGATGGGGACACCAACCAGACCCAGGCCAGTTCGCTATCTTCGGGGGTGAGCAGGCAGGCTCTTGCAAGCAGCTTCAAGCTTGGTCGATCAATGGTTTCAGCGCTCGATATCACCACATGTGTGTAACGTGCCGTGCGAAGTGCTGCGAGAACGCAGCGCGCAGCCTGATCGATGAGATTGCTGCTGACCATGCTTTCGCGGCTGATGCGCCGCAATGCCGCAAGCGCATCACCATTTTTTTCTATTGCACCTTCCAAACCTGAAGCAGAATCGAGACGTGCTTCTTCAACGCGCGCCTTGCGCATCGCATCGATCAGGTGACCCAACTGGCCGGAAAACACACCGATGGCTGGGTCCTTGGAGAGACCCTCCAGAAAAGGAATGGCTTCGGCATAAGTGGAAAGATCCCCATCCGGGCTACGACAAACAAGCACTTTCGGTGACAAATTTTGATGTAGTCCCAATTGGCTGACTAAAGCATGCAACGCGGCATCGTCGCTCGTACCCTGAGGCTGGTTCAGCCAAATACGGGAATCCTGCTTCGTCGTAGGTGGCAAAAGAAGTTCGGAACGTTTCATCGCAACGTAGAGTAAAATCAGACACATTTTCCTGCCTGACGCCGAACCTGCCCACTCTTTCACAGTGCTTCAGATCGTTTGTGAGATAGACGGCGCTGCCGATGCAATGTGCCTGATCGATTTCGTTTCTGGTTTCCGCCGTTAGACCGTGGCGCCTGCCCATGCGACTGCGCCGAAGGCCAATACCTCGTCGCCCTTGACTCGGCCCGCCTTTGCGGCGTTGACCATTTCTTCGAGTGCCGCGATCATCTCCTTCGAGACATGGCTCTGTGCGCTGATAACATCCTCATCGGAAAGAGGGCTGATGGCGCGCAGCTGAGCTGTTGAAATCACTGCGAATTTTGCCTTGCGTTGGATTTTGACTGTCATGACTTACTCCCAGGTTGGTGGTTCACTGCACTGCGAAAGCGAATTGAATGGGCCGTTTGCATGACCGACAGAGCTAGCCGCAAAACAATGCTTTGCAGCAAATGCTCAGGCGTCTGGCGCGCACCCCAGCGACGTAATCCTTATTCCCCCAGGAATGACCTCTCCTGGTGGCAGATAAACCGGCGGCGAGCGAGCCAACGGAACAAGTCCAAGCGCTGTCTCCCATTTCGGCCTGTCTGCCTTGGCAAGACGCGCCGCTGACCATCCAGGGGGGACTGCTCGCTGCGCCAACGTCAGGTACGGGCCACAAGCGATCGCGCAGCCATAATAGCCCTCGGGGACATAGAGTGCCTTTGCCCCGGCGAAGATCCGGCCATAGCGCACGTTGTGGTTCTGGCCGCACGCAACGATGCTGTTGCCGACGCAATGCAAGGTTTGCTGCAGGAAAGACCGCACGTCGGTTTCCTTGGTTTGTGCATCTCCAAACATGCCCCCATCTTCGTTGAAGAGACTCGAGCCAGTGCTCCGGTCGACCAGGACCGCCAATGCTAATGCCGACCAGATCCAACCCGGCCCATAATCCGCCCCGGATTTGTAGGCTGCGACCAGCTGCAATCCTGGAAGTGGTGGAAAGCGCTGTTCCTGCACCTGGCCATCTCGGGATTCACGCGTACCGAGGAGTTGACGGCTGGCTTGCAGCAACGGTTCAATCGGTAGGATCGGAATTGGCGGGCCGTCCGGCTGATTTTGCAAAAATAATGGCTGTGGAACAGTATTGTTTATGGCAGGTTCGGCGACGACATCGAGGCCCCAGATAACGCCATCCAGTCCAGTGTAGGAGGTCGCGATCAAAAAATTTGTTTGACCGATATAGGTGCCGGCAACGCGGCATCTGTCCCCGGACACGATCCTACATGTGCCCTCATCCAGCCCAGCCGCAGACGTAATTCCCACAGCGAGTTTCAACCCCGTCACGTAGCCGTTTCCGGACGCGCCGTTTCCGACTGTCCCTCCACAAACGGCAGCATATGGACCGATCGCACCGCTGACGACCACGGCGGGATCATATTCACCGTCATATCTTGCGATGGACGACATGTCCCAAATCCTCTCTTGGACACCAGGATGCTGCTTCGTGCCGGTTGAGATTCAAATGTGGCTATCAACGCGCGGCAAATTGCATTCTCTACCGGCTTTGGGCTCAGGTTGGTCTCGCCGGGGAACGAAGTATTCAGAGGGAAATTCCGCAACACTCAAGACATATGTCTGCCCTAAGGATTGTATGCGTTGAGTGCTTTGGATGTATTGAAATCATCTTCTTGTATTACTCATTTATAGCGCTGGCTCATCGCAGTAAATGAGCAAATTTACTCACCTTTGCAGGAAACATTCGCCGTCCTATCTATGCCATCGTCGCAACGATATTTTGCCTTGCGAGATTAAAGTTGAAGCTGTCCCATGTTGGCGTGGCTGGAGATGCGGTTGGCTTTTTGCTGACCTAACCGGAAGCTCTCTTCCATCCGAGCAATTATGAGCTGCATGCCCGATATGATTTGGGATCCTCGTGATTGAAGATCAAAACGATGGGATAGGACCCTGCGTTGAGAGCAGACTTCGACGCAATTCAATGCGGTGAAAACCCATCATTCTTGATACGCTTTTCCGCCTGCCGGTGAACAATGTATCCAGGAGGCGCTGTCACATTGTTTTTGGCTTAAGAGATTGTCGATAGACGGTTCGGCATGGAACATGCCCATCGCCAATTACAAGAACCATCGTTTCCCGCCAGAGATTATAGCCCGCGCTGTCTGGCTCTAT
>NZ_LWBS01000018.1 GCF_001652265.1 Rhizobium leguminosarum
TCGGCATCCGCCCGGAGGCCTTGACCGATCCCGATGGCGCCGACCGCAAGGCGCGCTCGCTGACCGAGGGCGACTGCCTGATCGAGGTGGTGGAACCGGCCGGCTCCGATACCTTCGCCGTCACCAAACTCGGCGGCAAATCCGTCGTCGCCCGCCTGCGCGCCGATACCGGCATCGCTCCCGGACAACAAACCCGCCTCGCATTCAATCTCGACAAGGCCGTGTTCTTCGATCCGGAGAGCCAGGCGCGGATCGCGTGAGGGCCAGGTGCTAACATGAGCGGTTCACCTGACATCGTCATCATCGGTTCAGGCGTCGGCGGCGCCACGGTCGCGGCCGGCCTTGCCGTGACCGGTGCGCAGATATTGATCCTCGAAGCCGGCGACCATATCGCCGACCTTCCTGTTAATCGCGATCAGCGCGCGATCTTTCAGCGGGGACATTTTCGACCGAAGGAAACCTGGTACGAGGCAAACGGCAAGGGATTCAATCCCGGCAATTACTACAATGTCGGCGGGAATTCGAAGTTTTACGGCGCCGTGCTGTCGCGCTATCGCAAAGAGGATTTCGCAGTCATCGAACACCGCGAGGGTGTATCTCCAGCTTGGCCGTTTCCATATGAAGTGCTGGAGCCGTGGTACTGCCAAGCGGAACGCATGTATCAGGTCCGCGGCAGTCTGGGTGAAGATCTTACGGAACCGCACCACTCGGCGACCTACGAGTACCCGCCCGTCCCGGACGAGGCGCCGATCGCCGATATCAGAGCGCGCCTCAAGCAGAAAGGCCTGCATCCGTTTTCCCTGCCGCTCGGCCTGGATCTTGACGCCTGGCTCTCCAAGGCACGCACGCCATGGGATGCGCATCCCAACGCCCGCGACGGCAAGATGGATGCCGAGACCGCAGCCCTCGCAGTGGCGCTGAGACACGAGAACGTGCGGCTCGAAACCAATGCACGCGTGACGAGGCTTGACACGGGAGCGGGGAGCCGGATCGACCGGGTGAACTACGTCAAGAACGGGCAGACGGTGGCAGTTTCGCCTGAGATCGTGATCCTTTCTGCCGGGGCGGTCCAGTCCTCAGTGCTGTTGCTGCGTTCGAAAAACGACCGTTTCCCAAAGGGGCTGGCGAACTCTTCCGACCAGGTGGGCCGCAACTTCATGAATCACAATGCCTCCGCCGTCATCGGGGTCTCACCGCGGTTCAGGAACACCTCGATTTACCAGAAGACGTTTGCCTTCAACGACTTCTATCTCTCCGACGGGGAGGGCGGACCGCCCCTCGGCAACGTGCAGCTCCTGGGGCGCATCTCAGAAAAGGTTCTCAAGGGCTCTCTGCCGCAGGCTCCGGAATGGCTTCTGCGCTTCATTACAACCCATGCCATCGACTTCTATGCGATGAGCGAGGACATTCCCCATCCCGAAAGCCGCGTCAAGGTGGATGGAGATCGGATTATTCTCCAATGGCAGCGAACCAATTGGGCCGCTCATCTCGCACTTGTCGCCAAGCTGAAGGCTATACTGAAGTCGATCGGGTTTCCGATCGTGCTGGCGAGGCCGTTCGACAAGCGCACGCCCTCTCATCAGTGCGGAACGATCCGCATAGGAAACGATCCCGCGACTGCGTCGCTGAACGCGTATTGCCGCTCTTATGATCACAAAAATCTCTTCGTCGTCGACGCCAGTTTCCTCCCCACATCGGCCGCGGTGAATCCTGCGCTCACCATCGCCGCCCAAGCACTGAGAGTGGCAGATCACATCGCGTCGAAGGATTTGCAGGCATCAGGCGCGCGCTGGCGGACCGAACGGACAAAATAGGACAGTAAGATGGGTTTCGACTATATCATCACCGGCGCCGGCCCTGCAGGTTGCGTGCTGGCAAATCGGCTGAGCGAAGATCCTGATGTCGGCGTGCTCCTGCTCGAAGCGGGCGGAGGCGACTGGAATCCACTCTTTCACATGCCCGCGGGCTTTGCCAAGATGACCAAAGGCGTCGCCAGTTGGGGATGGGAAACCGTTCCCCAGAAACACATGAAAGGCCGCGTGCTTCGCTATACGCAAGCGAAAGTCATCGGTGGCGGCTCGTCGATCAACGCGCAGCTCTACACGCGCGGAAACGCGGCGGATTATGACCTTTGGGCGCGCGAAGACGGTTGCGAGGGCTGGGACTACCGCTCGATCCTTCCCTATTTCAAACGCGCGGAGGACAACCAGCGCTTCGCCGACGACTACCACTCCTATGGCGGTCCGCTCGGCGTCTCGATGCCTGCTGCGCCGCTGCCGATCTGCGACGCCTATATTCGCGCTGGGCAGGAGCTCGGCATTCCCTATAATCACGACTTCAACGGGCGCCAGCAGGCGGGAGTGGGATTTTATCAGCTGACGCAGCGCAACCGTCGCCGGTCGTCGGCGTCGCTGGCCTATCTCTCGCCGATCAAGGACCGGAAGAACCTGACGGTCAGGACTGGCGCGCGCGTCGCGCGTATTATCGTGGAGGGAGCTCGTGCGACAGGCGTCGAGATCGTGACTTCGCGCGGCTTGGAGATCGTGCGCGCTGACCGCGAAGTATTGGTTTCCTCCGGCGCGATCGGATCGCCGAAGCTGCTTTTGCAGTCCGGCATAGGACCGGCCGACCATCTGCGGTCGGTGGGCGTCAAGGTGCTTCACGATCTGCCGGGTGTCGGCGGCAACCTCCAGGATCACCTGGATCTTTTCGTCATTGCCGAATGCACCGGCGATCACACCTATGACGGCGTCGCAAAACTGCACCGGACCGTTTGGGCCGGGATACAGTATGTCCTGTTCCGCACCGGACCAGTCGCCTCGTCGCTCTTCGAGACCGGCGGCTTCTGGTATGCCGATCCCGAGGCCCGTTCTCCTGATATCCAGTTCCACCTCGGCCTCGGATCGGGCATCGAAGCAGGCGTCGAACGGCTCAAGAATGCCGGCGTGACCCTTAACTCCGCCTATCTGCATCCGCGCTCGCGGGGGACAGTGCGTCTGTCATCCTCAGACGCGGCTGCCGCTCCATTGATCGATCCCAACTACTGGTCCGATCCCCACGACAGGACGATGTCCCTGGAAGGGCTGAAGATCGCGCGCGAGATCATGCAGCAGGAGGCGCTGAAGCCCTATGTCATGGCCGAAAGGCTTCCTGGACCGAAGGTCACGACCGACGAACAGCTTTTCGACTACGGCTGTGCCAACGCAAAGACCGACCATCATCCGGTTGGCGCCTGCAAAATGGGAACGGGATCCGACGCAGTTGTCGGGCTTGATCTCAAGGTCCATGGCCTGGAAGGCCTCAGGGTATGCGATTCATCCGTCATGCCGCGCGTGCCGTCATGCAATACCAACGCGCCGACGATCATGGTCGGCGAAAAAGGATCGGACCTCATCCGGGGCTTACCGGCACTTTCCCCCACTATCTTCGCCTACGAACGAAACGATGCGAGGCCTCGGGCCCGCTCAGAAATCCGGTAAGTCCTGTCGAGAGGAGAGACGACAATGTCTGAAGTCAGAGTTGCAGTGCTTGGCGCCTCAGGCTGGATGGGAAAGGTCCATACGATGGCCTATCAGACCTTTCCGCATTTCTTCGGAGTGTCGGACGGAACGGCACGGATCGTGGCTCTCGTGGAAGGCCCCTCGAAGGCAGGCGGGGATCTTGCCCACAGGGCGCCCGGTGCAAGAATTCTTCAGGATTGGAATCTGGCGGTCGCCGATCCGGATGTCGATCTGATCGATATCTGCCTGCCTGACCATCTTCATTACCAGGTGGCCAAGGCGGCCTTGCTGGCCGGCAAACATGTCTATTGCGAGAAGCCGTTGGCAAACACCGCCGCCGAGGCGCGGGAACTGGCCGATATCGCTCGGGCGAAGGGTGTCATTACCCGCGTTGGACACGCCTTTCCCCGGAATCCCGTCCATGATCTGGCGAAAGACATCATTCAATCCGGCGAAATCGGCGAGATCAAGCTGTTCCGCGGCTGCCAGCACGTCGACATGTATGGCGACCCGAGCGTGCCCTTCATGTGGCGTGCCGACGGAAAGCTTGCACCGACCGGGATCGTCGGTGATACCGGCTCGCACATCTTCAGCTTCATGGATTTCCTGGTCGGCCGCGTCAGTTCCCTGATCGCCGACAATCTCATCGTGACGCCGCGCCGGCCTGTCGTCGAGGGCCTTGCCTATGGCGAGCAGGTGAAACTGTCAGGCAATGAGACCTGGGCTGATATTACCAATCCCGATGCAACCAATCTGCTGTGCCGGTTCGAGAACGGCGCCGGCGGGATCGTCGATTTCAGCCGTGTCGCGACCGGCCGCAAGTTCATGCAGACCTATGAAATCTATGGAACGAAAGGCAGCATCGCCTATACCTATGATGAGATAAACCGGCTGCGCTTCTATTCCAACGACGACCGGACGGGACGGCGCGGCTTTCGGGAGATCGACGTGGGTCCGGAGAACCCCACCTTCAGGGCTTTCCTTCCTCTGCCGAATTTCGGCCTGGGCTACAATGAAAGCAAGATCATCGAGGTGGCCGAGGTGATCCGCTCGATCGTCGCAAACAGGCCGATGTGGCCGACTTTCGATACGGGCCACCACATCTGCCAGATCGTCGACGCATGCATGGAATCCTCCCGGCAAAAGCGCTGGGTCGACATCCCGTTGGGTTGACGCCGATGACCATAAACGTTCCGCAGGACATTCTTGACGCACTGACCGATGTCGACATGCCACGGCTTCCGCCCGAAACTGCCCCGTCGGACGTGATCCGGCTCGCCGCCGTCGAAGTGCCGATCTATCGAGCCGGTTGCGTCGTCGTCGGATCTGGCGCGGCAGGTCTGCGGGCGGCGGTGGAAATGAAGCGGCGCGGCGATGACGTCGTCATTATCAGCCAAAGCGCGTGGGGAGGAACCTCGGCCTGTTCGGGATCGGACAAGCAGACCCTTCACAGTGCAAACACGGCCGATCAGGGTGACAATTACAAGGCGATGGCGCGCGCCATCCGCAGCGGCGGTGCAATGGACGAGGACACGGCCTATGTCGAGGCTGTGGGCTCGTCACGGATGATGGCGTCGCTCCAGTTCCTGGGTCTGCCGCTGCCTCAGGACCCGCTTGGCGGGACGCTCAGATATCAGACCGATCATGACGAAGTCGGCCGCGCCACCAGCTGCGGCCCGCGCACCTCGCGCCTGATGGTCAAGGTGCTGGCCGAGGAGGCGATCCGGCTCGGAGTGCCGTTCTATAACCAGACCACCGCAGTAAAGATCCTCACCGAGGGCGATGGCGCTGATCGCGACGTGGTCGGCATAGTCGCCATGCGCGCCAGTGACCGTAGGGAGGAGAACCCGCTAGGCATCGCGCTGTTCGCGAGTGGGGTGATCGTGCTCGCGGCCGGCGGGCCGGGCGAACTCTATCGCGACAGCGTTTATCCCAACGGCTGCTTCGGCTCTCTCGGATTGGCGCTCGAGGCAGGCGTCGAGCTCGTCAACCTGACCGAAAGCCAGTTTGGTATCGGAACACGCAGGGAAGGGTTCCCATGGAATCTGTCGGGCACCTACGTCCAGGCGATCCCGCATATCTACTCGCTCGATACCGAGGGCGCCGAGCACCATTTCCTGGCAGAATATTATCGCAGCACGCAGGAGCTGGCGTCGAACGTCTTTCGCAAGGGCTATCAGTGGCCATTTCACGCGACGCGCATGCTCGATTTCGGCTCAAGCCTGGTAGATCTCGCCATTTCCAGCGAAACCGCTGCAGGGCGGCGCGTCTTTATGGACTTCAATCGCAATCCCTTATCCGTGCCGGGCGACCTGCCGTTCAGCCTGGAAAGACTTGACGAAGACGTCCGCGACTATCTCGGCAAGGCCGGCGCCGACCAGGAAATGCCGATCGATCGATTGAAGCATATGAACCCGCTCGCGATCGAGCTCTACCGCCGCTACAAGATCGATATCGCCGAGGAGCCGCTGGAATTTGCCGTCAACAACCAGCACATGAACGGCGGCATCATGGTCGATACCTGGGGCCGCAGCAGTCTCGGCGGCTGTTACGCGGTCGGAGAGGCAGCGGGCACACACGGCGTGACGAGGCCGGGTGGAGCGGCGCTCAATGCCGGGCAAGTCTTCGGTACGCGCGCGGCAGAGCACATCAGCGCGAGCGGCAGGGCAAAGCGGTCGGCCGCAGAGGACATAGCCGATATCGCAGAGACGGGCATCGTCGACCTCCTTGCCGTCCTTCGGACCGAGAGCCCGCTCACCGTCAAATCGATCCGTTCGCAAGTGCAGGCGCGAATGAGCGAGAAGGCTGGCATCATCTGCAATCAAGAAAGCGTAGGCCGGGCCTTGATCGAAGCGCGCAAACTGAACGCTGAAATCCGGGCTAGCGGCATTGCCTACGGTCGCGCAGCGGAGGCGGTTCGAGGCGTGCAATGGCGGCATATGGCACTCGCGTCGGAAGCCGTGCTCAGCGCGCTCGATTTCTTCATTCGCAATGGAGGCGGCAGCCGCGGGGCGCGCGCAATATGCGATGCGGAGGGCGAATCGCTTCCGCTGGCGCGCTCAGGACCATTGCAGGAATATCGCTTCCGGAAAGAACGCGAAGCGCATCGCAAAGAGCAGATCGTCGTTCGTCTTGATGGGAATGAGATCAGGCTTTCAACGCGTGCGAACCGCACATTCAATGAAAGCGCCAGATCCTTCTTCGAGCGAGACTGGCCAGCCTGGCTGATAGGCCGCATCTACGATCTGGGCGCCGACAAATGAGGTGATGCCGGTAATCGGAGCCACGTCGAGACGGAGCCATGCCGCTGATCAATCGGGATTCTGAAACGGCGGCGGAACCCGGACGCGCTCGGTATCGTCAGAACCTTCGGCGATAGCTTCCTCGCTTCTGCGCACCCGCCTCGGCGGGTCCTTTCCTTCGACCGGCTTCGGCGACAGCTGATCGTCGGCCGGGATCTCGTCGGTGTTCAGGTAGTTCTTGGCTTCGTCCATAGCGGTCACATCGGGTTGGAAAATAGCGGGGCAGGAATGCCTTCCCGCGCTTTCGGGGCTAACTCTCGGTGACGTGAGAGGTTCCCTCGCTCGCGATCGACATCGCGGCTCACAGATCGACTCCGGCTTTGGAAACGTCGAGCTCGATCATGACCGGCGCGTGGTCGCTCGTATGCTCCCAGCTTCGCGGTTTTCTCCGGACGCTTGCCGATCGAAGCCATGGGGCGACCGCCGGACTGAGCAGGAGATGGTCGATCCGAAGCCCCGCGTCACGTTCGAAGCTGTTCCGCCAGTACTTCCAGAAGGTGTAGATACGCTCTTCTGGATGCAGATGTCTGATGGCGTCGGTCCAGCCCTGGGCAACAAGATGGGCATAGGCCTTGCGCACTTCCGGCCTGAAGAGGGCGTCGTCCAGCCAGCGTTCCGGCTTGTATACGTCGATCTCCGTCGGCATGACGTTGAAGTCGCCGGCCAGGATTGAAGGCACTTCGAACTCGAGGAGTTCGGCGGCATATTGGTGCAGACGGCGAAACCATCGAAGCTTGTATTCGAACTTTGCTCCTGGGAACGGATTTCCGTTCGGAAGATAGAGGCATCCGATCAGGATGCCGTCGACGACAGCTTCGATATACCGGCTGTGGCTATCATCAGGATCGCCGGGAAGACCGCGCCGCGTCAGGATCGGTGTCTTGCCCTTCGCCAGGATCGCCACCCCGTTCCAGGATCTCTGTCCGTGCCAGACGGCGCCGTAGCCGGCTCGTTCGATCTCCTTTCGCGGAAACCTGGCATCGTCTGTCTTCAGTTCCTGGACGCAGACCACATCAGGGGCATCCTCCTTGAGCCAACGTAACAGGATGTCCAACCGTCCATTGATCCCGTTGACGTTGTAGGTTGCGATTTTCATGAGACCCCCGGAAGTCGAAGCACGGACAGGCTCTAGAAACGCTCCCGAGTTTCCTCCTCAGGAAATCCCCGCCCGCAATCGGCCCAATGAGGCCGCCCTCACTCAGCAATGTCCAGCCGATCGAATCCTCTTTGGGCAATCGAGCGAGCCGGCTGTCACTTGGCTCCTCAACGTGTCGCACCGAAGACGAAGGCGAGGCCGGCGACGATCGCGACGGCTGTCAGCGGCTGCCGGCGTATGCGATCCTCGAGGTCATGGACGAATGTGCGTGCTTCCGCCTTTGCCAGGCGGGCTGTTCCAGAAGCCAGCCCCGAAGCGGATTCAGCGATCCGACCGGCTTCCCTCTGAAGCGCGCGCATTTCTTCGGAGGAGCGGGCGGTTTCACCGCTTGCGCGCAGGGCTTGATCCACGAGCGGAAACTGCTCGTCCAGCTTGGTGGGATCTGGCTCACGCTTTACACGCTCAGCCGCTTCGACGTCGCTGCGGCCGGCGGGAATGGAGGTGTGGGTGGCCGACACCGGGTCGGACGCCGGAAAGGTATCCTCGATTGCTTTGTCGAGTTCGCTTTTTTGGGTCTGCTTCCGCTGCTCTGCCTGCTCTTTTCGCATGGACTGGACTGCGGGGGAGTCGTTCGGGTTTGCCATCGGGGTTTCCTCTGTTGCACTTCGACAATCAAAGCGACGACAAGGGGAGAAGTTCCATAGAAATACTTCTTCGCCTCACACGGCAGCTTGAATGAGGAGAAGCGAGCAATGTAGCGCTTGCGATTGCCCGGACTTTTCTCAATAACGAGTACGGCAATCAAGTAAGCCGGACCAAAGTCTTGCCGGGGCCTACTACCTAGGTCGGTTGCATTCTTTACTCGGAACAGCGAGTCTCATACGTCATATATTGCATGGAAACGGCGAAGAACGGACGAACGAGGCTGCGGTATGAGTATCCGGAAACGCGATTTTCTGAGATTGGGCGGCGGCGCGACGGTCGCCCTCGTCGCTGCCGCATTGCCAGCCAGTTTGAATTTCGGCGGTTCCCTTCCTGTTCTGGCGGTGGATTTTGCGCAGGCAAAGGACGGCAACAATGGGAATGGCAACGGGAGTGGTGGAGGAAATGGCAACGGCGGCGGTAACGGCAACGGAGGAGGGAATGGCAACGGTGGCGGCAACGGCAACAGCGGTTCCGGGAATGGCAATAGTGGGAATTCCTCCGGTGGAAATTCCTCCGGCGGTGGAGGATCCTCTTCCTCTGCCACAGGGTCGTCAGCAGGATCGGGAGCGACAGCGACAGAAGCTTCCGATGGTTCGATCGACGTCCGTCATGCGAATGGTATCACTGAGACCCTGCAGCGCGGGCGCTACATTATGAAAGACTCGAAAGGCCGCACGATCATAAGCCGTCAGGCGACGGCCAACGATGCCCGCCGGCTGAGCCGCTTCCTTCGCTAGGCTCCAGACTCAATCATGCCCACCAAATGACGAGAGCAGCGATGTAGCAAGTTGCCTCGAAGTTGATCATGAGCTTGTCGTATCGTGTTGCGATGCGCCTCCAATCCTTCAGGCGGCAGAAGG
>NZ_LWBS01000019.1 GCF_001652265.1 Rhizobium leguminosarum
AAACATACCGCCGGGGAGCCCGGTGTCACAACGTGGCGCTGGAGAATGGCTTGAGCCGGGTGCGAAGTGATCCGCACGCCCGGTTCTTAGGGGGCGGCGGGGCAGCAATGCCCCGCTGCTACCCGACGTGGTGGGTGCACAATGGAACGTCAGAGAGAGATAGACCACGGCGCCCCAGGCGCCGTGTCTGTATCCGGCGTCCAGCCGGCCATGCAGTCTATCCTCGGCCATGGTCGCGGCGACTTCGCGCCGCCGGCGCAGCAGCCGCGAGAGGGGCGTGACCCGAATGGGCGGAGACCGATTGCGGGCTCCGTGAGCGAGAGCGAATAGCACCGTCCGCCGCAGGCGGCTCGCTCGGATCATCCGCCGACAACCCATCATCAGCATGAATCAATCGAGACCGACCGATTCAAACATGTCGTTGGACGCCGAGTCGGCCCTGCCCGATTCTCCGTGTCATGATCGCGCAACGCTACCAGCTCTATGTCGAACGCATCGACGCCAAGAAAAACTTGGCCCGCTACTATGCCATGTCGATTGAACCGAATCTGTTCGGCGATGCCTGTCTCATCCGCCGATGGGGCCGCATCGGTGCAAGAGGTCAAAGGCGGGAGCATCATTTCGCGCGGGAGGAAGAGGCGGTCAGGCTCTTCCTTCGGCTTTTGCGAAAGAGGCGGTCACGCGGATACAAGCCGAAACCGCATATCGGGCAAGATGCATCGGGTGACCGATAGCGAAGGGAGTGCCGTGGGGGCGGATGCCATCCTCATGTCGATGGCATGGGATCGAAACACGTTACTCCACCGCTTCCGCCCTTCCCGCAAGAACCTCCGCAGGTTCTGACACCTGCCGGTGGCGAGCGAAGCTGGCCTGAAGCGGCGGTCGACCCGGCGCTTCAGGCCAGGCGACATGGCGAAAGCCACCCTCAGAAGGGTGGCTCGGCGTCGATTGCGCCCTCCTGCTCTGCGGTGATCACTGCCAGCTCGGCCAGCGCCAGCTCGAGTTCCGCTTCGATCTGGCGACGTTCGTCCGGGTGCGCGTTCCGCAACTCGGCCTGCAGTTCCACGATGGTCCGATCCAGTTCGTTTGTCATTGTCGTCGTCTCCTTGACGTTTGTGAAAGACGACGCGAGCGGTCATGGGGGCGTGGCGGGGTCAGGGATCGCGTCAGCGACCGCCAGCGGCGGCGAGTGGGGGTGCCGATTTTGTCGGAGTGCAGGGAACCGGAGCGGAGGCAAAATTGGGGGCACCGCTCGTCCTTGAGGCCGTCATGCTCCCATGACACCCTCGGACGGACTGAGCAGACATTTCCTCTCCGTATCGCACCCGGACCCGAGGACGGGCTCGATGCCCGTCTTCGGGTTGCTGACACGTGAATAACTGTGGAGATCCGGGGCTTTCCGCGTCATCAGCCGCAGCGTGTCGATGACAGTTCCGGTCGGCAATGGCAGGGATTCTGCGTCTGAAACGATGCGGAGAAGAAAATGACCACAACCAATGAAATCGCCGACAAGATCGCCGGCGAACACAGCCTTACCAAGGCCCAGGGAAAGGCGATCGTCGAAGCGGTGATTGCATCGATCACCGAGGCAGCCGTTGCCGGCAACGAGACGTCCCTCCCCGGCTTCGGCAAGTTCAAGGTGAAGTCGACACCCGAGCGCGAGGCTCGTAACCCGTCGACCGGCGCGACGATCAAGGTTGCCGCGGCCAAAAAGTTAGCCTTTACCCCGGCCAAGGCATTGAAGGATGCGCTGAACAAGTAATCTTGTCAGCCAAGCAAAAAATAGCCCGGCGCCGTGCCGGGCTATTTTCGTTTTGGGTTTGCGTCAGAGGGCGGATGTTCCGTTGAGAAGATCCTGGATGATCGTGTCGCTGACCGCATGATGCGCTTCGCGGGCATGGTCTTCCAGCAGCTTGTGAAGAATGCCGGATGCCAAGGGTATGAAGTCGAAACCGCGTGCGATTGCTGCGGACCGCAGTTGCGACAGTGTTTCGAACTCCCTTAAGTCAGTGCCAAGCCAGAGTTCGAGATCCTCGCCACCGGCATCCGGAAATGCGTGGAGGAAGAACGTCTGAAGCGGGCGGTCATAGCCGATAATGGCATCCGGGTCGGCGTGGCGGAATGCGGTCCTGGTGACGGTAATTGTGTAGCGGCTCATGGCGGCTTCCTTTGGAATGGGGAGGCCGGCCCCGGTTTCGGGGCCGGCGGTCCGGTTCAGGCCGGGCTGTTCCAGAGGATGACCTTCTTGCCGGGCTCGCCGCCGGGCGCTGGGGCGACGTTGCCGAAGATCACGCCGATCTCGGGCGCTTCGAGCTTCGTGGAGATGTATTCTTCGCCGGTCTGGCGGGAGACGCGGTTCCAGCCTGCGCCGATCTCAAAGCCGGTCTTACGGTGGATGATGCGGTAGTCCGGGGCTTCTTCGCTCGCCTTGTTGGCGTTCGGGACGAGGGCGATAGGGGCGTTGACCCGGATGGTGGCGAAGACGCCTTCGAGAGTGCCGTCGGTCTTTTCGGTGAGGGTTGCGATCGTGGTGGCCATGAGATTGTCTCCTTCGTTGCATCGGGACCATTCCCGATGGCGCCCGAAGAAGGGGCCGCGCCGCAGGCGTCACCGCAGCGTAGCGAAGGGAAACCCCTTGCGGGTTGACGCTGATCGCGGCCGGTCCCTTAGAAAGGCGACATAAAGAACGGGAATGGTCTTTGATTGCGACGTCGTCAGGAGACCTCGCCGTGGCGCCCGTTTGCTGCCGCGCGGAGTGCCGCGCTCGTGACATGCGTTGGTGGTGTTCGGGTCAACGGACGCTGGCCGTCAACCAGTCGGGCACATCGCGAGAGATCGGCACAGCCCGATCCCATCCTCATCGTCAAAGATGGCCTTCGGTGGCGTGAGGCCCGAATCCTCGGCGTTCCGTGACGCGACTGCAGTTCTGCGGAGCAGGACCACGTGACGGACGTGATTTCAAGAGATGTCGCTTCGGAGGGCGGCGGGGATGCGGCAAGTCTCAGTCGAGGCGGTTGACCCGGCCGGTTCGGTCGCGCGCCTCGGCAAACAGTCTGGCGATCTTCACCATGAAGGACTTGCTGAAGCGGCCGAGGATATCCTGACCGGGCTCGATGTACCAGGAGCGCTCGACGATATCGTAATTGTATTCGTCGACCATGATCCAGCACTGCTTCAGATCGCTTAAGCCCGCGCGCTTGCGCTCGATGTCCGGGATCTCCAATGAGGCGCGACCCGTTTGCGGCGGTTGGGTGGTGATGGCGAGAAGCGCCAGATGGGTATTTCCATCGGCGGCATTGCGGATGGCGATGACGACGCAGACGGGACGCTGCTTGCGGCCTTCGGTCTCACCGCGCTGCTGCTGCCAAGCCCAGAGGTAGGGATAGGAGATGACCTCGCCGGGTCGGTATTCACGGCTCATCGTCGTAGCCTTCGCCGCGCGCCAGCCGATCGAGCGCCTCGTCGAACAGTTCCGCATGCTCGGCGGGCATTTCCGAGATATGAAAGGCGCGGCGGGGGTCGCCACCGGTGCGCATGCGCTCATAGTGATCGTAGCTCATCAGCACGAAGCGAGGCTTCTTGTGGCGAGTCAGAACAACCGGCTCGCGGCTTGCCGCATCGGTAACGTCGCCGATCTGCTTGTTGAGGTCGCCTGTCGTGAACTGCTTCATCGCAAAGATCTCCACTTCGATTCCCATATAATCCATCTTTCCCATGTTTTCCATCTTTTCCATGTATCCGGGAAGACGGCGCTCACGCGCCGTCTCCTGAAGCCTGCCAGACCGGAATGCCGAGCCGGCGTGCCTTGTCGGCGAGATTGCCTGTGATGCCGTTTCCGGGAAAGACGATCAATCCGGCGGGCATGACCGACAGCATATCGTCATTGCGCCGAAACGGTGCGGCCTTGGCGTGTTTCGTCCAGTTCGGCTTGAAGGTGATCTGCGTCACCTTGCGGGCCTCAGCCCAGCAGGCAGCAATCCGTTCGGCGCCCTTCGGAGAGCCGCCGTGCAGCAGCACCATGTCGGCATGCTTGGCATGGGCCTGATCGAGCTTGGCCCAGATCCGCTCATGATCATTGTAGTCCATGCCGCCGGCGAAGGCGATCTTGGTGCCGGCCGGGATCAGCACTTCGGTTTCGGCCCGGCGGCGGGCAGAGAGAAAGTCGCGGCTATCGATCATCGCCGCCGTCATGTTTGCGTGGCTGACCTTGGAGCCGGTGCGCGGCCGCCAGGCGGACCCGGTTTGCGCCTCGAACAGATCGGCGGAAACATCGCGCATGAACTCGAAGGCGTTGCGGCGTTCCAACAGCGTGATGCCCTCGGCGATGAGGCGCTCGAGCTCGACACTCTTGACCTCCGAGCCGTCCTGCTCGCGCTGGCCGGTACGCTGCGCCTCCTCGTTGCGATCGAGCTCGCGCTGGATGCGCTCGCCGGCGCGATGGAAGAGATTAGGGATCGACCAGAACAGGTCTTCGAGATCGGGCTCCAGGCGGGTGTCGCCGAGCATTTCGGCGAGGGCGTCGAAGATCGTGGTGATCGATGACTGGACCTGCGGTTCCTCCGGCAATGGCCGCGGGTCGGGCTCGCCCTGGAACGGGCGATAGCCGTAGACCTGCATCTCGTAGATGAAGCGGTCGGTCGGGGAGGAAGCGTGGTTGGGCTCGAAGCCGTCGTCGGGGTGGAGGATCAGGTCCATGGTGGTCTCCGTTCGGTGGGCCGCGCCTCTCGCGGCCTGACGGCGAACCCGGTCACGCGGGCCGAGGCCGGAACCGCAAGCGAAGCGCAGCGGCCCAGCGAAGCGCCGGGCGGGGACAAGAGGGTTTCTTGATCCGCGAGGAATGACGGGCCGCGCCTGCGGACCGGCAGGGGAAGAAACCCGACCGACCCGCTGAAGGCCCGGAGGCCCGCGTGATAAGGGTCGCCTCTCAGCAGGCCCGCGGGCGCGCATTCACACGGGGAGCCGGCAACACGGACCGTCCTCTCACCCGCGCTGCAGCAATCCCGCCTGTGCTCCTTCCGACACGCCTCTCAGGGCAGGAAGGCCACCACATCTTCCGGAGTGAGTTGAGCCCTGAGGCTTGCTGTCAGCCGGTCGGGACCCAGCCGGCGCAGATCATCGTTGAAGTCGCCGAGTTCCGGCGACAGCACCAACGGCAGGATCCCGTGCGCCTGCGCCCGTCGGCTCAATCCCTCGATCCCATGCCGGCCTGCGGCATCCGCGTCGGCCGCGATATAGATACGCCGGCATCCGGGCGGGAAATGGAAGCCCGCGAGATGATTGGCCGTCAGGGCAGCGACCATCGGCATGCCTGGCATCACATGTGACAAGGACAGCATGGTCTCGATGCCCTCGCCCGCTGCCAGGACCGGTACAGGATCGGTGACAGGATAGCGGAAACGGACGCCATTACCGAGCAACCCACCGAGAGCACGGCGCGGATCGTCCACCTTGGCCTTGCCGACTCCGTCCGGGTCGAGCCCCGACGACAAATACGTGCGGTGGACACCGGTGATCGCTCCGGCGGCGTCCGTCACGGCTGCGACCAACGCCGGATGGCTGGCCGTCCGGCCGGTGACGAGATCGCGATAGTAGCACGACAGGTGGAAACGTAGCGCCCCATGGGCGGACGCCCGCAGAATGCCGCGTTCGCGCAGATAGATGTCGGCGAGCGTACCCGCCAACGGCTGCGTCATTCGAAACAGCCGTCGTGCCCGCTCCGTCGCCGGCCGCTCGGCCGGAGGGCCATCACCGACGTCGCCCCTGAGGTCCGACACCGGTTCGGGTTGGGGCAGACTGAGAAAATGGCGCGCCTCCTCGGCAACGTCACGGAAGTCCACGAGACCGCAGGCCTCGCGGACGAGATCGAGCAGGTCACCAAACTGACCGGTCGCCGCATCCGTCCACCGCCCAGCACGCGGGCCGATCAGATGCACATAGAGCGACCGGCCCCTGCTGTTGGCGACGTCGCCGACGAGCCAGTAGTTGCCGGCGCGGCGGCCGGCGGAAAGATAGTGACGGCAGACCAACGTAGGCAAGCGGGATCGGGGTCGAGAATTGCTGTAGTGCCTGGCTCTCCTCGGATCGGCGTGTATGGGTCGGCATGAGGTTTGCCACTTTCGTCAGCATCGCGAGCGTCGATTGAGGCGAATGGGTGCGGGACACGATCGCGCGGAATTTGCGCAGAAACAGCACCTGGGCGATCTCAGCCGCCTCATAGGCCTCCTTCCAGAGCCAGACGCCCTCGGCGTCGCTGCCGCCGAAAACCTCGGTCATAATTTGCCGCAGGTCAGCTGTGGTGAGGACTTTACCTTGCTCCAGAAACGGCGTGATCTGACCGCCAGCATCCATAAGTGCTTCAGTGCGCGTTTTGATATCAGGACGTGGAGAGGTGGAGACGATCTGGGAATGCGAGATGATATTCATCGAAGGATGCTCCAAGAGTGAGGAAAGAACAGGGGAGCCCAGCGTCCTGCCGAAGGTCGGAGGAACGAAATCGGGCAGCCAGGGCAGGATCGGGGATCGCCGGCTTAAACCGGCGGCTATTGTCAGTGTCTAGGTCGTCGGGCTTACAAGGAAGCCAGTCGGATCGTCGGGATCGGGCGGTAGATAGGCATCGTAAGGATTGCCGTCGGCAAGATGGCCAAACGGCGTGAGGCGTATTCGCCGTCAGTGCGGCCGACGGCGCAAAGCACGTAACGCGGCTCGCGGGTCGCGGCATCAAGGCATTCCATGAGAGCGAGATTGCCATCGGACGCGGCGCGCAGCAGCGAATCGAAATTCAAGCGTGCGTAATCGGGGATAGCCATTGCAGTGCTCCATGAACGGAAATGCCCGACACGGGGCCGGGCTGATGGTGATGTTGATGTTGAGGCTAGTTTGATCTGTCTCGAGGCGCGTCAGGAGGCGCTCTCCAGCAGCTTCTTCGCTTTGCCTTCGAGTTCGAGACGCGTGTCCTGATTGGTCTTGGTGCGCGCCAGCGCGGTGATGCCCTGCACGAAGTCGAAGACCGACTCCGGCGGCCGTCCCTCCTCCGACAGGACCATCTCGATCACCTTGCCGGTCTCGCCCTTTGAGAAGCCTCGCCGGCGCAAGAAGGTCTCGCGGTCGTCGTCCTTGCGCGCGACGATCTGCTCACGCGCCGCCTTGATGCCGGCGATGAACGGCGCCGGTGACGAATTGGCGAAGCTGGTCAGCGCGGGTGCTGCTTCATGCGCAAACCGCTGAGCAGCGAACTTCGAATGGCGGATGGTGATCTCCTCAAAATTCTCCGTGCCCCAGAGATTGCGGTTGGCGCAGACCGCTCGCAGATAGAAGGAGGCGATGCCGAGCGTCTTCGATCCAACCTCCGAGTTCCAGGCGTAGAATCCGCGGAAGTAGAGATCCGGCTCACCGTTCGGCAGGCGTCCGGCTTCGATCGGATGGGTGTCGTCGACCAGGAACAGGAAGACGTCTCGATCACTGGCATAAAGGGTGGTCGTGTCCTTGGTGATGTCGACGAAGGGATTGTGGGTCATCGTCGCCCAGTCGAGAACACCTGGTACTTTCCACATCGTGTCACCGGTCCCGTTGCCGGCGATCTTCATAACCGACGAGACCAGTTCATGATCCCAGATCCGACCGTATTCCGGTCCGGTCACTGCGCGCAGTTCAAGCCGGCCGTCATCCATCTCAAGCGTCTTGACGAGATCGGCACGATGGTTGAGCAGGCCATGCTGCAGGTTGATGGCAGCAAGCGGCGCGGGCAGTTGCCGCATATAGGTGGCGGGAGCGCCAACCAGGCTGCAAAGCTGCCCGTAGCTCCAGTGGGTCGGTGCGATCGCTTGGCGCTGACCTGGGACAACAAGCTCAAGCCGCTCCGCATTGTCGCGCGTTGCCTCGACGCGGATCGCAGCGCTTTCGATCGTTCGGGCATGGGCGCGCTCGGCGCGGGACCGGACGGTGTCGTAGAGATCGCTCAGCGACAGGAAGCGTTCATCGTCAGGACGGGAAAACCATTCCGACGAAACGCGGCCGATCCGCTCGCCGCGTGTGATATCGACCTTGAAGGCGGAACGGGCGGACGGGTTGTTGGAAGTGAGAGTGGTCATAAGCTGTCTCCTTAAAAGCAGAAACCCGGCACGGCGGCCGGGCGAGGTTGAGTGATGTTTGAGGAAGAGGAAGGATCAATCGGAAGCCAGCCGGCAGCGGGCCGACCGGATTGCCAAGAGCGCCGCCTGGAATTCGGCGCTGCCAACGACATCCGAGACGTCGAATGCCGTAACTGCGGTGATGCACGCCGCGTGGATGTCGTCATCAGTGACCGCCTCCGGGGAGAGAGGGTCGAAACTTCGGTCGACCTCCAGCACGGCGGCGACCGCATGGCGGACCTGATCCTCCTGCAGCCGGGCGAGCACATGACCGGTCCTGGGTGGATCGACCGGCTCTTCAGGATCCGGGTCTCCGGCGAGAATGGCTTCTCCTCGGGCGATCGCCCAAGCGGATCGGTCGAGCCAATCGAGCGACGGTGGCCGGGCCGCGCGGACGTCATCGAACAGGATCTTCAACAGTCCGAGCAGGATCTCGAAATGATGCGCCCGGCGCTGGACAGGTTCGTTGAATTGCTGAGGGATCTGGATCGGCGGACCTGCATAGGCCGCATGTGCACCGTCCCAGATGCCGGTGATATGAATTGCTCCCGAGGAATCGAAGTCCTTCTCGGCGATATCCCAACTGTCATCCTCGATGGCAGCACGGCACGCCCCGTCCAGCGTGTCAGCTTCATAGGTGCGATGCCGGAAGACCGGCAGGTGATAGGTGGTCTCGATGGTGAAGTCAGGCATAGGTGCCTCCTGAATCGGCATAGGGGGCGATCATGTTGATCGCACCCCTGCCACACCACCCGGCATGCGGGTCCGCACCGGGCGGTTCGAGAGATTGAGGTTAGACGAGTTTGGGCATTCCGAGCTGGTCTGCCCATTT
>NZ_LWBS01000020.1 GCF_001652265.1 Rhizobium leguminosarum
CAGCGAAGCGCGTGCTGGTGGCGTTAATGAAGCGCTATGGCTTTGCTCCCAAACGGATCATCACCGATAAGCTCCGCTCCTACGGTGCAGCAAAGGCGGAAGTGGCACCCGGCCTTGACCATTGGTCGCACAAGGGTCTCAATAATCGGGCCGAGAACAGCCATCTGCCGTTTCGAAAACGGGAACGAACCATGCAAGGCCACCGGTCACCAGGCACGTTGCAACGGTTCGTCTCCATGCACTCAGCGACCCGCAATTGCTTTTCAGTTCCGTCCCGTCGCCGCGCCGCGCAAACAATTCGCTACCATCGGCTCGAAGCTTTCGATGCATGGAAAATTGCGGCCTGTGTCGCCTGAATATCCACGAGCCGCTGACCTTTCCAGCCAGAGAAACTTAACGTGACAACACCGTGTCCAGCGATGGCCGCTTCTGCGGCCCTTTAAAAAGTTTGCGACAAAACCTTCCCGCGTCACACCAGGGAGATGCGCTTGCACGGGCACCTCCCGGCCGGATTGGGCTGGTCGCAGACCTCACAAACCCGATGTGGGAACATCTGGTCGTAGACCCGCGCTACCGCTGTTTGATCCCGATCACGCATTTTGCAAATCCTGAAGGTGTCCCTGGGCTTAAGACCCGGGCTTGGTTCTCGGTCAACGACGAACCCGTTGTCGCTTGGGCGGGATTCTGCCGCAACAACGCCACGGTACCCTAGCGCGCGCCCTGTAAACGCTGCGTAAATGGCGCCCGCGGACTCATATTCATTCGAATATGGGTAAACGGATTGTTCGAAAGCGCCAGTCCGGCGCTTCACTCTTGAAAAGGCGGATGCCTCCGTCGTTCTTGACGGGAAAGCCCTCGCTCGGGCTGGCGAAGCGCGCCCGGAACTCCGAAACAAGAAAATGATGTCTTCTGAAAGCAAACGCAAAGACAATATTGGCGCGCTTTGCGGATATAAGTTTCGCTTTTTGGATTAAAAGTATCTTATTGCTGTAATCGTCAAGCAGGAATCCATTTTTTTATACAGATAGAATGAGAGGATGCCTCATAAGTACTGCGTGCTTTTCCGTGTGTTTCAGTTATCTGTGATAATTAGTGAATTGAGACCATGATTTTGGCGAAATATTACCTGGATCAGCATTGATCAGCTCTTCCAGACGGAGAATGTGCATGGCGATTGAAGCGGTAACACCAAATCCGGCCACGGTTCCAACCGCACCTGCGGATGCGCCCAGCTCCACGGCGTCAAACACCAGCGCCAGCGACGCGATGAAGAAGGTTGATCCCAATAGCGAGAAAGAGGTCCTGAATGCTGCGGTCGAAGCGTTCTTGCCGAGCATGGTTTCCAACACGCTGATGCTCAACAACACGCTTTTCAACTTTGCGAAGGACGCCATCGCCGAGGGCGATCAGGAATAGTCCTCGGGCCTCGCTTTCACTGACCAAGCGGATTGTGTCGCGTACAAGGAATTTCCGATGAGTGGTGATGCCCTTCCCAGAGGTGCCTTTGTTCCTCCTACCGATGTGGTCGGGTCCGGAGCGCCCTTGCAGACGGTGGAGACCGTTTCCCTCCGGATCGGTACGGATCGGGAGAGCCTTCAAGTCGAGCAGCCGGTCTCGCCTGGTATACAGTTGCGCAAGATCATGCCGGGCAGCGAGGCCGCCCCGGCATTCGATCCCGCGCCGATCGAGACGAAGACTTCGAGTTTCCTCGATCGCATTACCTCTTTCATCATGCCGAAGGGTACAGCGCCCGAAACGCCATTGGTGCGGTTTGTCGAGAAACCGGGCCAGACCAGTGACCACCCGGCGAAGACGGAGAAGCTGGAGAGCGCCATCGACAGGCTGGAAAAGTCTCAGCAATTCGCTACCGGTACGACGCTCATCTCCTCTCTCACGCAATCTGTCATGTCGTCGTCCAAGCGGCTGACGCAAGGCCAATGAGTGATTTGACCGTGGTGATGCCCTTTGCGCTTTCATCGTTATTGCTGCGTCGCGCGGCGGGAATCCTCTCCGTTCTCGTCTGTGCTGCCTTCCTGTCGGCCTGCAGTGAGGATGTCCTGAGCGGCCTTGATCAGCGGGACGCGCGCGATGCGCAAGTGCTCCTGGAGCGTGACGGCATCCGCGCCACGGTAACGGGCGAGAAGGGTGACGTCTTCAAGATCGCCGTTGATGAAACCGATCACGCTCGGGCAATCGAGCTGCTCTCCGACGCCGGTTTGCCGCGCCTGCCGCATCGCACGATGGCGGACCTGTTTCCCGGGGACGGATTTCTGGTCACGCCGCTCGAGCAGAAGGCCAGGATGACCTATGCGGTCGAGCAGCAGCTTGGCGAGACGCTATCGGCATTGGATGGTGTCGCCGCCGCCCGCGTGCATATCGTGCTTCCGGAAGACAATGGGCGGGGTCTCATCAAGGAAAAGGCGCGTGCCTCGGCGCTGCTACAATATCGTCCGGGTGCCAATCTGGTTGATATCGAGATGAAGAGCCGGTCCTTGCTGCTCAACAGCGTTCCGGGTCTCGCCTACGAAGATGTATCGGTGGTGGTCAGCCCCTGGTCGGAGATCGGCTCTCTCGCTGGAGCCGCGCCCGCCGGCGCAGCCGAACCCAAGCAGTTGCCCGCCGCGCAGGTCGCGATCGCAACTGCAACGCACGGGCTGGCCTCCTTTCTGGATTATCGCACTCTTTCGATCGTAGGCTCAGCCTTGCTGGCGATTGCCGCCAGTCTCATTCTTCTCCTCCCGCGACGGAAGGAAAGCTGATGACGCGGGCGGGCAGCCATGGCGAACAGGCAGCGCTTGAGGATGTGGCGGTTCGCCGGGCCGCACTCGCCGGAGCTGGCTGTGGAGCAGGGTGGTTGAGCGAAATCGATGCCGACCTTCTGCGCCATCTGGATGCGACACCGCGGCTGCAGTCACGCCTATTTCATGCACGCGCCGAGACCGGTGGCGATCCCGCCTGTCTGCCGGTCGAAGCCGGTCATCTGCTGACGCTTTCGCCGCGAATGCAGCGAGAGGCAGCGTTGTCAGTAGGCCTGACCTATCACCTCGCCGCCGCCGGTCCTGTGCTGAGCAAGGACAAAGTGGCGGCGCTGACCGCCATCTTCGGGGAGGATGCTCTGGTATTCGCCTGCGGCCACGCTCATCTGTCCCCGTCGGCACCCACCTTGCCCGGTTTCGAGGACGAGGAGGTCCGGCGGCTTGCCGAAGCGGATGGCTGGGCCATTCTCGGTTTCTGGCTCGCCGACAACGGGTTGGCGCCGATCTGGCTTAGTGAATGGGAAAGCCGGCGGGACGGTGGCTCGATATCGCTGATCCGCTCCGCCGCACTTGCCATCGGCAAGGCCGTTGCGATTGCTCAATGGGAGAGCCGGCGGTGACATCAGCCCCCTTTAGTCAACGGCGGATCATACCAGCGGCCGAGTTCGGGCAGATCAGCGATGCCGCCGATCTCGTCGCTGCCGCCCTTCAGTCCGCGGCGGACATGCATGTAAAGGCGGAAGACGAGCGGCAGGAAGCGCGGCGATCCGGCTATCAGGACGGATTTGCAGACGGTTTGCGCAAGGCTTCCGAGGCTCTTACCGAAGCTACCGGCAAGGCCGAGAGGGAGCTGGGTGACCTGAACCACTGGATTGGCCAGGTCGTGCTGAAGGCTGTAGCGCAGATCGTCGGCTCCATGGATATGGATGATCGCATTCGCCGGATCATCACCCGGGCGATTGCCGACACGGCCGCGACGCAGACGGTCAGTCTTTACGTGCCGCCGGAAGACGAAGGGTTGGTGCGCCGTGCCGCCGAAGGGCTGAACCATTCGTTCGATATCCTCGTCGACCCCCTGTTGTCCGGACAGGAGATGGTGATGGAGACATCGACAAGCCGTGCCCATATTGGCATGCGCGAACAGATCGCCGCGCTCGTGGAGGCCGCGGGCCGTGGTTGAAGCGCTGGCGAGACTGGAAAAGGCGATCGACCAGACGCGGACGCGACGCGCGAGTGGCCGGGTCACAGGCGTCTCCGGTCTGCTGGTGCGCGCGAATGTTCCAGCCGTGCGTATCGGCGAACTCTGCGAGCTCCGCGAGCCGGGAACGGATGAAGTCCGCTTTGCCGATGTCGTCGGTATTGAGGGGGAAACGGCGCTGTTGTCGCTGCATGGGACGACACGCGGCATATCGGTCCGCACCGAAGTCATCCCGACAGGGCGCGAACCGGTGATCGTGGTCGGAGACTTCCTGCTCGGTGCCGTCATCGACGCCCATGGCAATATCATCCGCAAGGCCGAGGGCGTGGCGGGCCGGGCGGATAAAACCAACCAACCACTCTACGCGCCACCGCCAGCGCCTCTCACGCGCCGCCCGGTCGCTCGGCATCTGCCCGTCGGGATCCCGGCCATAGATGGGCTTCTGACCTGCGGCGAGGGCCAGCGGATCGGCATTTTCGGCCCGCCGGGCGCCGGAAAATCGACGCTGGTTTCCGACATCGTCAAGAATGTGGACGCCGATGTCGTCGTCTGTGCGCTGGTCGGCGAGCGTGGCCGCGAAATCGGGGAGTTCGTCGAGCTCGTCATGCCTGCCGGGGCGCGATCAAACGCCGTGCTGGTCACGGCGACGTCCGAGCGACCGGCGCTTGAACGCTTCAAAGCCGTGCTGACCGCCACGGCGATTGCCGAGCATTTTCGGGACCGGGGCAAGCGCGTCGTCCTCGTGGTCGATAGTGTCACACGCCTGGCGCGGGCACTGCGTGAGATTGGACTGGCGGCGGGCGAGCCACCGGTGCGGCGCGGTTTTCCACCCTCGGTCTTTGCGCTCCTGCCGCAGATCTTCGAGCGCGCCGGCAATAGCACCGAGGGTACGATGACGGCTTTCTACACGGTTCTCGTCGAGGGCGAGGAGAGGACGGATCCTATCGCCGAGGAAACCCGTGCCCTTCTCGACGGCCATATCGTTCTTTCCGACAGGATCGCCCAGGCGGGGCAATTTCCGGCAATCGACATATTGGCAAGCAGAAGCCGGACGATGAATGCCGTGGTGACGGAAACACATCGGCGGGCGTCCGACCGGTTGCGCTCGATGCTGGCGCTCTACAAGGAGGTCGAGCTTCTCATTCGTGTCGGCGAATATCAGGAGGGGCGCGATGCGGTGATCGATGAAGCTGTACGCAAGCGAGCTCAGATCGGGAATTTTCTTTTCGGCGGGCACGCGAAAGCGCTGTCCTTCGAAGAAACCGTCGCCAGGCTGCTGGAACTGGCCCGATGAACGCAGCTTTTGATCACCTCTCGCCAATGGGCCTGCATTCTGGACATGGAATCCCGCAGGCGCTCGAAGCCTGGCGGATCCCCTTCGGCGGCGGCATGTTGGCGATCCGGCCGCTTGCTCCTGATATCGCGACGGACAGGATGGAGAATCCGGCGCGTCTCGGTCTGACCATGGCCGGAGAGCCGGTCGAACTCCTGGCGCCTGGCGCCACCCTCAAATTGATCGTCGACCGGCTGGAGCCGCTGGCGCAATGGGACCGTCTTTCGCCGCCGGCCTGCGCAGCGGTGCTGGAATATCTGCTGTCGGATGTTCTGGAGAGGGTCGAAACACAGATCGGCGGGCAGATTGCCTTGACGGACGTCGGCCCAGCGGCACCCCGCGAACTGCCTGGCAATTTCGGTTTTGAACTCACATGGCAAGGGCTTTCCTTGCCGCTATACGGTCATTTTCCCGAGCCGATGCTGATGGGTCTGAGGCGATGGGCCAATCGCCTTCCGCGCCGCCAGCTTGCCGCGCTGACGGCTGAGATTGCCATCCGGCGCGGCTATGCGGTTCTTTCCGCGAGCGAGCTCAAGCAGCTTTCGGTCGGCGACGGGATCCTGATCGACCCTATGGCGGACGAGAACGCAATAGCCGTCACCGGCGAGCATTTTCTGGCGGCCTGCACGCTGTCGAACGAGGGCGCGACGCTTTCCGGACCGTTGCTGACACGGCCAAATGGACCAATGAGGCATTTCATGAGCAATGAAACAATCGACCAGGATTTGCGGGAGGCGCCGACAATCGCGTCTATCGGCGATATTCCCGTCAAGCTTGTCTTCGATATAGCCCGGATCGAGCTGCCGCTATCGGAACTGGAGAGCATTGCCGAAGGCCATGTCTTCCCGCTCGACCGCCCGAAACAGGATGCTGTCGAGATCGTCGCCCAGGGACGGATCATCGGCCGGGGCGAGATCGTCACACTCGACGGCCTCACGGCCGTCCGTGTAACCGCGTTGCACGCCTGATGGAAAGTGCCTTTCCCTTGACCCAGGGGCTGGCGGCGATGGCCGCCATCTCGATCTTGCCCGTCATCGCGGTCGTGGCCACCTCCTTTACCAAGATCGCCGTCGTGCTTCTGATCGTCCGCAATGCTATAGGCATCCAGCAGACGCCGCCGAACCTGCTGGTCTTCGCCATCGCGATCGTGCTGTCGGCCTTTGTGATGAACCCCATCCTTCAGCAGTGCTGGCAGGTCCTTCTGCGCGCCGATGTCCACTTTGACACGATCAATGGCCTGGCGGCCGGTCTTTCGGAGGTCGGCGCGCCGTTGAAGGCCTTCATGATGAAATTCTCCGATGAGGAGGTTCGTCAGTTTTTCGTCAACTCGTCGCAACGCATCTGGGGCGATACCGCAACCCTGCCTGCCAGCCCCGACGATATCACCGTCTTGACGCCGAGCTTTCTCGTCTCTGAGCTGACCCGCGCTTTCGAAATCGGCTTTTTGCTGTATCTGCCCTTCCTGATGATCGATTTTGCGGTCTCGGCCATTCTCGTGGCCTTGGGCATGCAGATGATGTCGCCGACCGTCGTTTCCACACCTTTCAAGCTGCTTCTCTTCGTCGGCGTCGACGGCTGGCGCCGGCTGCTCGAAGGGCTCGTGCTTTCCTATGCGAGCTGAGTGATGGGACAGGAGCAGATCTCGGCCGAAATCGGCGCATCAATCCTCGCGACATTCGCGCTCGCCGGCCCAGTGCTCGGCCTTGCGGCGATCCTTGGGCTGGTGATCGCCATATTCCAGGCAGCAACGCAGATCCAAGAGCAGACAATCGCGCAGATCGTCAAGATATTCGTCCTGTCCTTCGTGCTGCTTGTTTTCGGGCGTGCGCTGGCAACGCCCCTGCTGGAGCACTCGATCCACATCTTCAACGACTTTCCGGCCATGGTGCAATAGGCCGGATGGAGACGAGCCTTAGTCAGTTCCCCGTCGTCAATTTGCAGACTGCGATCGCGGCGGCGATAGCTCTCGGAGCGGCGAGGGCCCTCGGCATCCTCTCCATCTTTCCGTTGTTCTCGCTTTTCAGCATCACCGGTCTGTTACGGATCGGCCTTGCCATCGGTCTCTCCGCGCCGGCCGTCGCCTTTGCCCATGCGGTGTTGGTGGAGGGGCAGACGAGCTATCTCATCCTCGGCATTCTTTTCCTGAAGGAGTTCATCTTCGGGGGGCTGATCGGCATGGGGCTCGGCGTTCCCTTCTGGGCGGCGCAATCGGCGGGCGACATGACGGATGTTTACCGTGGGGCCAATGCCGCCAATCTCTTCGATCCGGTCAATGCGCTTGAGACGACGACGCTCGGCTCGTTGCTGATGTCGATCGCGCTGGCCATCTTTGTGGCAACCGGAGGCATTACCGATCTCGTCGCCATCATCTACAAATCCTTCGAATTCTGGCCGTTGTTCACGTTGGAACCCGTCTTCGACGGGGACGCGTTCAGGATCATTCTGGATATTTTCACAGAGCTTTTCCGGATGGGTACGCTGTTGGCGGCGCCCGTCGTCATCGTCATCGGGGCGATCGAGTTGTCGCTCGGCTTTGTCGGCCGTTCGGCCAAGCAGTTTCCGCTGAACGACAGCGTTGCGACGTTCAAGAACCTGGCGGTCACTCTTGTGCTCGTCCTCTACGCCATGTTCGCCGGCAGTTATTTCATCGAGATCTGGACGCGGGGTTTTGCCGAGGTGAAATCGATCTTCGAGGCTGCCGATGTCCAAAAATGACGATACAGAGGAAAAAAGCCTGCCGCCCAGCCGCGTCAAGCTCGACCGGTTGCGACGGGAGGGGCAGGTTGCCCGCTCCAAGGAAATTCCGGTCGCCATGTCGTTGCTGGCGATCGCCGCCTATCTCGCCTGGGCGCTCGGCAATATCCTGCGTGATTTTGCCAGGATATTCGGCATAGGCTTTGATGCCGCGGGCCTTACCGGAAGCCAGCGAACCCAACCGGGTTTTCCTTTGACGGCTGTCAAGGACATGGCCGAGATACTGTTCGGCATATTGTGGATGCCCATGCTGCTCGGTCTTGCGATCGCCATTGCCGTTTCGATCCTTGACGGCCAAGGTTTTCCGGTGACGACGAAGCATATGAATTTCGATCTCAACCGGCTCAATCCGGTAAGTGGGATTAAGAAGCTCTTTTCCGTGACGAACCTGGTGGAGTTCCTCAAAGGCATCGTCAAGGTCATTATCCTTTCCTTCGCGGGCGGTGGTGCCATCCTTTATTTTCTGAACGGCATTTTCTGGGCACCGCTTTGCGGCGAGGCCTGCTCGCTATCCGTCGCGGCCTACCTGATCGGCACCATTGTCGTCATAGCCGCCGCGATCATGCTTGCCGCAGCATTCTTCGACCTTTCCATCTCGCGCCTGTTGTTCCGCCGCGAACATCGCATGACCAAGACAGAAGCCCGGCGGGAACACAAGGACACGCAAGGGGATCCGCATCTGAAATCGGCACGCCGCCGCGTCGGCGCTGAAATGCGAAACGCTCCGCCACGCAAGGAAAAGCCGGAAAAGAGGCGAGATGGCACTGTAAAGTTATCAGCGGATTGATGCAGCGATAGCTGGCCGGGACGGCTGTCAGGCTGCGGCGACACACGCGATTTTGTTCCAGATTTGCATGGCGGCGTTACGCAGGTCTCGATGTTGAGCC
>NZ_LWBS01000021.1 GCF_001652265.1 Rhizobium leguminosarum
TACGTCCCACCTCACGGATCACACTAAAGGAGCGTCCAAATAACGGATGGCTCGGATCCAGCACCTCGATCTTGTCCGGTGATGATTCGTCAGACTCACAAGCAGGGATATTTCTGTACGCCTTCGCACGAAGGCATAGACTGGCGGATGCCGCAAAAGACCTGGCGGCCCACATCGGCAGGATGAGCAAAAGCACTGGAATGGTGGACTCGAATATGATTCCATCCTGCCATGAGCGACGCGACTGATGAGCTTCCGGACGACCTTGCCAGTGCGCTTGCACTGCTGGCCGAGGAGCGCTTCGGAATGCCGCTGGCGAAGACGAACTGGCGGCAGAGGTTGCGGCCAAAGCCTCGACGGTCAGGGCTTTCGAGCGCAAGCGTCCATCACGCAAACCATTCCCTGAACATCTGCCGCGCGAGCGTGTCGTTATCGCGGCCCCGGCGAGCTGCCCTTGTTGCGGTTCGGGCAAGCTGTCGAAGCTGGGCGAAGACATCACCGAGACCCTGGAGGTCATCCCGCGTCAGTGGAAGGTGATCCAAACGGTGCGGGAGAAGTTCACCTGCCGCGAATGCGAGAAGATCACCCAGCCACCAGCTCCTTTCCATGTGACGCCGCGGGGCTTTGCCGGGCCCAGCCTTCTGGCGATGATCCTGTTTGAGAAGTTCGCCCAGCATCAACCGCTGAACCAGCGAGCGCTATGCCCGAGAGGGTATCGACCTCAGCCTGTCGACGCTGGCAGATCAGGTCGGCGCTTGCGCCGCGGCGCTGAAGCCTATCCATTCGTTGATCGAAGCGCACGTCCTGGCTGCCGAGCGGCTGCATGGTGACGACACCACAGTGCCGATCCTGGCGAAGGGAAAGACCGATACGGGTCGCATCTGGACCTATGTCCGGGATGACCGGCCGTTCGGCGGGCAATCGCCGCCGGCGGCTCTCTACTATGCTTCGCGAGATCGACGACAAGAGCATCCCGAGCGCCACTTGAAGACCTTCACCGGCATTCTGCAGGCTGATGCCTATGGCGGCTACAATCCGCTGTTCAAGGTAGACCGCGATCCGGGGCCGCTGACGCAGGCGCTCTGCTGGTCGCATTATCAAGAGCATGGCTTTATCTGGGGTAGGACGATTTCGATGAGCTTGATCGGCCGAAAAAGGCTGAGTTCATCTCGGGATAAAATCAGAGGGACTGGAGGAAGGAAAGCAGATCCTGCTTTGGCTTCCAGGGCTTGGTTTGACTGGGTTCGATGCCTGCATGCTCCCAAAAGTTCTGGAGCGCGTCGCGTTTCATCTTCAGGTTCGTCGAAATATACCGGTTCGTGGTCACGATGCTTGCATGACCAAGATAATCGCGGATCACGGTCACGTCAGTCCCCGACTGTAATAGCGCAGCAGCACAACTGTGGCGAAAAACATGTGGCGTAATGTGGTGACGGGCCAGCCTGGGTCGATCCTGGGCGATTGCTGCGGCATGCTTGGCGAGAATATACGCGACGCCATCGCGGGTCAGCGGCTGATCGTGGCGGTTCATGAAAACATGCTGCTGGCCCGGGGCGTCCGACAGGTTTTGCAGGCGGCGCAACGCGTCGGCCGTCTCGCGCCACATCGGAACGAGCCGCTCCTTGCGGCCCTTACCGCGCAATCGAGCCTGACGCGGCGGCGTGAGTTGAAGATCATGCCACTGCAGACCGATCGCTTCGCTCACCCTGGCGCCGCAGTTATAGAGGAAAAGCAGAAGCGTATAATCACGCCAGCCAGCACGGGTCCGGCGGTCCGGGTGAGCGATGATGGCCCGCACGTCGGTCGCTTCTAGGTAGGTCGCGGGCTTCTGCCTCGCCCGCTTCGACGGCAGCGCCAGCACCTGCGTGTAGCGGAGTGCATTGTCGAGATCATTGCGCAAGAGGTGTTTGAAGAAGCTGCGAAGCGCGGCACGACGGCAGTTGCGCGTGGCGGTGGAGTTGGATCTTCCTCTCTCGAGATGATCGAGGAAGGCGGCGATGGTGTCAGCGTCGAGATCCTCCAGCACAAGCGCGGCAACCTCGCGGCCGCGGCACTGAGCAACGAACTGAAACAGCAGCTTGAGTGTGTCGCGATAGGCGCGCGTCGTATGCGGGCTCTCGCCACGCTGGCGCGGCAGATAGTTGGTGAAGAACGACTGCACGAGAGCGAATAGCATCTGGGATCCGATCTTGCTCATCGCGGCTGTCGCGCGCGTCGCACATGCTGTTCGATGTGCGGCGACAATCAAGGTGAGACTCCGCGTCATTCAGGATGAGACTCGGCGGCGGGGGTGTGACGAAGGGAGGGCGTAGCCCGAGCGGAGTTACACCCCCGCCGCGGCGCAATTTTTCGGCGTCTCATGATCGCGGTCGGCCCGGTAGCGTGGGTGATTTTCTGAGAATGGAGAATCACCTTTGTGCCGGGTCGCCATGTAACCGATCATCAGACGAGGCTTTTTATGAAGTACCGACAAAACAACTCCATCGAGGTCGCCGCCGCCAAGGCGTCGATCAGCCGGGCGACAGCTTACCGCATCGAGAAGGAAGCGCGTCTTCCATCGCAGAGCAGGCGGCCGCGCGACCGGCGTCGCCCCGATCCTCTTGAGCACATCTTTGACACCGAGGTTGTTCCGCTCCTCAAGGCCGCTCCCGGCATCCGTGCGGTCGCCGTTTACAATGAGATGCTGCGACGTCATCCGGAACTGTCCGAAGGTATTCGCCGCACGCTTGAGCGGCGTATCCGATCATGGCGGGCTGTTCACGGTCAGGAGCAGGAAGTGATATTCCGTCAGACGCACGAACCCGGCCGGTTGGGACTGTCGGATTTTACCGACATGGACAGCCTCGGCGTAACGATTGCCGGCCAGCCGCTCGACCATCTGCTCTATCACTTCCGGCTGGTCTGGTCGGGCTTCGAGCACACCCATGTCATCCTCGGCGGCGAAAGCTTCGTCGCTCTGGCTGAGGGGCTTCAAAACGCCTTGTGGTCGGTCGGCGGTTCGCCTCTCTATCACCGCAGCGACAGCTTGTCGGCCGCCTTCCGCAACCTCGATGCCGACGCCAAGGTCGATCTCACCCACCGCTATGAGGAACTGTGCGCCCATTACCGCATGACGCCGACGCGCAACAACAAGGGCGTCGCGCACGAGAACGGCTCGATCGAAAGTTCCCATGGCCATCTCAAGAACGCCGTCCGCGATGCGCTGCTGATGCGCGGCACCGGGGACTTCGACGATCTCGGCTCCTACCGCGCCTTCATCGATGAGATTGTCAGCCGCCGTAATGCCGCACATGGCAAGCGCATTGACGCTGAGCGCCCGCATTTGCAGGAACTTCCCGACCGCCGCACAACCGACTTCGAAGAGGTGGTCGTCACCGTGTCCCGCACCGGCGGCTTCACCTTGCGCAAGGTCTTCTACACTGTGCCGTCCCGCCTGATCGGCCACCGGCTGCGGGTGCGTCTATTCGACGATCGCCTTGAGGTCTTCATCGGCGGGACGCATCTGATGACATTGCCTCGAGGGCGCGGCCATGCCGACGGTCGGCACGATCAGGTCGTCAATTACCGGCACGTTGTTCATTCCCTGCGCAAAAAGCCGATGGCACTTCTGGGTCTCGTCTATCGCGACAAGCTCTTTCCCCGGCAGGAATATCGCAGGACCTTTGATGCCCTCATCGAGCAACTGCCCGAGCGGCAGGCTTGCAAGATCACCGTCGAACTGCTGGCGCTGGCTCATGATCGCGGCTGCGAACGTGAACTGGCCGAGGAGCTTGCCAGAACTCTCGACGCCGGCGACCTGCCAGACCTGGCTGCCCTGAGGGTGCTCTTCGGCCCGGACCCGGCTCAGTTGCCGACCGTTCATGTGCAACTCGCATCGCTCAATAGCTATGAAGCCCTGATGGGGGCCGCCTACGCGGGAGAAGTCGCATGAAGAGCATTCACACAATCGACGAAGCACGACTAGGCATCATGCTGAATGACCTCCGGCTACCGACGATCAAGACGCTCTGGCCGCAGTTTGCCGAGCAGGCCGATCGGGAGGGATGGCCAGCCGCCCGCTTCCTGTCGGCCATCGCTGAACATGAGTTGGCCGAGCGATCGCATCGCAGGATCGAACGCCACCTCGCCGAGGCGCATCTGCCGCCTGGAAAGACACTCGACAGCTTCGCCTTCGACGCCGTGCCCATGGTCTCCAAGGCCCAGGTCATGGCGATCGCAGCCGGCGATAGTTGGCTCGCCAAAGGTGCCAATATCCTCATGTTCGGACCGCCTGGCGGCGGAAAGAGCCATCTCGCCGCGGCCATCGGCCTCGCGCTGATCGAGAACGGTTGGCGGGTGCTGTTCACTCGCACGACCGACCTCGTCCAGAAGCTTCAGGTCGCACGGCGTGAGCTCCAGCTCGAATCCGCCATCGCAAAGCTCGACAAGTTCGATCTGCTCATCCTCGACGATCTGGCCTACGTCACCAAGGACCAGGCCGAAACCAGCGTGCTCTTCGAACTCATCTCCGCAAGATATGAGCGGCGTTCCATCATGATCACCGCCAATCAGCCCTTCGGAGAATGGAACAGGGTCTTTCCGGACCCAGCCATGACGCTTGCCGCGGTGGACCGACTTGTTCATCATGCAACGATCTTCGAGATGAATGTCGAAAGCTACCGGCGACGTTCCGCCATGGAAGCCAAACGCCAGCGCGGCAGACCCGCCTCCTATGCGACAATCAAAAACACGCACGAACTTGTCGCGGAGCGACAATCAGAAACCGACAACCCTCTTGCCAGCGACAATCACCGTGATAATTTGCCCTGACCGCGACATAAGAATCTCATCCAGATTGTCGCGCGCGTCTCATCCTGATCGTCGCGCTATAGTTCGAAGCGTGTGCTCGCCAGTTCCAGCAGTTGCGGTGTCGCCTTCAGATATACTTCGGTGCCAATGACGTTCTGGTGGCCGAGATAGGCCGAAAGCCAAGGGAGCTTGGCGTGAACGTCCGCCCCTTCGTCTGCCCAAGCCGTGAGTCGATGAACAGCGAAGGCATGCCGAAACTCATATGGTCGCGCTCCAACACGCCCCTGCGCGGGCTTGATATCGAGGCGGCGTAGGAGCTTTCGGATGGCATTGGATGCCGCCTTGGTATGGAGTGCCGCACCGTTGCGGCGAACGAACAGCGCCTCGGAATCCACATGAGCACGATCGAGAAGCAACTTGCGTCGATCGTCGACATAGAGCCGGAGCTCTGCGACAAGATCGTCGCGCATCGGGACGATCCGCGTGCGCCGCTTGCTATTGCGGATCAGCAAGGTTCCGCGATCAAGATCGACATCGTCCATGTTGAGGCGCACAGCCTCGCCGAGTCTGAGGCCGGTGCAATAAAGCACGAGGATCAGCCTGCGTAGCATCGACGCCCATATGAAGCGGCCTTGGTGCGTTGACGCGGCGGCGAGAATGCGGCGGATCTCTTCGCGGCTGAAAATGTAAGGAAAGAAGGTCGACTCCTTCACCGGCGCAAAAGCGTGCTCGGGCACATAGCCGGTGGGGTCACGACAACGGCGATGCAGGCAAAGCTGGCGAATGACGCCGAACTCATTGCCGAGCGTGACGGCCTTGCGGTCGGGCAAACGCCCACACCAGCGGCTGATCGCATCAGCCAGCGGAATATCGTCATCACCGGCCCACTGCTCTCCGACGAAGCGAAGGAGTCGCTCGATCTCGAACGCACCGCGTCGATAGGGATGGCCCATGGCGCGCTTGAACGCCAGGAAGCTCTCCGCGTCGGACTTCAGCTCGGACAAGGTCACGACGGTCATCATGTCGGCACCGGCAACGCGATCTCGCGCAGTGTCTCCGTGGCGATGCGCACATAGGCGGAAACCGACTCTGGATCCCGATGACCGAGCAACTCCGACACCACCTGGGGTCGCGCGCCAAGATCGATCTGGCGCGCTGCATGGGAGTGTCGCAAGACATGGCTGCCCAGAAATGGCGCATCGATCCCCGCGAACTTCGCATGCTTCACGACAATGTGGCGTATCGCGCTCGAACCGACGAATGCCTCCAGCGGCATCTTCAGCGGCACGAAGAGGTGGCGCGTCGGCGTATCAGCGGGCCGGCCATGGCGCAGGTAGTGCGCCAGCGCCTCGGCAACCGGCGGCAACAGCGGCAGCGTGAACGCGACTCCCGTCTTTGGGCGGCAGACCGACAGCGTGCCGGCATCCCAGTCGATGTCCTGAAACTGCAGGCGGATAATCTCGCCGGCGCCGAAGCCATAGACGCTCATCATCAGCAGGATCGCGTAGTCGCGAAGGCCCCTCGGGCTCGATCTGTCCACCGCCCTCAGGAGCCGCTGCACATCCTCCCAGGAAAGGGCGCGTCTGGGCCGCTCATAGCGTCGCTGCACGGGGGCGATCACGGCCTCGCTGATATCGACCGGGCTGCGACCGCTCCAATGCAGGAAACGGCAAAAGCAGCGTACTGTGCAGGCAATATCGCCCACATGCGATTGGGAATAGCGTGCGGCGCAGTCAACCAGAAACGCGTCAATGTCGACAAGCTGCATCGAATGCCAGTCTCTATTAGCCAGAACCAGGTGATCGGAAAGCTTGCCGAGGTGGTCCAGCTTTCTATGGACCGTCGCCTGAGGATTACCCCGATGCTGGGCGAGATAGGCGGCATATTGCGCAAGCAACGGCGTCGATGGCGACTTCACCTTCATCGAACGTGGCGGACGCCAGTCGGGAGGCGAGAGCCTCATAAGATGATAGACACGATTCAGCGCCTGCAGAGCGCTTCGGGAAAGGTGGAGAGAACGTGGATCGAGTCCCCGTCGCTTCGCATACCAGTCTATGAAGCGACCAACCTGTTCGAGGGTCAGTTCCTCCCGCTCGACCAGACCATGCAGAGCGCAAAAAGTGCGAAATTGTTGGATCCGATTCAGATAGACGGTCATTGTTCCGGCGCTCAACCGTCCCTCCACGCGCCAGATGCGGCGAATATCGTGGTGGGTGGGAGCGGCAGGGGCAGCTGCGTCGCTATGACCGATGAATATGGGCATCGCTTTACCTCGATCGGCATAGCGTAGCAGGCGATCGAGGTGGATCAGGCCCCGTATCGTGTTGGCGGGAACTGTTCAGGGTCACCATACCGCAATCCTCGATCGAGATGGCATCCAGCGCTGAGCAGCCTACATGATCATCGCCAGTTCTCCCCCACACCCGTTGAAAGCCGAGGGGCGCCGGGATGTCATGCAATATCTGCGGAGCAAGAGTGCGGCGCAGCTGCGTGAGTGGCGGTATCTCGCTTATCGGCAAGTCCTGCGGGGGCGCAATTGATCTGACAGCGGCAACGGATCTCCTTACCGCTGTGACGCGTCGGCGAAGCCATCGCACAGCGCCCGGCAGGCAAACATCCGGGCCACGCGCAGCGTCAGCGGCCGCTTCCATGCTTCTTGCCGACATAGCGTCAGCGGCGACGCGCTCTATCGCTGCAAGCGAACCGGGTAGGCGCGCGGCGAGAAAATCCGGCAACAGACTGAACGTCATGCGCCCCTGCGGGCAATAATAGCGGGCGACCCGAACACCCGGACTGGTAACGCGCCCATAACTCCCATGACGTCGAAACGAACAGCTGCCGTTCAAATGCAGCGGGCAGCGCGACAATAGTGCGCGTCGCCATTCCTGCGTGGCGACATAGTCTTCGATCGTCGACATGGTGCGTAGCGGTATCTGCAACGTCGCCCCCGCAAGCGGCGGCCCGTCAAATCCCAGTCGCAGCTTTTATCTGGAGCCCAGCGTGCCGAAATCTCCGGCCCACATGACATATAGAGTAGGATACCCCAGATAAAACCATGCTCTGGATAATGCGCCTTATCTCGAGCTCGAGATAAGTCCCACTCGAGGCGCAAGTTCTTCGTGCTGGCCGACATCGCCACGAATGCCAAACGCGGCAGCCGCGCCGCGCCGATCTCGCCTATGGCGCTGGAAGCCGTCAAACGGACCGATGCGCTGTTCGACATCGAGCGTGAGATCAACGGGCTTGCCGCAGCGGAACGCCTGGAGCGCCGTCGCAAGCACAGTCTGCCGCTTATCGGCGAACTGCACCGCTGGCTTCAAACCGAGCGGGCAAAACTGTCGCGCAGTTCTCCGGTCGCAGAGCCGATCGACTACATGCTGAAGCGCTGGAACGGCTTCGTGTCGTTCCTCGACGACGGCCGGATTTGTCTCACGAACAATGCCGCCGAGCGCGCGCTCAGGGGTTTTGCACTTGGAAGGAAGTCATGGCTCTTCGCCGGATCGGATCGCGGCGCTGATCGTGCTGCCTTGATAGTGACGCTGATCATGAGTGCCAAGCTCAACGACATCGATCCCCAGGCTTGGCTTGCTGACGTCCTGGCCCGCATCGCCGACACGCCAATCAGTAAGCTGGAGCAATTACTCCCGTGGAATTGGCAGCCACACGGACTTAACGCTCAAGCAGCCTAACCTGCGGCCCTCACCGGATGCATACCAAGCACATGCAGCGGACCGTCCGGCAGCGGCGGGTTTCGTCGGGCTGATGGCTCCCACTTCTGTGCCCGACGGCTCAGCGTCGTATGATCTGGAACTGGGACTTTCAGCCCCATGAGATCCAGCAG
>NZ_LWBS01000022.1 GCF_001652265.1 Rhizobium leguminosarum
CGGAGCGGCAATCAGAAGACGATGAAACTCTTGCCAGCGACAATCAACATGATAACTTCGCTCCAACCGCGACATAAGAATCTCATCCAGATTGTCGCTCGCGTCTCATCCTGATCGTCGCGCTATAGTGACGCGCATTTTTCTATGGCGCGCCTTGGATACATGTCCAACGTGGATGCCTTTTAGGCTTGAAGAAGTTCTAAGGGAAAAGCCGACCGGATCATTTTGGACCAAGCCAAACGCGCAGTGTGATTGACACGCACGCGAGTGATGCCACTGTGTCGCCTAACGCGAATTGGAGCCTACCATGACCCCTGCTCGTTTCACGGAATGCCTTCTCCACATCCGCTGGACGCCAATAAACCTTGCCAGTGCGCTGCAGTGCGACCTCTCTTGGGTGGAAGCAATGGAAGTCGGGAATGCTGAAGTGCCGGCGGGGTTAGCTGCATGGCTGGAGACGCTTGCGCAGTGCCACGAGGCGGCAGGAATCCCTGCGACCTACCGCGGAAAGGGACACGAGTGACTGATCCGAATAAGAAGGATATGGCAATCGCAAGATCGATCCGAGCGCTCTCGGCGTATGCCCGCAATAATTCGTTCGTTTTTGTTAGGCCGACCAACAAGTTAACCACGCCACCTCAGGCCGAGGCTCATAAAGCGGCGGTTGAATCGGTCTGCGATGCCATGGATGCCCTCGCCAACGAAGCTTTAGAGCGCAAAGTGGCATATTCTGAGTTCGACGCGCTGCGGAAACAGTTGATCAAACTGAACTCGTTTCCGCCAAATGAGTATTTCGAACCTGTCGCTCGCGCGTTCGCCGAAAACGGCGGGCTTCAATAGCCGCCAGTCAAATACCATAGGGCGGTCCAGCATAGAAGCTGATCAAAATAGGAGTGACAGCTTGGTAAAAGATGACACCGCCACCCTCCTTGAAGACGCCGCCGACCGGATCGCAGATATCTCGCGAGCAGATCTCCAGATCATGCTTCGTCGGGCCGCGCTGCTGTTGCGGAACTCCGGATCGATCGCATTCGACGCCGACATGGAAGAAGCGCTGCGGGATCTGTCCGGCGAGTTCGGCAAGACGCGCAACGATACCGTCAGGTTTATCGTCCGCGAGTGGATGGAGAAAAACACCTATCTGCCGGTGCATATGCTCGATGAAGATGGCGAAGTGGACGGGACGGCTTGATCCACCTGCCCCGTCCGGCTGGTCACTCCTGCACGCCAATCAAGAAGCCGTCTCCTGGCGGAGCCTCCTCGCGTCACATTCGTGGCGGGCTACCGCGGTACCGACGAAAGTTTCAATGCACGTACTCAGTGATACTGTAACTTACCTCCGCTTCCGCCCATGCTGTTATGGTATCCCTTGAATAGCCCGATCCAGTTTCAGCATGCGCTCGAACCACAAACGATATTGGGACAGGTAGTGTAACCTCGTCCCCTGCTGGTATTCGGAATTTTCTTGGCTCTTTGTGCACGCTCTCCACCCGAACACCGGCGTTTTTTCCGTGGGCGCTGGTAAGATGAACGGCGATGCTCTCTTCGTTGATGAAGTGGTCCGCCGGCGCCGTATATGTTTGCGCCCTATCGGCAGTTTCGCCCGTGTCGTCACCAGGCCCTTTGCTGACTTTGCCGCTTTGAATATTGAACGGCCCAAGTTTATCTCCGGTTGCCATGTCGCCACCCTCCAGTTGTGATTTGACCTTTGTAGCACCCGAATTCAACTGAACACAACTCAACATAAAGGATTACTGGTCAACCGAGTACTACCTTTGGGTGTCTCTCAACTGGACGAAATACCGACCGCAAGTTCGTCAATAGTCAAGACTGACCCACCTCATAAACCGCCGCCGCATCAGCCGCCTCGCGAAGCCCCTTATAAGACGAATGCCGCAGCTATCCATCATCGGTCCAACCTCGATATTCGATCTCGGCGATGAGCTTCGGCTTCACGAAAATTGCTCCCTTGCGATCAACAGTGGCGGCCGGCGTGGATGTGTTCAGGCGGTCGAGCTTCTCACGAAGCTCATAAGCATTGCGCTCGTTGAAGCCGGTTCCTACCCCGCCGACATAGACCAGCTTCTTGCCCTTGCGCGCGGCGAGCAGAAGCCGGCCGATCCCGGCACGCGCTACTGTGGATCGCTCATAACCGACGATCACGAAGCTGTCGCTTTGGACGCATTTGATCTTCACCCAGTCGCCGAGACGTCCCGACCGATAGGGCGCGTCCCGGCGCTTGGCGATGATGCCCTCGAGATCATGTTCGCAGGCGCTCGCCAGCAGCTGATCACCGTCGGCCTCGATCTCTTCGGAAAGCCGGATATTCCCCTGCCCGCCCGCCGGCACCAAATCCTCAAGCAGATGCCGGCGCACGTCGAGCTCGGACTTCCTGAGGTTGTGACCGTCGAAATAGAGCAGATCGAATGCCATGAAGACGGCGTTGCTCGACCGCTTCTTGCCGCCGCGTCCGCCAAGCGATTGCTGCAGCAGGCCGAAATCAGATCGACCGCGCTCGTCGACCACGACGGCCTCACCGTCCACGATGGCGGTGGAGACGGGAAGCGCCTTGGCGGCGGCCTCTATCAGCGGGAAGCGGTGCGTCCAGTCCAGGCCGCTCCGCGTCAGAATGCGCACCCCTCGAGGCTCGATGTGAACGGCCAGGCGATAGCCATCCCATTTGATTTCATAAACCCAATCGTCGCCCTTCGGCGGTCTTGCTTTCAGAAGCGCAAGACACGGCTCAATGCGATCCGGCATAGGGTCGGGCAGGTTCGGCTGGGCTGGATCTCGCGGCTTGCGCGGCCGGGATCGAACCGGCTTATCAGCATCCTGCAGGAGCGGCTTTGGTTTCGGCGGCTTTGTCATGCCTCCATCCCATCAGCAACGTCTCAAAAAGCAATTGACCCAGATTGATTATTGACTCGCATCTCGATGCGAACATAATAAGAACATCGGCGCGGCGGCCGCCAATCTGAAAACTGAAGCATGGAGCACGGATATGCGAGAGCAGCCGATCGGCGAAGCCGTGGAAGACGATGAGCGTGACAAGGTGATTGCCTACCACAGGGGCGATACCCACGCAGCAATAGACACCCTGCTGGAGGATATTCGCCACCTGCGCCGGCAATTGACGCTGGCAGAGGGTGCAATGAGCCGAGGCATGACCCGCGGCTGGCGGCCGAGCTACGATCGAGACTGACAATGCCGGAAATGAACAATGCCAAGAAGTTGCGGGGATGGAGTCTCCGCGACGCGGCGGAGGCCGGTCAATTGCTGGAGGTAACATGCCAGTTCTGCAGAACGACTTATCGTTTTTTTCCGAGCGACCTGCTGAAGCTGACGACTAACGTCAGCCTCGATCGCCTGGCATGTCGCTTCCATTGCGAGCGCTGCGACCGGGGAGACTACATGAGCCTGAAAGTGCTTCAAATTTGGGGATCGGAATTTGGGAACCTCAAAGTGAGGCGTCTGATCAAGGTTACCACGGTCAAGAAGCCGATATGGGAGGACGGGGTTTTATAAGATGGCAGATCGACGCGAGAATCCGCTTGCGCGCTGGCGGCTCAACAGCCACCTGCCGCACCATGTCATAATTTGGTGGGGCAATTATCACACTGGAGAAAATGCGTATCCCCTTCACGAGCGCGGTGCGGTGATCACCTCGGCGCTGACCATTGAAGGCGGCTCAAAAAGCTATGGGGCTTCGATCGAAGCGGATGACTATCTTGTCTTTTGCTTCAGCAGCCGCGAAGCTGCCCGCCATTTCAGGGACCGCTGGAACGGCCAATTCATCGACACGAACGAAGTCAGCCGAAAAGGCACGTGGACGCCAAAGGAGGGCGATGTGTGCAATCTCTACAGCATGCTGAGTAACCAGGAGGCTATCCGCGGAATTACCCGCGCGATGATCGACAGCACCGGCAACATGGAGCCGACGGCGGAGATATGGCCCGACCGCATGGCGCCAGTCGTGCGCAATACGCCGGCCGGCCGCGAACTGGTCGAGGTCCGCTGGGGCCTTCCGAGTTCTTCCCAAGCGCTCTTTCAGGCAGCAACAAAGCGAGCCGACGCACTGCGCAAAAAGGGCAAGCAATTCGATTTTCAAGAGCTGCTGAAGATGGAGCCGGATGGGGGAACAACCAATGTCCGCAATGTCTCCAGCAAGCACTGGAAGCGCTGGCACGGCACCGAGTTTCGCTGTGTCGTGCCGTTCACAAGTTTTGCCGAGCCCGATCCCGCAAGCAAGCCCGAGGGCGGACGAACGCCGAATGCATGGTTCGCCGCCGATCCGAGCCGCCCGCTGATGTTCTTCGCGGGAATTTGGGTGCCGCAATGGCAAAGCGTGCGCAAGATCAAGGAAGGACTGATCACCGCAGACCTATTTGGGTTCCTGACAACCGAGCCAAACGGTGTTGTGGCGCCGATCCATCAGAAAGCAATGCCGGCGATCCTCACCGACCAGGACGAGATCGAGACATGGCTCACTGCTCCATGGGAGGAGGCAAGCAAGCTGCAGCGACCGCTGCGCAATGATCAGCTTATCATTCTGCCGACGGAGCCAGTATCTGCGGATGCTGACGCCGAACTAAGGCTATTGCTGTGATGAGGGATGAATGAGCGATACCGACAAGCGGGCACCCATGAACCACCGTACCGACCTTATCGACAAAGCCAATCTTCTGCGAGACCAGATCCGCTTAATCGAGATGGCGGCCCACGCGATCGACGATCGAGACCAACGAAGCGCGCTCATAGGAGGCTGTGAGCAGGCACGAGAATATATGGAAGAGCTGCTCGAGATCATGCGGAGCATTCCGAGGGGTGAGCCAATCATGGCCACGAACGAGTAGATATTGCGATGATTGCTGGACTGATTATCTGCACATCGCTGAGCGTCGTCGACGGCGACACTGTGAAATGCGACGGGCAGAACATGCGACTGTTGGGGGAAGGAGTTCCGTTCGTCTCGGGCATCGATACACCGGAGATCGGATCGCACGCGAAGTGCATGAAGGAACGGAAGCTGGCGCTGATCGCCAAAGGAAAGCTGAAAGAGCTATTGGCTGAAAAGGGATTGCGGGTCGTGCTCAGCGGCGCGGTGGACAAGACGCCTACTCACCGGCCGCTGGTGAATATCTACCGGGCCAACGGGCAGGAGATCGGGAAGACTTTGCTTCGGGAAGGCTTCGCCAGGACGTGGAGCCCGAAGCGACGAAACGACTGGTGCGACTGATTAATAAAAATCTGTCGGCACGGGAACAATACGCTCCGTTGATCGTAAAACCTTCGGGCCGTGCGGAGATTCGTTACACTTCGCTATGCGACCCACCTCAACCTTAGCCCCGCTCCGAAGCGGGGTCTTTTTTGGCATTGGCCTACCTCAATTGATCTTCAGCCAATGCCGTAACGCCGCTACCGCGCCATCGCTCATATAGGCGACAACCCCGCCGATCGTGAGGCCGGCAAAGGCAATGAGCCCTGAAATCCCATAGCCGAGAGTCTTCATTTTTTTCCACTCCTCAAGAGTGGGGGCGACCGCTTCGTGGTTTTTCTCGACGGTCTTCGTGAGGCTTTTGATCTCCTCACGGATCTGACCGTCGGCGTTGCTGCTGACCGTCACGGTCATGTCGAGGAGATGGATCTGTCTCGCCTGCTCATCGAGCCGCCTGTGGATCACCGTCCGGCTTTGGTGGGCATTATCCTTCTCGTCGCTCACCTCATCGCGAAGGTGAGAAACGCTGTCCTCGATTCCGGTCAATCTGCCTTCGACACGGCCGAGTGCCCGAAGAATGTCCTCATTGGAAGTCATTCTGTCGTGCGCCCTGTCTTCATTTAAAATATCGCGCGGTCAGAAGAGCGGCTTCGCGTCGACGGAGCCGTCCTTCGAGTTGTTATGAGCGGCTAATATCAAGCGGTCTCGTAGCAGCCGATGTCATAAAGCCCTTGAGGAATGGTGTTCCCGAAAAGGTCTCGCGGTCCCATGCTGATGCCGTAGAGTGCGTTGAGATCCTGCCCACCGTTTTTGCATACGGATGCGGCCTGCGTCTTATAAGCTCCGAGAAGCAATGGATCGAAGCCCCCGATAGTTCCGACGGGCACCGTCCCCACCAGGCTTGGGTTGGCAGCTTTGAAGGTGGCGCCTCCGGCTACAGTCTCCTGGGTCGGGAAGGCGGCCCGCCAGTTGGAGAACGTCGTGTAGGTCGTGGCACCCCATTTGATTGAGGTAGACGGCGACGAATAGCAGTTGCCAATGCACAGCATGGCTGGGGTCACGTTGAAGGTGTATATGAACTTGCTGCTCGTGCCCGTGAGGTAGAAGACGTTGTTGGCGACGTAGCTGTTCGTGATCCTGTTATGGTTGGCACCAAGGAAGATCACAGCGACTGCACCGGTCAGAGACGAGTAGAAGACATTGTTGTGGATGGCGTTACCCGTACCGTCCCGTGTCGAGTCATCGTTGCCGATGGACAGGCACCCCTTGGCCGAGGTGGCACCATTCGCTCCACCGTCATTCTCCGATATGTTGTACCGGATCTTGTTCCCTGACAGGGGAAGCTCGCCGAAGGACGCGCTGCCAGAATAGTCATAGAGCTGGAAGCCTGGGCCAATGTTATCGTGGCTGTAGTTGTACTGGAAGATGCAGTCCTTGGACCCCCCATCAACGTCGAAGCCACCCCCATCAGAGGTTCCCGCCTCAACGGTCGTGAATGATGCCTCATTGAACTGGACGGTGATCCGCTGGCTGTCATAGCACCAGATAGCCACCAAGCCGCCACCAGAGCCCCCATTGTGGTGGACATAGTTGTACTCGATGAGGCAATCTTGGGACTGCCCCAGGAGGATGCCGTCGCCTGAGTGGGAGTTGATGATGGCCTTGCTCTTCCCGATGCAGTTGTACACAGTGTTGCGGGCGATGTAGGCATTGATGATGGTGGGCTGGACAACCGCCAGGCCAAACGTGGTGAGTGACTGGAGCGTGATCCCACAGCCGCGCCACTGGATGGCATTGCCGGTGCAGTCATGCACGGTGTTATCCGTAATGCTCATGCCGTCGAAGCCTGACCCCGAAGTATCCGCTGGGTTGCCCCATGCGGAAATTCCATCGAGCCCATACCCAGAGATGGTGTTGCCGATCACCGACACGCCACGAAGGTAAACCCCGCCAGTCAAGGTGTTCTCGAAGTAGACCCCTGAGCCAGTGCTGACTAGCGTACCGGTGCCCCGGAGGTCCATGTCTCGGATGGTGACGTACTGGGGGTTGATGCCGTACACGCCACAGTCACCATTGACTCCAGCCTGGATGATCGCCTTGCCGGTACCGTAGGAGCCGAACACAGTGATATTCCCGGCGGTCCCGAAGTGCTTGCCAGCCGTGAGGGTGAGCTGGCCGGTGAACGTGGAGCCACCTTTGAACAAAACCCAGGCCCTAGCCGGGATTGTTGCACCATTGACTTTAGCAAGGGTCTGCCACGCAGTTGCCTGCGAGAGGCCGTCATTTGCATCCGAGCCGGCCGGGTCTACATAGTAGATAGCGCTCGGCGGCGCGCTTCCGCTACCCCTCGGCTGCGTAAGGGACAAGCTGATGCTGTTCATCATGGGCTTTTGCTCCCCCAGCAGCCTTGGGCGGCGCCGAACTTATTGTGGCTGGCAATCTGGTTTGCGAACGGTCGATCCGTTTTCAGAATCGTGACCGACGTCTGCAGGCTCGGCGTCAGGCGAGAGAACCCGTCGCACACATTCTGCTTGCTGGTCGTCTGGCAGCCCGAGATCAGCGCACAAAGCGGCAGCATCAGAAGTGGAAACTTCGTCATCGATGGTGTTCCTTTCCCGCAGGACCTGGACGGATTTGGAGAGAGCTGCTGTTGCGGCGATCTGCTTGCCTTCGGACTGCCCAAGCCAACGGGCCGGGTAGAACGCGAGGATGGCGCCGAGGGCGATGGCGGCCGGCAGCTTTATGACGTCGGGGATTAGGGAGAGCATCACAGGCCCTCCAGGCAGAACTGGCGTTCCTTCTGCCGGCGACGGGCGAGGCCAGGGAAGACGATCCCGGCTGCGCGGTTCCATTTCAGGAGAGCTTCGCAGCCTTCAGCGGTCTTGCCCTGGTTGATGAGCTTGACCGCGCTGGAGCCACAGGCGGCCTTGATGCCCACATTGTAGCTGAATGAAGTCAGGGCGACGAAACGCGAGTCCGGCAACGGGACAGTGACGCAGCGCTCAACGCCGGCCGCATAAGTTTGGAGTTCGAGAGAGAGAAGCGCCTTGCACTGCTCGACGGTTTTACGATCACCGGGTTTCACGCCGTTCGTGCTGCCATAACACAGCGTCCAAGGCTGACCGCCTGTTGCTGGATCGGGATAGGCGTTCTGTCGAAGGCCTTCGAAGCTTCCGACCAACGCCACGGCCATTGCAGCCGCAGCGCTACCTTTCTTGAGCCTACCGGCCATTGTCGTTTTCCTTGAGATCCGGTTGATGGATGAGGCGGGCAACTGGTGATGCCACCAGAAAGAGGATTGACAGCCAGCGTGGTATCCAGTCGTCGAGATACGGCACGATGTACGGGACGAGCTCGAACAGGCCAGCGAGGTAGACACACCACATCGATAGCGACCACGTGAGTACGCGGCGCTTGTTTTTCACAAGACGCATGGGAGGCTCCGGATTGTGGTTGGGGCATAGAAAGAGGCGGCTACCGGAGGATCGCGCTCGACTCTCGATAGAAATAAATCAATGATCCCCCTAAACGGGAGGGGATCATGAGTGACGATCAGGAAAATCGAGTTGTAATCTCGACAGGACAGCGAATTGCTATCGGCGATGTCTGGTGGGAACTGCGCGACAACTCAACGAAGGTTGACTATGTCGACATTATTTCCGAAGCGCGGCAGTTCAACGGCGTAATTCACCTTTCCCTGGGAGGCAGCATTCACGACGCGAATAATGTCGGTGTAGTCTCGGTCACCAACCGGATCAGAATGAACCTTGTCGTGGCTCAGTCTCTGCACTCCCTGCTTGGGCAGATGATCACTGATGCGCTGAAACCAGCGGACAAAACTCAGACGAATTGACGTTTCCATCGCGTCCTCCATGGAGCGAATTGCGCAGTTCAGGCCCGCTTAGGCCCGACCTGCAGCATGTACGGGTAGTAATTCCCGCCGTGCTTGACCGGGTTCCAGCCCAGCCAGAGCTTGAGATAGAAGCCGAACGGCAGCGGCAGATCGCGCTTTACGGTGAAGGCAGAGGCGATGTCCTCGACACCCAGCAGTTCGGATTGCCAGCCGTTGCATGGGTTTCGCCATGTCCAGCGGGTTCGCTGCCACCAGAGTTTGAAGCCCTTGGCGGCAGGGTCGAAGCCAGCGACACGCTGCGGGATATAGCCGTCCAGGTCAGCGTTCAGCGTCGAGAACCACCGCCAGCGGCCGGGGAGAATGGGGCCGTGCTTCATTGACCATGCGGCAAGGAAGGGCGAAAGGACATAGGCCAAGCCAATGAGGGCCATGTTCGCCGGCAAGTAGGCGAGGTAGCGGAGGATCATAGTTGCGTCGCCGCGGAGAAGAACTCGTCGACCTGTTGCGGCGAGAAGCCCATGATAGCGAAGCCTGACGCCATCATCGGGCTATCTTTGACGAAGGTGCCGCTATACTCGAAGGCGTCCTGGGTTTCGCCGTCCTGCTGCGCCACCCAGGCCTTGACCTGGTCGATCAATTTGGCACGGCGGAGCTGCAGGCGGAACTGTCGGGCCGAGACAGAAGAGACTGAAGCCTTCGGGTGAAGGAATGCCTGCACCTCTTCGGCTAGGTCATCGATCGCCTCTTGTGCGATTTCCTGTCTGCCGGCGAATACGCCCTTGATTGCGCCATTTTCGTCGCGCATCACGTAAACCAAAGTCATGATCAAGCTCCATTCATGCGCGGCACGGTATAGTCGTTAAATCCAAGAACTTGGATAGAGAAAGTGCCGCTACCAACGGTCTCAGTTGCCTGAGACTTCAGTATACCCGTAGAGCGGGTTCGGACCTTCCCCGCAATGCGGCTCTCATGAGCGCTGACTACGTTTACACTTAGCTGTGTTGAAAATTGAGAAACAGTATCCGTGTATACAACCAATGCGCCCGACGAGTTTCCGGCCTGACCATTGACAAGATTGAGATTAGCTTCAGTGGAAATACCTACCGGCAAACAAATAAACTGAAAGTCCGCCGGCGCCCAACCGGCCCCACTTACCTCGGTTACAAGCGTACCGACAATTCGATATTCGTTCCCTTCTTGCACGTATTGGCGGATGACATTGCCCGACGTTGTCAGCATGACGTTTACGCGGCCAGCAACTTCCCATCCTGCAAGATTTGTTGTTGAAACGAGCGCCGAGGAAGATTGCAGACTAGCCACCCAATCACCGGCACCTGTGGTCAGGTTGCGCACAGAGTGAACAAAATAGGTTTTGCTCGCCTGCATGACACCGGTATCAAGGAACCCGCCATTATTGCCGGCGGTGAAAGTGCCAGACAGGGATTTTGTCAGTGCGGAAGCATAGACGACGTTCTTGGCATTGAAGAATACGTTGCCGGTTTTTATCTGAATAGAAGTGCTGGATACATAGACGGTCTCACACCCGACGACGTTGTTGATCTCCGATTTAGCCTGGATCTTGGCAATCACCTTATCCGTGAAGAACGCTGTCCCACTGCAGACGATGAAGGTGGAATATCCGTTCGGAACGACAAGCGTTGCCGCCCCGTCGATCGTCTCTGCCCCATTCGGATCGATCGTCACGTCCCCGCCGTCGGCGATGACGCAATAGTGCCAGTTTGCGCCGAGCGTTGCGGCTGCGCTCAGGGTGAGCGTCGCTGCCGCGGTGAAGCGATGGACAGCGTTATCGTCAGACGCAAGTGCCGTGTAATCGCCTGACTTCGCCGCGTAGACCGAAGCCCTGTCGAAGGCGACGTCGACGCCGTTCTGGGTGAACCCCAGCAACCCACCGCCCTTCAGATAGAGGCCGGTCTGCGGGGTCGAGGCGAAGCCGACGCCCGGGGCTGATACCGTTCCGCCTGCGGCCTTCAACGGCGCGACCATCGGTGCCGAGCCGTCGCGCGGCAGCGAATTGGTGATTTCGTTGCCGAGGTCGGTGGTCAGCGCGTTCCATGGCACCGGGTCGATAACCTGGCCAACTGAAGGCGTCGTGCCGGCGGGCTTGGAATAGACGCCGGTGGATGGATTTCTTGGCATTCACCTTCTCCAAAAAGAAGCGGCCCCGCGAATTGCGAGGCCTCGACGGCTGTAGTATTGGTTGCGTCATGATCCGACTTCTGCAAATCGGCTGCATCATTGCGACGACCGCATTGCTTTACGCGGTCGTGTCTGGCGTTGACGCTTTGCGGTATTTCGTTGGTAACGATTTCAACGGCGGCGTTATAGTCGGGGTTCTATTCGTGATCGCCCTCTACTTGGTCATTTGCTGGATCGATCCGTCATCGCGTCCTCGCGGTTCCACCGTTCAGAAGCAGGGCTTTGACGACCGGATCGACTAATGCGGGCGTCGTTCCCATCCCCTTAGCTTTCATCAGGCCCTCGACCAGCTTTTCACGCTGCTCCCCGATAAGAGCCCGTGCCAGGCTTTCGCGCGTTGCATTGCCGGTCTCGCTCGACATGAGGGCTTTGACGATGTCGTCGACCTTATCGATAGCGGCCGATCGCGCTGCACCGAGAAAGCCGCCGGCCTTGAATGCTTCCTTGACACCGAAATTTCCAACGCCGCCACCCAACTCATTCTGAGCTGCGAGGCGCGCCGCGGTTTCGCTGTTGCGGGTCACCGTGTTGGCGGTATCGGCATAGATGCTCTCGTTATCGAGCACTTTGAACAGCCGCTCCGCTTTCTCTGGGCCAAACAGGGTTGCGAGACGCGCGCGGTTCCAGTCGCCCTCCCCCTTGATCAGCCTATTCATGGCGACGATATCGTTGGAATTTGTGCCGACTATGCGGTCAATCTCGGCCCTGGCGCCCTGAGACAGCCGCAGCGGTACCGCGGAAGGCCCGATCTGCATCCCCTGGGGCTGCGCGCCGCGCTCGACCTCTCCCGCTAGCTCAGAGGGTCTTGGCGCGGTCCGTCCACTATCCAAAACCTGCTGACCGCGTGTCACTGCCTCGTCTTGGCGGGCAAGCTCGGAGTAACCCGCGTCAATCTCCTTGATGCGGGGGACGGCGCGCGTGAGGCCGTCGTCGAGCATCTGGCGAGCTTCGGTCAACGCGGAGATCACCTTCGGATCGATTTCCGTCTTCAAAAGGCCGTCAATCGCTTGGCGGGTCTGAAACATGACGCCGGGATCGGTAGACAGCACATTGGAGTCCGCGATGTTCAGCATGTCACGCACCTGGCGCAGCCGGGCTTGCGCAGGTCCGCGAAGCCGGCTGATGTCAGCCTCGATCGCGGATGCAATTGGCTCTGTGTTGTACGGCCTGGCCCCGCGGAATACCTCGCGGTAGAGCGGCGAATGAGCATTCTGGTTTGCGGCGATGTTGGCCTGGATCTCCGACGGGACGACGTTTCGACCAGTCGTTTCATCGATCGTTTGACCAACTCGCGCGTTGGCGCCCGCCGCGCGATCGGCGAGCGTAGTCCGAATCGTGGTCTGCGCCGCTCCGGGCGTTGCCGCGAGCGCGCCTGCCTGCTTCTGAAGGTTCGGTCCAAGGTCGGCTGGGATAGCGTTAGACCCCATCTCCTGCAATTTCTGGGGCAAGCTCACCGCGTCCAGGCCATCGTCAGTAACCGCGCGCCGGAAATAGCCGAACGCCTGCGGGTCCATGCCAGCCATTCGCGCTGCGGCACGAGTGCGGACGGCATCGGCGAGAGACCGGGCTCCAGCTCCAATGACCTTTCCGGCCACGGGACCACCCAAGCCAAACAGGCCACCCCAATACATGCCTTCCTTTATCTTCTCCGGATCACCCCCTGAGCGAACACCAGCGTCCGCCCCGCCAATGGTCGCGCCCGTCAAGCCAGAGATACCCGAACGCAGGAGCAAACTTCCGCCCTCTGCTCCAAACGCTGCGGGGGCAGCCATGATTGCCGGGATAGTCCCGGCAACGGCTCCGGTTATCTGCGCCCCCTTATCGACCATCGGGTTTGCTTCTTTTTCCGCTTTGTTCGCATCATGGATGCGATCCATGACCTGATCATAGGTCTCGTCCGAGAATGCCGCGAGCGTCGCCGCTGCAGCCCGCTCGATACCGCCACGAATGATCGGGCCAACGATCGGAATACCTTCTAAGATTCCGCCGACGCCTGTTCTGGCGACTGAGATGGCGTCGTCTGCCGGCAGGCTTTGAGGCTGCTGTGGCTGCCTCTGAAGCCTCAGCCGCGCGGCCGCGATTGCCAGAGCCTGCTGCTGTTCAGGTGTCATTTCTGCCATAGCTTACGCCCCGCGGGCGTCATCGCGCCCCATACATCAGCCGGGACACCTTCAGGGGGCGCCCCTACATCCGCCGCCGGCGGAGGGGTCAGATTTGGCACGTCCGCGATATCGCCAAGCGTCGGCAGCACGTCAGCCTCATTCATGCCGCGCCGCCCGATGATGCCGCGATACTGCCACATGTCGTTGTCCAATGCACCACGGTAGGCCGTCATGCGGCTGCGAGCTTCATTGAGGATTGCGGTGCGGGTTGCCGGCTCCAGCCGAGATCCACCATTGACGCTGTTGATAGCGCCCTGCAGCCAGTCGGGCAGGCTCGAGGTATTGTTGACCATCACCATTTCGCCCTCTCGGACCACCGAGTTCGGGTCCATGATCTTGCCGAGGCCGTAGACGAGGTTCAGGTCAGATGCTTTCGAGTCCGTCTTCGCCGTGTCGACCATCGACGAGTAAGAAGGAAGCGCCTGCTGATAGCTCTTATAGGTTGGGAGGTTCTGAATTTCCTTACGGAGGTTTGACACGTCTTCCGGTTTGAAGCCGGTGCCCTGATAGAGCGGTTCGCCGGTCTGCGGATTGACAAGGCTTTCGCCCGGCTGGACCGTCACGCCCTTCGGAGCGCTCTTGTAGATGACCCTTCCGGTTCGCTGGTCGACGAGATCACCGTTGACCTCAGACACATTCGGATTGCTGTAATCCGCGATCTGCTCGCCGCTGAGAGGGTCAATGAGGCGACCATTGACTTCCATCGGCTTGTGGCTCTGGAAAATCGGCTTACCAGTCCTGTTGTCAACGACCGAGCCGTCAACCGTGCTCGTGCTCGGGTCGCTATAATCAGCGATCACCTTCCCGCTGACCGGATCGACCAGGCGACCGTTCACTTCGACGGGTTTCGGCGTTGCCTGATAGATCGGCGCGATTGTGCCCGTGCGCGGATCAGTGCGCATAATGGTGCCATCCGGTAGGGTCTGGAAACCATATTCCGGCGGACGCATCAGCGTCTGAAGCGACTGAGCGGCCATCGCCTTCACCTGAGGGGATGCGTTCGGATTGTTGATCGCCTTGACGAGGGCTTGCGCGCGCGGGTCCGCCATCGGGTTTGCTGACGACGGCGGAGGAGTGGCACCGTCCAGCGCCTGGGCAAGACGAGCTTGGCCGGACTGCTGCGCCCGCGCAACCTGCTCTGGAGATGCAGGAGAGCCAGAAAGTAGCGCCGTGAGAATGCCTTTGTTTGGATCGGCATTCATCAGCTGCGGGCTGTTCTGAAACTCGGGCGGGATCTGTGACGAAGGCATGCCTACAGGCTGCACGCTGGCGACGTTCGACGTCGGGCCGACCGTGGACGTGGGAAGAGGCGGCAACGCAGCCTGCGGGGCTCCCTGTGGCGGGATAGGCTGTGCCGGAGCGGACACACGCATTTGACCCGCGGCGCCAGGCATGGGAATGCCGATCGAGGGATCAAGGCTTGCGACTTCGCCGGGTGCGGCTGCTTGCGGCATGGGAGGCGCGGCGGCGCGCGGCGCTACCATGGGATCGACATAGCCAGGCGTCGGAGCCGGCGCGGGAGGATTGACCGGCGGGGGCGCGACCGGCGGTGCAGGCGGCATTCCCATGGCCGGATCGGCGCCTGCGACTTGCGCCGGGGAATTGGCGAACGCCATTGCGCGCTTCGTCCACGCATCCCGGCTGTCGTAGTTCGGGACACCGGGGCGGAGGAACTTATCCGTGAACACTCGGCCGGCTGTCAGCGCGTCCGGAGCCTTGCGCAGATCGGCGAGGACAGCACCTTCCGGCGAGTTCATCAATTCGTTCTTCAGGAAGCCGTAGTTCCCCTCATAGGTCGACGGATCGAGCTTGTTTTCTGCCGTCCAGGCTTCGAAGTCCTTCCGCCGCGGGCCGGTCCATTGAGCATAGCCGTAGCCGCCGCGGGAACCAGGAACGAGCGGGTTCACTTCCTGCATCGTGCCGAACCCGGCCGATTCCTGCCCAAGCTGCCCGACCACGCCGGCAGCCTGTTCCGGAGAAAGTTGGAAGTCTCTGGAAAGATCACTGACAAGGCGCGGGGCAATCGTATCCCATTCCTTGCCGGTCGATGGCAGTGCGACATTGCCGCTGCTATCGGTCTTCGGCATGAAAGAGCCGGTAGCGCCCGGATCAGCCGTCTTGTTGCCGCCGAAGATCGACGACAGGAACCCCGCCGACTTTTCAGGAGGCGTATAAGGCTGCCCGGTGATTGCGGAGATAACCTGAGCGTCGGCCGCGCGCTGATCGTCGCCCTGCTGCTTGATCGCCAAGCCTCCCATGAGGGCTTGCGCCATGCGCGCAGCGCCTTCCCATGGCGACTGGATCGGGCTGGTGTCGGTGCCCTGCTGAAGCATAGCCGCAGCGAGGCGCTTGCGCGCGTCCGTGATGTCGCCTTGGCTCTGCCCCGTATCGCCGCCAAAAAGGAAACCCATCAAAGCACCGCCTTTTCGTAATCGACGCGATCGAAGCCATCGGTGGCCTCGAAGACTGCCTCAGGATGGGCCTCGCGCACATCATCGGACATCAGCCCGATCTGAACTGGTCCGCCCTCCTTGTAGCGGAAGGAATAGACAGGCAGCCCATTGTCCAGCGTGCCAACGCGCTTGATCTCGTCCTTCAGCCGGCGATCCGATTTCATCGCCCAGCCGCCGAGCAGCGATGAGCCTAGACCAAACAGGCCGCCCATCGCTGCATTGTTGGCTGCCACCTGCTGGTTATAAGCGCCCATCTTCTGGCTATAGTTTTCATTGATCAGCCCGGCTTGATCCACCGTCGGAAGCTGCGTCGTCGGCGAATTGACGTAGCTCGGCTGATTGACCTGCGAGCCCGACATGAGGGCGGAGATTTCGTTCAGCGGCTGATTGCGTTCGGTCAGGATGGAGTTCTGCGCATTCGAATACATGTCGCCGAGATACTGGTCGGATGCGGCCTGCTTGCGCGTCGAGAAATCGCGCAGCGCATTGTCATAGGCGGCCGAACCCATCGAGATGCCCTTATCGGCGAGGCTCTGGTCGAGGCTCGCCTGGTCGCGATCCCATTGGTTGTTGAACCCGCCCTGCCAATGGTCGTTGGCGTATTTGTCAACATTCCCGGCGCTGAGATCGACATTCGTCCCGAGGATGCCGGAGATTTTTCCTGTCTGCTCGTTCGCCAGTTTCGCCAGCCCGAGCTGTGTCTGTTGCGTCTGGTCGTAGATCGCCTGATTTTCGGGAGAATAGGTCTGATAGGCGGAATAGGTCGGGAGATGATAGGTCTTGCCGTTCTGGTCGGTCATCGTCGAATTGCCGGTGACCTTGTATTCCAGCGAGCCGTCGGGCGTGTACTGGTTGGTGTGGCTGAGACCCGCGTTGGCAATCGCAGTGTCCACGTTCGTCGCTGTCTGCGCCGCCGCGGTCTGTGTCGGATCGGGCGCTTTCGGCGCCTTAGGCGTGGAAACCATAGGGGAATTCCTCTTTCAAGATTCCATAGAGCAGCGCGTCGCAGTCGCCGAAATACCCACGCTGGCGGCCTTCCAGGCGAGCACCGAGCCGGGCGAGCGCGTTCTGAGCAGCAATGTTGTCGGCGCGCGTCCTGAACGTTGCACGGCGGCAGCCGAGTTGATCGGCGACATAACGGAAGGCGGCACGCATCAACGTCAGCGACAACCGATCGGCGGCGAGCGAAACCTCAACGTCGTGTTCGGTCCAGACGTTGAATACATAGCCGGCGATGATCCGGCCGCGATCGACATGCGCCAATGCGGTATACGGAGGTTCGAACGAAACCCCAATCTTGCCGCCGACCCAAGCTGCGATATCGGCGCGAGGCTCCGAAACGATCAAAGCGGCGCGCCTTTTTCGTAAAGCACCTCACCGCCCACGACGGCCGCTTCCGAGACAGACGCTGAAGAGCCGGAAATCAGAGCCCGCACCGTCGGCGCAAGAGCAGCACCGGCTGCACCGGCAGAGGCGAATTTCCTGGCAAGGATGTTGCCCGGGAATTTCGACACGCCCCAGATTGCGGTTCCCCATTTCGCAGCAGCGCTGTTTTCAACCGATGACAGCAGCGCAGTCGGGATCTTCGTCTGATAGTCGGTCGATATGCCGGCATACATCAGCGCCGACACGCCGATCTGAGCTGTGACGCCGATCAGCTTCGAAAACTTCGTCGACAGCCCGTCACCAAAGCGGTTCCACGCGCCGACCATGAGGGCGTCGATCGCCACGCCATTGTCGCTGGCGCCGGCTTCTGCCTCATAGACGGTTCCGTCGCTGCTGCCGAAGAACAGCCTGTCCTGCCATGTCGCCCAGCACGACGCCGAGATCCCGACGAAGCGGCACCATGCGCCGGTCTCGGTATTCATGACATACTGATACGTTCCGAACGACGACGGCAAGTTGACGATTGCCATTTGCCGAGCCGGGAAACTCGCCAGTTGCCACTCCTCGGACGTCGTACCGATCGCCGCGACGGTCTCGCGCCAGGTCGGGCCAATCTTGGCGGTGATGGCGCCGAGGCTGGTGGCACCTCGGTCGAGCTGCACGGCCTTGGTGATCGGCACGATTCCATCCGTCGTCATGATCGCCAGATCAGCGCCAACCGAAAGCATGCACCTGTCAGTTCCGAGCGGGCGCCCGAGCTTGAACGTGCCGATGAGCCCCCAGTTGCTTGCGCTGGACGGATCTGAGCCTTGGAAGACAATCACCTCGCCCTCAGACGACATCAGCACCAGGCATTGCTGCAGGCCCGTCGATACCGGGATGGTCCAGACGTTGATCGCGACCAGCGTGCCGCCGTACTTCATGTTGCCGCCGACCGGCAGGACGGTTGCCGTGCCGCTGACCGCATCCGTGGCGAGGTACCAGACGTTCGTCGAGTTCTTTTCGATAAACCAGAGACGAGACCGATAGGCAGTCACCGCGATCAGCAGCGATGAATCCGGAATGCCTGTGATCATAGTTGACGGGACATATGGAGTCGCGGCGGCGCCGGTCTCAAGCTGCGCATTGGTGACCGAGCCTGCCACCGTGAGCGTCAGTGTGCCGGCAACTGGCGTGAATGTCAGCGTCACCCGGTTGGCGACGCCGGTCCCATTGAGAACGCCGGCGTAGGCCCCCGACAAAGTCACCGATCCCGTGCCGAAAAAGCTGAGGGTATAGGGCACGTTCTTGACCGCAACGTTTTGCGTCGCAAGCGTCGCCGTCCCGACGAGGTAGTTGTTGGTCCAAGACGTGCCGTTGAACAGCAGCGGCGTGTCGAGGCCATTCACCAGCCGCAGATATTCCTGGCCTGCCGGGTTCGTATATTGCTGTGTCGACCAATGCGCGGTGGATTGGCCGGAAACGACGGCGGCGCCGACTGCACCCCCAGCCGTCACGTCGAATATCTTGTCCCCTGCCGCGGCGAACAGCCGGTTGCTCACGCCGGAATAGGGAATGACGGTCTTGACGTCGGCGCCGAGGCCGGTAGCGAACGCGAGGGAGCCGTAGCGGGCGCGGACGCGGTTCGCCTCCGGAAAGAAGTTGTCGAGCTGGAACGCCGCATCCTTCGGCATGTCGGCCATTTCGACATCGGTTCGCCAGCCGCCGATCGGTGCAATCCAATCCTTGCTTGGAGACACCCGGGTCATGCCTGCGCCGGATGAGACAGGTTTGCGCGTCATGGATTCGGCACCGTGATCGTGCCGGGCCAATAGTTTTCCGGAACCTGCCCGCGGTTCGGCAGAGACAGATCCACCGGCGCCGCGGCGCGGTCGGAACCAATCGCCGACTCCTTGGCGCGCTCGAAATTGGCCATCTCTTCCCCGTAGTCGAGGCCCTTGGCCCGCTTCCATCGCCAGATGGTCGACAACTCAATGAGCTCTTCAGGAAATCTCGCGGTGTCGGTATCGTTGGCCCAGGTGGCGGCATAGGTCGTGCCGCCGTTGACGACCACCCAGGCATTCGACACGTATTCGTATCGCAGGGTTTCGCCGGCATCGTTCGGATAGATCGCGAGCTTACCGCCCAGCATGCGCCAGATCTGCGGCACCGGGTTGGAGTTGAGGATCGTATTACGCTCCCAGGTCTGCGGCTCGACCGGGCCGTTCAACTGCCACAGGCGCGACGTATTCCAGAGCTTTGAATTGTCGGGGAAGCGATCCCAATCCGCAGGCGGTTCGGCAGGCTCCGGAATAACGCCGGTCGCCGTGAAATCCCTGATCACGACGAGCGCCGACCAGTCATGGTTTCGCTGCAGATCGCGGCCGGCTCGAAAAGAGAGGATGCGCAGCTGGGCAATCTGCGGATCCGCCGACGACATGACAGCAGTCGGCGGGTCGATGCTGATCTCCGCGCAGACGTTCTGGATAATGGTCAAGAGCGACATGCGCGGATCTCCAATCAGGCTGCTTCGCGGCCGCGGCCTTTGCCGCCGCCATGGCGCTCGTTTTCGAGCGCTTCGAAGCGAGACGCCATCTGTTTCATCTGGTCGTTGAGGCGCGCGACTTCGTCTTTCAGCCGTTCGTTCTCAGCGGCGAAGGCGGAAGCGGCGCTGGAGTTTTCGGCGGTCGCCAAATAACCGCGGGCAGCGGCGACGAGCTCGTTCGCGCCCATTCCGAGCTTCTGCTTCGCAGTATCCGACAGCGCAGCCAGTTGCTCGACAGTGTAGATGTTGATCGCTTCAAGCTCCTTGATCTGGCTGGGTTTCAGATAAGGCCATTGAGCCAGCGGCGTTCCGACCAGCTGCTCGCGCGCGGCCGCGCCGTCCTTGAAGCGCTTGTAGGCGTCGGAGAAGCGGAGCTTATCGTTCTCAGTCACCTCGCGGTAAACTTCGGTGTGCTTGTCGCCGGCGATGAAGATCCGCACGAATTCCTTGTCAGCGAAAATCGGGCGCCCTTCCTTCTCGGTCAGAAAGGTCTGCTCCACCGGCTCAAGGCTGAAGGAGGCATAAATTCCAGTGTTGCTATCGGCCATTGTGATTGTCTCGCGGTTGATGGCGGGGAAAGGGAAACGGGCGCCGAAGCGCCCGCCGTTGATCAGGGTTAGTTCACCTTCGAAAGGAAGGGTCGCATCAGCGTTGCCTCAAGCACGCCCGTCGCTGTGACCGTGATGGCGGTGCCATTGGCCGTGGCGTTGGCGGACATGGTGATGCTCTGGACCGTACCAGAGGGGGTGTAGGTGATCCCGCTGATGGTGGTGGAACCCGGAATGCCGGTGCCCGAGATAGCGGCGCCGATGAACGGGCCACCCGCGGGGCTGACACTACCGAGAGAGGTCAGCACAGCGGAACCGTTGACGGTCGTCGCTGTGAAGGTCTGGTTGGCCGCTGCGAAGTTGACGCCCTGGATGGCCTTGGTGGTGGCCGTCGGGGATGCCGGTGCGGTTGCCAGACCTGCCGTCGCTGTGGTTTCCGCGACGACAAGCGCCGCCGTTGCCGTGGTTACCAGAGCCGGAGCCTGGCCATTGCGCTGCAGCCAGACGTAATAGGTGCCGGCCGCAAGGCTGATGGCTTGTGCCGGTCCACCGGACTGCGTCGGTGCCTGGCTTGCCCCGGCGAAGACGCCGCAACGATTGCCGACGACGGCGGCGGCCGTGGTCAGCAGCGAGGCGACATAATCCCGGGTCCACTGGAACCACTGGCCTGGCTGAAGGGTCGTCTGCGAGGCCAGCACCAGCTGGCAATAGACCCACTCGGATTCGCGGTCCCCGCCGGCGACGGCGCCGAGGGAGAAGTTCGGGCCCGGAATACCGGAGCCGGAAACGATCGGGCCTTCGACGACGAACGGGTTCGCGCCAAGACGATCGGTCTGGGAAATTGCGATGGTCATTGGAGATGATCCTTTCGTTGACGATCAGGCGAACAGCACGCCCTGCAGGAAGGCGTTGCTCATGGTGAGGTTGCCGGCGAAGCCCATGAGCTGCACGAAAGCATCCTGGTTGGTGTTCATGCGCTCATCGCCGATCGGAGCCATGTCGCGGTCGCGGTGCGGGCGGTAGAACAGGTACTTGGTGTTCAGGAAGAACATCTGATTGAGCGGCGCGCCACCGCCGAAACCGCCGTCGAAGATCACGTCGGCGCCCATGTATTGCAACGACTGGAAGCCGGCCATGCCCTTGTCCGCCGAGGTGATGCGCTGGATTGCCTGCAGCGATTCCCAATAGAGGCGGAAGAAGTTGTTGTCGGCGACGACAAGATCCGGCGAGTCGGCGCCGCGAACGCAGGACATGTAGAGCCGGTTCATGTACGACTGAATGTTGGCCGTAGAGGCAGCCGCACCACCATCTGCTGTCGCGGAAAACTTCTGGTTACGCCAGAAACCCCAGGTAGCGCGTGAGATGCCGCCGACGGTGCCTGATGTCGGAGAGGTCGAGATCAAGAGCTGCAACCCGCCGATCTGGCGCCCGCCATCGGCCGTGCCATCGGAATAGCAGTCGAGCGCGATGTTGTTCTTCAGTGTCGTTTCGGCGTTTTCGATGCGCTGTTCAAGCAGATCGAGGATCGCATCTTCACCGGAATTCTGCAGCTGTTCGAGGCCTGACATGGAGACGGCGACCGCGGCCTGCTTGAGGTCGTATTCGGCAGCCGTGATCACGTCGGAGGGCTGCACATTCAAAATGTCGTATCCGGAATATCTGCGAAAGGTCGAATTTTCGGCATATTGCATTTCCTGAACGATGGTGCGGCCGCCCGAGACGGGCTTCTTGCGGCCGCGGCTGTTGAGACGATTCAGAAGACCGTTGTTCTTCGTGACATCGTCGGCAACGGTACCGCTGCGGTTCCGCAGGGTAGTCGTCACGATTTCAGAGAGGTTTGGCGAGACTGCCATGGTTCATGTTCCTTTTCAGACGCGACCGTTCGAGGCGTGCAACGCCGTGCGAAGGGATTCGCGGATTGAAGTTGGTTGCCCGGCGCCGGCGCCCTGGGTTGGACCGGGGGCGGAAGAGCCGGAGATCGATCGCGAGGCGCGGCGGGCCTGATCTGCCGCTGCTGCTCTCTGGGAAGTCTGGTCTTGAACTGTGGTCGCCGGCGCAGCCTGGCTGATCAGCTGCTGACGAATATCGGGGCGCATCCAGCAGGCCGCGTCGTAAGCATCCTTGAGTGACGATGCGCGCCCTGCGCTGATGAGGGCGACCATGTCATCGAGAACTGCTTCGGCGTGCACATTTGCCGGATCGGAAATGAAGGCATTGACCTGAGTTTCAGTGTCTCGTTTCCGAAGTACCTGTTCAACCGTGGCCTCGACGTTGACGGGCTGAGGCGTTGGCTGTTGCTGGGCCTGTTGCGGCCGGCGCTGCAGGATCTGGTCCTGCTGCCCGGCGACAAGGGCATGAAGGTTGACGCCGGCCATCTTGGCGACGTGAATGACGGTGTTAATCGGGTCGCGAATGAGCGACTGTTCCCAGTCGATCGCCTTCCGCATGACATCGGCGTGGGTAGTGCCGGCCTGGCGGACGATCGGCGTGAATTCTTCGAGGCCCTTATAGTCCTGAAGGACGCGGAAACCGTTGTCGACTTCCTGCTCTCGCTTGGCGACGGCGGCCTGGACCTCGGGCGGCAGTGTTCCGAACTGAGCCTTGGCCTCCTGAGACCAACCAGGCGGGACACGGTGCGTTGCGGCCGGCTGCTGCTCGGATGCCTGAGGCTGCGCCTGTGGCGTCTGCTGGGCGGCAGGAGCAGCGGTTGCCGCGGCCGGCGTCTGTGCGGTCTTTGCGGCAGCGGCTGCCTGCTGTTGCGCTGGAGCGGTCTTGTCCGTCTCCTTTGGCGCGAAGCGGCCATGCTCGTCGCGCTGGCGATCCGTGTTTGATGCAGAGACATTTCCGTCCGCGCTGTCGATCGCGGCCCGCAAACTGTCCCGGATGCTGATCGGCTTGTCCAGGGACGTGCCGAGGTCTTCGCTGCCGTTGCCGGCCTCGTTAATCAGGTCTTCCATGTCGAATGATTCCTATTTCGGGGATTGATGCCCGTTCAGGCGTTGTATTTGGCGCGAGCTCGCCGCAGTTCATTGCGGATCGCCCTTCGATCCGTCTTGGGCTTTTCGATCGGCTGTGGCTTTTCGTTGCCGATCTCGACCACGCCGGCAGCTCGATAGGCCGAACGCAGCTTGGCTTTCGAGGTGTAATGCCTGCCGTCATGCATCGACTGGATATCGATGGCATCGCTGATGAAGTGCGGCGCTGGCAGATCCGACTGCGCTGGGTTTTGCACCGGCATGCAGTTGTGCGGCCACTTGTCGAGTTGGTGCCAGCCGCCACAAACACGGCAATATCGTTCCCTCATTGCATTGCTCCTGGCTGCTGCTGGTTCCTGGCCTGCTCCATGGCCTGCGCCGCCATATCGCTGCGCGCCTGCTCGATCGTGGTTCGGTGCTCGATCTGCGCCTGGGCCAGACCCGTCTGCGCCTTCATCGCCTCTGCCTGCGCTTTCACCTGCGTCGTCTTCAGGTCGATCATCTGCTCCGGCGTCGGCTCCGGCGGTGCCTTTGGTGCCGTTGCTGCCTGGGCGAGCTGTGCGCCTACCTGCTCAAGGGTGTTTTCCAACTGGCGGCCCGCCCTGAAGCCGCGTGCAGCGAACAGAAGTGTCTCGACCATCACCGGGACGAGCATTGGCGTCTGCTGCGCGATTGCCCCAGCCTGCTGCATGAAGCCGCCGACCATCTGGACGAATTCCATGCGGCGCTGCTTCTCCGCATCCTCGTCGGGCTCGATCGTCGAATCCGTTTCGATATCGATGCGGAAGCCGCGAATGCTGTCGTTTCTGAGAAGCTGGGTCACCTCGTCAATCGTCGGCTGCTGCATCATCTGCTGAACTTCAGGTGGCACCTGAGGCGGTTGCTGCGGCGGTGCGGGCTGTCCCATCTGCTGCGCCCGCATGGCTGCTTGCTGCGCGCCCATCTGAGCCTGCTGCATCTGCATCTGTGCCATCTGCTTCTGCTGCATCGTCGGAAGCTGAATGCCGCTGATCAGCATCAAGGTCTCCGGCTGGAACTGGTCGCAGATGACCTCGCCGGCGAGAGCCACGATGTCGCGCGCAAACCGCGCCAGCTCCGACTGACGGTCTCTGATGCGGATCGAACCCCACTGGCTCTTGATCCGCTGTGCCGTCGCCGTTTCGGAAGCCTGAGTATCGCCGCGGACGATGTCGCTGATCCCGGTGATCTGATAGACGTCCTCGATGAGCTGCTTGCGCGCCTCGATGCAGGCGACGATGACCTTTTGAACGTCATCGATCGGCAAGGTGACGATGGCTTTCGATCCACCCTTATCGGTGAACGCTGCCCATTCCGGTATCGGGACCATCACCGTGTCGTTCTCAGGCCGCATCGCCTTTTCGATCGCGGGCGATACGGAGCCGTCGCCGGACGGATAGAAGATTTTTAGCCGCAGCTGATCGGTCAGCTTGTTGATCCGCTTCGTCAGGAGATCGATCTCGTCGCATTGCTGCTGATAATAAACATAGTCGGGGACCGGGATCAGCGAACTGGTCGACATCGTGCCGAACGCCGGCCGCGGGCAAGGCCAGAAACCTTTAAGCTTCAGCGGTGGCTCGGATACCTCAAGTGCGGTCGGGCAGCCGTCGGCGATCCAGACTGTGTAATCCTCGCTCTTGCACCAGATTTCCCAGACGTAAACCTTGCCCTCGTTCTGGGCCCGCTCCGTCTGATTGGTGCCGTGGTTCGAGCCGGCGCCGTCCGCGGCGACATACGCCCGCCCCTCAGGAAAGCGCTTATCGAACTCGCCGTCGGTCATCGGCACGCGGCGCGCCACCCAGGTGACGTCCTTCCAGCGCCTGGCCGGCGAGTGCAGGAAGTCCGACCAGTGCACATAATCGATGCAGATCCGCTCGTCGGTAATCTGCTCCATCGGCGAAGCGGCAGTGGCCGTGCCGGCCGGGTCGGATGGTTCGACGCCCATATCCAGCGGTTCGAAATCGGCCTCGTATCGCAGCCAGACGCTACCCCGAGCGCAGAGCAGGAAGTCATCGCGAACCGAGCGCATGACGGAATCAAGATCGGCGTCATCTGCCGTGTAGGCAAGGTTTCGCTCGACAAGCTCGGAAGCCATGCGCGCGACAGGCTGCGAGTCCTTGAACCGACGCTCGACGACCGGCTGCGGCACACGGGCATAGACGGCGGGCTGAAGAACCGACACGTTCGCCCACAGCATCGGGAACCGGCGCTTGGCGCTCTGCTGGTCGTTCTGTTGCAGGTAAATCTTCTCGATCTTGGTGCAGCGATCGACCCAGGATTTGAAGTAGCGTTGCGCGCGCTCGATCTCCTGCTGCCAGTGCGCGCCGACCTTTGCCAGGTCGTACTGCTCTTCAGGCGCCAACGTCGTGGCTTCGTCTTGCATCAAACGCTCTCGCTATAGGTCGGTGTGGAGTTGACGAAGTCGTTGAACGTCATGGTGTGAAGCGTTTTCGGGCGCTGCTGCTCGTCATCCTTCGGCTTCACATACGGCCGCGACATGCAGGCATAGCGAACCTCGTCAGCGACGTGGTCTTCAGCGTCGGTGTCTAAATCTTCCGGTCGGTCCGGATCATGCTGGAGCAGCGGCACGGTGCGGATGAAATCCTTGCAGGTCGAGAACACGAACAAGCCGGGCCGTTCGCCATCGCCTTTCAACCTGGCCCGCATCTGGTCCCAACCGCCCATGGCACCTCGCTGAGAGACACGGGCGTTGTCGGCTCGCCTGAAGTTGACCTTGTAGGCCGTCTCCCGGGCTATGCGCTCGGCGATCGAAGGACCGCCGTCTTCCGAGAATGCTGCTGGATCGAGAACGCCGTAAGCCATCATGTCGCTGTTTTCTCGGTCCGCGATGCCCCGTCCGACCTCCTCGGCTGTCAGCTTCAACCCTTTGTTTGCCTCGCCCTCGACACAGCCGTACCACTCGCGATAGCGGACTATGGAGCCGCGCGGGATGCGGCCGCTCTCCGTATCGAAATCATCGCTGGCGACAGCCCACCAACCGACCGAGAACGGCTTTGCAGATCCCCAGTCCATCGATCGGAACCGTGTCCAGGACAGCGGAACCGAGAAGGGCCTGACGATGTGCTTCGAGGTGTCCCAGCAATCGAAGAATGCTCCCTCTACTGCGTTCCAGTCACCGGAAAGCCAAGCCTTCACCAGCTGATCGGAGCCGACCAGGTACAGGTTGTTGACGTAATCCGGGTCATTCTGCATCAGCAGCTTGTTGTCTTCGATCCGGCTCGGGATGAAGACGAAGCGGTGGGTCTTGCCGTTTGGCAGCAGGCGCGACAGTGGCCGCATTCCCCGCGGCTCGGGGTCGATATACCTCTGCTTGATCCAATGCTGCCCAGCGCCGCCAGGATTGCCCGTCAGCAGCAATTGCGTCGGGATGCCTCGTGCTGACCGCAGAACAGCGAACAGGCGATCTATGGGCTTACTGTCAGGATAGAGGCCGGCTTCCTCGACGCACGCGTCACTGACGTTCTGGCCCTGGTACTTGTCGGCATCCTGAACGCGCTCAAGCGGACGGAATCTCAATCGTCCGCCGCCGGGGAACACCCATGTCTTTTTCTGGTCGTTCCAGCCGGCGCCGATCTTGCCGTAGACTTCCTTGCTGCGCTCAATCGCGTCATCCAACATTGGAAGCTCACGACGGCAGAACAGCGCGTTGAAGGCAGAACCGTACATGGCAGCCTTGATCGCATACTTGCCGAGAACGCCGTCTGTCTTGCCGCCACCGCGCGCGCCGCCGAAGAACACCTCACGATATGGGCAATCGACGAGCGCTTTCTGAGGGCCTTCCTGAGGCGCCCAGATAACCCTACGTGTCAGATCCACCATGCTCTTTAAGCCATTGCTCCTCGGTCACAGGCTTGGCGCTGACTACGAAATCGAGAGCACCCGTCAGATCCACGTCGAGCTTGTCGCCATAGACCTTCGGCCGGAGCTTCGCGGCCACCCACTTGCGCGCGTCGATCTGCAGCCGGCGATGCTCGATCATGTCACCTTTGTTGGTCTCAATGATCTTTCCGTCTTCCCCGAGCTTCGTCTTCACGCCGACAACCGGAGTGTTGGCGATGTCAATGATCTCGTCGAAGAGCGCATCGGCCTGGGCTTCCCGGGCGCGCGCGTACATGTCGCGGAACTCATCATGTGCGCTCAGCCACCTGAACACCGTAGCCCTATGCGGCATCCCCGATTTCGAGCAGATCTTCTTCAGGCTTTCGCCGTCCGCCAGCTGCTCACAAATCTTCTCGGCTGTCTTCGCGGAGTAGTCTGTCGGTCTGCCTGTCATGCTCTCCTGCCTTCTGATCGGCTGGTGTCGTGGTGTCTGTGACGAAGCGGGGCTGCTCAACCTTCGCTTCGTTGATGAGGACGCCGATCTCGTTCAGTGGGATATTCCTGCGGCTATCCATTAGAACAGCGCGACGATGTTTGACGCGGTGGTGCCGGTCAGCGCCACGATGGCAGCGTGAACCGGCAGGATCGTCCCGGCCGGAACATTCTTGAAGATGACGGGATCTATGTCCCTACGCGGCGCAATGGCAACATCACCCGCCGTGCCGATATAGAGGGCACGGGCACCAACGATGGCGGTATCGTTCGGGGTTACTGCGGTCGCTCGAGAAGCGGGAGCGATTGAGGGGTCCATTTTGGCACTCCGTCAGTATTGGTAAGGACTCGACTTTTAGTTGAAACGGTGTCTGTAATTATGCGCAGGGGAACTAGGAGGGGGGATCATTCGATGAACAATCAGTTTGTTTTTTTCGCAAGTAGCATTTGCCTTGCTGCGGGATCAGCGTTCTGTTTTATGCCCGCCGCGAGATATTGGCGTCAGATAGCCGTCGGGGGGCTCGGAGGAATCCTGGTCGTCATGGGCGTCGTTTTAATGACGACGTTCAAATGGACGGAGGTTGCCATCAAGATTAGCGGCCTCGAGATCAAGATCGCAGAGGCAGAAAAAAGAGCCAATACCGCTCAACTGGCCCTTAGCGAACGGGATGCGGCTCTTGCCGGGGTCGTTGCAGCAGCAAGCAAGGATGGCCAGGCTAAGACCCTAGACGCGTTCTTCACCAAACTCGACAATGATCAGCAACAGCCGGTCACGACCGAATTCGTCGGCAAAGCGAAGCAGGCTTTGGAAGACGCAGGACTAGCTATTGTTCCCGCATCGACCATTCCTGACACCATGGTTTATCAAAAACCGATAAATCCACCTCAGGGCGGCTAGTGAGCCGACCATAATAGCTGCGTCCATCGTCAATCAGTATCCGGGCGGATTACTTCCGTCACCTCCAGGACCCGATACATTGCCGGCTTCCCGCCTGCAGATCGGACTTCGACGTTAACCTGGAATACGCAATCGAACGGATTCTCATGGATGTCCAAGACGCGCCTTTTGGCTTCTTCAGTAGAGAACTGAAGCTTAACGGGCTTCGGGTGAACACTCTCGATAATCCCCCGATCGCCAGATTTGGCCGCCGCTGCATTCTTTACCTGCTCTAGGACCATCAGCTGATCTGTCAGGAATTGAGAAGATGGCAACTGAGGGCCGAGGAAGCGAGATACACCGTTCTGAAGGGCGTTCGCTTCCATCCCGCCGATTTGGAAGTGGTTATGAACGTGAACAATCCCACCTTCCATTACATTCATGTTCATCTGCGAGCCGAAATCTTTGGCTACCGGCTCAACGAATTGAGCAATGTACTTAGCTTGGCGCGTCGTGGGCGCTGCGGTCGGCGCGAGCGTTTCCCGTCCTAAGAAAAAATTCACAAGATCGTTCGTGCTTGCGACGAAGCCGGCGAAGACTTCGGCATGCTCCATGATCCACTGCGCTTGCTGGGCAACCGCGATGAGATCCGCGATCACGCTGCCCGATCTGATCTCCTTCACGTATAGGCGGAGGTTATCAGGGTGAGGGTCAGCGGTGTGTGTGTTCGCGTAATCTTTGAAGGATTCCGCCAGCGCTGTAAAACTTACGGTCAGATCAACAAGCTCGATCGGCTTCGTGTTGTTAAAATTGATTCTCAGCACGGAATCATCTTGTTCCATTGGCGCTCCCTCATTTTGCTTATGGAAGCGCACAATCTAGAATTTGCCAAGAGGGAAGACGCACTATCGCAAGAGGCGATATCTGTAGAGTGCGGATATCCCGTTGTTGGCGCTATTTTCAGAGAAATACTCCGCGCCCGGTAGCCCGGTGTTCGAATTTCCCGATAAGGAAAGGGTCGATTGCGGCTTCACCGTTCGGCCCGCTCTATGAGCTGCCGGCGGCGTTCGTTGCGCCAGTGAGCGTGGGCGAGCACGTCGGCCCTCACCTGCTCCTTCTGGCCGGTCACTTCATCGTCACGCCAATCCGTCGCGCATTTCTTCGAAGCTACCGTTATTGACGTGGGTTTTAGATCGATTTCCGTCACGGCGTCTAGCGCCACTGTCAACCGGGCGCGGTGATTTTGGTTTAGATTGTTCGCAATGCATTGACAATCCGATTGAATTCGACGTTCGAAAGTGCTTCGCGACATGTCGATTTTCCTGAGATAAGCGTCCAAATAGATGCCTTTCCGGGTCTTGATGAACGCATATTCGTAAACGCGCTTGCGGCTTTCCTCGTTCAAATACGCATTCACCCAGTCCCAAGTCTCGTACATCCTGCTGATCGCGCCGGCCGACGGGACGCGCGGCGCCTTGGCTTCTGCATAACCGTAGGCCTCTGTCATGTCCCGGACGACGTCCGACATAGCCCCACCCCGCAAACGCGGCCCCAGGTCGCCCGGTGAGGCGCGCAGGGTGTAAGCCGCCTCGATGATCTGCGCCCGCACCTGCTCGTAAGTCCATTCCGCGAAAACCATCGTCATGCCGCTTCTCCTCGGTAAGGCCACAGCCCGAACTGCATTCTCAGCGCGACGAGGATTTCGTCACTCGTCGCCATTCCGTATTTCATCGATCGAGCGCCCCGTCGCAGGGCGCCAAGGTCGAGCGCGTTGAAATCCGCCACCAGAGACGGGCGTCGAATGAGATCCGGGTTCGCGATGAGCAGGCGGCTGACAGCCTTTAGGACGTCGCTGTAAAGCTGCTCGGCATTGCGCGGGCTACCCGTGAGTAACATCAGGACCAGGCGAAGATGGTCATCACCGTGTCGGCGGCCGATCTCCCGGACCGTCGGCTTGCAGAAGCATTCGCGGCCGCGGCGACTTGTCGGGCTGTGATGCTGCCAGTCCCGAAGGATAACGCCGCACTCGCGCGCAACTTTGTGGATATTGACGGATGGCCTCAAGGACTACCTCACCATCCGGATTTCGACTTTGTCGACGCGGTATTTATAGGTCTGGATCTTGGCCTCGCGATCGGAAAGCCCTGCATGGACGAGCTTCCGCTCGGCATTGGTGGCGACGAGGTAGAAGTCAAAGACCTGGTCACCCATTTCGTTCCCGCGCGCCACAATCTCGACATGAGGCTTTTGCGCCGGGTCGCGTAGGATGCGACGCGATTTCCTCACCTCAACTACTGTCTGCTTGGCCGGATCGTAGCCGAGAAGATTGCGCTCCATCTGCTTGATCTGCTCTTCGGTCAGATATTCTTCATCTTTCGCCACGCTTACGATTCTCCTCGAACAGCTTTCTCCGCCAAGTACGCAGCCGGGTCGATACGCTTGACTTCAGATGCGGCGCCGAACGTCCCGAGCTTGTAATCTCGATACTTCCGATTGCCCTCGGGATCGAATTTGGCCGAGGCGATGTTGCGAACCCAGCCCACGGCCTTGTGCGCGTCCCGGTGCATCTGCTTGTCCTGGCAGGCAGCGATCTTCTTTTCGCGCTTCACCTGCTTCGCGGACTTGCCCTTTTCGGGCTTTCCCCAAAGCACGGGTTTATTCGATCGGCGTTTGTCCGGGACATCGGCGTTCTGATTGTCGAGCCGGTCGAGTGCCTTCCACGCCGCGGCGTTGGTTTCGAAAGGCCCTTCGACGAGGCGGCCAGCGGCATCCGTGACTTCGTACTGTCCGTCTGCGTTCCGGTTGACGTTGAGAATCTGGGTCATCGCTGCATCTCCCGCAGGATGCGGCGCAGGCGCCAGCGAAGGGCGAGGATCTTGAAGAGGGTCATGGCTCGCTCCTGAAGTGATGGGGCAGCAGACGGTGGATCTTGCGCTCGGCCTTGGCGTATTCCCGACCGGCAAACTTCTCAATCCGGCGATACATTTCGGCCTCGATACGATCATCGGTTTGTTCGCCAATCTCGAAGAGCCGGTCGCGAAGATCGATCATCTTTTCCTTGGTGCCGACCGCGATGACGTTTCCCCGGTACTGCCGCTCTTTGAAATAAGCGTGAGGATGAGTGACCGACTGGCCGATGGTGTAGGTCCTCGGGTGGTAGGGCTTGGGCTTGACGTCGGTCACTTCGTAGACGTGGAAGATTTCGGAGACACGGTGGGATTCCCAACCGCCGCCGCGCTTGCAAAACATCTCCAGATGCTCCGGCATCTCATGCGTATGTGGCCCATAGGGCTCGTCGAAGGCGAGAACCCACTGACCAGGCTTGATGTCGACGAAAGTGCTCATGCCACCCTCCTCTTGAGTTGAACGACTTCACCGGCCTTAGGCGTGGGTGGCCACACGATCTCCGAGGCGATCTTGCCAATGATTGCCGGCATCACGTCGAGAACGTTGGCGGGCAACTGGGCCGGATCTCGAATGAATGGTGGTAGCTGTGTCATGCGGCGCTCCTCGCGTCCGTGAGAACGCCTTCGAGGTCGTATGGAGTGAGATTACCGCCGAGCAGATTCCTGAGGCAGGCATCGATCTGGTCCGCGGGAACGCCCTTGCTTAGGAGAAACGTCTTAGCTTCCGCCGATGACTTCGGGATCGGATAGGGAGTGAACATCGTGTCTGATGTTCCAGTCGGTTTTCCGGACCCTCTAGAGCCAGATGGTCCTTCTCCTTTTCCTAGGTCCTTATCCTTCTCCTTCTCCTTCTCCTTGCTTCGAAGGGCCTTCGAAGGGGCTTCCGCATTTTCCGGCATCGACAGCTCGAACTCCTCAAGATTTCGCTCGTCATACAGATGAAAGGAGAGGCGATAACGTTGGTAAAAGCTCAGCGTAATCGGGCATATAGGCAGCATGGCCAATTGGTCGGCGACGCCTTTGACGCGCTTGTCTTTTGGGGAAAGTTGCGCGGCAATCTGGTCAGCAGCCATCTCGTGCACCCAAACGAGCTCGCGGTCGAAGTCGTAAGAGCAGATCTTCGCTTCAACGAGAGCAAGAAGCCCCTTCGAAGCCCCTTCTTCAGGGCAACCGATCTCATGCGCGATGTATGTTACCGGCACATAGTAGAGCCCGAGCATGTTGGCATGCCCGGACGTAGTAAGGTGATAGTGGACAGCGAGCGCTTCGAGGTTACCACGGACCGCTTTCAAGTCAGCCTGCCAGACGCGGGGCGGGATCGATGCAAATTTCCTCATCCGAAAGCCCTCCTGCAAATCGTATAGTTGCCGGCAAGGATCACCGCTTCGGCCGCCTTCGTGTACTGATGTTCGAAAGAGATGGGCGTCATCAGCAAAAACCCTCGTCTTCGGTGAAGGATGTATCGAGCTCGTCGCCGTTCGGCTCGGTGTCGCCGCCGTCCTCGTCGTTTTCGTCTTCGATCTCCAAGTCTGCCTGCTCAGCAGAGACCGGAGAATACCAGTGCGCTTGCGAAACGTGTTGCTCCGGAGCGCCGAGGGATGGCTCGTTGTCATTGTCTGGTTCAAGATCTGGATCATCATCCAGGAGATCGAGGAGGCCGATGAGCGCCTCGATCTGGGCTTCAAGCCGTTCGCGGCTTTGGAGAAATTGCACGCTCATGCAAACTCCTCCCGGATTTCGTCGAGCCGATCGCGAGCTATCAGCAGCTTATTCTCGATCTCATCATTCACCGCCTGGATGGCGTTCATCTGATCGCGGTCGCCGATACTGGCGGCGGCCATGAAAACTGCTTCATTGAGGAAACGAACCGAGGCGAGGATATCTTCGACGTCGCTGATCTTGTGACTGGAGAGAGATGGCAAAGACATTGGCTTGCCGCCGGCTGGTTTACCATTCGATGCGGATTTGTCAGTGAGGGCTGGAATTTCCGCCGCCGCGCTGCTAAGTACTGTCTTGTTCATTTTCGTTTCCTTTGAGTGGGATCGAGAACCATGGCTCGGGACCGTTGGCGCGGTTGCCGAGCCTTTCGCTTTCTGGGTCATGCTGCGGTGTCCATGAAGAAGGCGATGAGCTTTCCCCGCTCTGCCACCCAGCGATTCCCGACTTTCTTCGCCGGCAACTCGCCGGTGGAAAGTAGGTGGAAAGTCTGTCGCTCCGAGCGCCCGATGAGCTTTGAAATCGCTTCGACGCCCCAAATGAGATCGAGCTTGCTTGCTATTGCATCCGTCACCTAGCCGTACCTCCATTAACGTTAACGACACCACATTAGTGTCACACCATTTTGGTGTCAAGACATGGTGTCAATTTAGTGCTATTGGCGCTGTGTTGAACTAATCGGGGGCTGCTGGATGTCGGAAAATGATGAGGTCAGGATTACTTTGCGGCTTCCAGAGAGGCTGCGAGACCGGCTACGAAATTCTTCCTTGCAATCGGGACGATCGATGAACAACGAGATCGTAGATCGGCTGGAGCAGTCGTTCCGTAGCTGGCCAAGGGTGAGCGTCCAGGCAGAGCTGTTCGAGCGCGTCAGACGGGCACCGGCATTTCAAAGGGCTGAGATAGAGCAGGACATCACGAAGGCTGCCGTACAGGTTATCGAACGCGCTTTGCCAACCTCGGGGGCACTCCATCGGGATCTGCTGGGGCTCTTTTACCAATTGCTTAAGAAAGCTCCTGAAGAGAAGCAAGACCAGCTTAAGTCTCAATTCAGCCAACTATTTGATGAGCTTTACCAAGAGACAGATGATCGCCGTAAGGAGCCTGAAATTTAATGTCAGTCCGCAAGCGCGAGTGGACAACACCGAAGGGCCAGCAGAAGTCAGCCTGGGTCGTCGACTATGTCGATATCGCCGGCAAGCGCAGGCTGAAAACATTCGCGAAGAAGAAGGCAGCCGATTCCTTTGCAGCGACGGCATCTGTCGAGGTACGGGAAGGTGTCCACGTCGCTGACAGCGCCAGCGCTACGATCGAGGAAGCTGGCAAGCTCTGGATCGCAAGCGCTAAAGCCTCCGGGCTAGAGCGCGCGACCATCGAGGATTATGAGCGGCACCTGAGACTCCATATCAATCCCTTCATCGGCAAAACGAATCTGCCCAGCCTCTCGATCGCAAAGGTCCGCAGATTTGAGGACCATCTGCGTGAGAGCGGCCGGTCACCTGCTATGATCAAGAAGGTTCTGGTGAGCCTTGGCACGCTCATTGCTGACGCTCAGGAGCGCGGACTGGTCGCGAGGAATGTGGCGCGGGATATGAAGAGGCGGCGAGGCTCAGGCGACAAGAAGCAGGAGAAGCGCCAGAAGGGTAAGCTGAAGATCGGAGTGGACATTCCCACTCGCCAAGACATTAAGGCGATCCTGGCTATTCTGGTAGGCCGTTGGCGCCCATTGATCCTGATGGCGATCTTCTGCGGGCTGCGGGCCTCGGAGTTACGAGGGCTGAGGTGGTCAGATGTCGACCTCGAAAAGTTCGAGATCCACGTCCGGCAGCGAGCCGATCGGTTCAACGATATTGGTCGGCCGAAGTCGGAATCGAGCGAGCGCATGGTTCCTGCTCCGCCCATGGTTATTAACGCCCTAAAGGAATGGAAACTAGTTTGCCCTAAACGCAACACCGGCAAAAAGGACGAAGCCGGCGAACCGATGATGACGCTCGATCTCGTATTCCCGAATGGCACCGGCAGGGTCGAGCAGCTCAACAACATCTTGCGGCGCGGTCTGCATCCCGCCTGGCTTGCCGCCGGTATTGCGGTGGACAGTGGCAAGCTCGACAAGACGGGCCATCCGCTCTTGGAACCCAAATACACCGGCATGCACGCGCTAAGGCACTTCTACGCCTCGTGGTGCATTAATCGGAAGGAAGACGGCGGCCTTGGGCTGACGCCGAAGATGGTTCAGGAGCGCATGGGCCACTCAACTATTGCTATGACGATGGACACTTACGGACATCTGTTTCCGAAAGACAACGACGCCGACGAATTGGCGGCCGCGGAGAAGGCATTCATGGCGTGACTGCAACATGGATGCGACATGGAACGCAGAACGCCTTGCACTACACGGATTCGTAGCGGTTTCCTAATCTGGGGGTCGCGCGTTCGAATCGCGCCGGGATCACCAGTCAATCAGATGGTTATCTCCGTCGACGGAACGCACGTTCCTGCAGAGATGCAAGAACGAAATAATGATGTCATCGGAAACCGGCCTTTGACTGGCAGTAGCGAGGCCGCGCGACCAAGCTCTTCGGGCCGAAGAAATTGGTGATCAATTGGATTCGTTCAACTGGCTAGTTTTTCAACATCGGGGGCGATCCACGGTCAGTTCGCTCAACGTCGACGATCGCGTCTCAGCACAGACTGCCCTACCGAAAAAGGCCGGCGGCCAGAAGCACTAGATCAGGAACGGTCAACGAATATTTTCGCGATCAGTATGCGCTCGACGCAAATGTGCGCATATCGGAGCATGCCGTCGCAAAGTGGATAAACCGCTCCGACTGATTATCTGTCCCTAGTTGAAAATGATCTCTGCGATAGGCGCGCAGCGTAGGCCGTCATGGTCCAGCCATGCGAAGTCCTTGGCACGGCTGCCCCGGCATCCCAGCCTATAAAGAATGGCACGCTTCTTGCGTTGCTTGGCGTAGAGCCGAGCATACTCGGCGGAAGCCAACGAATGCTCACAACCGGAAGGTGGATGAGTTCTCGGACTTTTGGAATAGGCTGATCGGCGGCCAGGAGCAGATGACAACATATTCGATCGTTCTAGGACGCGAACGCCATGTCTTTCAGGATCTGAAATCGGTATTGGCCTGCGCATCGCCGCTGAAATCAGGTGACGTGCTGGCCGGGATCGCAGCGTCAAGCAACGAGCGGCGGGTGGCCGCCCGCTACCTGCTCGCGGATATGCCTCTCAAGACTTTCCTGGAGGACCTCGTCATCCCATACGAGGTCGACGAGGTCAGTCGGCTGATCGTCGACCGCCATGATTGGATGGCATTCGCGTCGGTATCTCATATGACGGTCGGTGAATTTCGCGATTGGCTTCTCTCATATGATGCGACCTCCGAAAAATTGCTTGCCATTGCACCGGGCCTCACCCCCGAAATGGTCGCGGCGGTCTCCAAGATCATGCGCAACCATGATCTGATCACCGTCGCCGGCAAATGCAGGGTGGTCACCGCCTTTCGTTCCACGATCGGTCTGCCCGGCCGACTGTCGAGCCGTCTTCAGCCCAATCATCCCACCGATGATCCTGAAGGCGTTGCCGGCTCGACCCTCGATGGACTTCTCTATGGGATCGGCGATGCGGTGATCGGCATCAACCCGGCGACCGACAATCTCGAGGCCTGCACAAGATTGATGGTTCTTTTCGACCGGCTGCGCGAACGGTTCGAGATCCCGACCCAATCCTGCGTATTGACCCATGTCACCACGTCAATCAAGGCAATCGAGGCCGGAGCGCCGCTCGATCTGGTGTTCCAGTCAATCGCCGGCTCGGAGGCTGCCAACAAGGGTTTCGGCGTCGATCTCGCCGTCCTCAGGGAAGGCCAGCAGGCAGCACTTTCCATGAAGCGCGGCACGGTTGGAAACAATGTCATGTATCTGGAGACCGGCCAGGGCAGCGCACTCTCGGCGGACGCCCATCACGGTGTCGACGAACAGACGATTGAGACGCGGGCCTATGCCGTTGCACGTGAACTCAATCCGTTGCTCGTCAATACAGTCGTTGGTTTCATTGGCCCCGAATATCTTTTCGACGCCAAGCAAATTATCCGCGCCGGGCTCGAAGATCATTTCTGCGGCAAACTGCTTGGTGTGCCGATGGGGGTCGACGTCTGCTACACCAACCACGCCGAAGCCGACCAGGACGATATGGACAATCTGATGGTGCTGCTGACTGTCGCGGGCGTCAGCTTTCTGATCGCGGTGCCCGGCGCCGATGACGTCATGCTCAATTATCAGAGCCTTTCCTATCACGATATTGTCGGCCTCCGGCACCAGTTCAATCGTCCGCCCGCCCCGGAATTCGAAGCCTGGCTCCATCGCATGGGCATGCTTGATCACACGGGTCGTCTTGCACCGGCCAGCGCCTCGGGCGCCTTCTCCCGCAATCTCTTGAGCTACAGGGCATCGGCATGACTCCCTTCGAACGAGATCCGTTTGCGCGCTTCCGCAACGCCACCCGCGCCCGAATTGGGCTTGGAAGGGCGGGCGACGCCTTGCCGACATCGGCAATTCTCGACTTCCAGCTTGCCCATGCCCGGGCGCGGGATGCCGTGCATGGGCAAGTGGATTTTGTCGCCCTTGCCAAGCAGCTTGCGCCCATGGCTACGGTCCGCATTCGCTCTCGCGCCAAAGACCGCACGATCTATCTGGCGCGCCCGGATCTCGGCCGTCAGACCAACGCAGCCGATCTGCCGAGCCCAGGCGATCGTTATGATATCGCCTTCATCATCGCAGACGGACTTTCGGCCTCGGCGGTCGAGCACCACGCGGTGCCGCTGTTTAAGGCATGCATGAAGCGTCTCGGGGCCTTCAGCGTCGCCCCGGTGATATTGGGCGAGCAGGCGCGGGTGGCATTTGGTGATGAGGCAGCGGCAGCGTTTGGTGCGGAAGTTGCCATCGTGCTGATCGGCGAGAGGCCGGGACTAAGCGTGCCTGACAGTCTCGGCGCCTACATCACGTTCCGCCCGCAATCGGGACGGCGCGACAGTGAGCGCAACTGTATTTCGAATATTCATGCCGACGGGCTCAGCTATGAGGTCGCAGCGGACAAGATCGTTTGGATCGTCCGGGAGGCGCTTCGTTTGCAGCTGACCGGTGTCGATCTCAAGGAAAATGCCGAAGGCGCCATAGAAGCGCTGCCACACCAAGAACCATAAAGTTCATCTGCAAAAAAGGGGAACAATCATGTCAAATTCTCAACCGACGCTCGCCAAAAGCCTGACCGGGCTGCACTTATGGGGACTTGCAGTCGGCCTCGTCATCTCGGGCGAATATTTCGGCTGGAGCTATGGCTGGGCGGCGGCTGGCACGCTCGGCTTCTTGATCACCACGATCCTGATCGCCGTGATGTACACCACCTTTATCTTTTCCTTCACGGAATTGACGACGGCCATTCCCCATGCCGGCGGCCCTTTTGCCTATGCGCTCAGGGCTTTTGGCCCGCTCGGCGGCTTCGTTGCGGGCTTTGCGACATTGGTTGAATTCGTCTTCGCCCCTCCGGCCATCGCGCTGGCCATCGGCGCCTATCTCAATGTGCAGTTCCCGGGGCTCGATCCGAAAGTGGCGGCTGTCGGCGCCTATATCATTTTCATGGCGCTCAATATCGTCGGAGTCACCATCGCCGCAACCTTCGAGCTCTTCATCACCATTCTGGCGATTGCCGAACTGCTGATCTTTATGGGTGTCGTCGCGCCGGGCTTCTCTTTTGCCAATTTCGCGGCCAATGGCTGGGCTGGCGCCCCTGAATTCTCGGTCGGTGCCATTGGAGGCATCTTTGCCGCCATTCCATTTGCGATCTGGTTTTTCCTGGCGATCGAAGGCGCGGCGATGGCGGCTGAGGAGACCAAGAACCCCACCCGCACCGTTCCCATTGCCTATATTGCGGGTATTCTGACACTCGTCTTCCTCGCCTTCGGCACCATGATCTTCGCCGGTGGCGTCGGCGACTGGCGCACGCTGTCCAACATCAACGATCCGCTACCGCAGGCGATGAAGGCGGTCGTCGGCGAATCCTCCGGTTGGCTGCATATGCTGGTCTGGATCGGCCTGTTCGGCCTGATTGCTTCCTTTCACGGCATCATCATGGGCTATTCCAGGCAGATTTTTGCGCTGGGCCGCGCCGGCTACCTCCCGGAAGTCCTTGCAAAAATCCATCCGAAATTCCGCACGCCTTATCTCGCAGTCCTTGCAGGTGGTGCCGTCGGCATCGCAGCCATCTTTTCCGACAGCCTGATCCAGATCGGCGGTTTGCCGCTGACCGCCAATATTGTCACCATGTCGGTGTTCGGCGCGATCATCATGTACATCGTCTCGATGGCGTCGCTGTTCAAGCTGCGTCAGGCCGAACCTGAACTCGCCCGACCCTTCAGGGCCTGGGGTTATCCCGTGGTGCCAGCCATTGCCCTCGGCCTCGCCCTCGTCGCGCTGGCGGCGATGATCTACTACAACTTCCTGATCTTTGTGATCTTCCTCGCGATGGGTGTGGTGGCATTCGGCATTTGGCGTTTGCTTTCAGGTGGCATCACCAAGGAAGCGGCAGCGTCGACGTAACAAGGCTCACTGGCCCGATCACCGGCAAGGCAACCGGACGAACCGGTTCCGATCAATATCGACGACCCCGCCAAAGTTTGGCGGGGTCATTTCAGCACAAAAGCTTGGCTGATCTTTTCATCACGTTCCGGGGCCAGTCGCTACGCCTCGTCGTGTCCTCGTGAGACGCCGCGCACCCAATCCCAGTAGCGCCGCCACGGCCCAGCCTCCGATAAAACCAATCGCGCCCCAGACGAGACCCGCAAAGCTGACCGGGACGCCGGGCACGAAGTCGCGCCAGGTATTGGCGAAAACGACGTCATCCGCATTCCCCAGCAGCACGAACGGCTTGGCGACGGGTGCGGCGGTGCCGAGGTGGAGTTGCTGCGACTGCAGCGTTTCGTAGCGCGTGATCGTGCTCTGCATCGAGACGCCGCGGTCGCGCAGGAAATCGTCGGAGGATTGCGCATAGGCGCTCAGCGCCTGCTGGCGATCGAGATGGTGCTCGGCGGCTTGGCGGTTGAAATCCTCGACGATGACCCGCAATTCGTCGATCGCTCCGCCGATCCGCTGGCGGTATTGCTGCGCAAATTCCGGCGCCTGCGAAAAAATCGTGCCGCCGGCAAGCCCGGCCACAATGGCGATGATCCTTGCAATCAGTCCCATGATCCCATCAGTCCCATTGATGCCTCCGGCTATCCCCAGCGCTAACGATCCGCAGCCGCAAAGGTTTCTGCCGTCGACACAATCGGTAACCCTATGTGATTGAACCAGCGTCGCTTCCGGCGAGTTGATGCCCTGACCAACTCAGAAAGAGAGGCTCGTCATGAAGCAGATTATCCTTGCCTGCACGCTCACTGCTGCGTCCATCCTTTCCGCAATGCCGTCCCAGGCGGCAAGTGTGACCATCACCACGGATGACGCGCGTCCCTATTATCGCCATTCGGACCGACCCTATTACCGCCATCACATGAGGCCGCGCCACATCTCCGAGGAGTGCTTCACCAAGGTGGAAAATATCCGCCGCCACGGTCACACGATCGTCAAAGAAACCCGAATCTGCCGATAAGGCAATCCATGCAGGAAAAACCCGACCGATCCTCCCCGGCCGGGCTTTTTCTTTCTGATCTCGCCGATGAGGAACTTCGCCATATCAGCTGCGTTTATCGCGAAACAGGAGTATTCATCATGCGCATCAAGATGACTCTTTTGGCAATCGCCTATGTCGCCGTTAGTGTCCTGCTGCTCGCCATCGCCTACCAGCCGCAGGGATCGGGCGCCGCGCAGAAAACGGATCGTCTGGCCGGCTCGTCCTTCCTCGTCGAACGCTTCGCCGGTTGATCAGCTCAGCGCCGACTTATAGGCGACGACGTGGAAATAGTCCTCGTCCGGCAGGGTCTGGCCCTGGAGCGGCCCTCCATCTGATTAATGCGTGCCATCGAGCGAGGATCCGCCAAGCAGGATACGGTTCTGCACCGAATGCACGCCCTCGACTGCCTTGGCGACCGCGGTTGCCCGTTCGATCTCACCCACCGTGCCGACGGTACCGGTGAGCACGATCTGATCGTTCTCCATCGTCACCTCGACATCAGACGCATCGATGCCGCCAGCGATCGCCAGCGCATTGGCGACGGCTGCCTCGACCGATGCACGATTGGCGATTTCCGCTTCCATCTCGGGTTCGAGCCCGTGAAATGTCTGCTCCTTGAAAACCATGATCCGTTCCTCCGTGAAAACCTCGTAGGAAACGCTGATCGGCGGAGTTTGGTTCAGCACCGCTACCACTGCACGCGATAGCGGAGATTGACGCTGCCCGCCTCACCCCCTGAAAATGGATTGCTCACCGAGGCATCGAGATTGAGATTCGGCAGAATGGCCTGGCTGACCCCCACCGTGCTCGAGAAGTCGCCGCTCGCATTGCTAACGCCTGTCCCTGCTGAAAGCGAGGTTCCCGTCCAGGGATGGATCAGCTTCAGCGCCTGCGATGCCGTCACCGAAGCCTGCCGGGCATCCACCGCGTCATATTGGACACTGATGGACCGGCTTGATTGCATGTCGAGCGAATCGGACAGGATCCAGCTGCGCGAGCGGCTGAGGGTCAGCGCGCCGCTGCCGCGCAGCGTATCGACGCTGACGCTTGCACCCTGCTGTGACCGGCCTGCCGGGGTGACGCTCGTCCTGGTGATCCTGCCCCAAAGCATTGCCTGTTCGGAATCGGGCAGCAGCGCCCCGCCTTTGGTCGACGCCAGCGCAATGTCGGCGCCAGCGCTGGTTTCCCATTCCGCCGGCAGGCGGAAACCCACCGTCGCCTTGTAGGACTGGTCCGAAAGCTTGGCCGGCGACCAGATCACTAGGTCGTCTGCCCTCGCTGCAGCGGTGAGCGAGGGTAGGATGGCAAAAAGAATGCATGCTATTTTGAATGTCGTCATGAAGTAAGAACGTTTTGACCTGACAGGGAGCGGCAGCGTCGAAACCGACGCGACAGCGCACATGAAAGCGCTCGAAGCGAACGCGATGAGGGATCACGGCCAAGCCGTCCGTCCCGGTTTTCATCCTCGATTTAATGTGTGGCCGGAAGGCCAGCGGCACCGAGTGCCTGTTCTTCTATGGACGCCACTGCGCCCCGACTTGCCCACGCGACAGTGACAGGCCGCGGCGGAAGCGATTCCACCGGCAATGTCATAAGGATCACATCCGGCGGCCGCTCTGTAAACCCCTCAGGAGTTGAAATCTGCTGCACCGCACACTTGCCGCCCCCTCCAAAGCCTAGTAGAGCCTGAGCCACGAGAGAAATTTTCGCGAAATACCACATGATAACCGGCAAAAGCGCGCCGCGGCGCCTCAGCATCTTCGGTTCGACGGGTTCGATCGGCCAGAATACACTCAATGTCGTCGATCACCTGGGCGGACGGGAGAACTTCGAAATCTCCGTGCTGACAGGCAACGCCAATGTCGAATTGCTGGCTCGGCAGGCGAAATTATTCGGCGCGCGGCTGGCAGTGACGGCAAATGACCGCCATTACGAATCACTGAAGAGCGAACTTTTCGGCAGCGGCATCGCGGTCGCTTCGGGAAAATCCGGCCTGATGGAAGCCGCCGACCGCGAAGCCGACTGGGTGATGGCGGCCATCGTCGGCACTGCTGGCCTGGCGCCGACGCTTGCCGCCGCCCGCCGCGGCGCCGATATCGCCCTTGCCAACAAGGAATGCCTGGTATCGGCCGGCGATCTGTTCATCGCAGCGATCCGGGCGGGCGGCGGCAGACTGCTTCCGGTCGACAGCGAGCACAACGCGATTTTCCAGGTGCTGGAAGAGAACCAGCGCCACGCCGTCGAGCGGGTCATCCTGACGGCGTCGGGCGGTCCCTTCCGCACCGCCTCGCTGCGTGACATGGCAGATGTGACGGTGGAAACCGCACGCGCCCACCCGAACTGGTCGATGGGATTGAAGATCTCGATCGACAGCGCCTCGATGTTCAATAAGGCGCTGGAGATGATCGAAGCCCGGCACCTTTTCGGCCTCAGACCCGAACAGATCGAGGTCATCTTCCACCCGCAATCGATCATCCACTCCATGGTCGGCTATACCGATGGGTCGGTGCTGGCGCAGCTCGGCGCGCCCGATATGCGCACCGCCATCGGTTATGCGCTGTCCTTTCCGAGTCGGCCGAACCTGCCGGTCGAGCGGCTGGATTTCGCCAAGCTCGCCAGGCTCGATTTCGAGGCGCCGGATGAAGTGCGGTTTCCGGCGTTGCGGCTGGCACGCCTGGCGATGACGCGCGGTGGCGTTCAGGGCGCGGTGCTGAACGGCGCCAAGGAAGTGGCGCTCGAAGCCTTCATCGAAGGGCAGCTCTCCTTCCTCGCCATGGCCGAGGTCACCGAGAGGGTCATGGACGATCTGGCCGGCCTGCCGCCGGCCGCCGGCATGGACGATGTCTTCGCCGCCGACAGGGAAGCCAGGCAAAGGGCGGCGGAGCTGATGACACTGGCGATCGCCGAGTGAGTTCAGACGGGCCTATCGCCGAGTGGTCGCCCGCCTGTACTGACGGTCGCGATTAGCGCAACCGGTTGCCGCCCTCGTCGAACAACCGGCAATCCGACGGTTCAAACAGCAGGCTCACCTGCTCGCCCGCCGCAATACTGATCGGTGACCGATGCTCGACGGTGAGTGACTGGCCATCGGCAAGCTGGCAATAGAGATATTGCGTTCCGCCGAGATATTCCGAAAAATCCACCCTGGCCGTCAGGCTGCCCGATAGGTCGGATGCCACCTTCAGATGCTCCGGCCGCAGACCGAGCGTCACCGCGCCACCAACCGGCCTGTTCGCCGGCGGCAGGCCGCTTTCGATCTGCCGGCCGGCGACTTCGACCAGGCCCCCTTCACCCCAGCGGGCATTCAGCAGGTTCATCCTCGGCGAGCCGATGAAGCCCGCCACGAAGGTATTCGAGGGATTCTCGTAGATTTCCCGCGGCGTTCCCGCCTGTTCGACGCGGCCGTCGCGCAGCACGACGATCTTGTCGGCGAGCGTCATCGCCTCCGTCTGGTCGTGCGTGACATAGATCATCGTGTTGCCGAGCTCGCGGTGGAGGCGGGCGATCTCGATGCGCATCGAAACGCGCAGTTCCGCATCGAGATTGGACAGCGGTTCGTCGAACAGAAAGACATCCGGCTTGCGCACGATCGCCCGGCCGATCGCCACACGCTGCCGCTGGCCGCCGGAAAGCTGTCCCGGCCGCCGGTCGAGAAGATGGTCGATCTTCAGGATTGCGGAAGCGGCCTTGACGCGTGTCTCTATCTCGGCGGCATTCGTGCGCGCCATCTTCAAGCCGAAGGCCAGGTTGTCGCGCACGCTCATATGCGGATAGAGCGCGTAGGACTGGAAGACCATGGCGATGCCGCGCTCGGATGGATCGAGATCGGTGACGATGCGTCCCTTGATCTCGACCTCGCCGTCGGTCACGTCTTCCAGGCCGGCGATCATGCGCAGAAGCGTCGATTTTCCGCAGCCGGAAGGGCCGACGAAGACGACGAATTCGCCCTCTGCGATCGTCAGGTCGATCCCGTGGACCACCTGCAGATTGCCATAGCTTTTTCGCACGTCCTGGAGCACGACGCTCTTGTTACCCATACCGTTCGTCATCCCCAAAAAGACCTATCTGTCCGACTGGACCCAGACGAGCATCTCTCCGGGTGCGCGGTTGTCCCAGAGATGATAGGGCACGAAGCGCGCGGTGGCGACCTGCCTTTCGGCCGGCGCCTTGCGGTAGAGCGCTGTTCCCCAGTTCGATGTTTCCTCGCGCTCGACCTTGAGATCGAGGGCGACGGCATCATTGAGATCCTTCAGCACGACGGCTTCGGCCACGGGGAGTTCGCGGGGCAGGACGATGGCATTGAGGTCTTCGCCATTGTCCGTGGTTTCGACGCAATAGACCAGCGGGCCACGCATCAACGCGACGCGCCCGGCGTCCTGGCGCACCTTAGGGTTGGCATATTGCGGCCGAAGCGCCAGCGGCAGGTAGAGGGCGACACGATCGCCCGCAGCCCAGTCGCGATCGATCCTGGCATATCCGTCGCGCATATTGGCGTTGAGATCGAGCATCTCTCCGTTGACGCTGAGGGTTGCGCCTTCGGCCCAGTCGGGAATGCGCAGCGACAGCGCAAACCGCGCCGGCTTCTCCAGCCTGGTGGTAAAGGCGACCGCACCGTCCCAAGGATAGTTGGTGGTCTGCTCGAGTTCGACCTCGGCACCGCTGGCAAGTTTCAGCCGCGCGGTGCTCTCGCCATAGAGGTGCACGGCGATCTCGTTATCCGAAACGGCGTACATGTAGGAGCCGATCGAGGTCACCAGCCGGGCGATGTTGGGCGGGCAGCAGGGGCAATGGTGCCATTTCCACCGGTGGTGCTTGCCGGCACTTTCGAGCGGATTGTCATAGAAGAACGTCTTGCCGTCTGTGGAAAGCCCCGGCAGCGCGCCGTTGTAAAGCGCCTGCTCCATGATGTCGGCATAGCGCCGATCTGGACCGCGGCCGAGCATGCGGCTCGCCCAGAACACCAGCCCGACCGAGGCGCAAGTCTCCGCATAAGCGGTATCGTTCGGCAGATCGAAATAATCGGTAAAGCCTTCATTGGACGCCGCCGGCCCGATACCGCCGGTAATGTACATCTGCTTGGTCGTCAGATCGTCCCAGAGCGTTTCCAGCGCAGCCGTCAGGCTGTCGTCCTTGTATTCGGTGGCGATGTCGGCCATGCCAGAATAGAGGTACATGGCGCGCACGGCGTGGCCGACGACCTTTGTCTGCGCGCGCACCGGCTGGTGCGCCTGCGCATATTCATAGGTCTTCTGGTGGTACTCGGAGACATCGCGCCCGTCGCGGCTTGCCTCGGCGGTGAAGAAATGCGGTTCGGTGCCGCGTTCGTCGATGAAGTATTTCGACAGGTCGAGATATTTCTTCTCATCCGTCACGCGGGCGAGCTTGACCAGCGCGAGCTCGACTTCCTCATGGCCGCAATAGCCTGATATCTGGCCTTCGCCGTGGCCGAAAATCTTGATCATGTAATCGGCATAGCGGCACATGATGTCGAGCAGTTTGCGTTTGCCGGTCGCCTGATAATAGGCGACCGCGGCTTCCATCAGGTGGCCAGCGCAGTAGAGCTCGTGATGGTCGCGCAGATTGGTCCAGCGTCGGCTTGGCTCGACGCGCTGGAACCAGGCGTTGAGATAGCCGTCCTCGTCCTGCAGCTTCTCATACATGTCGATGATCTCGTCGGCGCGCGCTTCCAGCTTCGGGTTCGGCCGGCGATAGAGCGAATAGGCGATCGTCTCGATAGATTTGCCGAGGTCGGAATCCCAGAACATCTGCGTCGTCCCGCCCCATGGCTGAATGGGAATGACGACCCCGGGGCTCGGCTGATCGACGTCGATCGCCTTGAGCATGCCGGCCTCGACGCAGCGGTCGAGCAGGGCCTCGGCAGTGGAATTGCAGACGGCGTCCTGCCATTTGCCCCAGAAGCCGCCGAGCTCCACATCGGGAACGGCGACGGGACGAAACTGGCGGTCGTTGCTTGCTTTGGTCATAGGCTCCACTTTCTCTAAGATCATTTCACCGCGCCGGCCATCAGCCCGCGCATGTAGTAGCGTTGCAGGAGCAGGAAGACGATCAGGCAGGGGATCGTCATGACGACCACACCGGCCTGGACCGCTCCCCAGTTGATCGCGCCGAGCCGTCCGGCGCGAACCGCCGTCATCAGCACCGGCAGGGTGTATTTCTCATTGCTGGAGAGCAGCACGAGTGCGGCGAGAAACTCGTTCCAGGCATTGAGGAAGGCAAAGATCGCGACCGTCGCGACACCGGGAAGCACCAGCGGCAGAAGAACCCGCACCAGAAGCCTGAGGTCACGCGCGCCGTCGATGCGTGCGGCCTCTTCGATCTCCTTCGGCACCGCGTCGAAGGCGTTGCGCATCATGAAGACCGAGAAGGGCAGTTGCAGCGTCACATAGACGAGCGTCAACCCAACCAGCGAATTGTTGAGACCGAGCTTTGCCAGAATGATGAAGAGCGGCGTCAGGATCGACTGGAACGGGATCATCAGCGTCGCGATGATCAGCACGAAGAGCGCATTCTTCAGCGGGAATCGATAGCGCGAGAAGCCGTAACCGGCGAGCAGGCTGACGGCGACGGTGAGCACCACAGTGGCAACCGAAACGAACAGCGAATTGATCATGTGCCGCCAGATGCCGGCGCCGAACGTATCGAGCAGCGCGTAGGAATCGATGCTGACGCCGGATGTCGGCCATGGCGGCAAGGGCGGCAGGCTGGCCTCCGTGCCATGCCGGAAGGACGACAACAGCGTGATTACGAAGGGGGCGAGAAAGAAGATCGAGATAGTGATGCCGGTCAGATGATAGGCCGACTTCGTCCGGATGGCCTTGCGCGCGCGGCGTTCCCTTGACGTGGTCATGGACGCTCCTCCCCGACGCGAAGCAGCCAGAGCTGCACGATGCTGATCGCCACCAGAATGGCGAGGAGCACGATCGATAGCGCTGCGCCATAACCGAGATTGAACGACACGAAGGACTGGTTGAAGATGTAATAGACCACCGAGATCATCTTGTTCTGCGGTCCGCCCGCGGTCATGATGTAGAACTGGTCGAAGGCGAGGATCGAACCGGTGACGGAGACGATCAGCGCCAGGGCGATCGTCTTGCGCATCAGCGGCAGCGTCAGATGCCGAAAACGCTGCCAGCGGCCGGCGCCGTCGATGCGGGCGGCCTCCGTCAGCTCGGACGGAATGGCCTGAAGCCCGGTCAAAAGAATGATCATGGTGAAGCCGGCGATCTTCCAGACGACCATCACCACGATCGTCAGAAAGGCGGTGTCGAAGGTCGCAAGAAGATTGGGGCTCTTTTCCAGAAGGCCGAGCCCTCTCAAGGCCGGGCCGATGAAGCCGCTATCGACATTGGCGAGCCAGACCCAAAGCAGCGAGGCAGTGGCAAGACCGACCACGACGGGCAAGAAGATGATCGTCCGGTAGGTGCCGACGAACTGCCGTTCCTTCTCGACGAAGATTGCGAGCGGAAAGGCGATCGCGAAGATCGCGATGGTGACGATCACGGTGTAATAGGCCGTGAAATTCAGCGCCGTCATAAAACGGGTGTCGTTCGCCATGCGGACATAATTGTTGAAGCCGATCCAGCGCGACGCCCCCATCAGCGGCCAGTTATGCAGGCTCATCCATCCGGTGAAGAGAACCGGCATGATGAAGAAGACGATGACCAGCGCCATGGCCGGTGCAATGTAGACGAGGCCGCGCCAGTTCGATCTGCGCCGTCGCCTGCGCCGAGGCAATAGAATCTCTGAACCGGAACCGGTCATCAAAACGCTCCGCATCTGTCGAGTGGGATTGGCCGGGAAGCTGCCACCGCTCCCCGGCCGCGGCCGGGGAGAGTTTACTGGCCGCTATCGATGATCGATTGCATTTCCGATTGCGCACTCGAAAACGCGCCGTCGACATCGTCGCCGAAGATCGCGGCGTTGGTAAAGCTTGCCCATGGCCCGTTGGCGCTGTTGATCAGGTCGTTGAACTGCAGCGTATAGGGGGTCTTGGCCACACCGATCGCCTTCAGGCCAACCTGCATGCGCGGATCGAGGCCCTCAAGCACCTTGTCGGCGATATCGCCGCGCGTCGGCAGGCTGCCATACTTCGCCATGATCTTCTGGCCATCCATCGAATACACATATTCGAGGAACTCCTTCACCGCGTCGATCTTCTTCGTGCCCTTGGTGATGACGAAGTTGTCGCCACCGGCGAAGGACGAGGGCTTGCCGTCGACGCCGGGAATGAGGGTCACGCCGAAGTTGATATCGGGATGCTCGGTCACCAGCGTGCCGATGGCAAAGGCGCCAAGGCTTTGCTGGCCGATCTTGCCGTTGGTGAAGGTCAGGAAGTTCGCGCCGTTGTCGCTGGCGGCTCCCGCGGGCACCAGGTCCTTCTTGACCATGTTGCGGTAGATATCGACGGCCTTGCGCATCTGAGGCGTATCGAGCGTTGCCGTCTTGCTGTCGGCCGACAGGATATCGGTGCCCGCACCCCAGACGAGTGGCGTGAATGTGAAGATCATGCAGCCGCCGCAGCCGCCGCCGGAGAAATAGAAGCCATAGCTATCGTCACCCAGTGCCCTGATCTTCTCGGCATTGGCGGTAATTTCGTCCCAATTCAAAGGTGCCTTTTCCGGGTCGAGACCGGCCTTTTTGTAGAGATCCTTGTTCCAGGCGAAGACGGATGTTTCGACCGATAGCGGCAGGCCGTAAATCCGGTCCTGATAAGTGCCGAGGCGAACATGCGACGGCGAAAGCGAGTTGAAATAGGGCAGGGATTTTGCCCAGTCGGTCAAGTCTTCCAGCTGGCCGGCCGCGGCAAAGGCCGGGTTATAGATGAGGTCCATTGACAGCGCGTCCGGCGCCTGTCCGCCGGCGATCGCCGTCGCGTATTTCTGTACCAGTTCGGAGAACGGCACCTCGGTCATCACGACCTTGTTCTCGTGACCGGAATTATAGGCTTCGACGACCTTCTTGAAAGCGTCGCCGATCCCCGAGCGAACCCACATTTCGACATTTTCGGCAGCCGACGCGGCCGACACCAGACATAAGGTAGCGATGCTGGTCGCCGCCAAAAGACGCTTGATCATGACACTCCTCCCGATATGGCGCATCTCCTCGCGCCTTTGCTCATTCTCTTGTTCTCATCCCCGGGGGGCTTTACCCCCGCATGACTGCCGGACGATCAGCCGGCACGGCAATTTCCTCACTCCCGGCTCGACTGGCCGTCCTTCCGCAAGCGCAAGCACCGTCAATCCGGCTTGCCGCCCGAGCTCCTTCAGTTCCATGTCCACCGTCGTCAGCGGCGGCCGCGTCTGGGCCGCGACAATCTCCCAATTGTCGAAGCCGATGACCGAGACGTCCTGCGGCACCTTGACGCCGCGCTCTCGCAACGCATCCACAGCACCGCGGGCGATCTGATCATTGCCGCAGAAGAGCGCATCCGGTTTTTCTCCCGGTCTCTTCCAAAGCTGTTCGACCGCCTCATGGCCCCAGCCTTCCGACCAGACGCCGTAGAGCACCGGTTCACGGTGACCGGCCACCTCGTGATAGGCGCCGGCACGTTCCCGCACCGAGAAGAAGTCCTGCGGCCCGGTGATGTGCGCAATCCGCCGCCGTCCGATCTTCACGAGCCATTCCACCGCCAGCCGCGCACCCTGTTCGTCGTCCGACCGGAAGGTGACGCTGTTCTGCGTCCCCTCCGTGAATGCGTAGACGACAGGCACATGCAAATTCGACAGATCGACAGGCAGACGTCTGTCCAGGCGTTTTCCCGTCGCGATGATGCCGTCGACCTGTTTGTCCAACATCGCGTCGACATGGATCTGGGCGAGCGCCGGATCGTCTTCGATGGCGCACAGGAAGACCGAAACGCCGTGATCGACGAGAGCGTCGGAGATCCCCGCCATGACCGGCAGCGTAAACCGGCCGTAAGTGTCGTTCGTCAGCAGCCCGATGGTGAAACTGCGCTTGCTGAGAAGACCTCTCGCCAGCGCATTCGGCCGATATCCGATTTCGGCGGCGATCCGTTTCACCCGTTCGCGGGTTTCCGACCCCATCCGGCCGGTATCATTGAGAGCTTTCGACGCCGTCGAGATGCTCACCGCGGCAGCCGCCGCCACCTCATGGATGGTGATCCTACCTCTTTTTCCTCCCGATATGTTCAGAACGTCCTCCTTCTGAAGTGATCTGAGAAAAGCTTTTACCAATCTCCATGTCAAGTGAGAAAAGGTTTTCTCACGCGACATCAAGACTCGGATTGGCAAAGCCGTTTGCCGGCAGGACGCAAGCACAGGGAAAAGATCCATCCGCACCGGCCAGGCCAATCGCCATGTGTCATCGGCGTTGAGACCAAGCGCAGAGCGGATGAGATTGGGCGGGCAAAGGGGCCTGTTGCGGCGTCTTGCGGGAGCAAGATCGATCGCTGTCAGAGCCTCCGGCGGAGGCCCTGAATTACCGTTCGAACCGCACGATCATCGAAAAAGTCAGGCGACGTGCCTTGCGAGCGCGCAGCGCGACCAGAGCGAATGCAACGCCTCGACCAGATGGGCGATATCGGCGTCGGAATGCAGCGGCGTCGGCGTGATGCGCAGGCGCTCGGTCTTCTTCGGCACGGTGGGATAGTTGATCGGCTGGACATAGACGCCGCAATTGTCGAGCAGCAGATCGGAGATCCACTTGCACTTGGCCGCATCGCCGACCAGCACCGGCACGATATGGCTCGGATTGGGCATATGCGGAATGCCGCGCTGGTCGAGCAGCGCCCTCAGCTTGCGGACACGGTCCTGATGGCGGGCGCGCTCGAACTGGCTGACCTTCAGGTGCTGGATCGAGGCGACGGCGCCGGCGGCCAGTGCCGGCGGCAACGCCGTGGTGAAGATGAAGCCTGACGCAAACGAGCGGATGAAATCGCAAAGTGCCGTCGAAGCGGCGATATAGCCGCCCATCACCCCGAACGCCTTGCCGAGCGTGCCTTCGATGACGGTCAGCCGATCCATCAGCCCTTCGCGCTCGGCAATGCCGCCGCCGCGCGGGCCATACATGCCGACGCCATGCACTTCGTCGAGATAGGTCATCGCCCCATATTTGTCGGCGAGGTCGCAGATTTCCTTGATCGGGGCGATATCGCCATCCATCGAATAGACGCTCTCGAAAGCGATCAGCTTCGGCGCCTTCGGATCGGCGGCCTTGAGCTTGGCTTCGAGATCGGCCACGTCATTGTGCTTCCAGATCACCTTGTCGCACTTGGCATAGCGGATGCCCTCGATCATCGAGGCATGGTTCAGCGCGTCGGAGAAGATGATCAGGCCGGGGATCTTGGCGCCGAGCGTGCCGAGTGCTGCCCAGTTGGACACATAGCCAGACGTGAAGATCAGCGCTGCTTCGTTGCCGTGCAGGTCAGCAAGCTCACGCTCGAGCATGACGTGATGGTGGTTGGTGCCAGAAATATTCCGGGTGCCTCCCGCACCCGCGCCACAGTGGTCGATGGCGTTCTTCATCGCCTCGATCACCTTTGGATGCTGGCCCATGCCGAGATAGTCGTTGGAGCACCAGACCGTGACTTCCTTTTGGCCATCCACAGTGTAACGCGTCGCGCGGGGAAAATTGCCGCGGTGACGTTCGAGATCGGCAAAAACGCGGTAACGGCCCTCAGCATGAAGCCCGTCCAGCTCGCTTTTGAAAAACGCTTCGAAATCCATCATATGCTCCAGTATCACGCGGATGTTCTTGATGACTGGACGTCCGCGCGTCAATGCTTACCCTTTGCTTTAACATCAACTGCGGCAAAAGGCCCAGATTTTTGAATGATTCCAGATAAAAAATATGCGCGCCGCGATCAATGAAATTGATGCCGCAGAAGGCAGCCGAGTTTGCGCACCATGCAAAAGGCGACAACAGTCCGATCGCAAAAAAATCAGCACACCGGATGGACAACCCTTTCTTCCGACATAGTTTTCGGTCTAGCCTGACAAAAAAATAGAAGGGACGGCCTTTGCCCGCTGGGCAACAACCTCGGAGAGAAAAGATGAAGAAAGCTGTCATACTCGCATTGGTCGGCCTGTCGATCGCAAGCTGCACGCCGACGCAGCAGGGCGCCGGCATCGGCGCTGCATCAGGCGCCGTCATCGGCGGCGCAGTCACCGGCAATGTTCGTGGCGCAGCAGTCGGCGCCGCAATCGGCGGCGTGTCCGGCGCCCTCATCGGCAGCGTCGCCGAACAGCCCGGCCAGTGCTACTATCGCGACCGCTACGGTCGCCGCTACATCGATAGTTGCCCGCGCTGAGAGCACCCTGAAATTGGTAAATCCAGGAAATCCCGGACACAGATCCGGGATTTTTTGTGCTAAATTAGCGCGTTGGCAATTTAAAATGGTACACCCCGCGCAATTTTGTCGCTAAGCTGTTCATGGCTGGGCAACGAAGCTTCAATGTAGACATAACCAAAAGCGGCGGATGCGGATCAGAGGGACAGGCCCGAAAACAAGTACTGCGTATCGGCGAACAGGAACCATGATGGTGGTCGCAGCGGCAGCTGCGTTCTCACCGGTCCTGATCGGCGACGCTTACGCCTTCAAGCTTTTCGGCATCACCATTTTCGGCAAGGAAGAAGACGAAGGCGAACAGGTGCCCGATCCGGTGCGCTACCAAGTCGACCTTAAAGCCGATACCGCCGATCCCGACCTGAAAGAAGCGCTGGAAAACAGTTCCCGTCTCGTCAGCGACCAGAAGCAGCCGGTTTCCGGCGATCTCGGCATCGTCGTCAAGGCGCGCGACGACCGAGAGCGGCTGATCGCCACTCTGTATGAAAGGGCCCGTTATGGCGGCCTGGTGACGATCACCATCGACGGCAAGAATATCGACGACCTGCCGCCCAATCCGACATTCGACCGGTCAGGGCCGATCCCTGTCACCGTCGACATTGCTCCCGGCCCGGTTTTCAAGGTCAGGGAAGTTCAGTTCGGCGGCGATGCCGCAAACCATAATCCCGCCGATTACGATCTCGCCCCGGGCGCTGAGGCCGGCTCGCTCGCCATCATCAGGGCCGGCGACAAGATCGTCGAACAACTGAAGAGCGAAGGCCGGCCCTTCGCCAAGTTGACCGAACGCAAGGTCGTCGCCGATCACAAAAGCGATACCGTCGATATCGTCCTTGCTGCCGAGGGCGGTCCCGTCGCCCCGATCGGCGATGTCGGCGTCACCGGCGAAAAGACCGTCGAGCCGGCTTTCATCCAGCGTTATTCCCGGCTAAACAAGGGCGAGGCCTATTCCCCGGAAACGTTGAAGAAAGCCGGCGAGCGGCTGCGCGCCCTCGGCGTCTTTTCGAGCGTCACCATCCACGAAGGCGATGCGCTGGCATCCGATGGCACGCTGCCGATGACGATCGAGGTTTCAGAAGGCAAGAGGCGCTACTTCGGCGTCGGCGCGCAATATTCCACCACCGACGGCTTCGGTGTTCAGGGCTATTGGGGCCACCGCAACCTGTTCGGCGAAGCCGAAACGCTGAGGATCGAGGGATCGGTCTCCAGGCTTGGCGAAACGACGGATGTCGGCAGCCTCGACTATTCCGCCGGCATCCTCTTCACCAAGCCCGGCGCCTTCTTCCCCGCCGCCACCCTGAAGGCCGGCATCGTCGCCAAGACCGAAAATCCGGATGCTTATAACGCGACGCTTGTCACCGCCTCGCTCGGCCTTTCCTACGAGTTGACCGACCGGGACACCGTCTCGGCGAGCGGCGAGGTCAGCTGGGAGCGCGACGACGACGCCTTCGGCACGAACGACTATCTGACCTTTACCTTGCCGATCAAATATGATCGCGATGCACGCAACGACAAGTTCAACCCAACGGAAGGCTATCGTGCGACGCTCTCGGCAAAGCCTGGCTACGAAATCTTCAACGCTACGCCCTATGCGGCATTCGAGGGCTCGATTTCCGGCTATCTGCCGTTCGGCCAGGAAGACGGCCTGGTGCTTGCCGGCAAGGTTGCCGCCGGCGTCCTGATCGGCGGTGATAGCATTGGGGATATTCCCGCCACACAGCGCTTCTTTGCCGGCGGCGGCGGTTCCGTGCGCGGATACAGCTATCAGGAAATCTCGCCCTATAACGACAATGGCGATGCCACCGGCGGCCGCTCTTATGTAACCGGTTCGCTGGAGGCCCGCATCAAGATCACCGATACGATCGGCATCGTGCCCTTCATCGATGCCGGCACGGTATCGGACAGTACCTTTCCGGGTTTTTCCGACATTCGCGCTGGCGCCGGCGCCGGAATACGATATGCAACGCCTTTCGGCCCGCTGCGGCTTGATTTTGCCGTGCCGCTGAACAAGTACGAAGATGGCACAGATTACGGAATCTACGCCGGCATCGGCCAATCCTTCTAGAATTGCCGATACCGCTCGTGTTTTCCGATCTGTGAGCCGCCATGAAAACGGGGTAGTGTCCGCGCCGATGCAAACGCTGGCAAAAATCGTCAACTGGATCGTACGGCTCACCGGCTATGCCGTCGGTGCCACTTTGATTCTCGCCGTCGTAGCACTTGCGATCTTCGGCTTCACCAGTTTTGGCGCCCGCATCGTCACCGAAAAGATAGCCTCCACGCTGTCCAACCGCGACATGACGATCGAGGTTCGCGAACCGCAAGGCCTTTTGACCGGCGGGCTTCGCGCCGCCGAGATTTCCATCTCCGACACCAGGGGCGTCTTTGCGGAAATTCATGGCATCGCGATCGACTGGAATCCGCTTGCGCTGCTGACGGGAACTTTTCATGCCAAACGCTTCGAGATCGAAGCGATCAACGTGCTGCGTAAGCCGGTGCGCACCCTCCCCTCGCGGCCCGGAGCTGAAAATACCGGCGGATTTAATCTTCCGATCAAGGTGGAGATAGACCGTGTCGCGCTGCCCGATATCAAACTTGCCGCACCCGTTGCCGGCCGCGCCTTTGCGCTCGCCGCCGAGGGCAGCCTTTCGGCAAATGGCGATGGCGGCGAGGCCGTCGTCAATGTCAGCCGTCACGCGGTCCCGGATGCGCGGCTTGCCGCCGACATCGCTTTTGCACCAGCCGAAAACCGGCTGCGGCTGAAGGCGCAGCTGTCCGAGCCGAAGGGCGGGCTGCTGGCGGGCTTTCTCGGCTTGCCGGACAGCCCGGCCGTCAACATTGATCTCGACGGCCAGGGGCCGATATCCGATTGGAAAGGCAAAGTGCAGGCCGCCCTCGACGGGCAGCAGCGCGCCGCAATCGAGGCCCGGCATCAGATTACGGAAGACGGGCTGCACCACCTCGACCTGAAGGGCGGCGGTGACCTGAGCTCGCTGCTTCCATCGGCATTCCGGCCGCTTTTTGCCGGCCAGACCAATATCGATCTTGCCACGACCTTCGACAATCACGGCAAGATCGATATCCAGACCGGCAATATCGCCACCGGCAGTGTGGTGATCGCCGCCTCGGGCACCCTCGATCCGGCCGGCAACAACAGCCTGAACGCCAATCTGCTCGGCACGTCGGGGCCTGTCGATTTCCGCTGGCCGCTCGCCGAAGGCGAAGCGCGCTTCCTTATATCAGGCCTCAACCTGGCACTAACAGGCGATGCCCAGGCGGCCCGGCTGAACGTCAGCGGCTCGCTCGACACCGCAACCCTTCCGCAAGCCAATATCGGCAATATCAAGCTGACCGCAAAGAGCGACGCCTTCAATCTCGCCGCACGTTCCGGCAGCGTCCAGCTGCGCCTCGTTGCCGGCGACGCGACCTTTGCCGAGCCGAACCTCAATCGCGCCGTCCAGGGCCCGGTCACGATCGCCTCGCCGCTGCAGATCTCGCCCAGTGGCATCGGCTTCAACGGCACCACCGTCGAAAGCGCCAATATCAACGGTGGCCTCAACGGTTCCTATCGGCTGGCAGACAAGGCGCTGACCGGCAACCTCAAACTCACCATCGATCCGGCAGCCCTGCCGGCTGCGGTGACAAGCAGGTTCGACGGACCGATCTCGCTCGAAAGCCAGGTGGTCGGCATCATCCCGTCAAAATTCGCGCTGTCCAACCTCGTCCTGAAGTCCGGCACGGTCGAAGCCGCCGGCAACGTCGCACTCGACGGCGGGATGTTGAATGCCGATCTCTCCGGCCGGCTGCCTGACATTGGCAAGCTCATCCCCGGCGCCAGCGGTGGAGCCGGTTATGCGTTGAGAGTGGGAGGTGAGCTCCCGGCAATCTCGGTGACGGCCAATCTCAAGGCCGCCAGCCTAAATATGGCCGACCGCATGCTCGGCAACCTCAATATCGACCTGTCGGGCCTCGCCGATCCCAAGGCGCCGCAGGGCAGGATCGCCGCCACCGGCACGATCGACGGCCAGCCGATCGGCATCAACGGCGACATAAGTTCGCAGGACGGCAAGATGCGCATTCCGGCGCTGACCGCCGATATCGGTGGCAACCTGCTGACCGGCAATGTGGAATTCTCGCCCTCTCTGGAGCCAACAGGCGCACTGACCTTCGATTTCCCCAATGTCGGCCTGCTCGCCGCACTCGGCGGACAGAAGGCCGAAGGCGATCTCAAGGGTTCGCTCGGCGTCAGCAGCGACAGCGGCAGGATCGCGCTCAAACTGCTTGCAACAGGCGGCTCGATCCGCCGTGATACGCTTGCGATCCTCAAGCCGGATATCGATGTCACGGTCAGCGATCTCAAAGCCCTTGCCGCAAACGGCACGGTCAAGGCCGAGGAGGTGAGCGCCGGAACGAACAAGCTTGCCGGCCTTTCGCTTAGGTTTACCAAGCAGCAAAACCATACCGACTTCGATCTCGATACTGCCTATGACGGCAATCCCGTGCTGGCGGCCGGCAATATCGAGGCGGCGGACGGCACGATGCACCTGAACCTCGATCGTTTCTCGGCAAGCCCCCGCAATATCCCGATCGAGCTTACCGCACCGACACAGGTCGCAATCGGCGGCGGTGCCGCCAGTCTGAACGGACTGACGCTGAAGACCGGCGCCGGTTCGGTGACCGTCACCGGTTCTGCCGGCGAAACGCTGAAGCTTGATGCAGGCATCCACGATCTGCCGGCAGCGCTCGCCAACGGTTTCGTGCCCAACCTTTCAGCCGGCGGCACGATCTCGGGAACCATTGCCGTGACCGGAACGCCGGCAGCACCGGTCGCCGACTTCAAGCTCGACTGGAAGGATGCGACGACCGGCCGGACCAAGGGGGCGGGCCTGGCACCGCTCGGCATCACCGCCGGCGGCAAATTCGCCGACCACAAGCTCGATTTCGACACGACAGTCAGCAGTGATGACGGCCTCTCGCTGAAGGCCGCCGGCAATGTCGCCCTCGCCGATCCGAAGGCGCCGGTGCTTGACGTCAACGCCGATATCCTCAACCTGCCTGCCCGCATCGCCAATGGTTTCGTGCCCGATCTCGCCGCCGAAGGCACGATTACAGGAAAACTGGCCGCCTCCGGTTCGCTCGCTGCTCCCACCGCCAATTTCGGTCTCGATTGGAAAAGTGCTGCAACGAACCAGACGAGGCGTGCGGGCCTTGCCGACCTCGCGGTGAAGGCATCCGGAAAATTCGCCGACAGCAAGCTCGATTTCGACACAGTGATCGGCGGTGCCAACAGCCTCTCCTTAAAGGCAAACGGCAATATAGCCATCACGGGCACGACGATCGGCAACGTCATGGTCGAGGCCGCACTGGCGAATGTTCCGGCAAATATCGCAAACAGCTTCGTCGCCGATCTCGCCGCCGAAGGCACGATCTCTGGAAAGATCTCCGCCAGCGGGTCGCTCTCCGCCCCGAGTGCCGATTTCGATCTCAATTGGAAAGACGCTGCGACGAGCCACACGAAACGGGCCGGCCTTGCAGCGCTCGGCGTGACCGCATCAGGAAAACTTGCGGATAATAAGCTCGATTTCGACACGGTGATCGGCGGCGCCAACAGCCTCTCGCTGACGGCAAAGGGCAATGTCGCCATCACGGGCACGACGATCGGCACCGTCACGGTCGACGCCGCACTGGCGAATGTTCCCGCAAATATCGCAAACAGCTTCGTCGCCGATCTCGCCGCCGAAGGCGCGATCTCCGGACATATCTCGGCCAACGGGTCGCTCTCCGCCCCGAGTGCCGATTTCGATCTCAATTGGAAAGACGCTGCGACGAGCCACACGAAACGGGCCGGCCTTGCAGCGCTCGGCGTGACCGCATCAGGAAAACTTGCGGATAATAAGCTCGATTTCGACACGGTGATCGTCGGCGCCAACAGCCTCTCGCTGACGGCAACCGGCGATGTCGCCATCACCGGCACGACAATCGGCAACGTCAAAGTCGAAGCTGCGCTGGCAAATATCCCGGCAAACATTGCAAACAGCTTCGTTCCCGATCTCGCCGCCGAAGGCGCGATCTCAGGAACGGCCTCTACCAGCGGCTCGCTTTCCGCTCCGGCTGCCGATTTCGATCTCAATTGGAAAGACGCGGCGACGAGCCACACGAAACGTGCCGGCCTTTCAGCACTCGGCGTGACCGCATCGGGAAAATTTGCCGAAAACAAGCTTGATTTCAACGCTGCAGTCAGCGGCGATAAAGACCTCTCATTGAAAGCCACGGGCAATGTCGCATTGGCCGGGAAGACGATCGACAGCATCAAGGTCGATGCCGAGATCGCCAAGCTTCCGGCCAGTCTCGCAAACGCCTTCGTTCCCGATCTCGCGGCCGGCGGCACGATATCCGGCACCCTGTCCGCCGCCGGGACACCGACCGCACCGAATGCCGACTTCAAGCTCGACTGGACGGATGCCGCGACCAGCCAGACCCGAAGCGCTCATCTCTCGGGCCTGGCACTTGCCGCATCGGGACGCTTCGCCGACAACCGGCTCGATTTCGATGCCAATCTTGGCGGCCAGGACGGCCTCTCGCTGAAGGCCATGGGCAACGTCGCGATATCAGGCACCTCGGTTAAAACCCTCGACGTCAAGGCCGATCTCGCCAACCTGCCTGCAGGCCTCGCCAACGGCTTCGTCCCCAGTCTTGCCGCCGAAGGCACCGTCTCGGGCACGGCATCCGCTTCCGGCGCACTTCCAAAGCCGGCGGTCGATTTCAAGCTCGACTGGAAGAACGCCGCGACCGCCCAGACCAAGAGCAGCGGCCTTTCGGACTTGAGTGCTGCGGCAACCGGCAAGTTCGCCAATGACCGGGTGGATTTCGACGCTAATCTCGCCGGCAAGGACGGCGTGCTGGCCAAGGCGAAGGGCGGCGTCACGATCGCGGGAACGGCCATCCGGGACCTTTCGATCAATGCCGATATTCCGGCACTGCCGGCAAATATCGCAAATGCCTTCGTTCCCGGCCTCGGTGCCGAGGGCACGCTTTCGGCAAACGCCGTAACGTCGGGGACGCCGGCAAATCCGATCGTCGATTTCAAGCTGGACTGGAAGGACGCCGCCACCAGCCACACCAAAGCTGCCGGCCTCTCTCGCCTTGCGCTGGCCGCGACGGGAAAATACGCCGGTGACAGGCTGGATTTTGATGCGAACCTGACTGGCGGTGGCGGCATTGCGCTGAAAGCAGCCGGCAATCTTTCGATCGCAGGCACCTCGATCCGCTCGGTCGACGTCACGGCGAACGCCACCAATGTTCCGGCCGGCATCGCCAACGGCTTCGTTCCCGGCCTTGCCGCCGAAGGCGCAGTCTCGGCAACCGCAAAGGCCACCGGCGCGCTATCAGCGCCCTCCGTCGACTTCAAGGTCGACTGGAAGAACGCAGCGACGAGCCAGACAAAAGGTGCCAGCCTTTCGCCGTTCACCATCGGCGCATCAGGCAAACTTGCCGGAAACAGGCTGACGGTCGATACTAGCCTTGCCGGTGACGCCGGCATGTCGCTGAAGGGCGGCGGCAGTGTCGTGATCACAGGCAATCGCGCCATCGACATGCGCTTCACAGGCAATCTTCCCTTTGCCGTGCTCGGCGCCCCGCTTGCGCAGCAGGGACTCGTCGTGGACGGCGTCGCCACTGTCAATCTCCAGATTGGCGGAACGGCCGCAGCACCCGTCATCAACGGCACGGTCTCGACCAATGGCGCCAAACTCGTCGACGTCCGGCGCAATCTGGCCGTCAACAATCTTGCGGCGACCGTGACCTTCAATGGCAGCCAGGCCGTGATATCGCGTCTCAGCGGCAACATTGGCGGCGGCGGCACGATTTCTGCAAGCGGCACCATCGGCATCCAGCCGGCTGGCGGCTTTCCCGCAGACATTTCGATCAAGCTCGACAAGGCGGTCTACGTCGATGGAACGCTTGTCGTCTCGACCGTCAATGGCACGCTCGGCCTGCGCGGGCCGATCGCCAGTGCGACGCTGAGCGGCAAGCTTCGGCTGGACAAGACCTCGATCACGGTCCCGGAAAAACTGCCCACCTCGCTGAGAGAAATCGACATCCGCCATAAGAATGCGCCGCGCGCTGTGCTTGCGCAGTTGCGCGATGACGGCGAGCGCAAACCCGGCGAGAAATCTTCCGTGATCACGCTGGATCTCGAAATCGACGCGCCCTCGCATATCTTCGTGCGCGGCCGCGGCATTGATGCCGAGCTTGGCGGCCTGGTGACGATCCGCGGAACGGCGGCTGCACCCATCGTGACCGGCGGTTTCACCATGCGCCGCGGCCGCCTGACTATTCTCAACCGCCGCCTGGACTTCTCTGACAAGAGCAGGATCACCTTTGTCGGCGACTTGACGCCGGCGCTCGATATGGAAGCGACATCGTCCTCCGGCACGACGACGCTGACCGTCGACGTCGCGGGCCTTGCCACCGACCCCGCGATCACCTTTTCCTCCTCGCCGGAGCTGCCGCAGGACGAGGTGCTGGCACAGCTGATCTTCGGCCAGTCGATGTCGAAGCTCTCGCCGGTGCAGATCGCCCAACTCGCCGACGCCGTCAGTCAGCTGGCCGGCAACCGCTCCACCTCACTTTTCGAAGGCTTACGCAACCAGCTCGGCGTAGACGATTTCGACGTCAGCACCGATTCCAAGGGCCAGACGAGCGTCAGCGTCGGCCGCTATCTCAACGATCGCACCTATTTCGAATTGCAGCAGGGCGGTTCGGCCGGCGCCAAGGCGGTGATCAACCTCGATGTCGGCCGCGGCGTCAAGCTGCGCGGAGGGGCCGGTGGCAACGGTGAGGGCGAAGCCGGCATTGTCTATGAACGGGAATACTGAGCCAGCCTAATCTTTGTTTTACGCAATTCCCGGCAAAACCGCTTCGCGCTTTGCCTCGAAATTGCTCTAGAAACCCGTCTTACTCGTCTTGAGAAGGATGTTGGTCTCGGTCGAATTGATGCCGTTGATCAGCCGGATGCGGCGCAGCGTCTCGTCGAAGGCAGCAAGATCGCGGTCCTCGAGTTCGGCGACGAAATCCCATTTGCCGTTGGTGCTGTGAAGCGCGCGCACCTGCGGTAGGCCCCTCAACTGATCGGCCACCCTGTCGGCGAGCTTGCCAAGCACCTCGATCATGACGATGGCGCGCACGCCGGCGGAGCGCGTCTCATGGCCGGTGCGGATGGTGAAGCCGACGATGGTGCCGCTGGCGACCAGTCGGTCGATACGGGTGGCAACCGTTGCCCGCGATGCGCCGGTCATCGCTGCAAGCGAGGAGACGGAAATCCGGGCGTTATGGCGAAGTGCACTCAAAAGTTCGGTGTCGAGATCGTCCACGCTGATCACTTTGTCAAAAGTGGTTTATCAATCTGCGCAATCATAGTCCATTTCTGACACTTTTCCATCTTTTTGCTACCAGCACTTTACCCCAATATCGGTCGAAACAAGCCACACCCACGGAGCCCTCGAAATGGATGCCCAATCGCGATCTGTCACCCTCATCGGCGCGCCGCTGGAAGAAGGCTCCGGCCGCAGAGGGGCTGCCATGGGCCCTGCGGCCCTGCGGATTGCCGGCGTCGACCAGACGCTGATCGAGCTTGGCCATGACGTCGCCGATATCGGCGATCTCAGGATCGTGCCGGCGATGGACTTGCCGAATCACCCAAAGGCTCACAATCTGAGGATTGTCGGCGCCTTCACACGCGCGCTCGAAAGCAGCGTCCACGACGTGGCCGCCTCCGGCCGTTTTCCGCTGATTCTCGGCGGCGATCACAGCCTTTCCATGGGCAGCGTCTCCGGCATGGCCCGCTATGCCGCCAGCAAAGGCCGCCCGCTCTTCGTGCTCTGGCTCGATGCCCATGCCGATTTCAATTCTCCGGCGACGTCGCCTTCCGGCAACATCCACGGCATGCCGGTCGCCTTCTTCTGCGGCGAGGCCGAGTTCGCCGAGATCCTGCCGAAGGACCGTCCGTTCGTCGATCCGAAGAATGTCTTCCAGGTCGGCATCCGTTCTGTCGATGCGCGCGAGCGCGAGGAAATCCACGAACACGGCGTCAATGTCTTCGACATGCGCGCGATCGACGAGCAGGGCATCGGCGCCATCATGCGTGAAATCCTCGATGTCGTCATCAAGGCGAACGGCCTACTGCATGTCAGCCTCGACCTCGATTTCCTCGATCCCGAGATTGCCCCCGGCGTCGGCACGACGGTGCCTGGCGGTGCGACCTTTCGCGAGGCGCATCTGGTGATGGAAATGCTTTCGGACAGCGGCCTCGTCTCGTCGCTCGATCTCGTCGAGCTCAATCCGTTTCTCGACGATCGCGGCAAGAGCGCCCGCATCCTGGTCGAGCTGACGGCAAGCCTGTTTGGCCGCCGCATCTTCGATCGTCCGACACGCGCCGCGTAAAGCATGTCGCGCAAAAGTGTGCAGCGGTTTTGCGACAACGACATGCGTGGAAACAAAGACCTAAAGCGCGGGGAGCGAAACCGAAAGATCGCGACGCGCTTTAGAACAGAATGATTTTAGGCCGTCCCGGCCTAAAATCTGAATCCTGCTCTAAATTAAATAGTTAGAGCATGATGTTGCCCGAAAACCGCTTACACTTTTCGGCATCATGCTCTGGAGGGAGAACGACCATGAATACTTCGGAAAAACTGATCGCCACGGAACAACGGCTCGGCGCCCATAACTACAAGCCGCTGGACGTGGTGCTGACGCGCGGCGAAGGTGTTTATGTTTGGGATACCGACGGCAACCGTTATCTCGATTGCCTCTCGGCCTATTCCGCCGTCAACCAGGGCCATTGCCATCCGAAGATCCTCGCCGCCATGGTCGAGCAGGCGGGCAGGCTGACGCTCACCTCCCGCGCCTTCCGCAACGATCAGCTCGCCTATCTCTACGAAGAGCTTGCGGCTCTCACCGGCTCACACAAGATCCTGCCGATGAATTCCGGCGCCGAAGCGGTGGAGACCGCCATCAAGGCGGTGCGCAAATGGGGATACGAGGTCAAGGGCGTGCCGGAGGGCAAGGCGGAGATTATCGTCTGCGCCGATAATTTCCATGGCCGGACGCTGAGCATCATCAGTTTCTCCACAGATCCCGAGGCCCGCACGGGCTTCGGCCCCTATACGCCAGGTTTCCGCATCATTCCCTTCGGCGATGCCGAGGTTTTCGCCGCCGCAATCAATGCCAATACGGTAGCCGCCCTGATCGAGCCGATTCAGGGCGAAGCCGGCGTCATCATTCCGCCGGCGGGTTATTTCACCCGCATCCGCGAGCTCTGCACGGCAAATAACGTCACCCTCATCCTCGACGAGATCCAGACCGGACTCGGCCGTACCGGCAAGCTGCTGGCCGAGGAGCACGAAGGCATCGAGGCCGACGTAACGCTGATCGGCAAGGCGCTGTCCGGCGGCTTCTATCCCGTGTCGGCCGTGCTTTCGAATTCCGAAGTCTTGGGCGTGCTGAAACCCGGCCAGCACGGCTCGACCTTCGGCGGCAATCCGCTCGCCTGCGCGGTGGCGCGTACCGCACTCAAGGTGCTGACGGAAGAGGGCATGATCGAGAACGCCGCTGTCATCGGCGACTACTTCATCGAAGGCCTCAGGTCGATCCGCTCGAACATCGTCAGGGACGTGCGCGGCCGCGGCCTGATGATGGCGATCGAGCTGGAACCCGAGGCTGGCGGCGCACGGCAATATTGCCATGCGCTGAAAGAGCGCGGCCTTCTCGCCAAGGACACCCACGACCATACGATTCGTCTCGCTCCGCCGCTCGTCATCACCAAAGAGCAGGTGGATTGGGCCGTCTCGCAGATTGAAATGACGATAGGCTGAGCAAATCGGCGCAATTCTTCTTCACCATCCCGAAGAAGCCTGGAAGATCCCGAATGCCAAAGATCGGCTGGAAGAGATCGACAGCAAAACCGCCTGGTTTTCATCCGAGATAAAAACCTTCGCAATCTCGTCGCCCAATTTAGATTTGGGCAACACTCTTTCGCTAATGTCGTCGATAACCGTAACGATGCTTCGCCGAGCGCAAAGCCATCGCGTGGTATGAAGGCAAAGCTTGTCCGCGCCAATGGTGGCGCATCCGCTTCTGCCCTAGCTTACGACAGTTGGGAAGAATTCTAATGGCGACGATCAATTCGACTAACTTCAGCGGCGATACGCTCGAAATTATTGCCTTCCGCCTGCATGATCAGGAATTCTGCGTCAAGACCACGACCATTCGCGAAATCCGCGGCTGGGCGCCGTCGACGCCGATTCCGCATGCACCGGCCGATGTCATCGGTGTCATGAACCTGCGCGGTTCGGTGATCCCGATCATCGATCTTGCTTTCAAGCTCGGCATGAAGAGCACGGTCGCCAATGAGCGCAGCGCCATCGTCGTCGCCGAAGTTCACAGCATGGTCATCGGCATGCTGGTCGACCGCGTCTCGGATATTCTCACCATCTCGTCCAGCCAGGTCCAGCCGGTGCCTGAAGTGACCGCCTCCTTCGACCGCGCTTATTGCGAAGGCATCATCGCCTCGGAAAATGGCATGATCTGCTTCCTGAACCTCGCCAAGATGTTCAAGGAAAACGAGACGGATGAACTGGCGGCCTGATTCGGACAATACGATCGAATATTAGAAAACCGCCCGCTTGAGGCGGTTTTTTATTACTGGATATGAACCATGCTGCATCGGCATGGGTTGCGAAGCATAAGGATGACACGTTTCCCGACGGACAGGAAAGATAGCCGTTGGCGGTCTTTTTCCCGGCATCGGTATTCCTCGCCCGATTGGCTTTGCGCCGGCACCCAGCCACATCATCCAGAGCTGATGGGTGATGACGCCGATAGCGGCATGAATGATGCCGCCGCACCGGCAGCAGGCGGAAACGACGCCCGCCTTGCGCGCGGACCGGCCCGCTCGAGCCAACCACCGCGACGAGCGAATCTGAAAGACTGCGACGCGCTTTAGAGCAATTCCAGCAAAAGTGCGTAGCGGTTTTGCGTCCGGATTTGCGTGAAAACAAAGAGATAGAGCATTTCCGTGATTCGGAGAAAACGGAAATGCTCTAGTGTGTCACCGGCTCCGGTTTTCGGATCAGAGGAACGGCCTGAAGCACGAGCGCATCCAGCCCGTTCTCCTCATTCTCCAGAATTTCGAACAATTGCCGCCGCATGCGCGGGTCCCAGAATTTGTTGATATGGGTGGCGACCCCCTGCGCGGCCTCGCTTTCCGGTTGGCTCTTGAAGAAGGTGGCGATCTGGTTTGCCATATAGACGAGCTTGGTCTTGGTATCATGCGACATCGGCAATGCTTCCGGGCGAGATGCGGTGCGGGTGGGTGAAGATCTCGAAATCCTCGCCGCGCACCAGCGCGACGAGCGTCATGCCGGCTTCTTCGGCCGTGCGGATAGCGAGAGCCGTCGGCGCCGATATGGCGATAAGCACCGGGCTGCCGAGGATCGCCGCCTTCTGCACCATCTCCACGGAAAGCCGGCTGGTGACGACGACGGCGCCGTCCGCGCCTCGTTCACTGGCGCGGATGACGGCGCCACAGAGCTTGTCCAGCGCATTGTGCCGGCCGACGTCTTCGCGCACGGCAACCAGCCCCCTGCCGGGAAGATAGAACCCGGCGCCATGCACCGCCCGCGTCTCGCGATGCAGCGGCTGTGCGTCGTTCAGAAGCGAAACGGCACGGACGATATCCGCATGCGACAGCGCCAGCGGCGATGTCGAAACGTCAGGTACCGGCCGCACCGCCTGTTCGATCGATTCGATGCCGCAGAGCCCGCAGCCGACCGGCCCTGCCATGCTGCGGCGCCGTGCCCGCAGCCGATCGGCGACGTCGTCGACCAGGCTCACCTGCACATCGATCCCCTGCTCACCCTCGACGACCTCGATGCCCGATATCTCCGCCGGCCCGGCAATGATCCCTTCGGTCAGGCTGAATCCGACGGCAAAATCCTTGAGATCCGCAGGCGTTGCCATCATCACCGCATGCGAACTGCCGCCATAGGAAAAGGCGATCGGCACCTCTTCCGGCACGATTCGCGAACCGGTCTGGAGGATGCCGTTGCGGCGGGCGGTTTCGGGGGCATGGGCAGTGACGGTGAAGGTCATGATGCACGTTCCTGCTTACAGAGCCGCCCCCGCATCGTCACTCCGCAGCCTCGAGTTTGCCGGCGATGCGGCGTGACTGACGCGCCTGCTCGTCATATTCCAGCTGCCATTCACTCGGCCCGTTGGAGGGCGAGACCTGCACCGCCGTCACCTTGTATTCCGGGCAGTTCGTCGCCCAGTCGGAGAAATCGGTGGTGATGACGTTCGCCTGCGTATTGGGATGATGGAAGGTCGTGTAGACGACACCCGGCGCGACGCGATCGGTGATCAGCGCCCTGAGCGTCGTGTCGCCGGAGCGGCTGCCGAGCTTCACCCAGTCGCCGTCGCGAACGCCGCGCTGCTCGGCATCGTGCGGGTGGATTTCCAGCCGGTCTTCCGCATGCCAGACGACATTCTCGGTCCGCCGTGTCTGCGCCCCGACATTGTACTGGCTGAGGATGCGGCCGGTTGTCAGCAGCAGCGGGAAGCGCGGACCCGTGCGCTCGTCGGTCGCCACATATTCGGTGCGGATGAACTTGCCCTTGCCGCGCACGAAGCCATTGACATGCATGATCGGCGAGCCGAGCGGGTTCTTCTCGTTGCAGGGCCACTGCACCGAGCCCAGTTTGTCGAGATAGTCGTAGGAGACCATCGCGAAACTCGGCGTCGTCGCGGCGATCTCGTCCATGACCTCCGACGGATGGGTGTAATTCCAGTCGAGCCCCATCGCCTGGGCAAGCTTCTGCGTCACTTCCCAGTCGCCATAGCCGTTGCGCGGCGACATCACCTTGCGCACGCGGTTGATACGGCGCTCGGCATTGGTGAAGGTGCCATCCTTCTCGAGGAAGGTCGAACCCGGCAGGAAGACATGGGCGTAATTGGCGGTCTCGTTGAGGAACAGATCCTGCACGACGACGCATTCCATCGCCGCCAGCCCGGCCGCGACGTGTTTGGTATCGGGATCGGACTGCAGAATGTCCTCGCCCTGAACGTAAAGCCCCTTGAACGAGCCGTCGACCGCCGCATCCAGCATGTTCGGAATGCGCAAGCCCGGTTCATTGTTGAGCTTCACGCCCCAGAGCTTTTCGAAGATATCGCGCGTCGCATCGTCGGAAATGTGCCGGTAGCCCGGCAGTTCGTGGGGGAAGGAACCCATGTCGCAGGAGCCCTGGACGTTGTTCTGGCCGCGCAGCGGATTCACGCCGACGCCGGGACGGCCGATATTGCCGGTCGCCATTGCCAGATTGGCGATCGCCATGACCGTGGTCGAGCCCTGGCTGTGTTCGGTGACGCCGAGGCCGTAGTAGAGTGCGCCATTGCCGCCCTTGGCATAGAGTCTTGCCGCACCGCGCAGATCCGCCGCCGGCACGCCGGTGAAGATTTCCGTCTCTTCGGGACTGTGCTGCGGTTCGGCGACGAAGGCAGCCCAGTCCTCGAATTCCGACCAGTCGCAGCGCTCGCGGATGAACCTCTCGTCGTAGAGCCCTTCAGTGACGATCACGTGCGCCAGCGCCGTCATGACCGCGACATTGGTGCCCGGCTTCAGCGGCAGGTGGTAGGAAGCCTCGATATGCGGCGACCGGACGATATCGGTGCGGCGCGGGTCGATGACGATGAGCTTGGCCCCTTGGCGCAGCCGCTTTTTCAGCCGCGAGGCGAAGACCGGATGGCCATCCGTCGGATTGGCGCCGATGATGACGACGACATCCGAATGTTCGATGCTGTCGAAATTCTGTGTGCCGGCCGAAGTTCCGAATGTCTGGCCGAGACCATAGCCGGTCGGCGAATGGCAGACGCGGGCGCATGTGTCGACGTTGTTGTTGCCGAAACCGGCGCGGACCAGTTTCTGCACCAGATAGGTTTCCTCATTGGTGCAGCGTGAGGAGGTGATGCCGCCGATCGCGTCGCGGCCATATTGATACTGGATGCGGCGGAACTCCGACGCGACATGCGCGAAGGCCTCGTCCCAGCTCACCTCCCGCCAGGGATCGCTGACCTTTTCCCGGATCATCGGGTTGAGGATGCGATCCTTGTGGGTGGAATAGCCGTAGGCAAAGCGACCCTTGACGCAGGAATGCCCGCGATTGGCCTGGCCCTCCTTCCACGGCACCATGCGCACCACTTCCTCGCCGCGCATTTCGGCCTTGAAGGAGCAGCCGACGCCGCAATAGGCGCAGGTGGTGACGGCCGAATGTTCCGGCTGGCCGATCTCTATCACCGACTTCTCCGTCAGCGTCGCCGTCGGGCAGGCCTGAACGCAGGCGCCGCAGGAGACGCATTCGGAATCGATGAAAGACTCGTGCACGCCGGGCGAGACGCGCGAGCCGAAGCCGCGTCCCTCTATCGTCAGCGCAAAGGTGCCCTGGACTTCCTCGCAGGCGCGCACGCAGAGCGAACAGACGATGCACTTGGAGGGATCATAGGTGAAATAGGGATTGGATTCGTCCTTCGGCATCCATTTCAGATTGATATCGCCGTTGTTGCGCGCCTTGACGTGGTTGTCGCCCTCGTAACCGTAGCGTACGTCGCGCAGGCCGACGGCGCCCGCCATGTCCTGCAATTGGCAATCGCCATTGGCAGCGCAGGTGAGACAGTCGAGCGGATGGTCGGAGATATAGAGTTCCATCACGCCGCGGCGGATATCCTTCAACCGCCCCGTCTGCGTGTGCACCACCATGTTTGCCGCCACCGGCGTCGTGCACGAGGCAGGCGTTCCGGCCCGGCCCTCGATTTCGACGAGACAGAGGCGGCAGGAGCCGAAAGCGTCGACCATGTCGGTGGCGCAGAGCTTCGGCACCTCGATACCGGCCTCCATCGAGGCGCGCATGATGGACGTGCCTTCGGGCACGCTGATCTGCTGCCCATCTATGGTGAGCGTCACTATGGTTTCGGATTTCGAAGCGGGAGTACCGTAGTCGATTTCATGGATGAGCGACATGGTCGGCCTCCTGTACGGAAATGGAATTGAGCAGGTCGGGACGCGCGGCTGCAGCTTGGAAGATCATCACTCAGCCGCCTCCGCGATCGGCGCCGGCGAAAAATCTTCCGGGAAATGCGTCATGGCGCTCATGACGGGATAGGGCGTGAACCCACCGAGCGCGCAGAGCGAGCCGAACTTCATCGTATTACAGAGATCGGCAAGCAGCGCCCGGTTCTTCTCCGGCTCGATGCCGTGCGCGATCTTGTCAGCCGTCTCCACGCCGCGCGTCGAGCCGATGCGGCAGGGCGTGCACTTGCCGCAGCTTTCAACCGCGCAGAATTCCATGGCAAAACGCGCCTGTTTCAGCATATCGGCCGTGTCGTCGAAGACGACGATGCCGGCATGGCCGATAAGTCCGTCCTTGGCGGCGAAGGCTTCGTAATCGAACGGCGTGTCGAACAGCGCCCGCGGGAAATGGGCCCCGAGTGGCCCGCCGACCTGAACCGCCTTGACCGGTCGCCCGGTCGCTGTGCCGCCGCCGATCCCGTCAACGATATCACCGAGCGAGAGACCGAAGGCGGTCTCATAGAGCCCGCCATATCGGACATTGCCGGCAATCTGCAGCGGAATCGTGCCGCGGGAGCGGCCCATGCCGAAATTCCGATAGAAGGCGGCGCCCTTGTCCATGATCACGGGCACGGAGGCGAGCGAGATCACGTTGTTGATGACGGTCGGACAGTCAAACAGTCCCTTATGCGCCGGCAGCGGCGGCTTGGCGCGCACGACGCCGCGCTTGCCTTCGAGGCTGTTGAGCAAGGCGGTCTCCTCGCCGCAGACATAGGCGCCGGCGCCGGTGCGCACCTCGATGTCGAAGGCGCGCCCCGCGCCGAGCACCGACAGGCCGAGTATGCCTGCCTGTCGCGCGATGCCGATGGCCTCGCTCATCGCCGCGATTGCGTGAGGATATTCCGAACGCGTATAGATGAAGCCCTTCGTGGCGCCGGTAGCGAGCCCCGCGATCGCCATGCCTTCGATCAGCACGAAGGGATCGCCCTCCATGATCATCCGGTCGGCAAAGGTGCCACTATCGCCCTCATCGGCGTTGCAGACGATGTATTTGCGTTCGCCGGCGGCGTCGAGAACGGTCTTCCACTTGATGCCGGTGGGAAAACCGGCGCCGCCGCGTCCGCGCAGGCCGGAATCGGTGACCTCCTTGACGATATCGGCTGATGTCAGCGAAACGGCGCGGCGAAGACCGGCAAGGCCGCCATGCGCCTCGTAGTCGGCAAGCGACAGCGGATCGGTGATGCCGCAGCGGGCGAAGGTCAGGCGGGTCTGTGCTTTCAGGAACGGGAGGTCTTCAACCTCCCCCAGACAGAGCGGGTGATCGCCGGCGCTCATCATCCCGGCATCGAACAGGGTGGGTACATCCTTTGCCTTGATCGGGCCATAGCCGATGCGCTTGCCGGCGACCTCGACCTCGACCAGCGGCTCCAGCCAGAACATTCCGCGCGAGCCGTTGCGTACGATTTCAGCATCGAGGCCGCGGGCGGCGATCTCCTGGGCAATCGCCTTTGCCACGTTTTCGGCCCCGAGCGCCAGAGCAGCGGCGTCGCGCGGAACATAAATCCTGACTGTCATCGGCATACCTCCGCAACGAGTTCCGCCGCCAGCTGATCGTCGACCCGGCCATAGACCTCGCCGTCGAGCATCGCCGACGGCCCGCAGGCGCAAAGCCCGAGACAGTAGACCGGCTCCAGCGTCACGGCGCCGTCGAGCGTCGTCTGATGAAAATCGATGCCGAGCAGTGTCTTGACGCGCTCGGCCAGCACATCGCCGCCCATCGACTGACAGGCTTCGGCGCGACAGAGCTTCAGCACGTGCCGGCCGGCGGGATGATCGCGATAATCGTGATAGAAGGTCACCACGCCATGCACCTCGGCACGGGAGAGGTTCAATTCTTCCGCGATGACAGGTAGGGCTTCCTGCGGCACATAGCCGAACTCTCGCTGAACCTCGTGCAGAATAGGAAGCAGCGGCCCTTCGAGAAAGCGAAGATCAGCGACGATGGCTCGGGTGCGCACTGCAATATCGCCTTCGGCGATATGAATGGTCATAAGGCAGCCCTCCCAGCGGCTTGCTCGTTGCGAAATAGCGGGCCTCCCCCGGCCGAGTGCTATTCAGCAACCACCATCTCAGGGAAGCAGCCGGCGATCAATAAAGCTATCTCGTTGCTTGATAGTTTTTTTCTATCGAAGTTCTTCGTCTTGCACGAGCACTCTCGCCTCGTGCAGCAAGGCCGAGACAAGCGGCGTGAAGGGCTCACGATAAGGCGCAACAAGGCCGACCAGATGATGCGCCTCCGGCTCGACGATCGGGATCATGCGGATTTCCACTGGAAATCCGAAGGATTTTGCAACGTTGCGCGGCATGATGCTCGCCCAGCGTCCAGTCCTGACATGCGAGAACAACACGATCATCGAGTTGGATTCGAGCGTCGGATGCGCTGTGGCGCCCGCTTCCGTCAAATGCCGGTTGATGATCCGGCGGTTCTGCATGTCGGCAGTCAATAGGCAAAGCCGAAGATCGCCGATCTCCCGCCAGGTCACGCTGTCGCGGTCGGACAGCGGGCTGCCTGCAGCCGTGATCAGATTATAGCGCTCGGCATAGAGGGGAACGGTCGTGACGCGGCCGAGCGGCTCGTTTTCGAGATAGGTGATGCCGGCATCGATTTCGAGGTTTTCGAGCATGCTCAGCACCTGCAGCGAATTCCGCGAGACGATCGAGAAGGTCACGCCGGGATGCCGCTCCTGAAATGGCGTGGTGATGCGCGACAGCATGGCAAGCGCGGTCGGAATGGCGGCGAGGCGGATGTGGCCGGAAAGACCGCGGCGCGCGGCGCGCATCTCCTCGCGCATGGTGCGGGCATCGCCGACGATGCGTCGGGCCCATTCGAGCACGCGCTGCCCCTCAGGCGTCAGCCCCTGGAACCGCGAACCGCGCTGCACCAGCATGACGCCAAGCTGATCCTCGAGCTGCCGGATGGCAGCCGAAAGCGTTGGCTGCGAGATCCCGCACTCCTCCGCGGCGCGGCCAAAATGCTTTTCATTGGCAAGGGCGATGAAGAATTCCAGCTTGTCGATCATCCGGTCTCCCGATCCGGCATGACATCATCCGGGTCAGTTCATCTTTGACGCAGCAGCGGTGCTCCGCAAGGGCGGTCTCTAGATCAGGATGATTTTAGGCCCGATCGGCCTAAAATCTGAATCCTGATCTAAATCAAACAAATAGAGCATGATGTCGTCCGAAAACCGCGCACACTTTTCGGCATCATGCTCTAACTGTTTTCTGCAGCCGGAAAAAGATCGAACAGCGATTCGAGGAAGGCAAGCACGCTGACATTGCCGATGCTGTAATAAACCAGCCGGCCCTGACGGCGCGTATGGACCAGGCCTTCGAGCCTTAACCGCGCCAGTTGCTGCGAGACCATTGCCTGCTGTATGCCGAGGATATTTTCGATTTCACTCACCGTCCGCTCCTCGTTCGCCAGTATGCAGAGGATCAGAAGTCGGGTCTGGTGCGCTAGCGCTTTCAGCAGATCGCTCGCTTCGTGGGCTTCTCCAGCGAGTTTGTGCAATTCCTGGCCGGTCATCCCCGGCTCGGGTTTGGGCAACGGCATTCTGTATCTCGGAAGGGAGGCGATGAGGTAGATCAGCACAATAGCATATTCGCAAAAGCGAATTGGTCGAAAGTGATGAAATGCCAAAAAAGGTCCAAGCAAATCAGCAGATAAGCTGACCGCCGTTGATCTCGATCACCTGTCCGGTGATGTAGCCCGAGAGCGAGGGGGCGGCCAGGAACAGATAGGCGGGAGCGCAGTCCTCCGCCGTGCCGAGCCGCTGCAGGGGGATGGATTTTCTCGTCTGCTCAAGCTTTTCGCGGGAGGAATAGCGCTCATGGAATTCCGTCTCGATCGTTCCTGGCGACACGCAATTGACGCGGATTCCGTCCGGTGCAAGCTCACGGGCAAGCGCCTTGGAATAGGTCGCAACGAAGGCTTTCGAGGCTGAATAGATCGAAGAACCGGGGCTGCCGCCGGTCAGCGCCGAAATCGAAACCGTGTTGACGATGGCAGCGCCTTCAGCCGCCTTCAACGCCGGCAGCAGCGCCCGCGTCAGCGCCACCACCGATGTCTGGTTGAGCCGCACGATCGCCTCATATTCTGCGTCGGTGAGCGTGGCAGCGGGAAAACGGCCAAGCATGGTGCCGGCATTGTTGACGAGCACATGGACCCTGTCGAAGAAGGCGAGAGCATCTTCAGCAAATTGCGCTGCCCCGCCGACTGCAGAGAAATCGGCGTGCAGCAAAAGCGCCCGTCTTTCGGATTCAGCCGTCAGCAGGAAATCCGGCAGGTCGCGTCCCGGCTTTCGCCCGGTATGGACGATCACCTTCGCGCCGCAGTCCAGGAACTGCCGGACCACCTCTAGGCCGATGCCGCGACCGCCGCCGGTCACGACCACATTGCGATTTTCGAATAGTCTGGGATGGAACACGAAGCCGTCCTCCTCGCGGACAGTGCCGCCGGTTGCGTCATTCGCCCTTAACATATGAGCGCGCCGACCGAAAGAAAGGCGCGCATCGATCTTTCCGGAAAGACTTCCGGCGGAAGATTAGCTTTCGGCCTCCAGAAGCCGCGCGCCTGGCCCTTCCTTGCCGAGCCGGTCGCAGGGATTGCGCAACGGACAGCTTTCGATCGACAGGCAGCCGCAGCCGATGCAGCCGGTCAGACGGTCGCGCAGCAGGCTAAGCCGCCTGATTCGCGCGTCGAGATCATCCTTCCAGCGCGCCGAAAGCGTCTGCCAGTCGGCGACGGTCGGCGTGCGCCCCTGCGGCAGGGACGTGAACGCCGCCTGGATTTCCGAAAGCGGAATGCCGACACGCTGCGCCACCTTGATGATGCCGAGCCGGCGAAGTACATCGCGCCCATAGCGCCGCTGATTGCCCCGGGAGCGGATGCTCGAGATCAGCCCCTTGGTCTCGTAAAAATGCAGCGCCGAGACGGCCAGGCCGCTGCGCTCCGCCACTTCACCGACCGTCAGGAGCTTGCCGAGCGGCGCTGCAGGAATTGTATCCATCGCCTCTTGACCTCAATATTAGTTGAGGTTTTATAACCGTTGCTCCTGCAATCGTAAAGTCCAATCGCAACAAGGAGCAACGCATGCAAACACCCACCAGGTTGGCTGTCATCTACGGGAGCACGAGAGAGGGCCGCATCTGCGACCGGGTGGTCAAATGGCTGACGCAGGAGCTCGTCCGCTTCCCGCAATTTGATATCGACATCATCGACCCGCTCGATTTCGCGCTGCCGGTCAACCGTGACATGACGCACCCCGAAATCGACAGGCTCGCCGGGCGACTTGGCATGGCCGACGCCTTCATCATCGTCACGCCAGAATACAATCACAGCTTCACCGCCTCGTTGAAGTCGATCATCGATTTCTTCTTCGAGCCCTGGCAGGGCAAGCCGGTCGCCTTCGTTTCCTATGGCGGCATATCGGGCGGCCTGCGCGCCGTCGAACAGCTGCGGCTCGTCTTTGCCGAACTCCACGCCGTCACGATCCGCGATTCGGTGAGCTTTGCCGCACCTTGGAACTGCTTCAACCCGGACGGGCGGCTCGACAATCCCGCCGATGCACTGCGTTTGCTCGATCGGATGATGGCGAGGCTGGAATGGTGGACGCGGGCACTCGTCACTGCCCGCAGCGATCGTCCCTATGCCGAAATGGAGCGCCGCGCGTCTTTTCAGACGCGCTAAGGACGCTCTATCACTTTGAATCTGCGGATAATCCTTTCCGAAAATCGATTCCGATTTTCGGGGTTATGCGCTAGCCGCCTGAGGCAGGAAGCTCCGGTTCCGTTCCCGGCAGGTACGGAACCATTGGGAACACCCGGGCAGGACCTCCGTCCGGGTGTTTTCCGTCACCTCAGCTTCATTCCGACCGCGCGGACGGGTTCGCAATTTTGCGGTTGCGGGGAGAAAACCCCGGTGATAGTTTCCGCGCAAATAACAGGGGAGCTCCGTATCGCCGGGGCTGAGATGTGAGGCGCAAGCCTCTGGACCCTTCAAAGCTGATCTGGGTAATGCCAGCGGAGCGAGGTTCAGATGTTCTCAGGCGCACAAGTGTCACTCTATCCGATGTCCGGCAATTTCGTCGGCATCATTCTCGATGCCGTCAAGGCGCTCGATCCCTATCGCGACCGGCTGCGCATCGAGACCGATGACATCTCCACGCTGCTGGTCGGCCCGCCTGACATTCTCTTCGCCGCGATGCATGATCTATTCGTCGCCGCCGCAAAGACCGGCGAGCATTGCGTGCTATCCGCCGCCGTTTCACGCGGCTGCCCCGGCGAGCCCGACGATGCCATCTGCGGCGTCAACCCTTCCCCCAGTCAGGCGGAGCCGCTTGCCGAGCGCATAAGAGCCGCACTTGCCGCCGTTGACATCACCACTGAGAGCGGACAGCCGACCGCTGCGCAATTCTCGCTCTACGTCATGGGCGCCGGTACCCATATGGACGAGATCTATGGCTGCATCGACTTCCTGAAGCGCTCCGGCACTTTCGACCGCGCCAAGAATTTCTGCACCAGGCTTTCTGGCGATGCCGGCGCGGTCTTCGCTACCATTCGTGAGGCCTTCTGTCGCTTCGGCGACCCCGAAGGGCATGTGACCCTCGACATCACGGTGTCGGCCAATACAACGCCGCGCGTCTTTTCAGACGCGCAAAGGACGCTGTAGCACCTTAAATTTGCTGCCGACGAAAGCTTGAAATCGAACGCTGATGACACTGTCAAAACCATCGGATTCGCGCCTTGCCGCGCTCCGCGCCTCTCTCTACCGGGGCATACCCGCCTTGCTTGCCGGCTGCGTTTTTTTGGCGGCGTGGGAACTCTATGTCGATCTTTCCGGCATCAAACCATCCATCCTGCCGGCGCCTTCGCGCATCGTCATCCAGGGCTGGCTGAACCGCGAGGCGCTGATCGCCAATACCTGGCCGACGCTCGGCGCGACACTCGGAGGTTTCGCCCTGTCGCTTGCCTTCGCCTTCGCCGCCTCGATCCTCATGGATTTCGTACCCTTCATGCGCCGGGCATTGCTGCCGATCTTCATCACCAGTCAGACCCTGCCGCTGGTGGCGATCGCGCCCCTCGTCGTCCTCTGGTTCGGTTTCGGCCTGTTGCCGAAGATCCTGCTTGTGGCGCTCGTCACCTTCTTCCCACTGCTCGTCGCCTTGCTGCAGGGCTATGAATCGACCGACCGTGACATCACCGAATTGCTGAATTCGATGAAGGCGAGCCGCTGGCGCATTTTCCGCCTGGCACGGCTTCCCTCCTCGCTGCCCTATTTCTTCGCCGGTCTGCGGATCTCGATCACTTATGCCGTCGTCGGCGCGATCTTTGCCGAATATGCCGGCGCCGCCCGCGGCCTCGGCATCTATATCCTCAATGCCAAGAACAATTTTCGTCCCGATCTCGTGCTCGCCGCCGTCATCGTCAGCGCCATGCTGACACTCGGCCTCTTCGGAGCGACGCTGATGATCCAGCGCCTCATCATGCCCTGGCAACCATCCGGGGAGCGGCGCCGATGAGCGGTGGAATGGTTGAATTGCGCAACATCTCGAAGTCCTTCGACGGCATGAAGGTGCTGGGCGACATTTCGCTCGCTGTCGCAAGCGGCGAGTTCGTCTCGATCGTCGGCCCGTCCGGCTCCGGAAAATCGACGGTCCTTAGATTGCTGACCCAGGCGCTTCGGCCCGATTCCGGCAGCATGCTTTTTAAAGGCGCGCCGCTGGAACAGGCGCCGCATTCCTTCGCCTTCATGCCGCAACGCGATGCGCTGATGCCCTGGCGCCGGATCATCGACAATGCGGCACTCGGCCTTGAGGTGCGCGGTATGAGCCGCCGTGCGGCCCGCGCCGCCGTTGCGCCTCTGTTCGAGCGCTTCGGCCTCGCCGGCTTCGAGCATCACTATCCCTCAGAACTATCAGGCGGCATGCGCCAGCGCGCCGCGCTGCTGCGCACCGTCGTCCAGACCCAGGACATGCTGCTGCTCGATGAGCCTTTTGGCGCGCTGGACGCGCTGACGCGCACGCAGATCCAGGAATGGCTGCAGGGCATGTGGACCGAACACCGTTGGACGGCGCTGCTGATCACCCATGATGTTCGCGAGGCCGTGTTCCTCTCCGACCGGATCTACGTGCTTTCGGCCCGTCCGGCGCGTATCATCCGCGAATTCCGCGTTCCCCTGCCCCGCCCGAGAAGCATTGCCGATCTCGGCTCGCCGGCGGCCCAGGCGATCGAAACCGAAATCCTGCAAACCCTGCTTCATCCGCTGGAACAGGATGATTTTAGGCCGGTCGGCCTAAAATCTGAATCCTGTTCTAATTTAAAGAGTTAGAGCATGATGTCGTCCGAAAACCGCTCACACTTTTCGGCATCATGCTCCAGAGACCTGAGGAGGTCACCATGCTGCTTCTCACCCGTCGCCAGACGATCTTCGCCGCCATCGCGGCAAGCCTCGCCGGCCGCACCGCCTTCGCCCAATCGGCGCCCGCAAAGGTCCGCATGGCGCTCGACTGGACACCCAACACCAACCATATCGGCATCTATGTCGCCAAGGCGAAGGGCTTCTATGCCGATGCCGGCCTCGACGTCGAAATTCTTCCCTTCACCGATACCAGCGCCGGAACGCTGGTGTCCAACGGCGTTGCCGATTTCGGCATCAGCAGCGAGATCGAAACCCTCACGCAACGCGCTGGCGGCGGTGACGTGAAGATGGTCTACGGCGTCGTCCAGACGGAAACCGCACGCCTGATCTTCAAGGGCGGACGCGACGACATCAAGAGCCCGAAAGACCTCGACGGCAAGACCTATGGCGGCTTTGGCGGCACCTGGGAGAGCGCGCTGATCTCCGCGATGATCCGCAATGACGGCGGCAAAGGCGACGTCAAGACCGTCACCCTTGGCACCTCCGCTTACGAGGCGCTGGACAATGGCTCGATCGATTTCACGCTGGAGATCTACACCTGGGAAGGCATCGCCGCCGAACTGGAAAATCGGAAGATCGGCCGCTTCCACTATTCCGATTATGGCATTCCCGACGAGCAGACGACGGTCATCGTCTCCAGCGACGCCTATCTCTCCGCAAGTCGGGAGCACGCCCGCGCCTTCATCCAGGCGACACGAAAGGGTTATGCCTATTCCGTCGACCATCCCGACGAAGCCTGCGACCTGCTGATCGCTGGAAGCAACGGCGCACTGATGAATACGGAACTGGTAAAAGCCTCTCAGAAGGCATTGATCGAGGGGCACTTCCTAAAATCCGAGGCCGGTGTGATCGGTACGATCGACTCGGCAAAGGCCGACGCCATCGGCGGCTTCCTGGTCGAAAACGGCATTCTGGTCGATGCCAATGGCGCCGCACTCAAAGAGAAGCCGGATTTTTCCACCTATTATACCAACGAACTCCTCGCCTGAGCCCGCCCCAGCCTTGCCCGTCGCGGCTTTCCGCTGCAAAGTCCGAGACCCGGAGCATGATGTCGTCCGAAAACCGCTCACACTTTTCGGCATCATGCTCCGGGCAGGGCGGGGGATAAGATGCGACAACAGGAGAGACTGGCCGGAGCGGACTTTCTACGCGCGACGGCCTGTCTGCTGGTGCTCGCCCACCACCTCACGCTGCGGCTGGATATGCGCAGAATTCCCGACGAGTTGGCACCGACTGCACATATCCTCCGATTCGGCAATTTCGGCGTCGCCATCTTCTTCGTGCTCAGCGGCTTTCTTCTTGCCCATCCCTTCTGGCGCGCGCTCGACGCCGGCAGCGCCATGCCGAGCCTCCGGCATTACGCGATCCGCAGGGCGGCGCGCATCGCTCCGGGCTTCTGGTTCGCCGCCACCATCGGCTTCGCCCTCAGCCTGACGCTGCTTGCCCTGCCGCTGACGCGGGAGCTTGCGCTCCGCTACGTCTCGGGGCTGCTGTTCGTGAGCCAGTGGCATTGGCGCACCTTGTTTCCTGTCGAAGCCGACGGGCCGCTCTGGTCCATTCCCTTCGAGGTCACCAGCTATGTGCTCTTGCCGATCTGCTTTCTCCTGCTGTTCCGTCTGCCCATCCTGAGGCGGCGCCCGTGGCTTGCCCGCTTCGCCTGGCTTTGCGTCATCACAACCGTGCTTCTGGCCCATGTGCTGATCCTGACCTTGCTTCCGATCGACGATATCGGACGCGGCTGGCAGTACGGCCTGCAGGGCGGGGCGAAGGAGTGGATGCCGAGATATAATCCGATCGGCTTCTTTGCCGTCTTCGCGCTCGGCGCGCTTGCCGCGGGCATCGAGGTCATGCTCCCAACAAGGCGCTCCTCCTGGTTCGATGTTGCATCGCTCCTGGCCATCGCCGTTGCCGGCTACCGCCTCGTCATATCGCCCGGCGGCTCCGCCGAAGCTTACGGTTGGCTCGAAATCCCCTACGGTTTTCCGGTCTTTCCGCTGGCGGTCGCAACGGCGCTCGTTTCGCTCAGCCACTCGCAACACCTGGGCAGGCTGCTCGACAACGCTCCCGTCCGCTACATCGCAAAAATCTCCTTCGGCATCTATATCTGGCAGGAGATCATCCTGATATTGATCCAGAGGCTCGACTCAGGCTCGTTTGGCGTTTCCTCGGAAAATGTCGTCACCGGCTGGCTGCAGTCTTGCGGGCTGGCGGCGGCGCTCATCCTTCTGGTTGCGAGCTTCAGCTACTTCCTGCTGGAAAAGCCGGCGATCGATTTCGGAAACCGGCTGACGTCGCGTCAACCCATTCGGGCTACTCCTTTCAAAGTATAAATTCACCGTAAGCGCAACTACAGGCGTTAAGGTTAACGCGAAATACTCCCATTTTTGGCGCTTTAGGGTTATCAAATTCCTATTTATACCGATGACAAACGATACGTGACGCTGTATCTGTCTCACTGTTGTTCAGTGCCGCATCTAAACTTGTGGACTTGTGTAATGAATGCTTTTACTTCGAAGACGAATTCACGCTTCGATCCGTCTCAGCGTCAGGACAAAACCAAGATCCTGGTTATAGCGAACTCCAACATTCGCCAGCCGGATAGCTTTTCCCCTGTCGAAAGAAAAATGGCGGTGCGGCTGGGTATGAAGCGGTTGATCGACATCCTCGCCTCAGTCAGCGCCCTTATGGTGCTGGCGCCGCTTTTTCTGGCAATCGCGCTTTTCATCAAACTCGACGATGGCGGTCCGGTGTTTTTTCGCCAGATCCGCTGGGGGATGAACGGCCGCAAGATCACGGTCTTCAAGTTCCGCTCGATGCGTGCCGAAGCTTGTGATCCGAGCGGCGTTCAACAGACGGTCAAGGGCGACAGCCGGGTGACCGGCATCGGCGCGGTGCTCCGCAAGACCAATATCGACGAGCTGCCGCAACTTTTCAACGTCCTCAGGGGCGAGATGTCGCTGGTCGGCCCGCGCTGCCACGCCATCAACATGCGGGCAGCCGGCAAGCTCTACGAGGAACTGGTGCCGGACTACCATCAGCGCCACATCATGCGCCCTGGCATCACCGGTCTTGCGCAGACACGCGGTTGGCGGGGCCCGACGACACGAGCGCTGGAAGCTCGCGCCCGCATCGCCTGCGATATCTATTATGTCAGGAATTTCAGCCTGCTGCTCGACCTGAAGATACTGCTCCGGACGGTCGCCATGGAGCTGCGCGGCGGCACGGGCTTCTGAGAATGATCCGGCATCACGGCCAGAGGTAGGCGGTCCTGCAGCGCCGCAGTCTTAATTTCAGCTCGGCCGATAGCGCTGTTTTCCGCACATCGACAGATAAAGGCAGAAACAAAAAAGCGGCCATCGCGGCCGCTTTTTATGGATCTTACCGATTGTAATCAATCCTGTTGAACGACGCCGCGCAGATGCGTCAGTTCCATTATGAAGTGCTCAAGCTTCGACTTGTGCTCATGCAGTTCGGCATGTTCGAGTTCCTGGCGGGCAGCCTCGATGCGGCGCGTCAGCTCGTCCTTCTGGAGTTCCTCGACCGGAACCGCGGATTCGGCCAGCAATGTACAGCCAGTCGGCAGGATATCGGCAAAACCGCCGAACACCACGTAATCCTGCTTCTTGCCGGAGGCCGAACGCACGCTCACGATACCCGGCTTGATCGTCGTCATCGTCGGCGCATGGTTTGCCATGACCGTCATCTCGCCTTCAGTCGCGGGGATGACGACCTCGGTCACCATCTCCGACAGCAGCAGGCGCTCCGGCGAAACGAGCTCAAAGTTGAAATTGTCAGCCATCAGTGACTTACCTTCTCGGCTATGGCTTTCGCATCTTGCAATTTAGTCCCGCAGAACGGGCAGTGCATTATCGCTTGGTCGAGATAACCGAGGCCTTCCTCGCTCTGGACCAGACCCACCACCATCATCAGCACGCCATTATCGGCGCGATAGACGGTCGGCGCGGCTGGTTCCGGAAGATCCGCCACGACCCCTTTCAGGGAGTCGCAGCAGAATATCTCGTCTAGCGCATCGCTCATTAAGCAGCTGCGAGCTTCTTGGCCTTTTCGACCGCTTCTTCCATCGAGCCGACCATGTAGAAGGCGGCTTCCGGTAGGTGATCGTATTCGCCGTTGACGAGGCCTTTGAAGCCTTTGATTGTGTCTTCGAGAGCAACCAGCTTGCCTGGCGAGCCGGTGAAGACTTCGGCGACGAAGAACGGCTGCGACAGGAAACGCTCGATCTTGCGGGCGCGGGCGACAGCAATCTTGTCCTCTTCGGACAGTTCGTCCATGCCAAGGATCGCGATGATGTCCTGCAGGGCCTTGTAGCGCTGCAGCGTCGACTGGACCTTACGGGCGACGTCGTAATGTTCTTCGCCGACCACCATCGGGTCGAGCATGCGCGACGTGGAGTCGAGCGGATCGACGGCCGGGTAGATGCCCTTTTCAGCGATCGAGCGCGACAGAACCGTCGTTGCGTCAAGATGAGCGAACGAGGTTGCCGGCGCCGGGTCGGTCAAGTCGTCGGCCGGAACGTAAATGGCCTGGACCGAGGTGATCGAGCCGGTCGTCGTCGTGGTGATGCGCTCCTGCATCTGGCCCATGTCGGTTGCAAGCGTCGGCTGATAACCGACGGCCGACGGAATGCGGCCGAGCAGAGCCGACACTTCGGAACCTGCCTGCGTGAAGCGGAAGATGTTGTCGACGAAGAACAGAACGTCCTGGCCCTGATCGCGGAAGTGCTCGGCGACCGTCAGGCCGGTCAGGGCGACGCGGGCGCGGGCGCCCGGCGGTTCGTTCATCTGACCGTAAACCAGCGCGGCCTTCGAGCCTTCGCCGCCGCCATGCTTGTTGACGTTCGATTCGATCATTTCGTGGTACAGGTCGTTGCCTTCGCGGGTGCGTTCACCGACGCCTGCGAAAACCGAGTAACCACCATGCGCCTTGGCGACGTTGTTGATCAGTTCCATGATCAGAACGGTCTTGCCGACGCCGGCGCCGCCGAAGAGGCCGATCTTGCCGCCGCGTGCATAGGGAGCCAGAAGGTCGACGACCTTGATGCCGGTGACCAGAATCTGCGATTCCGTCGACTGCTCGACATAGGATGGTGCATCCTGGTGGATGGCGCGCTTGTGAGCGGTGACCAGCGGACCGGCTTCGTCGACCGGCTCACCGATGACGTTCATGATGCGGCCGAGCGTCTCGTTACCGACCGGAACCATGATCGGAGCGCCGGTATCGGCGACTTCCTGGCCGCGAACGAGACCTTCGCTCGAGTCCATCGCGATGGTCCGGACGACGTTTTCGCCAAGGTGCTGCGCAACTTCGAGAACCAGGCGGTTGCCGTGGTTGGTGGTTTCCAGCGCGTTCAGGATCTTCGGCAGTTCGCCTTCGAACGCAACGTCGACGACGGCGCCGATAACCTGGGTGACTCTGCCGACAGAGCCGATCTTGGGGGTAGCTGCCTCAGCCATTTTCTGACCCTCTTTTCCTAGCCTCAGAGCGCTTCCGCGCCCGAAATGATTTCAATGAGTTCCTTGGTGATCTGCGCCTGACGCTGGCGGTTGTAGCTCAGCGTCAGCTTGTTGATCATCTCACCGGCATTACGCGTCGCATTGTCCATGGCGCTCATCTTGGCGCCCATCTCGCCTGCGACGTTCTCAAGGAGCGCGCGGAAGATCTGGACGGAGATGTTGCGCGGGATCAGATCTTCGAGGATCGATGCCGGATCCGGCTCGTATTCGTAGACGGCGCCTGCATGTTCGGCATCTTCGGCCTGCACGGCTCCCGCCGAAGCCGGGATGAGCCGCTGCGCCGTCGGAATCTGGCTGATCACCGACTTGAACTCGGAATAAAACAGCGTGCAGACGTCGAACTCACCGGCAGCATACATGTCGATGATGCGCTTGCCGATCTGATCCGCATTCTCGAAACCAACGCGCTTGACGTCGCGCAATTCCTTGCGCTCGATGATCAGCGACGCGAATTCGCGGCGAAGGATGTCGTAACCCTTCTTGCCGACGGTGAAGATCTTCACCGTCTTGCCTTCGGCAAGCAGCTTGCGGACATGTTCGCGTGCAAAGCGTGCGATCTGTGAGTTGAAACCGCCGCAAAGACCACGTTCGGCCGTGCAGACCACCAGCAGATGGACCTGGTCCTGGCCGGTGCCGGTCATCAGCGTCGGTGCACCGTCGGCATCGGTGACGGCCTTAGCGATATTCGCCAGAACCGCACCCATGCGCTGCGAATAAGGCCGGGCGGCCTCGGCCGCCTCCTGCGCACGCCGAAGCTTCGCCGCGGCGACCATTTTCATCGCCTTGGTGATCTTCTGCGTCGCCTTGACGGAGGCGATCCGGTTTTTCAGATCCTTAAGTGAAGGCATCCGTGATCCGTCCTAACTTAGGGCCCGATTACGAGAAAGACTTTGCGAAGCTATCGAGAGCAGCGGTGAGCTTGCCCCTGGTATCATCGCTGATTGCCTTTTCCGTGCGGATCGCGTCGAGGATGGCAGAGCCTTCCGAACGCAGGTACGAGAGGAAGCCCTGCTCGAACTTGCCGACCGATGCGACCGGCAGCTTGTCGAGATAGCCGTTGACGCCAGCAAAGATCACGGCGACCTGCTCTTCCGTCTTCAGCGGCGAGAACTGCGGCTGCTTCAGGAGTTCGGTCAAGCGTGCGCCGCGGTTCAGCAGGCGCTGCGTCGCAGCGTCGAGGTCCGAACCGAATTGGGCGAAGGCGGCCATTTCGCGGTACTGGGCGAGCTCGCCCTTGATCGAGCCGGCAACCTGCTTCATCGCCTTGATCTGCGCCGCCGAACCGACGCGGGAAACCGACAGGCCGACGTTCACGGCCGGGCGGATACCCTGATAGAACAGGTCGGTTTCAAGGAAGATCTGGCCGTCGGTGATCGAGATCACGTTGGTCGGAATGAAGGCCGAAACGTCGTTGCCCTGCGTTTCGATGACCGGCAGAGCGGTCAGCGAACCGGCGCCCATGTCGTCGTTCATCTTCGCAGCGCGCTCAAGCAGGCGCGAGTGCAGGTAGAAAACGTCACCCGGATAGGCTTCGCGACCCGGCGGGCGGCGCAGCAGCAGCGACATCTGGCGGTAGGAAACGGCCTGCTTGGACAGGTCGTCGTAACCGATCAGCGCATGCATGCCGTTGTCACGGAAGTATTCGCCCATGGCGCAGCCGGCAAACGGGGCCAGGTACTGCATCGGCGCCGGATCGGAAGCAGTGGCGGCGACGATGATCGAATATTTCAGCGCGCCGCGCTCTTCGAGCACCTTGACGAACTGGGCAACGGTCGAACGCTTCTGGCCGATGGCGACGTAGACGCAGTAAAGCTTTTCGCCTTCCGGACCGTTGTCGTGAATAGCCTTCTGGTTGAGGAAGGCATCGAGAAGAATCGCGGTCTTGCCGGTCTGGCGGTCGCCGATGACCAGCTCGCGCTGGCCGCGGCCGACCGGGATCAGCGCGTCGATGGCCTTGAGGCCGGTCGACATCGGCTCATGAACCGATTTGCGCGGAATGATGCCGGGAGCCTTGATGTCGACGCGCGAACGGCGCGTCGCATTGATCGGGCCCTTGCCGTCGATCGGATTGCCGAGCGCGTCGACGACGCGGCCGAGCAGTTCCGGACCAACCGGAACGTCAACGATGGCGCCGGTCCGCTTGACGGTGTCGCCTTCCTTGATGTCGCGGTCGGAGCCGAAGATGACGACGCCGACATTGTCGGATTCGAGGTTCAGCGCCATGCCGCGGATGCCGCCCGGGAACTCGACCATTTCACCGGCCTGGACATTGTCCAGACCGTAGACACGAGCGATACCGTCACCGACGGAGAGAACCTGGCCGACTTCCGAGACTTCTGCCTCTTTGCCGAAATTTTTAATCTGGTCTTTGAGAATTGCGGAAATTTCCGCGGCGCGGATATCCATCAGCCAACCTCTTTCAATGCGAGCTTAAGGGTAGAGAGTTTGGTACGAAGAGACGTATCAATCTGACGGGACCCGACCTTCACGATCAGACCACCAAGAATTGACGGATCAACCGTGACGGCAATCGTCACGTCTTTGCCGGTAACGCTCTTGAGTGCCACCTTCAATTCGGTTTCCTGCGCTTGCGAAAGCGCATGCGCCGAGGTGACCTCGGCGGAGATTTCACCGCGATGGTTCGCGGCGATGATGCGGAAGGCCTTGATCATGCCCGGCAGGGCGAACAGGCGGCGGTTGCGCGCCACAACCTTCAGGAAATTGGCGAAGAAACCGCTGATGCCGGCCTTCTCGCTGATGGCGACGATCGCCTTCAGCTGGTCTTCAGCGGAAAAAACCGGGCTTGCGACGAAGCGCTTCAGATCGGCGCTCTCATCCAGCATCGCCTGGAAACGGTCAAGATCGGCGGTGACGTTATCGACGGCGCCCTGCTCGAGCGCCAGTTCGAAAAGCGACGAGGCATAGCGTTCTGCAACACCAGAAGTAAGCTGGGACGTGTCTGCCACTGGCACAAATTTCCCTGATTTCAACCCAAAATCCGGCTCTCGGCGGGCGCCGAACCTATGATCTTGAATTCGTTTTGATTTCCCCCAGAAATCACAAGAGAAGCCTCTTGCTTCTTCCGAAATTCGGGGTCCGTCTAACATAGGATGTTCGGACTCGCAACACGCGTAATGCCCGAATACGCCTTTCACATGAATTTCTGTCTGCAAAATCGCGCAATGGCCTGAAAGCAGGCCGAAGAAGCCGTCTGCCGGCAGCGAGAGTCACGTCTGGGTGAAGCCGAAAACGTAGAGCAGCGGTAGCGCGGCCAAAGCGATCTGCACAACCAGGAGTAAATAGTTGACGAGATTACTCCCCTTATCAGACAGGATCGAGATGATACGGGCAAAGGCCGCCATCGCGAAGGAGGCGCCGAGCGCCATGTAGATCCAATCCTGGGCGAGCATGATCGCCGACAACCCGAAACCGAGATAGAAACCACCCATCGAGCGTCCCTCGCCGAAGCCTTCCGGCCGCCCCTCCTGCGCCTGCAGACCGAGAAGACGGAAAGTTTGGCCCGGCGCGAACATCATGATGAAGCCGGCAAGTGCCGTGAAAGCGGCGGAGCAAAAGGCAAGCTGCTCGCCAAGTTCGGTCGGAAAGTAAAACTCCATGCGTCAGCCCCAAATCACCCGGATGAATCAGTGTTTTATGGCATGGGCCGAAAAAGGAGGGAATGGCGGCATCATTCATTTAGAGAAAACTCTGCGGATCGATATCCAGCTGCACCTGCACCGATCCGCGCTCTTTGGGCGATTGCAACAACATCGCCCGCAGGAACCCCTGCATGTCAGAGTTCCGCCGGCCGTGCACCAAAAGACGGAAACGGTGGCGGCCGCGCACCAGCGCGAGCGGCGCTTCGGCCGGGCCGAGCACCGAGATCCCCGACACCTGCGGCGCGGCGTTGCGCATGCCGCGCGCATGGTTTTCGGCGTCGTGGCGGGTCTCGGCAGAAACGATGATCGACGCGAGCCTGCCGAAGGGCGGCAATAAGGCGCGTTCGCGTTCGGTGATCTCGCGCTCGTAGAAGGCGTCGGAATCGCCGGAAACGATCGCCTGCATGACAGGATGCTGCGGCTGGTAGGTCTGCAGCAGCCCATGGCTCTTGAGGCCGGTGCGCCCGGCCCGGCCGGTCACCTGCGACAACAGCTGGAAGGTGCGCTCGGCGGCGCGCGGATCGCCATTGGCAAGGCCGAGGTCGGCATCGACGATGCCGACCAGCGTCATCAGCGGAAAATTATGTCCCTTGGCGACGAGCTGGGTGCCGATGACGATATCGGCCTCGCCCTTGGCGATCGCTTCCAGCTCCAGCCGCAGCCGCTTCACCCCGCCCATGATATCGGAGGAGAGAACGATCGTCCGCGCCTCCGGGAAATGCCGTTCCACCTCCTCGGCGATGCGCTCGACACCTGGCCCGCAGGCGACGAGATGGTCGAGCGTGCCGCATTCCGGGCACGCCTCGGGCGTGCGCTCGGCATGGCCGCATTGATGGCATTGCAGCTGTTTGCGGAAACGATGCTCCACCAGCCAGCTCGAACAATGCGGGCATTGGAACCGATGGCCGCAGACCCGGCAGAGCGTCAGCGGCGCATAACCGCGCCGGTTGAGAAAGAGCAGCGCCTGTTCGCGCTTTTCCACGGTCTTGCCGATCGCCCGGATCAGCACCGGCGACAGGAAGCCGCCCCGCTCCGGCGCGTGCCTGCGCATATCGACCAGATGCAGGTCCGGCATTGCCGCATCGCCGAAACGCGTCGGCAGGTGGACGGTGCTGTAGCGCCCGCTCTGGCCGTTGACCTGGCTTTCGACCGACGGTGTCGCCGACACCAGAATGACGGGAAAATCACCAATGCGGCCGCGCACGACAGCCATGTCGCGAGCATTGTAAAAGACGCGATCCTCCTGCTTGTAAGCGGGATCGTGCTCCTCGTCGACGATGATCAGGCCGAGATCCTCGAAGGGCAGGAAGAGCGCCGAGCGCGCGCCCGCCACGACGCGCACTTCGCCGGTCACCGCCTGGCGCCAGACCTTCTCGCGCATGCGCGGCGCAAGATCGGAATGCCATTCGGCGGGCTTTGCCCCGAAACGATCCTGGAAGCGCTCCATGAAACTGGCCGTCAGCGCGATCTCCGGCAGCAGGATCAACACCTGCTTGCCGCGTTTCAGCGTCTCGGCAATCGCCTCGAAATAAACCTCCGTCTTGCCGGAGCCGGTCACCCCGTCGATCAGCGACACCGAAAATTCGCCCTTGCGGACGTCGGAAACGATCTCTTCGGCCGCCTGCTTCTGCGGCCCTTCGAGACGTGCGGCGGCAAAATCCGGATCCGGCATCGCAACGACCGGCGGCGGCGGCAGGAAGATCGTCTCGAAGATGCCGAGCGTAATCAGCCCGTCGACGACACTTGTCGAGACACCCGCCGCATGGGCAAGGCCGCTGCGGGTCCAGGAAAAGCCGTCGGAGGCGGTAGCGAGGACCCGGGCGCGCGCCGGCGTCATCCGCTCCGGTTCGCCGCCGACGAGCTTCAATCCTTCCACCATCGGTTCCGGCTCGAAGGCGTTCGGTGCCCGCAGCGCCATGCGGGCGACGAGGCCGGGCGGCGAGAGCGTATAGGTCGCCACCCAATCGATGAAATCCCGCATCTCTCTCGCAAGCGGCGGGCAGTCGAAGACATGGCTGATCGGCCGAAGCTTCTTCGGATCGACGCCGTCCTCGGCGCCGTCCCAGACGACGCCGATTACCTGCCGCGGCCCGAGCGGCACCTGCACGACCGAGCCGGGCTCGACCGCCATGCCATCCGGCACCGAATAGGAATAGGGTTTCGGCGTCGGCATCGGCACCAGCACCGGAACCGTTCGGTTCGCGGGCGGTGCCTCGAAAAGCGCGCCAAAGAGATCGGACGAATCTGTGCTCATCGCGCGAGACCATGCCCGCAAATCGATACAATTGGAACCGCAAAGACGGAGCGACGCGTTCCGGGTCGTCGCGACAATTTAAACAGTGAAGCTCAGAAATAGCGAGCAAGGCGGTCGCCACTGCCGGAAGTGGCTTCATTTGTCTCGGCATTGCGCTGCCGCAGGCGCAGGATCGCCGACGCCTCGCGAGGATTGGGCGGCAGGACAGCGTTCTTCAACGCGATCGAATAGGCGTGTTTCGGATGTTCCAGCACGTCCCTGGCATCGCCGCTCTCCACCACCACGCCCTTGCACATGATCACCACGCGGTCGGAAATGTAATAGGCCGTCGCAAGGTCATGGGTGATGTAGACGATCGAAACGTTGAGAGCGTCACGCAGATCCCGGAAAAGATTGACGATCGACATGCGAAGCGATGCGTCGACCATCGAGACCGGCTCGTCCGCCACGATCAGCTTCGGCTCGGGTATCAGCGCACGGGCGACGGCGATGCGCTGCAATTGGCCGCCTGAAAGCTCGTGCGAGAAACGACCTTTTATCTCCGCCATCGACAGGCCGACGCGTTGGAGGGCAATGTCGGCAAGCGCCTCTTTCTCGGCGCGGCTCTTTGCTCCCTTGAAGCGATGGGCGGTGGCCAGCAGATACTCGTCGATCCGCGTCAGCGGATTGAAAGCTTCGAACGGATTTTGAAAGACCGGCTGGACCTTGGCCATGAAAGCCTCGCGATCTCGACGGGAACGCACCGCCTTCACATCCGTACCGTCGAAATGAATGCTGCCCCGATCGGCCTTTTCGCTGCCGAGGATCATCTTCGCCAGCGTCGATTTTCCGGAGCCGGATTCGCCGACGATCGTGAATATCTCGGGCTTGTCGGCGGTAAGGGCAAAGGTGACATCGTCGACCGCCTTCATCTTTTCGCGCGAGAAGAAACCGCCGATCGGAAAGAGCTTGGTCACATGGTCGAGTTCGAGAAGGAAATGGCTGCTCATTGGATCTGATACTCCCCGGCACGGAAGCACGCGACCCGCCCTCCGGTGGCGCTCGGCAGCATGGCCGGTACTTCACGTGCGCATTTGTCGATCGCGATCGGACAGCGTGGATGGAAGCGGCATCCCGAAGGCGGATCCGAAAGTGCCGGCGGCTTGCCCTTGAGGCTCTTTCGCGTCGAGACATCACCGATGCGCGGCAGGCTGCCGATCAGGTGGACGGTGTAGGGATGCTGGGGATTGTCGAAGATTGCCTGCGTCGGCCCCTCCTCCGCCAGCCGTCCCGCATACATGATGGCCAGGCGGTCGGTGATGGCGGCATGCACGGACATGTCGTGGGTGACGAAGATAACGGAGGACTGCAGGCGCGTCTGCACTTCCTTGATCAGCGCCAGCACGTCCTGCTGGACGAGAACGTCGAGCGCCGTCGTCGGCTCGTCGGCGATGATGAATTCCGGCTCGCAGACGGTGGCGAGAGCAATCGTCAGCCGCTGGCGCATGCCGCCCGAAAGCTGGTGCGGGAAGGCCTCGAGCACATGCGGATCGAGATGCAGGCGGGCAAGATGCGCCTCGACGCGCGCCCGGAAGGCGGCGGGATCGAGGTTCATATGGCGGGAGGCGAAATCGGTGAAGGCGTGTTTGACCCTTCTGACCGGGTTCAGCACGTTCATCGAGCCCTGCATGATGTAGGAGAGGTGACGCCAGCGTGCCGCCTTCATCTTCGCCGGTTCGCCATAGACATCGATCGGACCGTCGGCAAAATTGAATTTCACGGTTCCTCCGACGACGCGCATCGGCGGACGGATGGCGCCGGCAAGCGTCTTGATCAGCGATGTCTTGCCGCTCGAGGATTCGCCGGCAATGCCGTAGATCTCGTTTCTGCGGATGGTCAGGCTGATATCGTCGACTGCACGGATCTCCCGCCGCACGCCGAAATAATCATTGACGTAATAGCATTTCAGCCCGTCGATCGTCAGCGCGTCCGTGGCGTTTTCGGCAAGTGTCAAAGGCTGCGTCCTCACCAGGTTCTGCATTTCCTCAAGCTCCCATGCGGGCGAGCCGCGAGCGCGGGTCGATATATTCGTTCACCGACATGGCGAGCATGAACAGGCCGAGGAACAGGATGACGACGAAGAGCATCGGAAAGGCGACCCACCACCATATGCCCGATACCATCGCGGAATGCGCATTGGCCCAGTAGATCATGCCGCCGATCGTCGGCCGGTTGATGTCGGAAAACCCGAGCACCGAGAGCGTCACCTCGAGACCGATCGCCCAGATCATGTTGTTCATCGTCGTGAAGAAGACGATCGGCATGACATAGGGTAGGTGTTCGCGGATGAGGATCTGCGGTGTGCGCATGCCCGAAAAGACCGCGTGCCGGGTGAATTCCCGCTGACGGAGAGACAGGGCGACGGAACGGATCAGGCGGCTGTCGTGTGTCCATCCGAGCAGCGCTGCGGTGATCGCCAGCATGAACCAAGTCATCTGGTCGCGAAGCACGAAGACCAGAAGCAGCAGGATCGGAATGTTCGGCAGTGCGCCGAGCGTATCGTTGACCGCCATGATGATCTGGTCGGTCCGGCCGCCGATATAGCCGGAGATCAGCCCGACGGCGATGGCGATGATGCGGCTGACGAAGGCGACGATGATGCCGAAGAACAGCGTATTGCGCATCGAGGCGGCGATCTGCCAGAAAACCTCCTGGCCACGCGAGGTGGTGCCGAGCCAGAATTCGGCCGAAGGCGGCATGTCGGGCGCAACCACATAGATGGCATTCTCGTCATAGGGCGAGAAGAACGACGCCGCGATCAGCGCCAGGATGATAGAGATGAGGATGGTTCCGAGCAGGAACTCCTTGTTGTAGCGCAGCAGATCTCTGAGGACTTTGAACATCGCGGATTATCCCAGTTTCACGCGTGGATCGATCAGCGGATAGATGATGTCGATCACGAAGACCGCGGCGGCAACCGCGATGATGGCGATTGTGGTGACACCGAGCACGAGGCTGTAATCGCCGGAATAGATGCCGGAGATCAGAAGCTTGCCGATCCCTGGATAATTGAAGACGAACTCGACGATGACGGCGCCGCCAAAGACGTTGCCGAGACTGAGCGCCAAGCCGGTGACCTGCGGCAGCATGGCGTTGCGCGCCACGTATTGCGAAAAGATGCTGCGCGAGCGCACGCCGCCAAGTTCGGCATAGACGACGTGGTCGTCGGTGACGACGTTGGAAACCAGCGAGCGCATCGAGATGAACCAGCCGCCGATGCCGACAAGCACGAGGGTCAGGGCCGGCAGGATGCCGTGTTCGATCACCGAGCTGATGAAGGCCCAGTTGAAGGCCGGCGCGAGATTGACCTGTGCGCCGTCGCTGATCGGCAGGATCGGCCAGATGAAACCGAAGAGGATCACCAGGCTGAGACCAATGATGTAGGTCGGGATCGGCTGCAGCGCCATGATGACGATGCCGGCAACCTTCAGCAGCTTGCTGCTGCGGAAATAGCCGGCAAGCGCGCCGAGAAAATTGCCGATGATCCAGGAAATGATCGTTGCGAGCGTCAGAAGCCCGACGGTCCAGGGCAATGCACGGCCGATAACGGTCATCACGGGGGTCGGGAAAGAGGAAAGCGACGGGCCGAAATCGCCGGTCAGGACACGGCCCCAGAAGGTGAAGTACTGCTCCAGCAGCGGGCCACCGGTGCCGTAGAGCTCGCGCAGCGATTCGCGGAGGATTTCGACGGCCTGCGGATCGGTGGAGCCGAAGCTCGTCAACAGCGACACGGTCTGCTCGATCGGATCGACCGGCGAAAAGTGCGCGATCAGGAAGGCCAGCGTGATGCCGGTGAAGACCACGAAGAGAAATTGCAGAAAGCGTTTTGCCGCATAGATCAGAAAGCCGTTCATGACATCGACCCTTCAATAGCAGAACGGAAACAGCCGGCGGCCGGCTGTTTCCTTTGTTGTGCCTCGATCACGGCTTCGGCGCATTCGGATTGGCCTTCAGCCCGACCACCATGTAGCGGATGTTCGACCAGTTCGGACCCGAGGCCGAATAGGGATTGTCGGCACTCGGATAGTTGGTCCAGTAGGTCGTATCGAGCGGCGCGAACTTGTTGTAGGCCATCAGCGGGATCATCGGCATTTCCTCGACGGCGAGTTTCAGGAAGTCCTGGCCGAGCTTGGCGACATCGGGCGAGTCGAAGGCGATCGAGCGATTGCGCTCGATGATCTGGTCGAGACGCGGATCCTGCCAGCGCTGCAGGTTGCGCGGCGGCTGGATCTGCCCGACCGGCTTGATGAACTCCGAATGATAGCTGTCGAGGAAGAAGGAGAGGTCGGGATGGCCGCCCCAGGTCTCGATGCTCCAGTAGATCGCCGCCTCGAAATCGCCGGTGCTGAGGCGCTGGCCATTGGTCGGGCCGGCGACATCGACCTTGGTCGCGATGCCGGCTTGCGTCCATTGCTGGGCGATCACTGTGCCGGCACGGGCGAGCGTCGGGATGGCATCGCCTTCCACCTGCAGCCGGATCGCAAAGGGCGTGCCGTCAGGCTTCACCCATTGGCGACCGCTTTTGTTAAAGCCTGCCTTCTGCAGCAGCTCAGTTGCGGCCTGAACGTCCTTTTTCCACCAGCCGAAGCCGAAGGTACGCTGCAGCTTGGCCGGATCGGTCGGGATCTGATCGGCCCATTGGCTGCGCACCATATTGGCGATCTGCGAAGAGATGTTGGGATCGTAGGGCTTGATCTTGCGGGAACCGGTGTCGAGTTCGAAATTCGTCAGCCAGTCCTGCATCGGTGCGTAATAGTCGTCCGGGGCAGAACCCGTCGGCGGCGTGGCAAGGGCGGCGATATTGGCCGCGCCGCGGTAGGAGCCGAGCGCCACTTCGCGGATATCGATCAGCAGCGCCAGCGCCCAGCGAACGTCCTTATTGTCGAAGGGCGCCTTCTTCGTATTGAAGAGAACGGAAGGCAGCGTCGGGTCCGGATGCGCGAAAGGGAAACCCTTCAGCCAGGAGGCCGTGCTCTTGCTGTCACGCATGATCGAGAACATGCCCTCGGGCGCCATGTCGTTGATGACGTCGAGATTGTGGTTGCGCTGTTCGATGACACGCGCTTCCGGATTGCCGGCCGCGCGATAGACGACGTATTTGACCTCGGGCGGTTGCGCCGCTGCCAGGCCGATCGATGTGCGCTGCCAGTCGTCGCGCAGCTTCCAGATCGTCCAGTTGCCACCCTTGTCATAGTTTTGCAGCTGGTAGGGCCCAAGCGAAACCGGCGGGTTGTTGTTGAAGGACAGCGGATCTGCGGCCTTCTCGAAGACGTGTTTCGGCATGATCCAGGCGGCATTCCAGCGCACGGTGAAAAGCGTATGGAAGCGCGAGTTCGGCTTCTTCAGATGGAAGACGACCGTCTGTGGATCCGGATTTTCGATACTCGCGACATTGACGGTGAAGGGCGCGCTCCAGGCCATGCCGGGATGGTCGATCTGCGTCTGCACGGTATAGACCACGTCGTCGCTGGTGAATTCGACACCATCGCTCCAGAAGATCCCCTTGCGCAGCTTTACCGTCATCTCGGTGAAATCGGCGTTGTAGCTCGGCGGTTCGCTGGCAAGCGCATTCTGCCAGGCATCCTTGCCGCCCTCGGGATTGATAAACCACAGCGTATCGGTGGTCAGCTGCTGCAGGCCGTTGAGGTTTGCCGCCGCCCCGCCGCCTGGAGCCCAGAGGTTGAACCAGTCGGCATTCTGCTGCGGCGTACCCTGGATGATCAGCGTTTCATTGCGCGGTATGCCGGCAATGAAATCCTGCGCAAATGCCGGAAGGGCCATGAGCGACAATAAGGCAATGGCTGCATATTTACGGAACTTCATCGGATGTTCCTCCTCCTCAACTCGCTAGCGCGAGCGCTTCCCGTAATCGATTGACGATAGCGTCCAGCGAACCCCTGCCTGCGCGTGCCGCAGGGACACATGCACTCCTCGGCGGCGGGCGAACTCACGCAACAGTTATCGACAATTTTTTGAGAAACGGCAACTGATAATTTTGTCAGTCATAGAAAGTGGCGCATTTACAGGCATTTTCGACAAACCGCGATGATCTGCTTTTTTATATTATTGACAAAGTGAGCGTTTGGCTTAGCTTTTGCGGCGAGCGCGGCGCCCCTCCCAAGAGGCCGCACTTCATCACCAGACAGGTCGGCTGCTTTCGGGAGGAGGCTTTGCCATGACCGTTCAAGAGGACACCAGGATGAGCAGCCCCTATGACGTGACAATTTCCGTTCACGCCAACCAGGCAACCGGCATATACGAACCCTTGTGGAATTGGTTCGGATACGACGAGCCGAACTACACTTACTCCCCGCACGGCAGGAAGCTGCTCAAGGAACTCACCGAGCTCAGCCCCGAGCCGCCCCGCATCCGCGCGCACAATCTTCTGACCAGCGGCGATGGCCTGCCTGCCCTCAAATGGGGTTCGACCAATGCCTATACCGAGGATGCGAACGGCAATCCTGTCTATGATTGGACGATCATCGACAAGATCTTCGACACCTATGTCGAAGCCGGCAACGTTCCGCTGATTCAGATCGGCTTCACGCCCGAGGCGCTCTCCGATTTCGATGGCCCTTATCGCCACCAATGGGAGCCGGCCGACAAATACGCAACGATCACCACCGGCTGGACGGCCCCGCCGACGGACCTGAAGAAATGGGGCGACCTGATCGAAGCATGGGCGCGCCATCTTGCCGAAAGATATGGCGAGGACGTCGTTTCAAGCTGGCCGTGGGAAGTGTGGAACGAGCCGGACGGCCACTACTGGACCGGCACCATTGCGCAATTCTGCGAAATGTATGACGTCAGCGCCAAGGCCCTGAAGCGTGCCTTGCCGAATGCCCGCGTCGGCGGCCCGCACACCTGCGGCGCCTTTGCCAACGAAAAAGCCCAGACCTTCCTGCGCGCCTTCCTCCAGCACGTGGTCGACAACAAGTCGCCGATCGATTTCCTCGCCTTCCACGCCAAGGGCAATCCTGTGATCTACGAGGGTCACGTGCGGATGGGCCTGCACAAGCAGCTCCGCGACATCGAGACGAACCTTGCCATCATCAACGAATTTCCGGAACTCCGCCACCTGCCCGTCGTGATCGGCGAATCCGATCCGGAAGGCTGCGCCGCCTGCTCTGCACGCGTCCATCCCCAAAACGGCTATCGCAACGGCCCGCTCTACGGCGTCTATGTCGTCGAGAGCATGATCCGCACCTACGAACTGGCAAGACGCGCCAACATCCATATCGAAGGCGCGGTCACCTGGGCCTTCCTCTTCGACGACCAGCCCTATTTCGACGGGTTCCGCGATCTTGCCACCAACGGTGTCGACAAGGCTGTTCTCAACGGCTTCCGCATGCTCGGCAAACTCGGCGGCGAATGGCTGGAATCGGATAGCGATTATCGCCGCGATATCGAAGATATCATGAGCCATGGCGTTCGCGGCAAGCCCGATGTCAACGTCGTGGCGACCCGCGACGACAAGGGCGTTTCCATTCTCGTCTGGCATTACCACGACGATGATGAAGCCGGGCCGTCTGCCGACATCACGGTCAATCTCGACGGCTGGGGCGGCACGTCCGCCTCGCTCAGGCATTTCCGCATGGACGAGGAGCATTCCAATGCCTTCGGCGTCTGGAAGGCGATGGGCAAGCCGCAGAATCCGGCCGGCGAAGATTATGCCAGACTGGAAGCCTCGGGAAAGCTCGCCGAGATTGACGGTGAGGCATCGGTCAAGGTCGACGACGGCAAGATCGGGCTCAAGGTCTCCCTACCGCGTCAGGGCGTGTCTCTCCTGCGCCTCGATTGGTGAGCCGGTAGGCGAAGGGAGCGCGATCGAATGATTGCGCTCCCTTTCAGAGGCCAGCCCGTCAATTCTCGCTGACATAGGCAAGATAGCGTTTCTTGCTCGGCTGCAGATGGTCGACACAGAGCTGGGCGAGAACCCAATTGTCCCCACCGCGCAACATCTCGATCATCAGCCGGTGATGTTCGTGCGAGATGCGCAGCGACTCCTTGCTCGACATCGAATTGGCGCGCACCGGCAGGCTGAGCCGCATATAGAGCTCGATCGATTGCACCAGATGCGCATTGCCGCAGGCGCTAAAGAGCGTCAGATGGAATTTGTCGTTGGCCTCGTGCACACCCCTGAGATAGCCGGATTCGATGTGGCGGCCATGCTCTTCGTGCAGCGCCAGCAGTTCCTCGATCAATGCCTCGGGCGCCGGCAGCTTTATCCACAGCGCCGCCTGCCGTTGCAGCAGTTCCCGAACGTCGTAGATTTCCTGGACCTGGCGAACCGTCAGCGAACGGACCGTTGCCCCCTTGTTGCGCTCCCGAACCACGATACCCATCGTCTCGAGCTGCACGATCGCCTGCCGGGCGAAATGGCGGGTGACATGAAAGCGGGCAAGAAGCGTGTCTTCGGTCAGGCGGGTTCCGGGCGCAAGCCGCCCGAAAATGATGTCCTCCTCCAGCGCACGGGCAATACTTAAATCATCATGCTCGATGCCGTCTTCGCGGCTTTCGTTGAGCGTCTGCAATGTCATCTCCTCTGACGGCGGCGGGCCATGTTACAGCGGATTGCGTTCCGGGTCGAACCGGCTCAGGCGATAGATATCCTCGACGAGAGCAAGCGTTTTGATGTTATCGCCCGGCGATGTCTCCATCGCGACCCTTCCATCGAGGCTGTCGAGGAAATGCGCAATGGTCGCGTCATAGGCGCCCTGGTAGGTCTCGTCAGGATCGAAGCTCTCCCGGCGCTCCTGAGCACCCTCGGCCGAGAGCAGATTGCCGCTCAGTTCCAGCGTGCCGCGCGTTCCGAAGACGCGCAAGTGATCGCGCGGCGCCGGCGGCGCGCCATGCGCAGCGAGATTGGCGTTGACGATGACGAGAACGCCGTCGCTCAGCCGGCGCAGGACGACGCTTGCGACATCCTCCGCGACGATATCGCGATTGCTCCTCTCGAGCCTTGCGGCCACCACCTCCATCTCGCCCAGAAGATATCTCAGCGTATCGAGATGATGGATCATGACCTCCATGACCAGCAGCCGCTCCTGTGTCCGAAAGAAGGGCTGGCGCACCAGCGCCGGTCTCTTTCCTTCCGCATCCGCGATCATGCCGCTGGACAGGAATTCGAACTGCACCTGGCGGATCTCGCCGGCAAGCCCTTCGTCGAGCCACGCCTTCAGCCGCCGATAATAGGCGCGGAACCGCCAGTTCTCGTGGATCATCAACCTGCCTCTGCCGGAAAGGCTTGCCAGCAGGTCGACCGCCTCGCCGTAGGAGGGCGCCAGCGGCTTCTGGCAGATGATGTCGAGCCCTTTTGCCGCCGCCAGCCGGACCTGTTCGACATGGAACTCCCGCGGCGCGCAGATATCCACGGCATCGAGTTGCTCGGCATCCAGCATCGCCTGCGCGCTCGCATAGTTCCGCGCGATATCGAAGGCGGCAAGCCGGGCTTCGATGGCGCTCGGCGACGGATCGGCAATCGCCACCACCTCGGCTCTTTCCGATTGCCGCATCCATGCAGGCAGATGGTAGGCGCTGACCCAGCCGGCGCCGATAATGCCGATACGCCGTCGTCTCGCTCCCGTCATCACGTTTCCTCTGCATTCAATTCTATTTTATCAATAATCTATCCGGCTTCGTCACAAAAGCCAATCATTTGATTATCGAACGAAAGCGCGAATTCCGCAGATTTCCATTGAGTTTTATGATAATCGCCGAAGAAATCCAAAAGCACGATATGGTGACGCCATCTTATTTATTGACAATCCTCCGCATCCCTCTACGCTGACACCACGGCCACGGATCAATTTGGCGAGGGAGGAACAGGTTTGTCGAACGGTCTTCGCCGCAAGCTGACGAGTTATGGCGATCAGGGATTCTCCCTTTTCCTGCGCAAGGCATTCATCAAGGCCATGGGGTATTCGGACGATGCGCTCGACCGTCCGATCGTCGGCATCGCCAATACCTACAGTGATTTCAATCCCTGTCACGGCAATGTGCCGCAACTCATCGAGGCAACCAAACGCGGCGTGATGCTGACGGGTGCATTGCCGATGGTGTTTCCGACAATCTCGATCCACGAGAGTTTTGCCTCGCCGACCTCGATGTATCTGCGCAATCTGATGGCGATGGAAACGGAAGAGATGATCCGCGCCCAGCCAATGGATGCAGTCGTCCTGATCGGCGGCTGCGACAAGACCCTGCCGGCCCAGATCATGGCGGCCGCCAGCAGCGAGATTCCGGCGATCTTCCTGCCGACCGGGCCGATGGCCGTCGGCCACCACAAGGGCGAACGGCTTGGCGCCTGCACGGATTGTCGCCGTTTCTGGGGACGCTTCCGCGCCGGAGAGATCGACGAGGCCGAGATCGCCGAGGTCAACAACAAGCTGGCCAGTTCGATCGGCACCTGCACGGTGATGGGCACGGCGAGCACCATGGCGAACCTGACCGAGGTCATGGGTCTCTGCCTTCCCCGCGCCGGCTCGGCGCCCGCCGTCGAATCCGAACGGGTTCTCCTTGCCGAGGAGACGGGCCGTGTCGCGGCGCGTCTCGCCATGGATGAGGCCGCACCGACGGTGCGCGATATCCTGACGCCACAGGCAATCCGCAACGGCCTCGTCGCGCTGCAGGCGATGGGCGGCTCGACCAATGCCGTCGTCCATCTTGCCGCGATCACCGGCCGCCTCGGCCTGCGCCTCGACATGGCCGAACTCGACCGGCTGGGCCGAAGCATTCCCCTGCTCGTCGACCTGCAGCCCTCCGGCCAGCATTACATGGAGCAGTTCCACGAGGCCGGCGGCGTCCCGGCATTGTTGAAGGCGGTGCGCCATGAAATCGACGGCAGCGCCCCGACGGTCTACGGCAGGACGATCGGCAAGATCATCGACGCCGTCGTCGACGAGCCGGGCCAGACCATCATCCGCACCGTCGAGAAGCCATTGAAGCCGATCGGAACGATCGCGGTCCTGCACGGCAATCTTGCGCCGCGTGGCGCCGTCATCAAACAATCCGCAGCCTCCAAGGATCTGCTCCAGCATATCGGCCGCGCCGTGGTCTTCGATTCCGTCGAGGATATGACGCTGAGCATCGACAGCGACGATCTCGACGTCCATGCCGATGACATCCTGGTTCTGCGCAATGCCGGGCCAAAAGGTGCACCGGGTATGCCGGAAGCCGGCTATCTACCCATCCCGCGCAAGCTGGCGCGGCAGGGCGTGAAGGACATGGTGCGGATTTCCGATGCCCGCATGAGCGGCACGGCCTTCGGCACGATCATCCTCCATATTGCCCCAGAGGCGGCCGATGGCGGCCCTCTGGCGATCGTCCGCACCGGCGATCGTATTCGCCTCGACGTCGAGGGCCGGCGTATCGATCTCGATATCGACCAGACGGAATTCGATCGCCGCATGCTTGAAGTCGTCAACCGGCCGTCCCCTGGCCCGTCGCGCGGCTATGCGAAGCTCTATCAGGAGCGCGTGCTCCAGGCTGACGAAGGCGCCGACTTCGATTTCCTGCAAAGCGAGGAGCTCGACGCGCGATGAGCGCCGCTGATATGGAGGCACCGCTTGGCCTGCCCCGCCGGCCGCTGACCCGGCTGCCGCGGGCGGCACTGCCGCAAGGCACGGTCGATACGCATTTCCACGTCTTTCGTGTCGGCGCTCCGCTCAACACCCCACGCAGCTACACGCCTGACATCGCGACGATTGCCGACTGGATCGAATTCTCCGGCAGCCTCGGCATCGCCAGGGGCGTATTGGTGCAGCCAAGCGTCTATGGCCTCGACAACAGGGTGCTGCTCGATGCGCTGGCCGCCTATCCAGATCGTCTGCGCGGCATCGTCGTCATCGATCCCGAAACCGCAGAGACCGAGCTAGAACGGCTCGACCGGCTCGGCGTGCGCGGCGTGCGGATCAACACGCGCAACAAGGGCGGCCTCCCGCTCGCCGCCGCCAGGACAGTGGCGGAAAGCATTGCCTCTCTCGGCTGGTCGCTGCAATTGCAGATCAATCCCGAACAACTTCCCGATATTGCCGCAACGCTGTCCGGCATCCGCCTGCCCATCGTCATCGATCATCTCGGCTTCATTCCGCTTGCCAGAAAGACGAGATCATTGCATGTCGATGCGCTGAAAAGACTGATGGATAGAGCCGAGGTCTACGTCAAAGTAACCGCGCCCTATCGTCTGACGAAGGATGTGCATTACCACGGTTTCACCGAGGTCGGCCGCGCCCTTGCCGCCAGCCATGCGGAAAGGCTGCTCTGGGGCAGCGATTGGCCGCACACCGAATTGTGGGACGGCATGCCCGATGACACTGACCTGGTAGAGACCATGCAGGCTGCCATCGACGACCCCGCGGTTGCAGAAAAGATTTTTGTTCGAAATGCCGAAGCGCTGTTCTTCGGCCGCTGAATTGGAGAGCACCAATGGCCAGACTGACCGAAGATGCCAAAGGCGTCTATGTGATCGCCGTAACCCCCTTCACCGACGACGGCGCGCTCGATCTCGCCAGCATCGACAGCATGGTCGATTTCTATGAGGGTGCCGGCGTCACCGGCCTGACGGTGCTTGGTCAGCTCGGCGAGGCTCCGAAGCTGACCGCCGAGGAATCGCGGACAGTCGTCGAACGGGTGCTGAAGCGCCTCGACGGGCGCCTTCCCGTCGTCGTCGGCGTTTCGGCGCCAGGGCTTGCGCCGATGAGCGAACTTGCCGAAGCCGTCATGGGCAAGGGTGCCGCCGGTGTCATGGTCGCGCCACCCTGGACAGTCAAGACCGACGATCAGGCTTTCGCCTTCTACCAGTCGGTCGGCGAGGCCCTGGGCGACACGCCCTTCGTGCTGCAGGATTATCCGCTCACCACCAACGTGACGATCGCGCCCAAGGTCATCGAGCGCATCGTCAACGAGGCACCGAATTGCGTCATGCTCAAACATGAAGATTGGCCAGGTCTTTCGAAGATCACGGCGCTTCGCGCCGCCAGCGACAAGGGCGCCATGCGGCGTATCTCGATCCTTTGCGGCAATGGCGGGCTTTTCCTCCCGGAAGAGATGGGCCGCGGCGCCGATGGCGCCATGACCGGTTTTTGTTATCCCGAGATGATGGTTGGCGTCGTCGCGGCCTATGCAGCCGGAAATCCCGATCGCGCCCATGCGATCTTCGATGCCTATCTGCCGCTCGCCCGCTACGAACAGCAGCAGGGCATCGGCCTTGCCTCGCGGAAATATGTGCTTGCCAAGCGCGGCGTGATCAAGTCCGCCACCCTGCGCAAGCCGGGCGCCAAGCTCTCGAAACTGGATATTGCCGATGTCGAGCGCCTGCTGGCGCGTCAGGCCATCCGCCTCAAGGAGATCGGGGCGTGACGCACCGGCGCAAATCCGAAGTCGCTGGATCATCGCTATGGCGCCGCACCGCGAGCAGATGGGTATTTCCATCTCGTCCGTGAGGCTGAAACCCGAGCGACTCCCAGAACCTCGCCGCACCATCGTTTCCCGCATGAACGGTGACGATGGTGCAGCAGGAACGCGCATGGTCGAGCAGAGCCAGAGCAAGCATCCGGCCGAGCCCGCGCTCACGCATTGCGGGACGAATGTAGAAACGCCGCATCCGCAGCGCCGCTGGCATAGCGGGATCGACGGTCATGCCGCCGATGCCGACGAGCGCATCATCGACATAGGCGCCAAGCAGCCTTTCGCCGTGATGTTCAAACCTGTTATCGCCGATCGACCAATGGTCGATAAGACGGGCGATATGGCGATAGCCCTCCCGCCGGGCCTCGCTTTCGAGATCTGCCATCTCCTGCGGCAACCGATCGCGGAGCCTGCGGATATCAATTGTCATGGCAATGCCGACGGTTTTAGATTGCAGGAACGGGAATCTCGCGGCGCGGCGTCGCAGCCGGCAGGCCGACCGGCACGAAACTCGCGTCACCATCGGCTGCCATGTCGTGCACCGTATGTTTCTCCAGCGCCTTTGTCACCTCGTTGAGGTCGCCGTCCAGATGTCCGGCCGGAATGAGATTGCCGATGACGAAATCGAAGCGGTCGCCGCGTTTGTTCAGCAGTTCGTGAAAGACAGTCATGTCGCGAAGCTCCGTCGACCATTTCGCCAGCCAGTAGAACAGCCCCGAATTGCGTGCCGTCATATGGACAGGAAGGATCGGCAGATTGTATTTGCGCGCCAGCCCGACGGCCGAGGTCTTCCACGGACGTTCATTCAGCCGGCCGTTCGCCCAATAGGCGATGCGGCCTGAGGGAAAGAGCACTGTCGCCTTGCCTTCCTTCACCGCATGGTTGGTCAGTTGCAGCGTTTCCCGTGCCTTCAGCTTGCTCTTATGCTCCTCCCGCCATTCGACGGGAATGATCATCTCGGCAAACCGTGGATTGACGCGGATGGCATCGCGATTGGCAAAGAACATCATGTCCGGCCGGCGCGCTTTCAACAGATCGAACACGGCAACGCCGTCGGCGATGCCGGTCGGATGGTTGCTGACGAGGATGAAGCCGCCGGTATCGGGAATGCGTTCGCCGTTGGTGATGCCGATGTCGAGTTTCAGCATGTCGCTCATATATTCGAACGACTGGAAGCCCGGCATTTTGGCGACCGCATTGGCGAATTCGAGCGCCTTGTTGTAACGCAGCAGTGTGTAGAGGAACGGCCGCATGACCGGCCAGAGCGGATTTTTCACGATCCTCTGGCCGCGTTCGGCAATCAGCGTATCGACGATATGACCGGGCTTTCCCTGTGAAACGAGAGCGATCGCTTCCGCGAGCTGTCCGAAAGCCGTCATGGAATCGCGCCGTGCCATGAAAGATCCTGTTTATGGGGTATAAGCTATCGCAGTACAATATGATCGAAGGATGACAAAGGCTTGGCCGGCATTAGCAATTCCATAACTGTTCCTGCTCCAAATTGGCGGACTTGAAGGCAAAATCAAGGCCCGCAACGTGAACGAACTGCTTGTTATCGCCGATCAGCGCCTGATGGCGGAACGGGCCGCGTGGCTCGAAAACCTCGCCCGGGAGCGCCGTCTTTCCGAGCATACGCTCGACGCTTACGAGCGCGACACCCGCCAGTTCCTGACCTTTCTGACCGGCCATCTCGCCGGCCCGGCGACGCTCCGCGATATCAGGGAATTGCGCCCCGCCGATTTCCGCGCCTTCCTGGCGGCCCGGCGCAAGCAGGGTTCCGGCGCCCGATCGCTCGGCCGCAATCTCGCCGGTCTTCGCTCACTGCTGCGCCATCTCGAAAAGAAGGGCCTGGTCAATGCCGCCGGTGCTGCCGCGGTGCGCTCGCCGAAACAGCCGAAATCGCTGCCCAAGCCGCTGTCGGACACCCAGGCGATCACCGTCGTCAGCGACGACGCCCAGCTCCACGACGAACCCTGGATTGCGGCGCGCGACGCGGCTGTCATGACGCTGCTCTACGGCTGCGGCCTGCGCATCTCCGAGGCGCTGGATCTTACTCCCATCGACCTGCAGAAGGGCGCGACGACTCTGCGCATCACCGGCAAGGGCAACAAGACGCGGCTGGTGCCGCTGCTCTCCGTGGTTTTCGACGCCGTCGAGAAATACCGCACGCTCTGTCCATACCATCTCGAAAGCGGCGAGCCGCTGTTTCGCGGCGCTCGCGGCGGCAAGCTGCAAGCGGCAATCATCCAGCGCACCATGCAGAAGATGCGCAGCGCCTTCGGCCTGCCGGAAACGGCGACACCGCATGCACTGCGCCACTCCTTCGCCACCCATCTGCTTGCCGGCGGCGGTGATCTGCGCACCATCCAGGAATTGCTCGGCCATGCCAGCCTTTCCACAACACAGGTCTATACCGGCGTCGATGCATCGCGGCTGCTCGAGGTGTATGATCGGGCGCATCCGCGCGCGTAACTTTTCGTTAAGGCCTTCTCTTAAAGGAATATGCGCAAGCCGGGCGTAGAGCATGAAGCCTATAGAGCATGTGATCGGAACACCCATCATGACGACATCAATCGGCCGCCGGACGTCTTACCTCGCAGTGCCGGCCAATCTGTTGCTCTGGCTGATCGCGGCCTTTCACATGCTGCTTCTTGCCGCGCTGTTTGCCGCCTTCCTGACGGCAAGGCCGGCGGCGGCCGAAGGTGTAGCCTGCACCGGCCGCAACCTGATGGTCGAGCTACAGCAGAACGACCCTGCCCGCTATGCCGAGGCGCTCAAGGAAGCCGACGCCACGCCGAACGGCAAGGGCATTTTCTGGAAGATCGAGAAGCCGGGACTTGCACCCTCTTGGCTGCTCGGCAGCATGCATGTCACCGATCCGCGCGTGCTCGCCCTGCCGCCACGCGCCCAGGCAGCCCACGACGCCGCCGACACGATCATCATCGAATCCGACGAGATCCTCGATGAGCGGAAGGCGACCGCCGCCCTGCTCGCAAAGCCGGAGCTGACGATGTTCACCGATGGCACGACGATCGACAAGCTGCTTTCTCCCGAGGATTACAAGCGTCTCGAAACCGGCCTCAAGCAGCGCGGCATCCCGCTCAGCGCCGTTTCCCGCATGCGGCCCTGGATGATCTCGAGCGCCGTCGCTCTGCCGGCCTGCGAAATCGCCCGCAAGGCAAAAGGCGCGCAGTTCCTCGACCAGAAGATCGCCACCGATGCCATTGCCCAGGGCAAGCAGGTCAAGGGGCTGGAAACTCTTGCCGAGCAGATCCAGGCCATGGCCGATCTGCCGGTCGAATTCCATCTGAAATCGCTGATCGAGACGCTGGAACTCGGCGACAAGATGAGCGACGTCGTCGAGACGATGACCGACCTCTACCTCTCCGGTGATATCGGCATGACCATGCCGATGCTGAAAACCGTGACACCAGAGGAAGAAGGCGAAAACAGCGATTATGCCGCTTTCGAGCAGCGCGTCATCCTTGACCGCAACAAGGTGATGGCCGAGCGCGCAGCGCCCATCCTCGACAGCGGCAACGTCTTCATGGCCGTCGGCGCCCTGCATCTGCCCGGCAAGGACGGCGTCATCGAACTGCTGCGCCAGCAGGGCTTCACCGTGACAGCTGTAAATTAAGCATTCAGCGCCAAGATTGACGGATGGGACATGCTTGGCAAAATAGGCCTTGTGCACCGGATGGGCGGCGTGAAAACGAGCTCTGGTTCGGGAAGCGAATTAATTTCGCCGGAGATGGAAACTATAAATCGGCCCAACTTTTTGCCGCCACCGCGGAAGCACAAATTGAAAGCTATTCGCAGTTTACGAATGGTCGCGATTCTTGCCGCTTCCAGTATCCCATGCATCGCCACCGCCACCCAGAGTAATCGACTTCCGCTGGGGAGATATTGCGGGGAGCTCCTGTCGAACGGCATCATGGCAGAGGCGTAGACAACGTTCGGTCCGAGTGTCACAGACGGCAAGATAAGCGGAAGCTACGTATTCTTCGAGGAAGGGCAGACTGTCACGGGCTTGCTGGCTGAGCCGAGCGACGACGGTGATGGAAGTGACTTAACGCGCAATCTCGTTTGGCAAGACAGGTATGGCCACGGGAATCTGGTTATAACCTTCACATCGGATTTCTCCGAATTCCAAGGAAACTGGAGTGACGGAGGGAAGGCGTCTTTTCCATGGAACGGGATGCGTTGCGAACCAACGATAAGCTAAATTAAACTCCCAATTGTGCCACCTCATCGATTAACGGGCCAAGGCGCATGTGATCGCTTATGCCAGCGGTCAGCCGAGCGTCATGCGGCGCAGAACATTGCTTTTCCAATAGAACTGATGGACGAGGGCGCCGGCGACATGCGCCGCGATCAGCGCCCAGAGAATGATCTTCAGGACATCCGCGTGGAACGAACCGGCGGGATCGATACCGAAATAGTAGGCGGCGATACCTGAAAGCGGCATGGCGAAGATCAGGATGTAGAGGCCGGCATGGGCAAGCCTCGCTGCAAGACGGAAGATCGCCGGCTCCTGCGCGATCTCATCCGGAACGCCCTTGGTAAAACGCAGCCCGAGCCTGAGGACGGCAAGCAGCAGGATGGCGATGCCGACATAGGCATGGATATTCGCCGACGAAATCTGCTCCGGCGTTGGCACCTGGCCTCTGCGCATCAGCCGATGCCAGATATTCATGCCGTCGGGAAACAGCAGGTTGAAGAAGATCAGCAGCGCCACGGCCCAGTGAAGAAAACGCTGGCTCAGGCTGTAACTCACGATGGACGGCTGTTGCATTTCTGGACCTTTACGAATGCAGAACTCAACGATACGCAAAAACTAAAACAGCCGCCTGCCTTCCGGCAAGCGGCTGTATGCTTTGTTACGAATATGTAAGATTACATATGGATCGGCTTGAAAAAGGTTGCGAGCGCAGCCTCTTTCACCGCTTCCGACATTGTGGGATGCGCGTGGCAGGTACGGCCGAGATCTTCCGACGAACCGCCGAACTCCATCAGTACGGCGATCTCGTGGATCATCTCGCCGGCGCCGAAGCCGACGATATGGCCGCCGAGCACGCGGTCGGTTTCCTTGTCGGCAAGGATCTTGACGAAGCCGTCGGTCGCCAGCATCGCGCGAGCGCGGCCGTTCGCCGTGAATGGGAACTTGCCGACCTTGTAGGCGACGCCTGCCGCCTTCAGCTCTTCCTCGGTCTTGCCGACGGAAGCGATTTCCGGCTGGGTGTAGACGACGCTCGGAATGACCTCGTAGTTCACATGGCCATGCTGTCCGGCGAGGATTTCGGCAAGCGCCACGCCCTCATCTTCTGCCTTGTGCGCCAGCATCGGACCCTTGACCACATCGCCGATCGCATAGATGCCGGCGACATTGGTCTTGAAGTGACCGTCGATCTCGACACGGCCGCGATTGTCGAGCGTAACACCGGCTTCTTCGAGGCCGAGGCCCGCCGTATAGGGCTTGCGGCCGGTGGCGATCAGCACGACTTCGGCGTCGAGCGTCACCTTGTCGCCGCCCTTGACGGGCTCGAAAGTGACCTTGGCGCCCTTGTCGCCCTTTTCGACGCCGGTGACCTTGGCGCTGAGATTGAAATCGATGCCCTGCTTGGCAAGCATACGCTGGAATTGCTTGGAGACTTCGCCGTCCATGCCGCCAAGGATGGTGTCGAGATATTCGACGACGGTGACTTTGGCGCCGAGGCGCGACCAGACGGAACCGAGCTCGAGGCCGATGACGCCGCCGCCGACGACGATCAGCGTTTCCGGCACCTTCTCCAGCGCGATGCCGCCGGTGGACGAGATGATGGTCTTTTCGTCGATTTCAACCTGCACGCCGGGAATGCCGGCGACGTCGGAGCCGGTGGCGATGACGATGTTCTTGCCTTCGATCTCCTGCACCTTGCCATCGTCGGCGGTGACGGAAACCTTGCCGGCCGAGACGATCTTGCCGATGCCCTGGAACGTATCGATCTTGTTCTTCTTGAAGAGGAAGGCGACGCCGTCGACATTCGACTTCACCGTCGCATCCTTGTGGGCCATCATATTGCCGAGATTGAGCGTCGGCGCCGGGACGTCGATACCGAGCGCGCTCATCCCGTGGCCGGCCTGATGGAACATTTCGGAGGCATGCAGCAGCGCCTTCGATGGAATGCAGCCGACGTTCAGGCAGGTGCCGCCATAGGTCGCCCGCTTTTCGACGACGGCGACCTTGAGGCCAAGCTGGGCCGCCTTGACGGCGCAGACATAGCCGCCCGGACCGGTTCCGATAATGATCACATCGTAGGACATTGCTTCTTTCCCTTTGGATTTTTCGTTTAATCGGCCGCGCGCGACAAAGCGAGGCGGAAGCCGAAGCCGACGAGTGCCGCTCCGGTGATGCGGTTGAACCATTTGCCGCTGGCGATGAAGCGGTCACGGATCGCCTTGACCGTGAAGAAATAGGAGACGCCGGCAAACCAGGCGACCAGCGCCGTCGCCATGCCGATGCCGTAAGAGAACTGGATCAGCGCCGGCGTGTCGTGATGCACGAGCGTCGAAAACAGCGACAGGAAGAACAGCACCGGCTTCGGGTTCAGCGCATTGGTGATGAAACCCATGCCAAGGCATTTCAGCATCGAGACCGGCTTGCGGTCTTCGGCCGTCACCTCGATGTCCTGCACCTTGAATCCCGGTTCGCGGAACGACTTGATGCCGAGATAGACCAGATAGGCGACGCCTGCCCATTTGATGACAGCAAACAGCATCAGCGATTTCGACACGATCAGGCCGAGGCCGAGGATGGTGTAGCTGATATGGAAGAGCAGGGAGAAGCCCATGCCGAGCCCGGTCATGATGGCGGCGCGTCGCCCATGCACGATGCTCTGGCGCAGGATAACGGCAAAATCGGCGCCCGGCACGACGATGAAGATCGAAAAGACGGCCATCAGGCCGAGGAATTCGAGAATATATTGCATGCTGTTTTTCGCTCCGTCGGTCTAGAGCATGATGCCGAAAAGTGTGAGCGGTTTTCGGACGAAGTCATGCTCTAACTCTTTAACTTAGAACAGGATTCAGATTTTAGGCCGACCCGGCCTAAAATCATCCTGTTCTAGCGGCCGCCGCTCACATTGAGGATCGCGCCGGTTATATAGGAAGCCGAAGGAGACAGAAGGTAGAGGATCGCATCCGCCACCTCCTCGGGCGTGCCCGCGCGCTGCATCGGGATCGACGGCGCCAGCTCGCGCGGCCGATCCGGCAGGCCGCCGGAGGCATGGAGGTCGGTTTCGATGACGCCGGGCCTTATCGCATTCACGCGGATGCCCTCGGCAGCGACCTCGCGCGCCAGCCCGACGGTGAAGGTGTCGATCGCCGCCTTCGAAGCGGCATAGTCGACATACTGCGTCGCCGAGCCGAGGATCGCCGCCATCGACGAGATATTGACGATCGCCCCGCCCTGCCCGCCATGCCGGCTCGACATCCGGCGTATGGCCTCTGCGGCGCAGAGTATGGAGCCGGTCACATTGACGCGCAGCATGCGCTCGATTCGCTCCGCCGACATATCGTCGACGCGTTTGGGATAATCGACGATGCCGGCATTGTTGACGAGCCCGTCGAGCCGGCCGAAATGCCGGTCGACCGCCGTAAACATCGAGACGATATCCGCTGCCTTGCCGACATCGCCTTGGATTGCCACGGCCTCACCGCCGCTTGCGGCGATCGAAGCCACGACGGCATCCGCGGCTTGACGGTTGGCGGCGTAGTTCACCGCGACACGCCAGCCCTGGCGCGCGGCAAGCCGTGAAGCCGCGGCGCCGATACCCCGGCTTCCGCCGGTAATGAGAACAACAGGTGTATCGCTCATGTCGCACACTCCTTAAATGTCAGCACGTCCCAGGGTGCCACCACGGCCTTGCCCTCACCCCAGGCGTTGGATTCGCGGATGGCGGGACCAAGGCCGGGAAGCACGAGCTTTTCGGCCGCTTCGGCGCCTTCGGGCTGCAGATTGTCCATCTCGCCCTCGGCATCCATGCCGTAGACAGCGCCCTGCCAGACCGTGCAGGCATTGAGATCGGCGCCGGTCGCATCACCCTCGGGGCAGTTGAACATCAGGATGCCGATGGCGCGCACCGGATCTTCCGACGGCATGACATAACCGTCCATCACGACGGGGGTTTTGAGCGCGCTGACCTTGAATTGGTTACTGGCGGCGGCCGATGGAGAGTTCAGCGGTGCAAAGCGCAATTCATAGGCACCGTCGCGATCGACGTAGACGGCCTGCTCCTGTTTGCATGCGGCACCGAACGTGGACGCCGGAACGGCGAAAAACGTGGCGGCTGCGATTGCGGCCACGCCTATCCGTGTCGCCGTGATCCTGATCCTTCCGCTCATTGCACCTTCGGCTCCCTCCGCCCGTCGGCATTCTCGACAACGCTGAAATCCGTCAGCAGCACCAGTGCGCGGCCGTCCTTGTCGAGCCCCCAGAAGACCGGATAGAAACCGTCGCCCCAGCCGCTCCAGAACACCGCGACATTGCCTCGTCTGCCGGCGACCGGCCGGTGCAGCGCATAAGTGCCCTTGTTCGCCTCGAGGTCCGACGCCAGCACGTCGTCGTAATAGTTGACGTCGGAATCCGCTTTCTGCGCCTGCACCTGCTTTTCGCGTTCTCCAATCAAATCAAGCGTATCGGCATCCATGTAGCAGCCGAGGCCGGCATCGACGGGGTAGCCGAAGATCTCGCCGTCCTTCAGCGTCGCCGGGTCCTGCCCGGGCAGGACCGCAAGCTCCCAATGATCCGGCTTGCCCTCGGCAAACCGCATGCTGGCGGCCGCGATACGCCCGAAGGCCTGGTAGAGCGTCACCGGATACTCGCCCGGCGCAACCGTTCTTGCGAGTGCCGGACGATCAGGCTGGGCGAGCGGATCGGCGGCAACGATGCGCCCTGATGTCAGCTCGACATTGCCCATATGGATCGCGCCGATCGACCGGCCGGAGAGTTCGGCGTCACTGAGCGCCACCAGCTCGAAATTGCTGCTTGCCTTGCTGATGTCCCATCCGGCTGCCGATGCGGAGACCGGAATATGCGCGGCGGCAGCGCAAAGAAGAAGGCGCGCCGCTCGCATGATCCGGTTCCGCATCGAAAGCGCTCCCTTAGAGATCGAGAACCAGACGTTCCGGATCTTCCAGGCTTTCCTTGACGCGCACGAGGAAGGTGACCGCTTCCTTGCCGTCGACGATGCGGTGATCGTAGGACAGTGCCAGGTACATCATCGGACGGATGACCACCTGGCCGCCGATCGCGACCGGCCGCTCCTGGATCTTGTGCATGCCGAGAATGCCGGACTGCGGCGCGTTAAGGATCGGCGAAGACATCAGTGAACCGTAGACGCCGCCATTGGTGATGGTGAAGGTGCCGCCCTGCATGTCGGCCATGGAGAGCGAGCCATCACGGGCTGCCTTGGCAAGACGGCCGAGCTCCTTCTCGATTTCGGCGATCGACATCTGGTCGGCGTCGCGGATGACAGGAACGACGAGGCCTTTGTCCGTGCCGACGGCCATGCCGACATGGCAATAGTTCTTGTAGATGACATCGGTGCCGTCGATTTCGGCATTGACGGCCGGCAATTCCTTCAGCGCATGCGTCACCGCCTTGGTGAAGAAGCCCATGAAGCCGAGCTTGACGCCGTGCTTCTTCTCGAAAATGTCCTTGTACTTGTTGCGCAGGTCCATGACCGCCTTCATGTCCACCTCGTTGTAGGTGGTCAGCATGGCGGCGGTGTTCTGCGCATCCTTGAGGCGCTTGGCGATCGTCTGGCGCAGGCGCGTCATCTTCACGCGCTCTTCGCGCGAGGCATCCTCGACCGTCGACGGGCCGCGGGCGGCGGCAGGCGTTGACGCGGGTGCAGCCGCCGGAGCGGAAATGCCCTTGGCGACGGCGGCGATGACGTCGCCCTTCAGCACCTGGCCGCGCTTGCCGCTACCGTCGATTTGATCGGCGGAAAGATTGTTTTCGGCAAGCATCTTCGAAGCCGCCGGTGCTGGCGGCATGGTGGAGATGGAGGCGCTCGACGACGATGCAGCAGCGGCGGCAACCGCCGGCTGGGCCGGAGCAGCCGCGGCCGGTTGGGCGGCAGCCGGAGCAGCAGGCGCGGCGGCCGGTGCAGCAGCAGCCGGCGCGGCAGCAGCGGCAGCACCCTCGGCGATCTGGCCGAGCAGCGCGCCGAGGCCGACGGTCTCGCCAGCGGCCACGACGATTTCCGAAAGCGTTCCGGAGGCGGGTGCTGGAACTTCGATGGTCACCTTGTCGGTTTCAAGCTCGAGAATCGGCTCGTCGGCCTTGATGGCGTCGCCGACCTTCTTGAACCAGGTGCCGACGGTTGCCTCGCTGACGGATTCACCGAGAGTTGGAACGCGGATTTCTGTGGCCATTGTTCAGATCCTGATTTCGTGTGTTTTCGTTTATGCGTTTCAGACGGCGGGCGGCCGTGAGATGATCGAGGGCATCGGCAGGATATCGAAGCGGAAACCGAAACCGGAAGCGATGATCGGATCGCCATCGGCAAGAAGCTGCGCCGCCGCCTGATCCTCAACCTCGACGATCGCCATGCCCCAGGCGCCTTCACCCTCGAAGACAGGACCGACGATGATCGCCGATCCCGCAAGGGCGTTCCGATGCCAGTATTCGGCATGGCGTTTCATCGCCGCCATTTCCTCCCCGGTCCCGTCATGCGGGAAAGTGGGGCGCGGCGGCTGCAGTCTCAGAAAGAAATAAGCCATTGCGCGCCCCTTGTTTTAACCGCCCAATGCATCCTCGAGGAATGCGGCGAGCTGCGACAGATGCTTGGACATCAGGCCCGTCGCCGGCGAGGCGGCGGCCGGACGGCCGGTATAGCGGACGCGCTGGTACTTCGCATCGATGTGGGCGAGCACCCATTCGAGGAAGGGGTCGATGAACGACCATGCGCCCATGTTCTTCGGCTCTTCCTGGCACCAGACCATCTCGGCATTGCGGAAGCGCGACAGCTCGTTGATCAGCGCCTTAGCCGGGAACGGATAGAGCTGTTCGACACGTAAGAGATAGACGTCGTCGATACCGCGCTTTTCACGCTCTTCGAGAAGATCGTAATAGACCTTGCCGGAGCACATGACGACGCGGCGGATCTTGTTGTCCTTCTGCAGCTTAATTGGGCCGTCCTTGATCACCTCGGCATCGTCCCAGAGCAGGCGATGGAAGGCGGATTCGCCGGCCATTTCGGCAAGCGTCGAGACCGCCCGCTTGTGGCGCAGTAGCGACTTCGGCGTCATCAGGACCAGCGGCTTGCGGAAGTCACGCTTCAGCTGCCGGCGCAGGATGTGGAAGTAGTTCGCCGGCGTGGTGACGTTGGCGACCTGCATGTTGTCTTCGGCGCAAAGCTGCAGGAAACGCTCGAGGCGGGCCGAGGAGTGTTCCGGACCCTGGCCCTCATAGCCGTGCGGCAGCAGGCAGACGAGGCCCGACATGCGCAGCCACTTGCGTTCGCCCGACGAGATGAACTGGTCGAAGACCACCTGCGCGCCGTTGGCGAAATCGCCGAACTGCGCTTCCCACAGCGTCAGCGCATTCGGGCGGGCGAGCGAATAGCCATATTCGAAGCCGAGCACGGCCTCTTCCGAAAGCATCGAATTGATGACTTCGTAGCGCCCCTGCGTCGGCGAAAGATTGGCGAGCGGGATGTAGCGCTCTTCGGTTTCCTGATCGTAGAGAACGGAGTGGCGCTGCGAGAAGGTGCCGCGCTCACAATCCTGACCGGAAAGGCGGATTTTGCTGCCTTCGACGCAGAGCGCACCGAAGGAGAGCGCTTCCGCCATCGCCCAGTCGATACCCTCGCCGGTGGCGATCATATTGGCGCGGTTTTCCATGAAGCGCTGGATCGTCCGGTGCGCGTTGAAGCCCGCCGGGATCTCAGAGAGCTTGCGGCCGATCTCCTTCAGCGTCTTCATCGGCACGGCGGTCTTGCCGCGGCGCTGCTCGTCGGCATTGTCGGCCGTGCGCAGGCCCGACCACTCGCCGTCCAGCCAGTCGGCCTTGTTCGGCTTGTACTGCTGGCCGGCCTCGAATTCCTGTTCGAGATGGAGGCGCCAATCGGCCTTCATCTTCTCGACTTCGCCGTCGGTGAGAAGGCCCTCGGCGACGAGGCGGGCCGCATAAAGCTGCAGCACGGTCTTGTGGGCGCGGATCACCTTGTACATCTTCGGCTGCGTGAAGGACGGTTCGTCGCCTTCATTGTGGCCGTAGCGGCGGTAGCAGAAGAGGTCAAGCACAACAGGCTTGTGGAACTTCATGCGGAATTCGGTGGCGATCTTCGCCCCATAAACCACCGCTTCCGGATCGTCGCCGTTGACGTGCAGGATCGGCGCCTCGATCATCTTGGCGACGTCGGACGGATAAGGCGACGAGCGCGAGAAGGCCGGGTTCGTGGTGAAGCCGATCTGGTTATTGATGATCACATGCATGGTGCCGGCGACGCGGTGGCCGCGCAGACCGGAAAGGCCGAGGATTTCGGCAATGACACCCTGGCCGGCAAAGGCCGCGTCGCCATGGATCAGCAGCGGCAGAACCTTGGCGCGTTCGGAAAGCGGAATGATGTCGCCATCCCAGACGGTGGCGTTCATATCCTGCTTGGCGCGGGCCTTGCCCATGACGACGGGATCGACGATTTCGAGATGCGAGGGGTTCGCCGTCAGCGAAACGTGGATCTTGTTGCCGTCGAATTCGCGGTCCGAGGAGGCGCCGAGATGGTACTTGACGTCGCCCGAGCCCTCGACCTCGTCGGGTGCGGCCGAGCCGCCCTTGAACTCGTGGAAGATCGCCCGGTGCGGCTTGCCCATAACTTGGGAGAGCACATTCAGGCGGCCGCGATGGGCCATGCCGAACACGGCTTCCTTGAGGCCGAGATGACCGCCGCGCTTGAGGATCTGCTCCAGCGCCGGGATCAGCGATTCGCCGCCGTCGAGGCCGAAACGCTTCGTGCCCTTGAACTTGACGTCGAGGAACTGCTCGTAGCCTTCGGCTTCGACGAGCTTGGCAAGGATCGCCTTCTTGCCTTCCGGCGTGAAGGCCACACCCTTGTCCGGTCCTTCGATGCGCTCCTGGATCCAGGCCTTCTCTTCCGGATTGGAGATATGCATGAATTCGACGCCGAGCGTCGAGCAATAGGTGCGCTCGAGGATTTCGATCATCTCGCGGATGGTCGCGTATTCCAAGCCGAGCACGTTGTCGATGAAGATCTTGCGATCGTAATCGGCGGCCGTGAAACCGTAATTCTCCGCCGACAGCTCGTGATAGTCGTCAACGGGAGCGGCGATGCCGAGCGGGTCGAGCTTGGCATGAAGGTGGCCGCGCATGCGGTAGGCGCGGATCATCATGATGGCGCGCACGGAATCGCGCGTCGCCTGCAGCACCTCGGTGCTGTCGGCAGGCTTGCCCTGAGCTTCGGCCTTGGCCTTGACCTTGGTCTCGATCACCTTCTCGACGATGCCCCAGTCGCCATCGAGAGCCGATACCAGATCGCCGCCCGCCGGAATCGGCCAGTTCTTCTTGCGCCAGGAAGCCCCCTTGGCCGCCCTCTTCACATCGCTGGGATCCTCCTCCAGCGCCTTGAAGAAGGACCGCCACTGATCGTCGACCGATGCCGGATCCTCTTCATACCGCGCATAAAGCTGCTCGATATAGGCAGCGTTAGCGCCATCCAGAAACGAGGTGATCTGAAACTGCTCGTTGGCTTCTTGCCGTGCCATGGTGATATGCGGACGCTTCCGTCCGCCTCCTGACTTTGATGAATTTGCCGGTTTGATGGCCGGCTGCCGCATTCCGATTGCCGCCTGTCCGCGGCGCATCTGCTGGTCTCGTGTCGTCGAGGCCGGGCGGAAAGCGCAAATGCCGTTCCTCCGCCCGGTCTATGGGTGGCTTAGCCCTTGAGGACTTCAACCAGCGTCTTGCCGAGGCGGGCCGGGGATGGCGATACCTTGATGCCCGCCGATTCCATCGCCGCGATCTTCGATTCCGCATCACCCTTGCCGCCGGAAACCACAGCGCCGGCATGGCCCATGGTGCGGCCCTTCGGCGCCGTACGCCCGGCAATGAAGCCAGCCATCGGCTTCTTGCGGCCCTTCTTGGCTTCGTCCTTGAGGAACTGGGCTGCGTCTTCTTCAGCCGCACCACCGATTTCGCCGATCATGATGATCGACTGGGTGGCTTCGTCGGCCAGGAACATTTCCAGGACGTCGATGAACTCGGTGCCCTTGACCGGGTCCCCGCCGATGCCGACGGCCGTCGTCTGGCCGAGACCTTCGTTGGAGGTCTGGAACACGGCTTCATAGGTCAGCGTGCCCGAGCGGGAAACGATACCGACCGAACCCTTGCGGAAGATCGAGCCCGGCATGATGCCGATCTTGCATTCTTCCGGCGTCAGGATGCCCGGGCAGTTGGGGCCGAGCAGGCGCGACTTGGAGCGGTCGAGGCGAGCCTTGACCCGCACCATGTCCATGACGGGAATGCCTTCGGTGATGCAGGTTATGAACGGGATCTCGGCGTCGACCGCCTCGATAATCGCGTCAGCAGCGCCGGCCGGCGGAACATAGATGACGGTCGCGTTGGCGCCGGTCTTTTCTTTGCCTTCGGCAACGGTTGCGAAGATCGGCAGGTTTTCGCCCTTTGCGCCGGTCCAGGTTTCGCCGCCCTTCTTCGGGTGGATACCGCCGACCATCTGGGTGCCGTAATAAGCGAGCGCCTGTTCGGTGTGGAACGTGCCGGTCTTGCCGGTTAGGCCCTGAACGAGAACCTTGGTGTCTTTGTTGACGAGAATGGACATGCGAGGCCTTTGTTTAGGAGAGGTTGGAAGACGTGGAGGACGCGCGACGATAGACGCCGCTGACGACCTCCTGCCAAGTATCACTGCCTGCAGGCGAAAAGCTGACGCCCATCCGGTAGCAGTCTTCATTTTCAAATGTGAATACGGTGCGCTGGCTGCCGCGCGGCGAAGTCTTCATCAGCACAAGCTCATTGTCGTTCCACTCGCCGGACGCCGGCACGGGCGGCGCAAAACCTGCGGTGTCGAACTGGTAGAGTTTGTAGGTCTGGTCCGAAGCATCGAAGCCGAAAACATTTCGCGCCTCGAACGAAACAGTACCATCGCGCGTCTGGCGATAGCGCTGCTCGAGAAAGAACCCGCCGAACAACGCCTCACCCGAAAACTCAGCACTGGCCTTGCCTTCACTCGTCCACGCCGACGCCGCGACACGCTCGTCCCCTTCCCACACGCCCGCGAAGGCGTTGAGGCGGAAATGAGCAGCGGAGGGCGTGGACTGGAAGGCCATGATCGTTCTCAGCCGTTGATCGCCGCGACGATCTTCTTGGCCGCATCGTCCAAGTCGTCAGCCGCCGTGATCGCCAGACCCGACTCGTTCAGGATCTTCTTGCCGAGCTCGACATTGGTGCCTTCAAGGCGCACGACAAGCGGAACCTTGAGACCGACTTCCTTGACCGCGGCAATGACGCCCTCGGCAATGACGTCACACTTCATGATGCCGCCGAAGATGTTGACGAGAATGCCTTCGACCTTGGGGTCTGCGGTGATGATCTTGAAAGCCGCAGCAACCTTCTCCTTGCCGGCGCCGCCGCCGACGTCGCAGAAGTTAGCCGGCTCCTTGCCGTAGAGCTTGATGATGTCCATCGTCGCCATGGCGAGGCCCGCGCCGTTGACCATACAGCCGATATTGCCGTCGAGCGCGACATAGGCGAGGTCCCACTTCGAGGCCTCGATTTCCTTGGCGTCTTCTTCGGTCTCGTCGCGCAGCGTTTTGACGTCGTCGTGACGGAAAAGGGCGTTGCCGTCGAAAGACATCTTGGCATCGAGGACGCGCAGGTGGCCATCCTTCATGACGATCAGCGGATTGACCTCCAGGAGAGCCATGTCCTTCTCGCCGAAGGCCTTGTAGAGCGCCGGGAAAAGCGTCTTGGCATCTTCGGCGGCAGCGCCGTCGAGCTGAAGAGCCTTGGAGATTGCAGCAACGTCGGCCGCCGTCACGCCGGCTTCCGGATCGATGGCGATCGTCTGGATCTTTTCGGGCGTGTCGTGGGCGACGGCCTCGATGTCCATGCCGCCTTCGGTCGATACGACGAAGGCAACGCGACCGACCGAGCGGTCGACAAGTATCGAGCAATAGAGTTCGCGAGCAATGTCGGCGCCGTCTTCGATGTAAAGTCGGTTGACCTGCTTGCCGGCGTCGCCCGTCTGGGCGGTCACCAGCGTGTTTCCGAGCATTTCCTTGGCGTGGGAAACGACTTCCTCGATCGACTTGGCGAGGCGAACGCCGCCCTTGGCGTCAGGGCCGAGCTCCTTGAACTTGCCCTTGCCGCGGCCGCCGGCATGGATCTGGCTCTTGACCACGTAGAGCGGACCGGGAAGCGACTTGGCGGCAGCTTCGGCTTCTTCAACCTTGAGAATAGCCACACCCTCGGCAACCGGGGCGCCATAGCCCTTCAGCAGAGCTTTGGCCTGATATTCATGAATGTTCATGGGTCTATCCCTATTTCGATTACTTCAGCGCCAATCACTTCAGGGCAGGCGCGATGTTGATGCAGGCTTCGCAGAGACCGGCGACGGCGCCGACGGACTTGTCGAAGGCTTCCTTCTCGGTCTTGTTGAGATCGATCTCGATGATGCGCTCGACGCCGCCTGCGCCGATGATGGTGGGAACGCCGACATACATGTCCTTGACGCCGTACTGACCGGACAGGTGGGCAGCGCAGGGCAGAACGCGCTTCTTGTCCTTGAGGTAGGATTCGGCCATTTCGATCGCCGAAGCGGCCGGCGCATAATAGGCCGAGCCGGTCTTCAGCAGACAGACGATTTCGGCGCCTCCATCACGGGTACGCTGGATGATCTCTTCGAGACGTTCCTTGGTGACCCAGCCCATGGTGACGAGGTCAGTGAGCGGAATGCCGCCAACCGTCGAGTAGCGGGCAAGCGGTACCATCGTGTCGCCGTGGCCGCCGAGAACGAAAGCCGTGACGTCCTGGACGGATACGTTGAATTCCTTGGCGAGAAAGAGGCGGAAGCGCGAGGAGTCGAGAACGCCAGCCATGCCGACGACCTTGTTGGCGGGAAGGCCGGAAAACTTCTGCAGCGCCCAGACCATGGCGTCGAGCGGGTTGGTGATGCAGATCACGAAAGCGTTCGGGGCATATTTCTTGATGCCGGCGCCGACCTGCTCCATGACCTTGAGGTTGATGCCGAGAAGGTCATCGCGGCTCATGCCAGGCTTGCGCGCAACACCTGCCGTGACGATGCACACATCGGCGCCCTCGATCGCGGAATAGTCGCTGGCACCCGTCAGATTGACGTCGAAGCCTTCGACGGGCGACGACTGGGAAATATCGAGACCCTTGCCCTGGGGAATGCCGTCTGCGATGTCGAAGAGGACGATGTCGCCCAGTTCCTTCAGGCCGGCGAGGTGCGCCAGCGTGCCACCAATCATGCCAGAACCAATGAGTGCGATCTTGTTACGCGCCATTTCGCTGTTTCCTTTGCGATCAAATTCGTCGAACGGACGCGCAAGGCACCGCCCAATGACGCAATCGCATAGACCCAAAGCCTAAAAATGGCAATCCATTATTTTTGATGCAGCGTTTTCAATCGTTTAGATACAAAAATTCTTACGTAAACGTAATACATTCTGTCATCGGATTGTTACTCTGCGGCGCGTTTCTCATGGTGCAGCGCAAGATATTCCGCACTGCGCATCTCGAACAGGCGCGAAGCCGTGCGGTCGAATTCGAAGCCCTCGATGCCCCGGCGTTGCAGCAGCAGTTCCTCCGGCATGGCCGCTGCGGAAATGTAAAGCCGCACGGCATGATCGTAGAACGTATCGACCATAATGATGAACCGCTTGATCTGGTTCCGCTTTTCCGGCCCCAGCAAGGGAATGTGATCGACGAAGACCGTATCGAAACGCTCGGCGATCGCCAGGAAGTCGACTGCCCCGAGCGGCTTGTCGCAGAGATCGGCGAAAGAGAACCGCGCCATGCGGTCGACGGCGAGCGGCACATGGATGTGGCGCCCCTTCATCGGAATATCCAGCGGCTGCGCCTTACGCCCATGCAGCGCCTGCGTCCAGGACGCATCCATCGCCATGTCGTTATGGTCGTTGATCGGCACCAGATAGACTGGCTGGCTGCTCAGCTTCTCCATCCGGTAGTCGGTCGGCGAATCCAGGGAGACGACATCGACATGCTGCTTGAGCAAGGCGACGAAGGGCAGGAAGAGGCCGCGATTGAGACCATCCGTGTAGAGATTGTCGGGCTCGACGTTCGAGGTCGCGACCAGCACGCATCCGCGCGCGAAAAGCTCGGAAAACAGCCGCGACAGGATCATCGCATCGGCGATGTCGGTGACCGTGAACTCGTCGAAGCAGAGCAGTTCTGCCTCGTCGTAGAGCGCTGCGGCGACCGGCGGCATCGGATCGGCCTGTCTCGTCTCGCCGTCCTTGAGCTTCAGCCGGTGCGCCGCGATGCGGTTGTGCACATCCGCCATGAATTCGTGGAAATGCGCTCGGCGCTTCTTCCTGCACGGCGCCATCGCGAAGAACATGTCCATCAGCATGGTCTTGCCGCGCCCGACGCTGCCGTGGATATAAAGCCCCTTGATGCCCTCGGCGGATTTCTTCTTGGCGGCAAACAGCCAGCCGAGCGCGCTCGATTTTGCCGCCGGCCGCCGCTGCTTCAGCCCGGCAAGCACCCGGTCGAGGCCCTTTGCCACGTCCATCTGGGCGGAATCGACCTGAAGGGCGCCCGCTGCGGTCAGCGCTTTAAGCTGTTCGCAGACGCTGAGCGCATAATCCGGCATTGGTTGCATGAAAGCATATCCGCCTGTCAGTCAACGGCGGAGACCCGCCGGAACATTTACCGCGCCGGTTGGTTTACCGGCTGAGACTGATCGACTGGCCCGTGCTCGTCTGTCCCTGGAAGCGGTTGTCGGCCGTCTTGTAGACGCTGCCGAGTTGGTTGCCCGAGCGGTCCTTGAGCAGCACCTGCTTGCCGGCGACCTCCCAGGAGCCCATCGCCGTCAGCTCGCCGACACAGCCACGCGTTCCGCCGCGCGAACCGCTGCCGAGATTGGTGAGCGTCAGGAACATGTCGCAGCTGCCGTTGACACGCCAGCTTCCGACCATCGATTCCTTGGTGATATCGAGCGCATTCGCGGCCATTGCGCCAGGCTGAGCGCCCGGCATCGGTGCCGTCGTCGTCGGCGCGGCCGGAAACTGCGAGCTGCCGGTCGGCGGCGGAAGTTGCCCGCCCTGCACCGAGGGCACCGGCTGCGCCGTCAACGGCGCCGGGCTGGCACTGGCGTTGGAGCTGTAATCATATGCCGTACGCTGACAACCGGCTAGCGACAGAACCACCACCAGACCTGTCATCGCATATCGCAACTGCATCATCATACTCCTGAATTCGGCCATCGCCGCAGAGAAACGGGCGTGAGACAAGTCCGATTATCGTAATTCGCTTTGGTTAATCAAGTCGGGCAGCACAAATTGCCCGTGACAACAACTAACCGAAAAACGATACAGTTCAACTGTCCCGCTCCAAAACTTCCTGCACATAGAATTTGTCAGCAAGGTGTTTCGCGCGTTCATCTTCGCCAGGAAATGGAAAACCCTAGGCGCGGCTGCCGCTTTCGATCGCAAAACCGATGCGCAGGCCCTGCTCGCGCACCGAGGCCGCAAGCCGCGACCTGATCTCGGTGACGGCTTCGGGATCGAAGCCGTCGATTCCGCCATCGGCATGCATGCTGATCAAACCCGACGCTCGACCATCATCTTCTTGATTTCGGCGATTGCCTTGGCCGGGTTGAGGCCCTTCGGGCAGGTCTGCGCACAGTTCATGATCGTGTGGCAGCGATAGAGGCGGAACGGGTCTTCGAGATTGTCGAGGCGCTCGCCGGTCGCCTCATCTCTGGAATCGATCAGCCACCGATAGGCCTGCAGCAGAACGGCCGGACCGAGATAGCGGTCGCCGTTCCACCAGTAGCTCGGACAGGAGGTCGAGCAGCAGGCGCAGAGGATGCATTCATAGAGGCCGTCCAGCTTCTGCCGGTCCTCATGGCTCTGCTTCCATTCCTTGGCCGGCGCCGGCGACACTGTCTTCAGCCATGGCTCGATCGAGCGATGCTGGGCATAGAAGTTGGTGAGGTCCGGAACCAGATCCTTGACGACGGGCAGATGCGGCAGCGGATAGATCTTCACCGCACCCTTGATATCGTCGAGGCCCTTGGTGCAGGCGAGCGTGTTCGTGCCGTCGATATTCATCGCGCAGGAGCCGCAAATGCCCTCGCGACAGGAGCGGCGCAGCGTCAGCGTCGGGTCGATCTTGTTCTTGATGTAGAGCAGACCGTCGAGCACCATCGGTCCGCAATCGTCGATATCGATGTAGAAGGTATCGATAGACGGGTTCTGACCGTCGTCCGGGCTCCAGCGGTAGACGCGGAACTCGCGGGTGTTCTTGGCACCCGCCGGCTTCGGCCAGACCTTGCCTTCGCGCATCTGAGAATTCTTGGGGAGAGCGAGTTCAACCATGTCCGGTTCCTCTTGAGATCAGTACACGCGAGCCTTCGGCTCGATCTTGTGCGGATCGATGCCTTCGGCAATGAGCTCGGTATGGACCGGCCGGTAGTCGAGTTTGACGTCGCCTGCCTCGTTGACCCAGGCGAGCGTGTGTTTGCGCCAGTTGACATCGTCGCGGCCGGCGAATGCACCCTCGGTATAATCCTCGCGCGCATGCGAGCCGCGGCTCTCCTTGCGGGCCTCGGCGCCGTAGATCGTCGTGATGGCGTTTGCCATCAGATTCTGCAGCTCCAGCGTCTCCACGAGGTCGGAGTTCCAGATCATCGAGCGGTCGGTGACCTTGATGTCCTTCATCTCGCCCCAGATTGCCGAGATACGCCGGCAACCGGATTCCAGCGATTCCTGCGTGCGGAAGACGGCGGCGTCTTCCTGCATGGCGCGCTGCATCTTCTCGCGCAGCTCCGCCGTCGGCGTGCCGCCGCTGGCGTGACGCAGACCGTCGAAGCGGTCCATGATCTTGTCGCAGGCGGCGACATTGAGATGTGGGATCGGCGCGGCGCGGTCGATCACCTCGCCGGCGCGGATCGCAGCAGCGCGGCCGAAGACCACCAGGTCGATCAGCGAATTGGAGCCGAGGCGGTTGGCGCCGTGCACCGAGGCGCAGCCGGCTTCACCCACAGCCATCAGGCCGGGAATGATCCGTTCCGGATTGGCACCGTCGGCGTTCAGCACTTCGCCCCAATAATTCGTGGGAATGCCGCCCATATTGTAGTGAACGGTCGGCAGAACCGGGATTGGCTCGCGCGTGACGTCGACGCCGGCGAAGATCTTGGCGCTCTCGGAAATCCCCGGCAGGCGTTCATGAAGAACGGCCGGATCGAGATGGTCGAGATGCAGGAAGATGTGGTCCTTCGCCTTGCCGACACCGCGGCCTTCGCGGATTTCCAGCGTCATGCAGCGCGAAACGACGTCGCGCGAGGCAAGGTCCTTGGCCGAAGGCGCGTAACGCTCCATGAAGCGCTCGCCCTCGGAGTTGACGAGATAACCGCCTTCGCCGCGCGCGCCTTCGGTGATCAGACAGCCCGAACCATAGATGCCGGTCGGGTGGAACTGAACGAATTCCATGTCCTGCAGCGGTAGGCCGGCACGCGCCACCATGCCGCCGCCGTCGCCGGTGCAGGTATGGGCAGACGTTGCCGAGAAATAAGCGCGGCCGTAGCCGCCGGTCGCCAGCACTACCATCTTGGCGGCGAAGCGATGGATCGTGCCGTCATCGAGGCACCAGGCGATGACGCCGGTGCAGCGGCTGCCGTCTTCCGACATGATCAAGTCGAGCGCAAAATACTCGATAAAGAACTCGGCATTGTTGCGCAGCGACTGGCCGTAGAGCGTATGCAGGATGGCGTGGCCGGTACGGTCGGCAACGGCGCAGGTGCGCTGCACCGGCGGGCCTTCGCCGTAATTCTGCATGTGGCCGCCGAACGGGCGCTGATAGATCTTACCTTCCTCGTTGCGCGAGAAAGGCACGCCGTAATGCTCGAGCTCATAGACCGCCTTCGGCGCTTCCATGGTGAGATACTGCATGGCATCGACGTCGCCGAGCCAATCGGAACCCTTGACGGTGTCGTAGAGGTGCCACTGCCAGCTATCCGGCGTCATGTTCCGCAGCGAGGCGGCGATGCCGCCCTGGGCCGCGACCGTGTGCGAGCGGGTCGGGAATACCTTGGTGATGCAGGCCGTGCGGAAGCCCTGCTCGGCCATGCCGAGCGTGGCGCGCAGCCCGGCGCCGCCGGCGCCGACGACGATCACGTCGTAGGAGTGATCGACATACTTGTAGGCCTTGCCATTCTGGGCGGGAGAAGTCGGTGCCATGTCAGCTTATCCTACGAATGCGATTTTCAGAATGGCGAAGAGACAGAGGCCGGCGATCAGGATCGCAAAGAACGTGTTCAGCATCAGGAGAACGATCTTGCCGAACTCGCCGTGCACGTAATCCTCGATGATGACCTGCATGCCGAGCTTCATGTGGATGACGCCGGAGATCACCATCAGTGCCATGATGACCGCGATGAAGGGGTTCGACAGCGCGCGGACCACATCCGCATAGGGCGCGCCGGCATAGGCGAGCATGAAGAAGACGAAGAAGAGGATCAGCGGAACATTGGCGACGGCCGTCAGCCGCTGACGCCAGAAATGGTCAGTGCCGTCCTTGGCGGAGCCGAGCCCGCGAACCTTGCCGAGGGGGGTGCGCATATCCATGAGAGGACCTTCAGAAGCGAATGAGGAAACCGATCACCCAGACCAGCACAGTCAGACAGAGCGACCCGATGATGTTGGCGATGGCGAGCTTGGTTGAGAATTCTTTCCCGAAGCCATAGCCGAGATCCCACATGAAGTGGCGGAAGCCGCCGAGCATGTGGTGCAGCAGCGCCCAAGTGTAGCCGAGAAGCACGAGCTTGCCGAGAAGGCTGCCGAGCACCCAGTTGGCCCAATCGTAAGAACCCTGGCCGCTTGCCGCCGCCATCAGCCACCAGGCGACAAGCAGCGTGCCGACGTAGAGCGCGCTACCGGTGATGCGGTGAACGATAGACATGACCATGGTGGGAATAGGCTTGTAAATTTGCAAATGCGGCGACAGGGGCCGGTTATTTGTCACATTCGCCATCAGAACCTCGCGGCGGCTATTCTGCGCTCCCGAATTCGGAGCATGCTCAGTCAACCACACGAATGACAAAATTCTCTGTGTGCGTTGCATCAATTGCGACGTTTAATCACCGGGAACGCCGACGACAAGCACAATCGCTGTCTGCTTTTAATTTAATCGATTCGCGTTACCGGGAAGTTTGCGGGCTAACAAAACTGGCCCTTTGCGCTCAAATTTTGCGCTGTTTCTCCGGCCCGAATGGACAAGCTTCGGCTTTTGGCGCAATCTGGCGTTAACGATTTGTTAGGGATCGGAATTCCGGAGGCCGGCCACCCATGTTTCGCAGTCTGTCCGCAGTCGCCCTGCTTGCCCTGTCCGCGCTTGCTGCACTTCCCGCCGAAGCCGGTGACCGCCGCAACGATCGTCGCTTTCCCGGCCACCGTCACGATTTCCACGGTGGATTACTCCTCGGCGAACGTATCGGCTGGCGCGATCGCGGCATCCGTTTCGACAACGCCTATCGATATCGGAACCGCAAAGAACGGATGCCGTTCCTGAAACAGTTTTCATCGCCGGCGACCAATCACATCGCCCACAGCAATCTGATCGTCGTCGTGCCCCAGGCGCAGGATGGTGGCGGTACCTATGCCGGCTCTTCGTACGTCTATCAGGCCGATGGCGGAACCTATGTCGGCGGCGACGGCTATGGCTTCTATCCCACAGCACGGCCTGAGCAACTGGCACCGAAGGCGAAAGTCATCGATATCGCGGTGCAGGACGATCCCTGCGCCTACGAGGCCAATGTCTGTGTCATCCGACCTTAGCGCATGATGCCGAAAGTGCGGAATTCCGCTCGGCTTCGCTGACAAGGCTATGAGATGACGAGCGCAGGCGGCTCAAATTTGCCCGGCCTCACTCTTTCGCGACGCGGCTACGTCAATACGGATGGCGCACATCGGCGGGAGATTCTTGTCCTCAAACGTCGCCCGCCGTGGCGTTCCGCTATCCGGCATCCAAGCATCCCAGGCTCTGTTCATTTCCTCGAATGAGGCAAGGTCCCTGAGCCAGATGTTGACGAGAATGATCTCTGACTTGTTGGTACCTTCGCGCAGCAGCATGTCATCGATGCGCTCCAGTATTTCGTTGGTTTGCGCCGTCACGCTCGCTCCCCTCGTCAGGTTTGCGACCTGGCCGGGCAGATAGGCGGCATCTGCGAGGAGAGTTTCGTCAACTTTGGCTTGCCCCATCATCGTATTCGCAGACTTCCATGAATGCTTGAGATTGGGTCGTCGACCCTTCATCGGATCACTGTGGGGCTTCGCTCGCCACTTCGGTAGGGGGAATTAAATTGACCCGATATAATGGAAGCTGAACGCTCCCAGAAGGAGTTGGAGCAGGATGTCGTCCGAAACCGATCACACTTTTCGGCATCATGCTCTAGCTGGACAATATGGCCGTATGTCGCGAAATGAAGTCGACAAGATAGCGCGCACCTTCGGCCGTCTCGGATTGAGCATACAGACCGATTTCAATGCGCACCGGACCGGGCAGGTCCGCCGATCTGTCAAGCGTCCGGCAGCCCTCGGGTTTCGTGTTGAGCATCATTGGCGCGATACCGATACCGACGCGAACCGCGGTCGCCATGGCCACCAGCGTCGATGCGACGCACGCCGTCTTCCACTTGATGTTCCGCTGGGACAGAGCCGCAATCGTCGGAAGCGTCCAGGGACACTCCTCCTCGAACATGATGATGGGAAGCGGTTTTTCCGTATCCGCCACAAAGTCGGATCTGACCGTCCACATCAAATATTCGGTCCAGATCAGGGTCGGTTTTCGCGCGAGGCAGGTGATGTCGCAAACCACGAGATCGAGCTTCCTGTCTTCAAACAGGCTGGCGAGGCGACGATTCGGCTCGACGATGATGTCGATCTCGACCTTCGGGTTCTGGGCTCTGAAGGCACTAAGAATGTCGATCAGGTGGCCGGCTGCGAAGTCCTCAACGACGCCGAGGCGAATGCGGTCCTCGATCATCTTGCCTGTCAGCCTTTTCCCGATCTCGTCGCTGAGGGCGACCATTTCGCGGGCATAAGCCAGCATGATCTGCCCATGACTCGTGAGTTCGAGGCCTTTTGACGAACGCGAAAACAGCGTAACGCCGACAAGCTCCTCCAGCTTGCGGATCTGCATGCTCACGGCCGCCTGCGTTCTGTTCAGCTTGACGGCTGCTCCATTGACGGTGCCGATTTCCGCGACGGTCAGAAATGCACGAAGCAGATAGGAATCAAGATCAAGCATCAGAAGCCGCATTCCATACTTTGTGGCGCTCGAGAGCCGAGGGCCTCTCTGCCCGTAAGTGGATATTGGACGAACCATGTCCTTCCGGCAACTGGTGACCCTTAGCCCGGGCGCAGTGCAGGCTGCGCCCCATCAATGCCAGCTTATCGCGCGAAGAGAACGCATGCCTCGGGGGGAATGGAAACGCTGATCTCCTGCCCGCGAGCGAAGGCTATGTCTGGACGGTTCGGGCAAGCCGAGATTATCCGGTCGCCACTGACGAGGTCCAGAACGACATGCCTGAAGGCACCGAGTGTCACAACGTCGGCGACGCGTCCGGTCATGGCTCCGGCAGCCGGAGTGCCGGACGATATCTCGACGCTTTCCGGCCTCACGCAAATCTCGGCGGCACCTGAAAGACTTGCCGTGGACTCGACCGGAAACTCCCAGCCGGATTCAGAGCGAAATTTGCGGGCCGTTCCGCCGGCGGCAGAGATCGAGCCATGAATCCAATTCGTCCGACCCATGAAATCCGCGACGAAACGCGAGTCTGGACGCCAATACACATCATCCGGCTTGCCGGATTGCATGATCGCTCCACGGTTCATCACGAATATCCGCTCTCCCAGGCTCATCGCCTCCTCCTGGTCGTGGGTTACCACGATGGCGGTCGAGCCGACTGCGGCGAGCACATCCTTCAATTCGCTGCGCAACTCATGTCGAAGTTTGGCGTCGAGGGCCGACAGGGGCTCATCCAGAAGAACGAGGCTTGGATGGGTGGCGAGCGCCCGCGCAAGCGCAACACGCTGCTGCTGGCCACCGCTCAACTGGTGCGGCCGCCGCTGTCCGAAACCGACGAGCCGGACGAGCTCAAGCATTTCGGCAATGCGGCGCGGTATTTGCCCCGGCGGATGGTTGCGATGGCGAAGTCCGTAGCCGATGTTCTGTTCGACGGTCATATGCGGGAAAAGAGCGTAGTGCTGGAACAGCAGCCCGACATTGCGCTCATAGGGTTTCAATCCGGCCATCGGCTCGCCGTCGATCAAAATCGAGCCTTTGTCGGGCCGCTCGAATCCGGCTATGAGCCGAAGAATGGTGGTCTTGCCGCAGCCGCTCGGTCCAAGCAGTGCGATTGTTTCACCTGGGTTCACCGACAAGGAGATATTGCCAAGGGCGACCGTTTCGCCGAAGCGCTTGCTGACGCCTTGAAATTCCACGGCAGAAATCATCGTATTGTCCTCATGAACGAAACAAACCCTGACCGACGACAGTGTCGAAGCCGACGACACGGTCCAGCACAACGATCAGCAACGCGGTGACGGCAATCAGGACCACGGCCGCCGCAGCGATCGTCAGATCGAAAGCCGCGCGCATGTTGCTGACCAGCGTAACAGGCAAGGTCGTTGCGGACGGATCGCTCAGGAAGAGACTGATCGATACGTCATCCATCGAAATTGCGAAGGCGAAGATCGCGCCGGTGACGACGCCCGTCCGCATCAACGGCAGGGTAATGGTCCAGAAGGCCTGGCGCTCGGTGGCGCCGAGAACCATTGCGGCTTCCGTCAATCGTTGGTCGCTGCCGAGAAGGCTGGCGAGACTGGTCCTTATGCAATAGGGCAACGTCACGATCACGTGGCCGAGGAGCAGGCGCGCCATACCATTTGTGATGCCGGCCTTGGAAAGGAAAAGCAGCAGGCCGAATCCAATCACGACCGGCGGGACGATGAGTGGCGAGAGAAAGGCCGAAGTCAGCGCTGCCTTTCCTGGAAATTTACCCCGGGCGAGACCGACAGCCGCCGCAGTTCCAATCGTGACGGACAGAACCGTCGTGAGTACCGCCAAGATGAGGCTGGTGCGCAGGCTGGCAAGGATATCCGCCTGGGAGACGAGCCGTTCGAACCAATGAAGCGACAAGGCAGGTGGCGGCATCGGGCCGAGGTAGGTCCTGGCGTCGAAAGCCATGACGCAAGTTATCACCAACGGGATGGCGAGGAACGCCAATCCCAGGCCGATGACACCGTAGGCAAGGGAACCGGCGATCCGGTCTCCGGTTTTCGCTGCAAGAGACTGCATGCTCATCGGGAAACCCTCCGCGCCTGCGCAAACGTTATGACAGCGACGACCGCCAACGCCACGGCAAGCATGACGAGCGAGATCGCCGCGCCGCTTGGGTAGTTGGCGATATCGCTGAACCGGGTGTAGATGACGTTCGACATGAAAAGCACCCGGCCCCTCCCGAGCACCATGGGAATGACGAAGGCGCTGATCGCGAAAGTCAGCGAGACAAGCGTGCTTGAGATCAGAGCCGGGAAGCTCAGGGGAAGCGTGATCGACAGATGGGCTTTCCATCCCGGCGCGCCGAGCGACTGGGCCGCATCGAGCAGACGCGGATCGATCGATTGCATCGCGCCAATCAGCGTTAGCGTTGCGACCGGTATGACCGAGTGCACCAGACCCGCAATAACGACGATATTGATATATTCGCGGCTGTTGGGAGAAAGGCCCAGTGTCAAGAGGACGGGACGGAAGATTCCGACCGACCCGAAGGTCAGTTCGATCGCGTACGTCTTGATCAGGACGCTGGAAAGAACAAGCGTAATCAAGAAGCCGAGGGTGAGCGTGCGCATCCGCGGCGGAATCCGCCGCACGATGAAATAGGCCAGCGGGAATGCCACAAGCTGGCCGATGATCGCGGCAACTCCGCCAATCCAGAAGGTTGTCAGCAGCACGCTTGCAAACGCCTGGTTTGCAAGCTCGTAATAGTTTTGAACCGTTGCCGCGGCATTTTCCACCGAGCCGACGCGCCCCGGCGTAAACTCCTTCAAGCTTTCGATTGCCAGATTGATGAGCGGTGACAGAAAACCGAAGGCGAACACCAGCAGGGCTGGCCCGAGCGTGAGGGCAGCATCTCGGCGATCCGGAATAGAAATGGCAACGAGTTGCCGCCTTACCTTGGTCATGGTGGAACAGCCTTTTCCTCGCCCTTGCGGGCCATGAGAAAGGGAGGTTGTCGAAGCCGCGTCGCGCCTTCGAACAAAGACTTAAAGCGCAAGGAGCGATCTGAAAGATCGCGAGACGCTTAGAGCAACGGGGCGATATCCTGCTCCCAGCGCTTGGACCAGGCATCCTGCTGTTCGAGAACGGCATTGTAGTCCGGCACATAGACGAAGCTCGAAAACTCGTCCGACGTGAAGGACAGATGCTTGAGGTTGTCGGGCGTAACCGCCTTGCTGTTCAACGGCGCTTCGCCAGCCACCTTGGCGTAGAGCGAGTTCATGTCCGGGCTGATCGCGAAGTTGACGAAATCGAGCGTTGCCTTGGTGTTCGGTCTATTCTTCAGGACGCCGAACCCGCTCTGGTAGAGGAAGGCCTTGAAGTTGCTGTCCTTGGTGAAACGCGTAACCGGGAAGTTTTTTGCCACCGCCGCCCAGCCGGGTTCCGCGAAGAAGCCGACGGAGGTTTCGCCAGACGTCAGCGAATTGGTGAAATCGATGTCGGTGACGGCGACGCGGCCGATATTGCCGGATTTCGCCAATTCCGTCATGAGCTTCCACCCGGGTTCCATATTCGTTTCACTGCCGCCGGCGTGAAGGGCGAGCGCGACAATCTGGAGCATCATGCTCTGTGTCGGACCCGGCCAGCAGATCGCGCCCTTGAGATCGGGGCTCAGCAGATCATCGATGGTCTTCACGGCGATCGGAGCCGTGTCGGTTCGCGCACCGAAATACATGCCGCCAACTGCGCGTGGGACCGCTTTGATATTGCCCTTGCCGTCACGAATGATGATTTTCTCGGGAATATTCGCGAGGTTGGGAACATCGGCAGGATTGATGGTCTCGAGCCAATCCTCCTTCACCATGCTGTTGAACGAGCCTTCCCAGCCGGCGACGTAGTCGTAGTCGACATTCGGCCAGACGGCCTTGATCTTCGGCAGGATCGCGCCCGCGCCGCCCTGGTGAAGAACCCAGTTGAATGTCGCCGCATTCTGGTCGGCGGCAATCTGCTTCATCGCTTCGACGACATCGCCGCCCCATTCGACGGCGGTGAGATTGCCGCTGCCGGCTGCGGCGGATCTTGCAAACCCGGTCATCGTGCCGGCAATCCCCACGGCGGCGGCGGATCCGAGGAAGCGGCGGCGTGTCATATCGTGCAACATGGTAGGTTCCCTTTGCTGTCGGCCCTCTGCCGGACCGTTCGCATCGGAGACTGCTTGGAGGTTGCAAGCCGCGGTAGTGGGAAAATTCTCGCAGGGTTATAAAGTTTTCTGAATGCACTGATGGACGCCCTACCCGCATCGCGGAGCCTCGGCGGATCCGAGCTATCAATAATCGTTATATCCCCTCTCGAATTTTCGCGGTTCCAAGAGAAGTGGGCGGCGCCGATGATGATGGCAGCATCAATACCGTGGGAGCCTGCCTTGACCATTGACCGGGATTTTCTGGAAGACTTGAGAAAGCGCTTCGGCAACGCTGCAGGCGGGGAGATGGAAGATCCGCACTTCCGCGCCGTGGCGGCGAGCGTATTCAAGGACGGCGACAGCCGGAAATGGCCTTTCGCCGATCCTGCGACCCTTCTGGATGCCCGTTTCATCGAGAACGGCTTGCGGCCCGAGGTGCTTGAAGCGCTTGACGTGGCTCTGATCGGCGTGCCGATGGACCTCGGCGTCACCAATCGCGCCGGCGCGCGGCTGGGACCGCGGGCCGTCCGGGCGATCGAGCGTATCGGTCCCTACGAGCATGTTCTGCGTGTCGCGCCGATGGGAGGGCTAAAGGTCGCCGATGTCGGCGACGTGCCGATGCGCAGCCGGTTCGGTCTGGCCGAATGCCATGCCGACATCGAGGCCTGCTACCGGATGATCGCGGCAACCGGGGTTATCCCGCTGTCGGTTGGCGGCGATCATTCGATCTCCGGCGCCATCCTCAAGGGCCTGGCGGGCAGCCAACCGGTCGGCATGATCCACATCGACGCTCATTGCGACACCGCTGGTCCCTATGAGGGCTCCAAGTTCCACCACGGCGCGCCCTTCCGCGAGGCGGTTCTGGCCGGCGTGCTCGATCCGAAGCGTACGATCCAGATCGGTATCCGCGGCGGCGGCGAATATCTCTGGGAGTTCTCCTTTGCCTCCGGCATGACCGTGATTCACGCGGAAGAGGTGGCGGAGATGGGCCTCAAGGCCGTAATCGCAAAGGCTCTGGAGGTTGTCGGCGCCGGCCCGACCTATCTCAGTTTCGACGTCGACAGCCTCGATCCGGCCTTCGCTCCGGGAACCGGCACGCCAGAAGTCGGCGGGCTTCAGCCGAGGGAGGCTCTGACCCTGCTGCGCGGCTTCAAGGGCATCAACCTCGTCGGCGGCGACGTCGTGGAAATCGCGCCGCAATACGACAACACCACCAACACCGCGCAGATCGCCGCGCAGGTCCTGTTCGAACTCCTGTGCCTCGCGATGTTCAGTCCCGCGGTCAGGACAAAGGTGACCTGAGAACCAGCTCCACAACGGCAGCGTGCCTCGTGCCCGCTGGCCATCCATCGCCTGTCGCACAACACGTCTCAAAAGGGGAACGACATGACTGCTCTTATGAAATTGCGCTACACCGCCACTGCGGCAATTGCCGTGTTCGGCATCCTGGCAGGGGCCGCGCAGGCCGACGAACTTGCCGATATCAAAGCCGCAGGCGAGATCAACATCGGCATCTTCTCCGATTTCCCGCCCTTCTCTTCGGCAAGCGCCGATATGAGCATCAAGGGCTATGACGTCGATGTCGCCCAGAAGATCGCCGACGGGCTCGGCGTGAAACTCAATCTCGTCAGCGTTACCGGCCAGAACAGGATCGCCTACCTGAACGACGACCGCGTCGACCTGCTGATGAGCGTCGGCTATTCGAAGGAGCGTGCCGAGGTTATCGATTTTGCCGCTCCGTACGCCCCCTACTATATCGCCGTCATCGGACCGGCGGCGCTGAAGGTGAGCGGCAAGGAAGACCTTGCCGACAAGACAATTGCCGTCAATCGTGGGACGCTCGAAGATACGTCGCTGACGGCCGCCGCCCCCGGCTCGGCCGCGATCCAGCGCTTCGAGAACTACAATTCGGTCATCCAGGCCTTCATATCCGGCCAGACGCAGTTGATGGTCGTCGGCAACGATGTCGGTGCGCAGGTTCTGGCACGACAGGAAGCCCTGAAGCCGGAGCAGAAGTTCCAGCTCCTCAGCTCCCCCTCGCACATCGCGCTCCGCAAGGGCGAGGAAGGCCTGAAGAAGGCTGTCAACGACAGCGTCGCCGCAATGATCGCCGATGGTTCGCTCGACGCAGGCTCGAAGAGCTGGCTGAAAGCGCCGCTCAACCCGGAAAACCTGAAGGACTGACGAGGACGGCCTCCCACTCACCAGAGCATGATGCCGAAAACTGTAAGCGATTGCGATGGCATCATGCTCCAATTCTTTGCTTGAGAGGCGGAACCAGATTTCCGGGGCGACCCAGCCCAGATCATCCGGCTCCAAAGGACATGCGATGAGATACGGCCTCGATTTCAATTGGCTTTGGGACGGAATGGGAGCTCTGGCTTATGGCGCAGGCACGACGCTTGCCCTGACGGCCTCCACATCGGTGCTCGGGATCGTTCTCAGCATTCTCGGCGCGGCCGCGCGCCGGGGACCTTATCCATGGCTGCGCAAGGTCGTCGGCCTCTATGTGGAAATCATGCGCAATACGCCGTTCCTGGTGCAGCTGTTCTTCATTTTCTTTGGCTTGCCCAGCCTCGGCATTCGCCTCGATCCGGTCACTGCCGCCGTGCTTGCCATGACCCTCAACATGGCCGCCTACACGATCGAGGTGGTCGGGGCCGGGCTGGATGCCATACCGAGAGGTCAGAAGGAGGCGGCGCAGGCACTCGGCCTCAAGCCTCGGCTGGTGTTCTTCAAGATCATCCTGCCGCAAGCGATCGCCATCATTTTTCCGGCGCTGACGAGCCAGATCATCATCATGATGCTGGAATCGGCGGTGGTTTCGCAAATATCCGTCCGCGAGTTGGCGCAGGAGGCCGATCTGCTTCAGTCGCGCACCTTCCGCTCCTTCGAGACCTATCTGGTGGCGACGTTGATCTACCTTTCGATGTCCGCCGCACTTCGCCGGCTGCTTGTCGCCGGGAAACGCCGTTTTCTGGGAGCCGGTCTGACATGATTGAGTTCACCTTCTGGGACATTCTGCGCAATCTTGTCTTCGCGACACGCTGGACCCTTATGCTTTCGCTCGCGGCCTTTGCCGGCGGCGCCATCGCTGGCCTGGCGATCCTGTCTGCACGCATATCGAAAACGCGCTGGCCGCGCAGCTTCGCGTCCGGCTACATTGCCCTGTTTCAGGGGACGCCGCTGCTTATGCAGCTCTTTCTGATGTTCTTCGGCCTGCCGATGCTTGGTTTCCGGATCGAGTCATGGACCGCGGCCGTCTGCGGCTTGACGTTCTATGCCAGTGCTTATCTTGCGGAAATCTGGCGGAGCGGCGTCGAGGCGGTGCCGCGCGGGCAATGGGACGCCGCAGCCAGCCTGGGCTTGCATCGTCTCCTCGAACTTCGCCTTGTCATCCTGCCGCAGGCTTTCCGGATCACGCGCGCGCCGACCGTCGGGTTCTTGGTCCAGTTGATCAAGAGCACCGCACTGGCCTCGATCCTCGGCTTCGACGAACTGCTGAAAACCGCAAACGCCATCAACAACGCGACCTTCGAACCTTTCAAGGTCTACGGTCTCGTCGCGGTGATCTTCTTCGCCCTGTGCTATCCGCTGACGCAATACGCCAGAATTCTGGAGAAGAAAGCGGCGTTTGGCTGAGTGGTGTTCAGTGCTCTGCATTCCGATTGCAGCGGAGTGCCCAAAAGGCCGATGCCGGTTGAAAAGCCGGTGCGCCGCGCGGCGGCGACCCGGCTCTCGTTCAATCACACAGAACTCGCCTTATCCCGCAGTTAGAACTTCCTGAGAGATCGCTTCAATGACCGACACACAAATCCGTATTCTCGATGCCCGGGCAACGGGCGAGCTTCTCCCTTTCGGCGCGCTGGTCGCGACCCTGCGGCAAGCATTTGCCGAAGGCTGTGTCGTGCCGGTACGGCATCACCACACGATAGCCAACAGCGGCGAGCCGGATGCGACGCTGCTTCTGATGCCGGCCTGGCATGAAACGCACCGGTCGGAGCGCTACCTTGGCATCAAGATCGTTACCGTCTTTCCCGGCAACACGGTGCGCGGCATTCCCGGTTTGACCTCGACTTACATGCTCTACGATGGTCGGACCGGGATGCAGCTTGCGCTACTCGACGGAAACACGATCACCACGCGCCGTACGGTAGCGGCATCGGCCCTTGCCGCGGATTATCTTGCCCGACAGGACGCAAGCCGCCTGCTGGTAATCGGCGCAGGCCGCGTCGCGAGCCTCATACCTGATGCCTATCGCGCCGTCCGGCCGATCGCACATGTCGATATCTGGGATATCGATCCCGCCAGCGCCGAACGGCTGGCGCAGAGCCTCCGGCAACAAGGGCTCCAGGCCGCTGCCGTCACGGATCTGGAAGCCGCGGCGCGGCAAGCCGATATCGTCAGCGCGGCGACGCTGGCGACGGCGCCGCTTATCCGCGGCGAATGGCTGCGGCCGGGCACCCATGTCGACCTGATCGGCGGCTTCACCCCGGGGATGCGCGAGGCCGATGACGAGGCGCTTCGGCGCTCCTCGGTCTATATCGACACGCACGAGGCCCTTCACGAAGCGGGCGATCTGGTTCAGCCGATCAGGGCTGGCGTCATTGCCGCAGATGCGGTGCGTGCGACACTTGACGAGCTGTGTCGTCGGGATGTCCCAGCACGGGCGTCCAACGACGAGATCACTCTCTACAAGGCCGTCGGAACGGCGTTGGCCGACCTTGCCGCCGCGACGATGGTGTATCAAGCCGCCTCGATCGCCGGCTGACGTCTTCTGACCCGGGCGATCGCGAATGATCGAATCCTGAATGTCGATCGAACTTAGGAAGCGAACCGCCACACTGTCGTCTTCTTGATTTCGCTGTCCTCCAGCGCCCGCGTTACCGGCACCTCATAAACCGCGCAGAATTCCAGCCGCTCTCTCGGCAGGTAACTGCGTCCGGGGTCTCCGACCAGCACCCGCTTGCCGTCGGCTGCCAGCTTCGCGAACCAGGGAACGAGCGCATAGGCGAAAGCGCGATCGTAGAAGACGTCGCCGGCAAGCACGATATCCGCATCGACGGCCTCCCCGATCAGATCGGCGCCGGTAAATCCGAGCGAGACGCGATTGGCCTCGGCATTCAGCCGGACTGCCGCCTCCGCCCAGGGATCGATATCACAGGCGGTGACCTCCCGGGCACCGGCCATCACAGCTGCAATGCCGACAAGGCCGGAACCGCTGGCGAAATCCAGCACCCGCTTGCCGCGCACCGTTTCCGGATGATCGAGAACATAGCGTGCCAGTCCCTGGCCGCCCGCCCAGGCAAAAGCCCAGAAGGGCGGCGGCAGGCCGATCGCTTCCAGCTCTTCCTCCGTCTTCAACCAGAGCTCATGCGCCTCGCTCGCCAGATAGAGCGAAATCTCCGGCACATGCGGCGGCGGCATCAGGCTGGTATTGGCGCGGATGAAGGCTTCCGGATCAGTCTTCAACGCGGCGGATTGTCCAGCCCGCCCATGCGGCAGACTTCGAGATATTCTTCCTCGGTGACCGGCTGCACCGAAAGCCGCATCGAGGTGACGAGCGCCATCTTCGCAAGCTTCTCGCTCGCCTTGACATCCTTCAGCGTCACCGGCTTCGGCACGTCCATGACGGCGCGGATATCGACGCAATCCCACTTCGGATCGCCCTTGGCGGAAGAATCGGGATGCGAAAGGGCGCAGACTTCGACGATGCCGACGATCTCCAGCCCGTCATTGGAATGATAGAAGAAGCCTTTGTCGCCGATCTGCATCGCCCGCATATTGTTGCGCGCCAGATAATTGCGGACGCCGGTCCATTCCGTGCCCTTTTCGCCGGCAGCCTTCTGCTGCTCCCAGGACCAGGAGGCGGGTTCGGATTTATAGAGCCAGTGCGCCATGCTCACGCCTCCGGTTTGTTGAAGACCCAGTTATAGGCCTTGACGTCGACGCTTTCGAACAGTCCGGCCTTGGCATAGGGATCGGCATCGGCAAGCGCACGCGCCGCCTCTTTCGATTCCGCTTCGACGATGATCAGGCTGCCGCAGGGCTTGCCGTCGTCATCGAGAAACGGGCCGGCGATCTTCAGCGTGCCCTCGGCATTCAGCTTGTTCAGATGCTCGATATGCGTTGGGCGCGTATCCATGCGCACGTTCAGATGTCCCGGTTTGTCCTTGCAGAGAAGGGCAAAAAGCATGTCTGTCTCCTATTCGGTGGTGATCGGACGCGTCATCAGCTGCTCTATCGCCTCTGATATATCGAGCCTGCCGTCGATGATGGCGGAAACGGCATCGGTGATCGGCATGCTGACCTTCAACTCCGCCGCAAGCCGCGAGGCGACGGAGGCGGCAAACGCACCTTCCACCAGCGCACCCTGCAGGGGATCGGTCTTTTCGCCGCGCCCGAGTGCGATGCCGAAGCGCAGGTTTCGCGATTGATGGCTCGTCGCCGTCAGCACCAGATCGCCGAGGCCGGAAAGCCCGCGCACCGTATCCGCCTGCCCGCCCTTGGCGACGACGAAACGCGACATCTCCGCAAGCCCGCGCGCAATCAGCGCCGCACGCGCGGAATCGCCGATGCCGCGGCCTTCGACGATGCCGCAGGCGATCGCCAGCACATTTTTCAGCGCGCCGCCAAGCTGCACGCCGATCCGATCGTTGGAGGCGTAGAGCCGGAAGGTTCGGCCTGATATGGCTTGAGCGAGCCGCTCCGCGATCTCCATGTCGGCTGCCGCGATCGCCATCGCAGTCGGCAAGCCTTTCGCGATATCGGCGGCAAAACCCGGACCGGAGAGCACGGCGACGGAATGATCCGGCAGTTCTCGTTCCAGCATGTCGGTCAGAAGATTGCCCGTCGCCCGCTCGATTCCCTTGGCACAGGTGACGACCACGGCATCCTTGGCAAGGTAGGGGCCGTATTGCCGCGCCGCATCGGCCTGCGCCTGCGACGGCATTGCAAAAAGCACGATGGAGGCACCAGTGATTGCATCCGCCTCGGCGGAAAATTCCAGCGTATCGGGCAGCAGAATGCCGGGCAGCACCGCATCATGCAGCCGTTCGGCCTTCAGATCGGCAATCAGTGATGGATCACGCCCGACGAGTGTCACGGCGCTGCGGCCGGCAAGCGCGATGACGGCGGCAAGCGCCGTGCCGAAAGCCCCCGATCCGACGACGGCGATGTTTTCGCTCATGCCTTGGCCCCCCGTTTTCCGAAACCGATCAGCGTTTCCGCATTGGAATCGAGCGGCCAGCGCGAACGCGGTTGCACGTCGAGTGTATCCGGTGCAGCACCGGTCGCCATCCGCTCCAGTCCCGCCCAGGCGATCATCACGGCATTGTCGGTGCAGAGGTGCAGCGGCGGTGCAATGAAGCGGAAACCGTTCTTGTCGCACAGCGCCTGCAGCGTGCCGCGCAGTTCGAGATTGGCGGCGACACCGCCGGCGACGACCAGCGCCGGCTTTTCGCCAGTCGCTGGGCCAGTCGCTGAGCATGTTGCCGGAAATTCCGTCTTGAACCGCTGCAGGCCGCGGCCGATACGGTCCTTCAGCGTCCGCGAAACCGCCTTCTGGAATGAGGCGCAGATATCCGCTACATCCTGATTGCTGAGCGGCGCGATATCCTGCGCCGCCTGCCGCACCGCCGTTTTCAGGCCGGAGAAGGAGAAGTCGAGCCGTGCCTCGCCGACCAGCGGCCGCGGAAAGTCGAAGCGGTCGGGATTGCCGTCCCGCGCCATCCGCTCGACCGCCGGACCGCCGGGATAGGGCAGGCCGAGCAGCTTTGCGGTCTTGTCGAAGGCTTCGCCGAGCGCATCGTCGATCGTCGTGCCCCAGCGCTCATATTGCCCGACGCCCCGCACCAGGATGAGCTGGGTATGGCCGCCGGAGACGAGCAGCATCAGATAGGGAAAGGAGAGCCCGTCCGTCAGCCGCGCCGTCAGCGCATGGCCCTCGAGATGGTTGATCGCATAGAGCGGCTTGCCGGCGGCTCTGGCGATCGCCTTGCCGGTCATCAACCCTACCAGCAGCCCGCCGATCAACCCCGGCCCCGAAGTGGCGGCGATGGCGTCGACATCGTTGAGCGACACATTGGCGCGCTTCAGCGCTTCCTCGATCAGCTCGTCCAGCGCTTCGACATGGGCGCGTGCGGCGATCTCTGGCACCACGCCGCCATAGGCGCTATGCTCGTCGAGCTGGGAAAGCACCACGTCCGACAGCACGTTGGAATGCCCCTCTGCATCGCGCTCGACGACCGCCGCGGCGGTCTCGTCGCAGCTCGTTTCGATGCCAAGGATGCGCAGAAAGGGAACCATAAGGCCTGTTCGTTGATTGCGATGGGATGGAAACCCGTTTACGAGAACTCCGGTAACAACGGAATAGAGCGGATGCAAACAAAACCTTTCCGGATCGGCACGCGGGGCAGCCCGCTGGCGCTTGCCCAGGCGCATGAGGCCCGCGACAGGCTGATGGCGGCGCATCATCTGCCCGAGGACATGTTCGAGATCGTCATTCTCTCGACCAAGGGCGACCGCATTACCGACCGGTCGCTGGCCGAGATCGGCGGCAAGGGCCTGTTCACCGAAGAACTTGAACAGAAGCTTGCCGCCGGTGAGCTGGATTTCGCCGTGCATTCCGCCAAGGACATGGCGACGAAGCTGCCCGAGGGGCTTTATCTCTCCGCCTACCTGCCGCGTGAAGATATCCGCGACGCCTTCATCGGCCGCACCGCGCGCAAACTGATCGACCTGCCGCATGGCGCCACCGTCGGCTCTTCCTCGCTCCGCCGCCAGGCGCTGATCCGTCGCATGCGGCCGGATATCAACGTCGTCACCTTGCGCGGCCTCGTCGAAACGCGCCTGCGCAAGCTCGAGGAGGGCGAGGTTGATGCGACCCTGCTGGCGCTTGCCGGTCTGAAGCGTCTCGGCAAGGTCGATGTGCTGACCGATATCCTCGATCCCGACACCTTCCCGCCAGCGCCGGCGCAGGGAGCGATCTGCATCGAAAGCCGCATCGGCGATGCCAGGATGGACGATCTGCTGGCGCCGGTCAACGATGCCTCGACCTTCGACACCGTCTCCTGCGAACGCGCCTTCCTCGCCGCACTCGACGGCTCCTGCCGCACGCCGATCGGTGGTTATGCCGTCTGCGAAGGCGACCTGATCCGGTTCTCCGGCCTCATCATCACTCCCGACGGCCGCAGCCAGCATGCGGTGACGACCGACGGCCACCGCCGTGATGCGGCAGCGCTCGGCACCCGCGCCGGCCAGGACGTGCGCGCAAGAGCCGGTAGCGCCTTTTTCGACGACTGGCACTGAAGCGGCCATGCGTGTGCTCGTCACCCGCCCCGCGAACTCGGCGACTAGAACCGCACAACGTTTGCGCGATATGGGCCACGAGCCGCTGCTGCTGCCACTGCGTCAGCCGCTGCACGACAGCGCCGCTGCCGCAGGCGCGCTTGCAGCCACCAGTGGCGCAATCGCGGTGACGAGCGCCGAAGCCATCAGGGTCCTCTCCGCACTCGGCGAAAAACTTCGTCCGCATCTCGCCCGCCCGCTTTTCGCGGTGGGAGAAACGACCGCAGAAGAGGCGCGCAGCCTCGGCTTCCGATCGGTCGCCTCTTCCCAGGGCAATGGCCGCGATCTCGCCGATCTCGTCGCTGCGGAGAAACCGGGCACGCTGCTCTACCTCGCCGGCACCCCGCGCGCCGAGACTTTTGAAGGAAGATTGCGCGAACTCGGCATCCGTTTTTCCATCGCCGAATGCTACCGTATGCAACCGGCCGTCCGCGATCCCGCCGAGATCGACGCGATCTTCGCTAACGGTTACCCGGACTCCATCCTCTTCTATTCCCGGCAGACGGCAGAGGATTTCTTTAGCATGCCGGAACTCCTATCAGCCGGGCCGGAACATAGTGGAATCCGCCTTCTCTGCCTCAGCGAAGCGGTGGCGCAAGCCATCCCGACGGCTCTGAAAAAAAGCGTCGAGATTTCACCGATGGCGGATGAGAAAAGCCTTTTGTCGCTGCTTTGAGGCTTTAGAGCCTTTCCTGGTCAGATTGCAGCATTCTGCCGGAGCAGGTTTTCGTCAGGGCAGAGGCGATTGGCGAAGGGCATACCTCTTGGTACGTCCGAGCCGATCGCCTCTGCCGTGGCGGAAAGATGCCCGGCCCACCGGCCGCACTGCTTCGCCATGCGAAGCAAGAGGTAGGTCCGGCGATTCTAAAGTCTTGCAGATTTGCCAGGCAAATCTGCGGGAGGGTTGGCTGAAACGGGCCGCCTGATCGACCGGCCGGCTTGGCCGTAGAGCTGGCCTACGACGCGCGCCGGCCGGTCCACCATCCGACTCCGTTTGAGCCAACAGAATGCTGCAATCTGACCAGGAAAGGCTCTAACCGCCCAAATTTGATCTAACCTCTTCCCTTAACTGGCATCACTGTCTAGTTTCGTTGCAATGCAGGATAAAGAGGACCTCATGGTATCGGGAAACCCGCCACGCCATTCGAAGAGCGCCGACGAGCCGGTCACGATCGACCTCGATGCACAGGAATTCGCCTCTGCAGCCGATACCGAAAAACCGGTAGACAATGATGCTGGCGAGGTCGACAGCACCGTCGCCGCGGATGACGGCCTGCCGTCCGAAACCGAGACCGCGTCGCATGCCGAAGATGAAGAGAAGCCTGTGATGGATGCGCCGGAGGAGGAACCGGTAGCTCCAGAACCCTCCTTCACCCCTCCTCTCGAACAGCCTGCGCCGAAGAGCGCCGGCACCTCCGGCCTCATTGCCGCCGGCATCGTCGGCGGCCTCGTGGCGCTGCTTGGCGCCGGCGCCATCCAGTATGCCGGTTACTCCCCTGGCTCTTCCACGCCGCAGACGACATCGCCGGAGACGGCCGATCTTGCCGGCGAGATCGACGGCCTGAAACAGACCGTCGCCAACCTTGCCGCCAATCCGGCGAGCACAGATGACGGCGAGCTTGCGAAACGCGTTGCTGCGCTGGAAACGACCGCCAAGGCCCCCGCAGCCGGTGCGCCGGCCGATGCTGTCAACGTCGAGGCGCTCAACCAGAAGATTGCGGAACTGACCGGTCAGGTCGACCAGCTGCGCTCGACGCTTGCCCAGTCATCCGAGCAGCAGACGACGAACGGCGCCGATATCGCCAAGCGTCTGGAAGAGGCCGAAAAGAAGCTGAACGAGCCGCGCGAGGACGTCGCCGTTGCCCGGGCGATCGCGGCTGCCGCCCTGAAGGCGGCGATCGATCGCGGTGGCCCGTTCCTGGCCGAACTCGACACCTTCGCCGGCGTCGCACCCGACGATCCAGCCGTCGCCGACCTTAGAACCTTTGCCGAGACGGGCATTCCCTCACGCACCGAGCTGGTGCGCGAGGTTCCCGATGTCGCCACCGCGATCGTTGAAGCCGTCAACCAGCCGGACCCGAACCAGAGCTGGTCGGATCGGCTGATGTCGAGCGCCAAGTCGCTGGTGAGCGTCCGCCCCGTCGGCAATATCGAGGGCGAAAGCGTCGAAGCCATTGCCGCCCGCATGGAGGAGAAGGTGAAGAGCGGCGACCTGCCAGGCGCCTCCGCCGAATGGAATAACCTGCCCGCTTCCGGCAAGCAGGCGTCCGCCGCCTTCAAGCAATCGCTCGAAGCGCGCATCCGCGTCGAGGAGCTGGTTGGCGGGGCGCTGTCGAAAGCGGTTTCCGGCACCGGCAAGGAAGGATAAAACCATGCTGATCCGCCTTGTCGTCTTCGCCCTCTTCGTATTGCTTCTCGCCCTTGGCTTCGCCTGGCTCGCCGATCGTCCCGGCGACCTCTCGCTGATCTGGGAGGGCCAGATCTACCAGACGAAGCTGATCGTCGCCGCCAGCGCGATCATCGCTCTCATTGCCGCCGTGATGATCGCCTGGTGGTTCGTCCGTCTCGTCTGGACCTCGCCGCACTCGGTCACGCGTTATTTCCGCGCCCGCAAGCGGGACCGCGCCTATCAGGCGCTGTCGACCGGCCTGATCGCCGCGGGCGCCGGCAATGCGCTGCTTGCCCGCAAGATGGCGGCCCGCTCGCGCGGCCTCATTCGCGCCGATCAGGAACCTCTGATCAACCTGCTCGAGGCCCAGGCCGCCCTCATCGAAGGTCGCCATGACGAAGCGCGCGCCAAGTTCGAGGCCATGGCCAACGATCCCGAGACGCGCGAGCTCGGTCTGCGCGGCCTCTATCTGGAAGCCCGCCGTCTCGGGGCCAACGAGGCCGCCCGCCAATATGCCGAAAAGGCTGCCGACAACGCGCCCTATCTTCCCTGGGCCGCACAGGCGACGCTCGAATATCGCAGCCAGGCCGGCCGCTGGGACGATGCGATCCGCCTGCTCGAACAGCAGAAAGCCGCCCGCGTCGTCGAAAAGGCCGAAGCCAACCGTCTGCACGCCGTCCTCCTGACGGCGCGCGCCGGCGAGAAGCTGGAAAGCAACCCGACGGGTGCCCGCGACGACGCGCTGCAGGCGCTGAAGCTTACCGCCGATTTCATTCCGGCGGCCCTCATCGCCGCAAAGGCGCTGTTCCGCGAAGGCGGCGTGCGCAAGGCAGCCTCGATCCTCGAACAGGCATGGAAATCGGCCCCTCATCCTGAGATCGGACAAGCCTATGTCCGGGCCCGCAGCGGCGATTCCACGCTCGACCGGCTGAAGCGCGCCGAGCGGCTGGAAGGGCAGCGCCCGAACAATGTCGAATCCCTTCTCGTCGTCGCCCAGGGAGCACTCGACGCGCAGGACTTCGCCAAGGCTCGCGCCAAGGCGGAGGCGGCGGCCCGCATGCAGCCGCGTGAAGCCGCCTACCTGCTCTTGGCCGACATCGAAGAAGCAGAGACTGGCGACCAGGGCCGCGTGCGCCATTGGCTGGCTCAGGCACTCAAGGCGCCGCGCGATCCGGCCTGGGTGGCAGACGGCTTCGTATCCGACAAGTGGCTGCCGGTATCGCCCGTGACCGGCCGCCTCGACGCCTTCGAATGGAAGGCGCCCTTCGGCCAGATCGAGGGTCCGCTCGAAGACGGTTCGGCGCCGGGCTCGATCGAAACGGCTTTGAAGACATTGCCGCCGCTGCGTGATGTCAGGCCGGAAAGCCCGGTTAACGACCATCGCATCATTGAGCTGGAACGCGCCGCGACGATTGCCGAGGCTGTGCGTCCCACGCCGGCACCGGCGCCGACGTCGGCCAAACCGAAACCCGTCGAACCGACCGCGGGCGATAAAGCGCCCGCGCCGAGCGAGGCAAAACCTTTCTTTGGCGGATTGCCGGATGATCCCGGCGTTCGCGATCCCAGGGTGGAACCGGAACCCAAGACACGGCTCCGCCTTTTCTGAAATGGAACGAAAACCGCATGTTCGAACGCTTTCAGGCATTCTTCCAGAATCTCACCGCCGACCACCCGAAGAAAGGTTTTGCCCCTGATGATCCGCGCATCGCAGTGGCAGCGCTCTGCATGCAGGTCATGGAGGCCGACGGTCAGATCAAAGCCAGCGAGAAGAAGCGGCTGCGCAAGCTCCTGAAGGAGCAGTATGCACTCGACGGCAAGCAGCTCGATGCTCTGATAGCCGCCGGCCTTGAGGCCGAAAGCTCCGCCGTCGACTATTATCGCTTCACCGCCGACCTGAAACGTCATCTCAATACCGAGCAACGCCTCGAGCTGATCGGCGTCCTCTGGGACATCGTCTATGCCGATGGTGAGCGCAGCGAGATGGAAGACCATGTGATCTGGCGTATCGCCGATCTGCTCGGCGTCTCCTCGCGCGAACGCATCCAGAAGCGGCAGGAGGCCGCCGCCAGGGTGACGGATGTCCAGGTTGCGCAAGATGATACCGACTGAGCAAAACCCGAACCGCGACGGGCGCCCGATCCTCATCGTCCTGCATCAGGAGCGGTCGAGCCCCGGCCGTGTCGGCCAATTGCTCGTCGAAAAGGGCTACCGCCTCGATATCCGCCGACCGGTTCTCGGCGAGCCGCTTCCGACAACACTTGAAGACCATGCCGGCGCTGTCGTCTTCGGCGGGCCGATGAGCGCCAACGATCCCGATGACTTCATCAAGAAGGAAATCGACTGGATCGACGTTCCATTGCGGGAAAAACGCCCCTACCTCGGTATCTGCCTTGGCGCGCAGATGCTGGTGCGTCATCTCGGCGGCAAGGTGCAGTCGAATGCCGATGGCTCGACCGAGATCGGCTGGTATCCGCTGCACCCGACCGAGAAGGGCCGCCTGCTGATGCACTGGCCGAGGATGGTCTATCATTTCCACCGCGAGGGCTTCGAACTGCCGCGCGGCGCCGACCTGCTGGCCGAAGGCGATGCCTATCCGAACCAGGCCTTCCGCTACGACGACAACGCCTGGGGGCTGCAGTTCCATGCCGAACTGACCCGGGTGATGATGCATCGCTGGGTCGTGCATGGCGCCCACCGCTTCATCCTGCCGAACGCCCAGCAGGGCCGCGAACATCTCGAAGGCCGCATGCTGTTCGATGCGCCGCTGAGAGCCTGGCTCACCGAATTCCTCGACATCGTCTTCGAGGGAAAGACGGCGAAGGCGGCGTCCTCTATCGCTCTTCGCGCATAATCGGTTTCTAAATGGATTCCGACGATACAGTGGGCGCGTGCAGCGTATCGATCCCGCGCAGTTTGGGGAAACTCGATGCCCAGATCGCCGCCACGACAAGCGTTCCGATCCCGCCGATGACGACCGCCGGCACCGCGCCGAAGAGCGCCGCCATCGTGCCTGCCCTGAATTCCCCGAGCTCGTTCGAAGCGCCGACGAAGACCATGTTGACCGCATTGACACGGCCGCGCAGCTGGTCCGGCGTCCAGAGCGCAATCAGGCTCTCGCGCACATAGACCGACACCATGTCGGCCGCCCCCATCAGCGCCAGCGCCGCGATCGAGACCTCGGTGTTGGTCGAGATGCCGAAGATGATCGTTCCGACGCCGAACAGGGCAACGCCGATGAACATGTAGATGCCGGCGCGATGTTTCAGCGGATAGGCGGCGAGAAAGATCGCCATGACGATGGCGCCAAGTCCCGGTGCGGCGCGCAGCAGTCCGAGCCCCCAGGGACCGAGGGTGAGGATATCGCGCGCGAAAATCGGCATCAGCGCCGTCGCCCCGCCGAGCAGCACGGCGAAGAGATCGAGCGAGATCGCCCCGAGCACCACCTTTTCGGCGCGGATGAAACTGAAGCCGCCGAGGATCATCGCCCAGCTCTTGGTCTCGCCCGCCGTCTTCTGCTCCGGCTTCGGGATCATGTAGAGAAGGGCGGCACCGAGTACGGAAAAGATCACCGCCACCGTATAGGCGGTTGACGCACTGACGCCATAGAGCAGACCGCCGAGCACCGGCCCGGTGATTGCCGCGAGTTGCCAGGACGACGAATTCCAGGCGATCGCATTGGAGAGTGCCTGCTCCGGCACGAGATTGGGCGCCAGCGACTGCACTGCCGGCGACATGAAGGCGCGTTCAACGCCGAAGATCAAAAGCACCGCGAAAACAGGCAAGGGCGTGAAGGTCCCCATGACAGTCATAACCAGCAGTGCCAGCGTGCACAGCGCGCTTACCAGCGAGCAGAGAGCCGCGATCGCCCGGCGATTGTACCGGTCGGCCACCGAACCGGTGACGAGGATGAGCAGCAGCGACGGCAGGAACTGCACGAGACCGATCAAACCGAGATAGATCGCGCTGCCCGTCTGGTCGTACATCTGCCAGCCGACCGCAACGCTGACGATCTGCTGCGAGAAGGAAAGCAGGAAGCGCGCGAAGAAGAAACGCGTGTAGGACGAATGCCGGAACGCGGCAAAACGATCTCCGGTGGGCGAAAACGACATGGATGTTTTCCGAGGAGACGGGCGCCGGAATAGCTGCAAAGCCGCCCGTTAGACATGATTCACCGTGCGTTTCCACACGGCACTTGCCCGTTTAGTCGCCAATGTCTACATGTCTGTCAACAACGAATTGGAGACGACGATGTTTGCGCTGTTTCAAACCATTGATTTGGCTTTGAATATTTACACCTGGATCCTGATTGCCAGTGCCATTTTTTCCTGGCTCTATGCCTTCAATGTTATCAATTCCAGCAATCAGTTCGTCAATTCGGTCGGCACATTCCTCTATAATGTCACCGAACCGGTGCTGAAGCCGATCCGCCGCCGGCTGCCGAACCTTGGCGGCATCGACATTTCGCCGATCATCCTGCTGCTGATCATCTTCTTCCTGCGCACCCTGCTTTGGACCACGCTGTACCCGCTGGTAGCTTGAGCCGTCCCTGGAGCCTTTTCGATGACCATCTGCGCCTCGCCGTCCGGCTGACGCCGAATGGCGGGCGCGACGCTCTTGACGGCATTGAGGCCGACGGCGAGGGCGAAGCGTTCCTGAAGGCACGGGTCACCGCCGTGCCCGAGAAAGGCAAGGCTAATAAGGCGCTTATCCTTTTGATCGCAAAATCCCTGCGCATTCCCAAATCCAGCGTCAGCCTCGTCTCGGGTGAGACCGCGCGCAAAAAAATCCTCCGGATCGACGGCGACCCGGAGGATTTGCTAAAAAAGCTCGAGATGTTTTTAGGCTGAGCGATCAGCCTTTCGCCTTCTTGGCGCGCTCGACAGCTTCGAGGATGAGTTCGCCTGCTTCCTTGGAGTCGCCCCAGCCGAAGATCTTCACCCACTTGCCGGGCTCTAGATCCTTGTAGTGCTCGAAGAAGTGCTCGATCTGCTTCAGCGTGATCTCGGGAAGATCGGTGAAGTCCTTCACCTTCTCATAGCGCAGCGTCAGCTTCGGCGACGGCACGGCAATGATCTTCTCGTCCTTGCCGGAATTGTCTTCCATTTTCAGGACGCCGATCGGGCGCACATTGATGACGCAGCCAGGAACCAGCGGGCGGGTGCTGGCGATCAGCACGTCGATCGGGTCGCCGTCTTCCGACAGCGTGTGCGGCACGAAACCATAATTGCCCGGATAGGTCATCGGCGTATAGAGGAAACGATCGACCACCAGCGTGCCGGCTTCCTTGTCCATCTCATACTTGATGGGATGACCGCCGACCGGAACCTCGACGATAACGTTGACGTCCTCAGGTGGATTATTACCGATTGCAATGGCGTCGATGCGCATAAGAAACTCCCGCGAGGTTGAATGTGCTGGCAGCCAGATAATCAGTTTCATGTGGCAACGCAACATCGCACAGCGCCAATGCTCGACCGCAGCGGCGCACATTCACATCAAAAGTTTCTAATAGGAGATAGTGGAACGCCGACTCCAGCGCCGCGCGTCTTTTCAGACGCGCCAAGGACGCTGCAGCAATTTGAATGGCCGCTCAACTCCAGATGAAGCCGATCTTCTTCAATTGCCTGTGGTCGAAGCTTTCCATGCCTTCGCAGAAATCGACGCCGCCATGATGGCGGTAGAAGTGGCTGGCGGTCTCGTTTTCCTCGAGGCACCAGACGACCAGCCCGTTGCAGCCGAGCGACTTCAAGAGCCGGCGCGCCTCGCCGAACAGCATCCTGCCAAGGCCGATGCCCTGATACTCGGGCCGAAGATAAAGCTCGTAAATTTCGCCTTCCTGCGGCAGAGCACGGGCGCGGTTGAGGCCGAGCGTCGCATAGCCGGCGACTGTCCCGGCAACATCGAGAACCAGCAGCGTCGCCGGTCCGCGCGTTGCCTTGCGCCACCAGCTTTCGCCGCGCCGCTCGATCATCTGCGTCAGTGCGCGATGGGGAATGATGCCTGCATAGGTGTGTTGCCAGGCAAGCCTGTGTGTTTCCGATATGGCTCGGGCATCTTGCGGCTCGGCCCGCCGGACATCGATCGACAACGTCTTCATAACGTTTACTCTGGTCCCGCTAGAGGCAATTAACCATATGCGATGTCGCATCCCGGTTGATTGCCCACAGACTTAACATGTGGACGACGACCAAAAGTTAACGCTTTTTTAACGATTGTCACAAGACGGAATCGACGCGGCGCACAATAAAAAACCCCGGCGCGAAGGCCGGGGTTTTGAAGGATTTCTCTCCAGCGCCGCGCCTCTTTTCGAGAGCCGCAAGACGCTGTCGCACTTTGAATGGCTCTTAGAGCGCCGCCTTCGTCTTTTCGAAACGCTTGCGATCATTTGCGTCGAGATACATCTTGCGCAGACGAATATTCTTCGGTGTCACTTCCATCAGCTCGTCATCCTGAATCCAGGAGAGCGCGCGATCAAGCGTCATCCGGATCGGCGGCGTCAGCTTCACCGCTTCGTCCTTGCCGGCGGCGCGGATGTTGGTGAGTTGCTTGCCCTTCAGCACGTTCACTTCAAGGTCGTTGTCGCGCGAATGGATGCCGATGATCATGCCTGCATAGACCTTTTCGCCCGGCTCGATGATCATCGGGCCGCGATCTTCCAAATTGAACATCGCATAGGCGACGGCTTCGCCGGGAGCGTTGGCGAGCAGCACGCCGTTGACGCGGCCACCGATCACACCCTTGTAGGGCTGGTAGTCGTGGAACAGGCGGTTCATGATCGCCGTGCCGCGCGTATCCGTCAGCAGCTCCGACTGGTAGCCGATCAGGCCGCGGGTCGGTGCGTAGAAACGCAGGCGAAGACGGTTACCGCCCGACGGACGCAGCTCGACCATTTCGGCCTTGCGCTCGGACATCTTCTGCACGACGACACCGGAATGTTCTTCGTCGACGTCGACGACGACCTCCTCGATCGGCTCCAGAAGCTGGCCGTTTTCATCCTTGTGCATCACGACGCGCGGACGCGACACGGCAAGCTCGAAGCCTTCGCGACGCATGGTCTCGATGAGAACGGCGAGCTGAAGTTCGCCACGGCCGGACACGTAGAACGAATCCTTGCCTTCGGCCTCTTCGATCTTCAGGGCAACGTTGCCTTCCGCTTCCTTGAAGAGACGGTCGCGGATGACGCGTGATGTCACCTTGTCGCCTTCGGTGCCCGCCAGCGGGCTATCGTTGACGATGAAAGACATGGTGACGGTCGGCGGATCGATCGGCTGCGCCTGCAGCGGCTCGGTGATCGAGGGATCGCAGAAAGTGTCGGCGACCGTGCCCTTGGAAAGGCCGGCGATCGCGATAATGTCGCCCTGATGCGCTTCGTCGATTGCCGTGCGCTCGATGCCGCGGAAAGCGAGGATTTTCGAAATACGGCCGGTTTCGACCGTCTTGCCGTCGGCGTGGAGAACCTTCACGGCCTGGTTCGGCTTGATGGAACCGGAATTGATACGACCGGTTATGATGCGGCCGAGGAAGGGGTTGGCTTCGAGGATCGTGCCGATCATCGTGAACGGACCTTCGTGGACGGTCGGCTCCGGAACATGCTTGAGCACCAGGTCGAGAAGCGGCGTAAGACCCTGATCCTTCGGACCTTCAGGATTGACGTTCATCCAGCCGTCGCGGCCGGAACCGTAGAGGATCGGGAAGTCGAGCTGCTCGTCGGTCGCGTCGAGGTTCGCAAAGAGGTCGAAGACTTCGTTGATGACTTCTTCGTGGCGGCCGTCCGGACGGTCGATCTTGTTGATCGCGACAATCGGACGAAGACCGACCTTCAACGCCTTGGAGACAACGAACTTCGTCTGCGGCATCGGGCCTTCAGACGAGTCGACGAGAACGATCGCGCCATCCACCATCGAGAGAATGCGCTCGACTTCACCGCCAAAGTCGGCGTGGCCGGGGGTGTCGACGATGTTGATGCGGACACCCTTCCATTCCACCGAGGTCGCCTTGGCGAGAATGGTGATGCCGCGTTCTTTTTCGAGATCGTTCGAGTCCATCACGCGTTCAGCGACACGCTGATTTTCGCGGAACGAGCCGGACTGCTTGAGAAGCTCATCCACCAGGGTCGTTTTGCCATGGTCAACGTGCGCGATGATCGCGATATTGCGAAGTGACATATGTGAAATCTCTGAGGCTGGGGCGCACGCTCTAGAGGACGCGCCTATTAGTTTGGGGCGTCCATACAGTTTTTTTTGCGTTTGCGAAAGGGGGGAACGCGCAAAAGCTGCGGCAAGGCTGTCGCCCCGCCGCATTATAGCGTGTCATCAAATTGTCTTAGGCGTCGCTGCCTGTCAATTCCTCGAAGGTCGAAAGTCCCTTTTTGACAAGCATTGCATCCGGACTCGGCAGCTTGCCGCGGAAGGCCTTGTAGGCGTCTTCCGGATCGACCGAACCGCCGACGGAATAGATATTGTCCTTGAGCTTGCGCGCCATCTCGCTGTTGAACGCGTCTCCCGTCTCCTCGAAGGCGGCAAAGGCGTCGGCGTCGAGCACCTCCGACCACATATAGGAGTAATAGCCGGCCGAATAGCCGCCGGAGAAGATGTGCTGGAAGTGCGGCGTCGCATGGCGCATGACGATCGACTTCGGCATGCCGATTTCGGCCAGCACCTCGCCCTGCACCGCCATCGGGTCCTCGACGGTCGTTCTGGTGTGAAACGCCATGTCGACCAGCGCCGACGAGGTGAACTCGACGGTATTGAAGCCGGCATTGAAGGTGCGGGCGGCAAGCACCTTGTCGAGCAGAGCTTGCGGCATCGGCTCGCCGGTTTCGACATGCACGGCATAACGCTTCAGAATATCGGGCACCGTCAACCAGTGCTCATAGAGCTGTGACGGCAACTCGACGAAATCGCGAGAGACGCCGGTGCCCGCAACCGAGGGATAGGTGACGTTCGAAAGCATGCCGTGCAGCGCATGGCCGAATTCGTGGAATAGTGTGCGGGCATCGTCGAGCGACAGCAGCGCCGGCTTGCCTTCCGCCGGCTTGGCGAAGTTGCAGACATTATAGATGATCGGCAGTTCGCCATGGCGGCCGTTCTTCAGCTCCAGCCTGTGCTGCGATTGCAGCGAACTCATCCAGGCGCCTGATCGTTTCGAGCTGCGGGCGAAATAATCGCCGAGGAACAGGGCGACGAGCTTGTCCTCACGGTCCCTAATTTCGAACACTCGGACATCCGGGTGATAGGCGGCCACGCCCTTCTTCTCGACGGCCCGGACGCCGAACAGCCGGCTGGCCACGTCGAAGCACGCTTCGATAATCTTCTCGAGCTGCAGATAAGGCTTGAGCTCGGTTTCGGAGAAGTCGAACTTCCGCGCCCGGATCTTTTCGGCATAGTGGCGCCAGTCCCAGGGCATGACCTCGTGGTTCCGGCCCTCCTCGGCGATCAGTGCCGCGATATCGATCTCCTCCTCGCCGGCGCGTTTCACCGCCCGCGCCCAGACGGCCTTGAGCAGGCCGTTCACCGCCTCCGCCGTCTTCGCCATCGTGTTGTCGAGTTTCAGCTCGGCGAAATTGCCGTAGCCAAGCAGCGTCGCCACCTGATGGCGCAGCGCCAGCGTTTCCTTGATGACGGCGCGATTGTCCGTCTCCCCGGCATTTTCACCGCGCGCCACCCATGCCTTGAAAGCCTGCTCGCGCAGATCGCGGCGCTCCGAAAAGGTGAGGAACGGCTCGATGATCGAGCGTGACAGCGTCACCGCATATTTGCCCTCTTCGCCGCGTTCGCGCGCTGCCGCCGCCATCGCGTCGCGAAGGAATTCCGGCAGGCCCGCGAGCTCGGCGCCATCGGAAAGCACCAGTGCCCAGGCCTTTTCGTCGGCCAGCACGTTCTGGCCGAATTGCGTGCCGAGTCCGGCAAGCTTTTCATTGATCGCCGCAAGTTTTTCCTGCTCGGCCTTTTCAAGCTTGGCGCCCGATTTGACGAAGCCTTTCCAGTGGCGTTCCAGCACCCGTGTCTGTTCGAGCGTCAGGCCGAGGCTCTCGCGGCTCTCCCAGAGCGTGTCGATGCGGGCAAAAAGCGCGGCATTCATCCCGATCTTCGAATAGTGGCGCGACATCTTCGGCGAGATCTCCCGCTCCAGCGCCTGGATCACATCATTGGTATGGGCGCCTGCCTTGTTCCAGAACAGCGCCGAGACACGCGACAGCGCGTCGCCGGCAATCTCCAGCGCCACGACCGTATTGGCGAATGTCGGCGCATCGCCGTTTCCGGCAATCTCATCGATCTCCTTTTCATGCGCGGCAAGTGCGGCTTCGAAAGCGGCGGCAAAATCACCGTCATCAAGGGCATCGAAACGCGGCAGACCGTGAAGACCGTCCCAGGTCACCAGCGCCGGATTGAAATCATGGGAAGAAGGCATCGGAGAATTCCTTTTGGCATGCAGATGGATCGTCAATATAGGAGAGCCGTCATAGAATTGGTATGTTGCGGGAGGGACCTTTTGCCTCCCCCTGTCAAATCTGGTGGACAACAATTGATACGTGAAAATTAACCAATCGTTAACGATTGACGCGAATCACGCGCAGGCGCTAGTTTTCCGATGTTCTTCTTGTAAGGGGACATGCGCCATGGAAATTTTTTCTGTGCGGTCTTCTCAGAGTTTGCTTTTTAAAAACAATCCTAACAACTCAAAAAGTTCGAAGACCTCTGATATTCGAATCGAGACCAGAGCTCCCGCCCCGGCCTCGTTCCAGATCGAAGACGAAGTTGGCGAAGGCCCGGATTTCACCGCGGTCAGTCCTGGAGAACTGCGCAATTACGCACGCCAGAGTTTCGACAGCGGCCTGATCGATCAGAACACCTACGCCGCGATCTCCGAACCGCTGCCGATGCATGCGATCGATCCGCTCGGCAACATCGTCGATCTCTCCAGCGTCACCGACGGCACCAGCTTCAATTTTCTCGATTATTACAAGAACCAGCTGCAGGTCGCCATGTCGATCGGCGATGCTGACGAGGTCCAGACGCTGAAATCGATCGTCAATTTCCTGGACGGCTGATCGGCATGACGCCGAAAAGTGTGAGCGGTTTCGGACGCCATCATGTTTTAACTATTTAATTTAGAACAGGATTCATCCTGTTCTAGAGCATGTCGCGCAAAAGTGTGCAGCGGTTTTGCGATAACGACATGCGTAAAAACAAGGACCTAAGGCGCGAGGAGCGAATCTGAAAGATCGCGACGCGCTCTAGGCCTTGCGCCAGCCGAGCAGACCGGGCGTTGCGTGCCAGAGCGCCTGGGCGGCAAATCCCATGAAAAGCACACCGGAGCAGCGCACGATCAGCCGCTCATGGGCGCGATAGAAGCGCCGCACCGTACCGGCGCCGATGATGCCGATCAGGATGATGTCGGCCGTCACGAAACCGACGAACGACACGCCGAGCAGCACCGGCAGCGCCTCGAAATCGAGCGCCCCGGCCGAGCCTGCAACGAGTGCGGTAAAGGTGGCGAGCGCCACCGGATAACCCTTCGGATTGGTGACGCCGAAGATCAGACCGCGGCGAAACGGCCGCTCGACCACCACCAGCGCCTGCCCTTCCGCTTTCGGCTTGGCATTGACGGCGCTCCAGCCGATCCAGGCGAGGTAGAAACCGCAGGCAAGGCCGAGCAGGTCGAAGACGAAGGTTCCGATCGTCTTTGCGCCGACGATCGCGATCAGCGCCAGCGACGACCAGATGATATCCCCAACCAGATGCCCCATCATGAAGAAGGCGCCGGCCTTGCGCCCCTGCCCGGCGCCGATGCCGAGCAGCTGCAGGAAGGCGGGTCCCGGAATGAGCACGTAGAAGAGCGCCGCCAGAAAGGCGCCGAAGAGCAAAGACTGCGTCATGGAAATGCTCCGGAGGATGATGACGGCAGACTAAGCGATCGCGGCCATTCGTCAAGGGTGGTGCACTGCCACGAAGAGTGGGATCAGGTAGCAAACGCTACCGGAGGCGGCTTTTGGCCCGAGGCGGACATCTGTTCTTTGTTGAAGGATGCGGCTGCTTTGCGCCTCGAAGAAGGCGTTCAGTTGATTGAGAGCTACGCCCGGAAGCCGTCGTTCGTTCAGCTAAGTGGTCGCGACCCTACGCATTCAATTCAAACGGCTGGAACGCAGTCAGAAAGCGCCGGCCAGGTATCGACGTCCCTCCCTGCCACAGGACCGCATGTGCAAAGAGGGCCTCCTCGTTAAGGTCGGCTATGACCTGTATCGCCCAACTGCTTGCCGGGAGGTTTAGGCGATGCTCCGTCGGCTCGCATCATGCTGACAAAATCTGTCACTGCCCTACGCTATATGTGTTTCATCCACTCAACAAAGGAGAAACACGATGAGCAATAACACTAGCCCCGCACTCCAGGTCGCTTTGGCTTATCATAACGCCTGGAAGAATCTCGACCATGCGACGGCAATGAAAGTCGTCGCAGACAACGTGGTCTCTGAAACCCCATTCGGCCCCATCGAAGGCGGCGCCGCCCTGCACAAATCGGAATCTGAGTTCGCCGGCATGCTCAAAGGAGCAACGATGGTTGCCGCGTTCGGCGACGAGAAGACGGCGCTCCTCATGTACTACACCCACACCCATCCCGTCCCCAGCGTCCTCTCCGCGAAATACTTCACGGTCGAGAACGGGAAAATCACCGGGATCAAGGCGCTCTTCGACAAGAGTGTGTTCGGGGCTCAGTGAACCAGCCCATCCGCACTGAACTACACCTTTGAAGGAGAATACGCCATGATTACCATTACTGCTGCGACAGGCCGCTACGGGCGGCTCGTCGTGGATGCCTTGCTCCGTCGCGGCGTTCCGGCCAACGAGATCGTAGCCGCCGTGCGCAACCCAGCTAAGGCGGCTGACCTGGCCGCCAAGGGCGTTCAGGTCCGTGAGGCGGATTACGACAGGCCCGAAAACCTGAAGGCCGCCTTTGCCGGCGCCGACAAGCTTCTGCTGATCCCATCCGCCGACTTCGCCGAGCGATATCCTCAGATGGTCCGTGCGGTTGAAGCTGCGATCGACGCCGACGTCGGACTCGTCGCCTATGCGAGCTTCGTCAACACCGACACCAGCACGCTTCGACTCGGCGAAGCGCACAAGCTGACAGAGGCCTTCATCCGCGATTCCGGCCTGCCCTACCTGACGCTGCGCAACGGGGCCTATATCGAGGTCTACGCCGGCGATCTGGGCGGTATGGACTATGCCCTGAGCACCGGCACGCTTATCGGATCGGCGGGCACGGGGAAGATTTCCGGTGCGAGCCGTGATGATCTGGCCGAAGCGGCTGCCGTCGCGCTGACAAGCAAGGATCAAGCTGGAAAAGTGTACGAGTTGGGCGGGACGGCATGGACGAAAGCCGATCTGGCTGCAGCAGTTTCACAACTCACAGGCAAGCCGCTCGTGTACCAGGATTTGCCTGTTGAGGCTTACGTTCAGGCGCTCACGGGAAGCGGCCTCCCGCGCTTTCTAGCTGAGATCATTGCTGACGCGGGCTTCGCTTCGACGCGAGGCGACTGGTACACCGACAGCACTGACTTGCCGCGTCTTCTGGGACGGCCGAGCACGCCGCTGATCGATGTCGTCGCCGCCACGCTCAAAAGGAACGGCCTGCTATGAAGCGGATTCAGTATCATCAATATGGCGGCCCGGAGAGTATGAAGCTCGAGGATTTCGAGCTTCGCGCGCCGAGCACGGGCGAGGTTGCCGTGAAGGTCAATTTCGCCGCCATCAATCCAATCGACTGGAAAGTACGCAACGGTCACCTGAAGATGGTGACTGGGAAAAAGTTTCCTCGCGCCTTTGGCAGCGACTTTTCGGGCACGGTGATTTCGGTTGGTCCGGGCGTTACCCGCTTCCAGGTGGGTGACGCCGTGTTCGGGTCCGCCCAAATCAAGGATGGTGGCGCGCTCGGCGAGGCCGTGATCGCGCCAGAGACCTTTCTTGCCAGGAAGCCGGCCTCTGTATCCTTCGAGGAAGCTGCGTGCCTCGGAACCCCCGGAATAACGGCGTGGAATGGTCTGGTTGACAAGGCGCACCTGCAGGCAGGCGCTCAGGTCTTCATCAACGGCTGCACCGGCGGCGTCGGCGAATCCGCCGTCCAGCTCGCGCGGATGTTTGGGGCCAAGGTCTCGGGAAGCTGCGGGGCACAGCAGATGCGACGTGCCCAGGAGATAGGGCTGTCCCGCATTTACGACTACCGAACGACCGATCTCTCCAAGATTAACGAGCGGTTCGACGTCGTGTATGACACCGCCGGAACCATGACGGTCGCGACAGGGCTCGGCCTGCTCCGCAAGGGTGGGGTGTATCTGGACATCAATCCGACGCTGGGCAAGTTTATTCGCGCGATCTTCAACCGGAGGCTCAAGCCCATCGTCTGTACCGCAAGGGCGGACATACTGGATGGCCTTGCCCGCGCGGCAGGCGAGGGTGCGCTTCGGCTCCCGATCGCCGAGACCGTCCCGCTCAAGGATGCAATCGCGCTGGTCACCGCCTTGGAAAAGGGGCGCAAGCTGAACGGCAAAGCTATCGTGTCTATGCTTTGAACAAGCCCCTGCCAAAATTTGGCATTGGCATGTAGAATAGTCTGATGTCTAAGAGCAATCGGCTTTTCGAGCTAATGCAGATGTTGCGCCGGCACAATGGTCCTGTGCCGGGCAGTGATCTTGCGCGCGAGGCCGGCGTTTCCTTGCGAACCATCTATCGCGACCTCGCCACCCTTCAGGCGATGGGAGCAGATATCGAGGGAGAACCAGGCTTCGGCTACGTGCTGAAGCCTGGCTTTCTGCTTCCGCCGCTCATGTTCTCCCAGGAAGAGCTTCACGCGCTGACGCTCGGTGCGCAGTGGGTCGGCCGCCAAACGGACGACGGCCTGGCCTTCGCCGCCCAGAACTTGATCGCAAAGATCGGTGCGGTGCTGCCAACAGAATTGCGGCACCTACTGACCGACAACGCTTTTCATGTCGGCCGCAACAGGCCAGAGACACCGGCAGTAGATCTAGGGATCGTCCGTCAGGCCATGCGCGAACAGTTTAAGCTTCAGATTGCCTATCGCGATCCCAAGGGCGACGAGACGTTGCGTGTCATCTGGCCGATCATGTTGGGTTTCATCGAGTCGAAGCGCTTCGTGGCCGGCTGGTGCGAGCTTCGGGAGGATTTTCGGACGTTCCGAGCGGATCGGATCGAGGGCGCTGAACTCCTTGAACAGCGCTATCCGGGTCGGCGACGTGACCTCGCCAAGCGATGGCGAGCGCAAGTAGCCGAGGAAGCCGCAAGATCGCCAAGCGTCGCTAAACCGGTCGACTAGCATGTGGCCTTTCGCAAGGAGCGACGTTGGATCGAGGCGGGAAAAATCGCTCGCTGGCGCGCTGCATCGCACCCTGGCGTAGAAAAGGCGTCAGCTTTTGCGGACCGGCAAGAAGCCAGTCAGCGACCGGCATTGGTGCAATCCGGCCATCCAGAACGCTCTAGAGTTTGGTGGCGTTTGCCACCTCACTCCACGAAAAAGCCCGCGCGGCTATCATGCCGGCGGGCTCACATCCGGTTCGAAGGCGAACCGTGATTACTTCGCGAGGTTGCGCTTGGCGAGCGTGCGCAAGCGCAGCGCGTTGAGCTTGATGAAGCCGGCCGCATCCTTCTGGTCGTAGGCGCCCTGATCGTCCTCGAAGGTGACGAGCTTGTCGGAATAGAGCGACTTTTCGCTTTCGCGGCCGATGACCATGACATTGCCCTTGTAGAGCTTCAGCGTCACTTCGCCTTCGACATGCTCCTGGCTCTTGTCGATCAGCGCCTGCAGCATCTCGCGCTCCGGCGAGAACCAGAAGCCGTAATAGATCAGCTCGGCGTAACGCGGCATGATGTCGTCCTTGAGATGGGCGGCACCGCGGTCGAGCGTGATCGATTCGATGGCGCGATGCGCCGAGAGCAGGATCGTGCCGCCTGGTGTCTCGTAGACGCCGCGCGACTTCATGCCGACAAAGCGGTTCTCGACGAGGTCGAGACGGCCGATACCGTTGTCGCGGCCGTAATTGTTGAGCGCAGCCAGGAGCGTCGCCGGGCTCATGCGCACGCCGTTGATCGAAACCGCATCACCCTTTTCGAAGCCGACCTTGATGGTCGTTGCCTTGTCGGGTGCGGCCTCAGGCGAAATGGTGCGCATATGCACATATTCAGGCGCCTCCTGGGAGGGGTCTTCGAGAACCTTGCCTTCGGAAGAGGAATGCAGAAGGTTGGCGTCGACAGAGAACGGCGCCTCGCCCATCTTGTCCTTGGCAACCGGGATCTGATGCTGTTCGGCAAAGGCGAGCAGATCGGTGCGGCTCTTGAACGCCCAGTCGCGCCAGGGCGCGATGATCTTGATGTCGGGGTTCAGGGCATAGGCGGATAGTTCGAAACGGACCTGGTCGTTGCCCTTGCCGGTCGCGCCGTGGGCGATCGCATCGGCGCCGGTCTTCTTGGCGATATCGATCAGATGCTTGGAAATCAACGGACGGGCGATCGAGGTGCCGAGCAGGTAGACGCCTTCGTAGACGGCATTGGCGCGGAACATCGGGAAGACGAAATCGCGCACGAACTCCTCGCGCACATCCTCGATATAGATCTCCTTGATGCCGAGCATCTCGGCCTTCTTGCGCGCCGGCTCCAGCTCTTCGCCCTGGCCGAGATCGGCGGTGAAGGTGACGACTTCGGCGCCGAGCTCCGTCTGCAGCCACTTCAGGATGATCGAGGTGTCGAGGCCGCCGGAATAGGCGAGAACGACTTTCTTCACGTCTTTGTATGATGCCATGATGATGAGGTCCGTTGCATAAAAGGCCGGCGAAAACCCGGCATCGCGGCACTTTTAGCGAGATTGGCGCGTGACGCAAGGGCAAGCCGGACAGCACAAGCCCAGTTTAGAGATGAGCCGCGATATTCATGCGCCGATGCAGGATGCGAATAACCGTCAACACTTTTTCGGTCTCAGCGTAAATGACGAAATGCGAGCGAAACGCCAGGGCGGTGTAGCCGCTCCTCAATCCAATGATTTTGCGGCCACGCTTTGTCTGTGCTGCAAGCGCCTCGCAGTCATCCCGGAGCGCAACGATATAGTCCTCCGCTTGACCTTGGCCCCATTTCTCTTCGGTATAGTCATAAATCCTGTCGAGATCGTCGACAGCGGCTGGCGAGAGAACAAGCGCTTTCATTGGCGGCCGCGTCGCGCTCGCTTTCCCTCGATAAAAGCATCGAAATCAAAAGGCCGCGGTTTGCCAGATTTCTCACCTTCGATAATGGCTGCCTCGATTGCCGCAAGCTCTGCCTCGCGCTGCAGAAGCCTCAAGCCGGCGTCGATCACCTCGTCTGCGGAGCCATAGGCTCCCTGATCGAGCTGATTGCCGATAAATTCCTCCATGTGGTCATCGATTCTGATGGACACGACCTTGGCCACGCGCGGGTACCTCGCAGGTTTGACTTGCACTGCGAAACTACCATATTCGGCATCGTCCGAACAATGCTCCGAAGAGAGGCTGCCCCGTGACGAATATTCAAGACATTTTCAAGAAGTCCAATGTTGCCGTCATCACCGGCGGCGCCTCCGGCATCGGTCTTGCCGCGGCGAAATATTTCGCCGGACGCGGCATGAGCGTCGCCGTTGCCGATCTCGGCGGCGATCGGCTGGCCGACGCCGCCAATGAGCTCAAGACCATTGCCGGCGAGGAAAATGTGATGGCGGTCGAGACCGACGTCGCCAGCAGAGACTCGCTGGAAGCGCTTGAACGCGCCGTGCTCCAGCGTTTCGGCCGTGTGCACGTGCTGATGAACAATGCCGGCATCGGCCCGGAAACCTCGATCTTCAGCCCGCAGGCGAACTGGGACAATATCTTCGCCGTCAACCTGATGGGCGTGATCAACGGCACGCGCACCTTCGGCCCGAAGATGCTGTCGCACGGCGAGCCCGGCCTGATCATCAACACCGGCTCCAAGCAGGGCATCACCACGCCGCCCGGCAACCCCGCCTACAACATCTCCAAGGCTGGTGTGAAAGTCTTCACCGAAGCATTGCAGCATGAGCTTCGCAATACCGAAGGCGGAAAGATCTCCGCCCATCTTCTGATCCCGGGCTTCGTCTTCACCGGCCTCACCAAGGGCGACCGCGCGGAAAAACCGGCCGCCGCCTGGACGCCGGAACAGACCGTCGATTTCATGGTCGAAAGCCTCGAACGCGGCGATTTCTATATTCTCTGCCCCGACAATGATGTGGCGCGTCCGGTCGACGAGCGCCGGATGGCCTGGGCGGCGGGCGATATCATTGAGAACCGTCCGCCGCTGTCACGCTGGCACAAGGACTACGCCGACAAGTTCAAGGCCTTCCTCGACCAGAAGTAATCGGTACCATCACAAGGTTTGATTGGTAATTTTCTGAAAGCCGGGTAGGAGATCCCTAAAGCGCGTCGCGATCTTTCGGATTCGCTCCTCGCGCTTTGGTCTTTGTTTTTACGCATGTCGTTGTCGCAAAACCGCTACACACTTTTGCGCAACATGCTTTAGATCCTTTCCGGCTTTCAGAGTGTGTCATGGATTTTCTGCCCAGCCTGCCGACCCTTCTGGCCTTCGCCGCCGCCACACTGCTGCTTGCGGCAACCCCCGGCCCCGACATGACGCTGTCGATCAGCCGCGCGCTCGCCCAGGGCAAGAAAGCGGCTCTCTTCGTTGTCGTCGGCACCAGCCTCGGCATCGTCGTCCACACCATGCTGGTCGCTTTCGGCATTTCGGCGCTGATCACCGCCTCGCCGACCGCCTTCCTGATCCTGAAGACCGGCGGTGCCGCCTATCTGCTCTGGCTGGCGGTGCAGGCGATCCGCTTCGGCTCGAAGCTCACCGTCGCCAAGGTCGAGGAGCAGAAGGGCACGCCACTTTCGAACATTTCGTCGGGCTTCTGGGTCAATCTTCTGAACCCCAAGGTCATCATCTTCTTCATGACCTTCCTGCCGCAATTCGTCAGCGCCGGCGATCCAGCCGTCACCCACAAGCTGCTTTTCCTCGGCTTCTGCTTCATCCTGATCGGCATGCCGGTCAACGCCAGCGTCGTCTTTGCCGCCGACTGGCTGGCCTCCTGGCTGCAGAACAACAAGAAAGTACTGCGCGGCATGGACTACACCTTCGCCGGCGTCTTCTCGGTCTTCGCCGCAAAGATCCTGCTCACCCAGGCGCGGTAACCGCGGTTGCGCAGCAATCCCGCGGTTGCGCAGCAATCCGCCCGCGGTCGGTTGATCGATCCGCCCGCGGTCGTGAAACGATCCGCCGCCAGCTACACCAATATTCGCGAGACGCCATGCCGGAGCAGGCAGTCACCGCGAATTTCGTCGTCTTCCAAAATTATTCCATGCCTTTCGCGCGATTACTTGTGATCAACATATGATCGTAAGTCGGCAATTGTGGCTATGCCACGCCACCTTCGCTGCCCACATATCCTTTACGGCTCACGAAGAGCTAGCTTGAAAGGATAAGTCCATGATTACGTTCCGCAATATCATAACAGCAGGAGTTGTTGCGCTGACGCTTGCAGCCACGTCCCTTACAGCGACAACACCTGCCTTAGCTCACGGCGGCGGAGGCCATGGCGGTGGCGGCTTCTCGCGTGACGGCGGCCACTTCGGCGGTGGTGCGAATATGGGCGGCGGCAATTTCGCCGATCGCGGCTTCGGTGCGCATCATTTCGGCGGAGCCGGCCATTTTGGCGGACACCGCGACGGCCGTTTCGCCTTCCATGATAGAAATCGCCTGTTGTTCGGCGATGACGACTATGACCCGGAACAGTGCCAGCCGGAATGGCTCAACCAGTACGGCCATCGCGTGCTGGTGGAAGTCTGCTCTTGATGACGGTCTCCCTGGCCTCTGAGGAGTCGTGAAACGATCAGCTGCCCGCTAACCGATCAGCAACGCATCGTCATCCAGCGTCTGACCGCGCATCTTGCGGAACATTGCGATCAGATCCTCGACCTGCAACGTCTTGCGGCTGTCGCCGGCGACATCGAGCACGATCTCGCCGCCATGCAGCATCACCGTGCGGTGGCCATAATCGAGCGCCTGGCGCATCGAATGCGTCACCATCAGCGTCGTCAGCTTGCGCTCGGAAACGATCTTCTGGGTCAGACCCATGATGAATTCCGCCATGCCGGGGTCAAGCGCCGCTGTATGTTCGTCGAGCAGCAGCACTTCCGAGCCCGCCAGCGTCGCCATGACGAGCGAGACTGCTTGGCGCTGGCCACCGGAAAGCAGGTCCATGCGGTCCTTCATGCGGTTCTCCAACCCGAGATTGAGCTCGGCGATCCTCGCGCGAAAATGGTCGCGCCGTTTTGCGCCAAGCGCCGAGACGAGCCCGCGTCGTTCACCGCGGCGCGCCGCAAGCGCCAGGTTTTCCTCGATCGACAAGGCGCCGCAGCTTCCGGTCAGCGGGTCCTGGAAGACACGGGCGACCAGCCCGGCGCGCGCCGCTGTCGTCTTGCGGGTGACGTCGGCATTGCCGATCAGCACCTGTCCTTCGCTCGCCAACACATCGCCGGCGAGGACGCCGAGCAGCGTCGATTTACCAGCGCCGTTCGAGCCGATGACGGTGACGAAGGAGCCTTCCTCGATCGTCAGGCTGACACCCGAGAGCGCTTGCTTCTGCAGCGGCGTGCCGCGCCCGAAGACGACCTTGATGTTCTTGAGGTTGATCACGACGCGGCACCTCTGCGCAAACGGGGAAGGATGAGCGCCACAGTCACCAGCACGGCCGTGACGAAATTGAGGTCGGACGCCTGCAGGCCGATGACGTCGCTCGAAAGCGCCAGCTGGATCGCGATGCGATAGAGGATCGAGCCGAGCACGCATCCAATCAACGCGATCAGCAGACCGCGCCGCCCAAGCAGCGTCTCGCCGATGATGACGGCGGCCAGACCGACGACGATCGTGCCGACGCCCGAGGTGACGTCGGCAAAGCCGTTCGTCTGGGCAAACAGCGCGCCGCCGAGCGCCACCAGCGCATTGGAGATCGCCATGCCGAGATAGATCTGCCGGCTGGTATCGACACCCTGGGCCCGCGCCATCCTTGCATTGGCGCCGGTCGCCCGCATTGCCAGCCCGGCATCACTTTCCAGGAAACGCCAGACCAGGATGAGCGCGATGACGACGAGAACACCGACGAAGAGCGGCCGCACGTAGAAATCGCGAAGGCCATGGCCGAAGAACGGGCTGATCATCGTGTCGGCATTGATGAGGGCGACGTTGGGCTTGCCCATTACGCGCAGATTGACGGAAAACAATGCGATCATCGTCAGGATCGAAGCGAGGAGGTTGAGGATCTTGAAGCGCACGTTGAGCAGCGCCGTCACCATGCCCGCGGCGGCACCGGCCGCCATGGCGATCAGCGCCGCAAGCCAGGCATTGACGCCGGCAATGATCAGCACGGCCGTCACCGCCGCGCCAAGCGGAAAGGAGCCATCGACCGTCAGGTCGGGGAAATCCAGAACACGGAAGGCGAGATAGACCCCAAGGGCGACGAAGGAATAGACCAGTCCGAGTTCGACGGCCCCCCAGAATGCGATTTGGCTCAAGGCTTCCGCCCCTCTTCTGTCCGTTTCCGCTCCGCGCCCTGCGCGAAACATCAGGCTTTTAATACCATCAGCCGCCCCCGTGTGGAACGGGAGCGGCTGCAAACTCGATCAGCGACGGCAGTCGCCTTGTTTATTCGATGACTTTGGTAGCGCGGGAAAGCACGCTCTGAGGCAGCGTGACGCCCATCTTCTCGGCCGCCGCCTTGTTGACGACGAGGTCGCTGCCGGCTGCAGTCTTGACCGCGATGTCGCCGGGGTTCTCGCCCTTCAGCACACGCACGACGATCTCGCCGGTCTGCTTGCCGACATCATAATAGTTGAAGCCGAGGGCGGCGATCGAGCCACGCGAAACCGAATCCGTATCGGCGGTAAAGAGCGGCAGCTTGCTCTCCTCGGCCACCGCGACAGCGCCTTCGAGCGCTGAGATGATCGTGTTGTCGGTCGGAATGTAGATCACATCGGCGCGGCCGACGAGCGCGCGTGTCGCACCCTGGACCTCGGCCGATTTGGTGGCAGCCGATTCGACTACCTTCAGGCCAGCCTTTTCGGCTTCAGCTTTCAACACGGCGAGCAGCGAAACGGAATTCGCCTCGCCGGAATTGTAGAGATAGCCGATGGTTTTCACATCGGGCAGGATTTCCTTGATCAGCGCGAGGTGCTCGGCGACCGGCGACATATCGGAGAGGCCGGTGACATTGCCGCCGGGCTTGTCCATGTTCTTGACGAGCTGGGCGCCGAGCGGATCGGACACGGCCGTGAAGACGACAGGAATGTCGCGTGTCGAGGAGACGACGGCCTGGGCCGAGGGTGTCGAGATCGGCACGATGACATTGGGCTCGTCACCGGCGAACTGGCGGGCGATCTGGGCTGCCGTCGCCGGATTGCCCTGCGCCGATTCGAACACGAATTTCAGATTCTCGCCTTCCTTGTAGCCGGCGGCCGTCAGCGCATCGAGAACGCCCTTGCGCGCCGCATCCAGCGCCGGATGTTCGACGATCGCCGTCACGGCGACGGTGACATCATCGGCCTTTGCGGGCAGTGAAAGGGCCAAAGTGGCGGCAAGAGCGAGCAAAATCGGGCGCATGGGGATCCTCCTGAATGATTTTGGGGGCACTTTTAGGAAAAGTGCCCCCTGAAATCAATCGCGGAGAATTGTAGCGAGGATCAAACTTGCTGATCAGTCGTCGGCGCCGTGATTGGCGATCATCATCGCCTCGAAGGCCAAACGATCGGTCTTGCGCATGCGTTCCGACTCCGATTTCAGCTGGCCGCAGGCGGCAAGAATGTCGCGACCGCGGGGTGTGCGGATCGGCGAGGCATAGCCTGCCGAATTGATGAAATCGGCGAACTTCTCGATCTGCTCCCAGTCCGAACACTGGTAATTGGTGCCGGGCCACGGATTGAACGGAATGAGGTTGATCTTCGCCGGCACGCCTTTCAGGAGCTTGATCAGCCCCTTGGCGTCTTCCAGGCTGTCGTTGACATCCTTCAGCATCACATACTCGAAGGTGATGCGCCGTGCGTTCGAAAGGCCAGGATAGGTCCGGCAGGCTTCGATCAGCTCCTTCAGCGGATACTTCTTGTTGATCGGAACCAGAAGGTCGCGCAGATCGTCGCGCACCGCATGCAGCGAAATCGCCAGCATGACGCCGATTTCCTCGCCGGTGCGGAAGATCTCCGGCACAACGCCAGAAGTAGAAAGCGTCACGCGGCGCCTGGACAGCGACAGGCCGTCACCATCCGTGGCGATCAGCAATGCCTGTTTGACGGCATCGAAGTTATAAAGCGGCTCACCCATGCCCATCATGACGATGTTGCTGACCTTGCGGCCCTCGGCAGGCATGATCGTGCCCTGCGGCGCTTCACGGTCCGGGAAGTCCCCAAGCCGGTCGCGGGCAAGCAGCAACTGCGAAAGAATTTCCTCCGCCGTCAGGTTGCGCACCAGACGCTGCGTCCCGGTATGACAGAAGGAACAGGTGAGCGTGCAGCCGACCTGGCTGGAAAGGCAGAGCGTGCCGCGGCCCTCTTCCGGGATATAGACGGCTTCGATCTCGACGGGACGCCCGGCGCCGCGGGCGGGAAAGCGCAGCAGCCATTTGCGCGTGCCGTCGTTGGAGACCTGCTCCTCGACGATCTCGGGACGTTCGATGGTGAAATGCTGCTTCAGCATCTCCCGCATGTCCTTGGCGACATTCGTCATATGGTCGAAGTCGGAGACCCCGCGCACATAGATCCAGTTCCAGAGCTGCGAGACGCGCATCTTGATCTGCTTCTCGGCCACACCCTTTTCCCGGAGTGCCGCCCCCATCTCCTCGCGCGACAGCCCGATCAGGGACGGCTTCTCGACGCCGGAAGCGGCACGAGGCGCCTGAGGCGTGATGACATCAATCGCATCCATGACGGACATAGTCTTTCATCCCGAATTCGAACACGTAACCGCCCCGCAAACCCTGCGAACTTCAGGGCTAAGCCGGAAGACCTGCGGGCGCATGACAGCACATCGGCAGAAGTTGAATCGCGGAACGGCGACTGAAATCGCGATCTGTCCGCTGTTGGCGCCGGCTTTAGCATCATTTTGCCCGCGCGTCACCATAGATGGAATCGGCATAGGGGGCGATCATGTTGATCGCACCCCTGCCACACCACCCGGCATGCGGGTCCGCACCGGGCGGTTCGAGAGATTGAGGTTAGACGAGTTTGGGCATTCCGAGCTGGTCTGCCCATTT